>JAZSFR010000013.1:0-101988 GCA_045532335.1 Paludibacteraceae bacterium
TATTGCGGTTTTCAAATCCTTGATAACCGCTAAAACCGCAATAACCGCACTTGCTTTTCATCATTTCCTGCCACATGTCGTTTTCTTAACTATAGGTTAACTATCCATTAACAAACTACCCTTACGCAAAGGTAGCGCAAGAGTAGCGGAATCGTCTACTAAAAAACAAGCAGGAAGTGACATTATCAATCACTTCCCGCTTGTAGTGTTTTTTAGAAAAAGGTTTTCGCGTGCCGAAAGTTGTGCCGAAGAATAATAAGAAATTGGTTATCTAATAGGACGGATATAGGTGTTTATCTTATTCCGTTTTCTTGTATTTACGACATTCGTATAGATATGCAGCGAAAAATAATAATGCAGAGATGGGTTTTAACCAACTAACTAATACATTGGTTCGAAAACCTGCCACATGACCTGTGAATAGAACTTGCACTAAGGATGTAAACATCAACAATAGAACGACACCTACACCGATACTTACAGCCAAACCGCATTTGCCTAATGGTTTCGTAAAAAGGTACTCCTCAGGTTTGATATAAGCAAATTGCCACAACCATGCAGTTACAAGGAAAAGCATCACATAGCGTAGCCATTCAAAACCAGACCACCAGAAGTAAAGCATATGATATGTTTTCACAGAGGCTATTCCAAAGATATTGCAAAATAATACGATGCACAATACAATAGCAATCACTCTAGCTTGCCATTGCAGTGACTTGGATAATACTGGAATTTGTTTACGATTGATAAAGATTGAGACGCCGAGTACCAACATGCTAACAAGTAATATAGAGGAGCACACGCATGATAGCACAAAATACTTATCCACAGACAATATCACATTCTGATACAATGGTGTTTGTGCAATAATTACAAACGCACTGAAGATGGACATTGCCACCGCAGCGAAAAGGGATGAGTTTTTTAGAGATAGTTTCATATTTTTTTATCGTTTTATTAGTTTCCGATATTATAGAATGTTTTTTATCTATGATTAATCATAGTGGAGATCTAATTCACATTCAGCGGGGGACTTCCAATCTATTCCATATTCATCCTTAAAGATTTGCTGCATTCGTCCCCAGATGAAGTGACAAGATCCCAAAGGCCATTTATCATTTTCAATGCCCCATCTTTCTCGTACATCTTCTCTTGCCCGTTCTGTTACTTCATCTTTTACTGCACAATAGGCCTCCCATTGTTCGCGTGGTACTTCAGGAAATATCTCATCCCAATATTTCTCCGCATATGCCCATATTTCTGCTTCAGATGACATTGGTCTTAAAGCTTCATAATGTTCTTTTTTCATAGAATGATTAATTACTTATTCGGTATTTGTTATTTTATGAGAAACTTTTTGATATATGAGAAATAGCCAATGATCTTTTTCCTTAGATTACAATATACCTTTCATTTTTAACTCAAAGTAGCATTTCATAGTTGCTTTGACATCGGCTAACGCATCGTGAGCACCTGAGAAAGAGCACCCAAATAGTTTGTGATAAAGTTCCTCTAGTCTTGGCCATTTATAATCATTATACCGACTATTCGAACTTGGAATTGCACAGAAATATGTGCTACGTTTCATAGTGCACAATGTTTTTTTGCTCAACAGATTTTCATAATCCATATCATTGCGATACAATTCGCAGCCAACGACTTTCATATCAAAATCAATATTGTGTCCGATGAGCAACTGGGCATTATTTACATCAGACATAAAATCGGATAATGCTGTAGTAAGTTCGATACCTTCACGCATAGCTCTAGTTGTTGTAATGCCTGTGAGATTAGCAACATTATCATTAATCTCAAAACCGTTAGGAGTAATGATATGGCTTTTGCGCTTAAGCACATTGCCTTGCTCATCGGTAACAATCCATGCTAGTTGGATGACGTTTGGCCAGTTGTTCGTCATATGTACATCTACGTCATAGAATTGTGGCAGTCCGTTGCATTCTGTGTCGAAAAAGAGGTAAGTGGGTTGACCTTCTTGAGAAATAGTTTGTTGTGCATAGGACATTATTTGTTCATTCATGAATGCTGCCATTTGCTCATTGTAGCGTTGATGTTCTGCCTCAATTTCAAATTGTATTTGTTCAGCCTTTAATTGAGCATCTTTATATGATAATTTAGCGGCTAGTTGGTAGTATTGCAGAGCTTTGTGAATATCTTTTGCGAGATTTTCGCCTATGGCATACCATTCGGCTAATTGATAGGCAGCCTCTGTACTGCCTTTTTCTGCAGCTTGTGTATAGTAGAGAGCTGATTGAGCAATGTTTTGAATTACTCCAACCCCCTTTTCGTAAGCTTTAGCTAAATTGAGCAGAATAGTAAATTCCTCATTATCTCGCTCTACTAATAAATCCTTGAACTCCTGTAGTCCCATTTGTATAAATAGGGCCTTTTGTCCTTTTGGTATACATATTTCGAGAGAATCGTTATAAGGGAAGGCATCTTCTTCAATAGTAGTTATACCATTTGAAAGAAAAATAGAAGAAAGTGACAAACAATCATAAAAGGCACCTGTTTCTATGATGTTTACACTATCGGGAATTGTAATTGACTTTAGGGAGCTACAATATCCAAATGCGAAGCTTCCAATAGCTTTAATATTGTTAGGAATAATTGTACTTTTACATCCTGCAACAAGTGTATTGGTTCGTTTTTCTATTATTGCATTACAATTAGCACGACTATCATAAACTTTATTATTAGGGTGAACTATGATAGACTCCAATGATTTGCAACCATTAAATATCCCTATACCTATTTCTTCAATCTTGGCAGGAATTGATATTGTAGTTAATGATGAACAATGTTCAAAAAAAGATTGGGAACCATCCTCACAATTACCTACGGTAGTCAAAAGTGAAGTTATATTTTCTGATAAAATAGCTGATTTTAGAGAAGAACAACCATAAAATGCACCAGCTCCAATTTTATTAACACTATTTGGTATATTAATAGAAATTAATGATGAGCAATCTGCAAATGCCATATCACCAATCTCTATAACACTATTAGGGATATCTATGGATGTTAAGGACGAACAAGATTCAAATACGCGATTTCCTATATATTTAACCGTATTAGGTATAAGTATAGATTTAAGTCCATTCATACCCTGAAAAGCCCCTCCAACAATTCTTGTTGTACCATGCTTTATTTCTACAGAAATATCCATAGGTGCTTCATTATAACGTTTATAGACATATAAGATATCTCCAATATATATCAATCCGTCTGGTTGCTTTTCCAACCACTTGGTATCGCCAAATGCGTCCCAACCTATGTTCCTGATACCTTTAGGGAAAGATATATCAGTAAGATTATGACAATATTCAAAAGCGGCATTCCCAATTTCTTCTAAGCCATTAGGAAAAGAAATCGACACAAGCGATTGGCAGTTCCAAAATGCACAATCGCCAATGGTTTTTATTGTATTTGGAATAACAACCGATTTGAGGGATTTGCAACCACAAAATGCACCACGATTCTGATTCCCTAAGTTTCCTTGGTACCCATAAATCGAAGTTACTGTGTAGTTTTTTCCTTTATGAGATAGATGAGATGGTATTTCTATATCCCCTTCATACCGATATTGGGAGGATGACCAAACTGTAGCGGTTAATTTACTGCTATTTAATCGATAATTTATTCCATTTATAACAGCTGTGTATAACATATTATTAATATTGGAAGAGTGAGTCCATTAAAATGAATTATCTTACTCTTTCTTTTTGTAGTTTTATATTCTCAATTAGTTGTATTCTTCTACTATGAAATCGCAATATTTCTACAAACCTATTCTGCAGTACGCTTCCTTCTTGTTCTATGTAGCAATTAAGGCGGGGTCTATCGTTATGTGATTTGTATAATATTATTTCTATTCACAGAGTAGAGGCTTTAAGTCTTCTATGTTCCATAACTCATCAATAGACCTTACTTCATAAGCATCAAATAGACCTTCTAAATTCAATTCATTCAAAACGATTTCAGGGAATAGAAGCAGAATACCTATAGGCAGATACTTCGATAATGAGATTTGATAATTTGTTACAGGAATCTTTTCATCTAATATGATTTTGCGAGACATATTATCTGCCTTCTTTGAGATGCTTTCCAATATCCTTTTGGGCATGTTCTCAAATAAACCTTCCTTATTCTCACAGTTAAGAGTGAAATTGACAATTTCTGTAATTCTCCTTTCAGAAATGGCATAATAGAATTATCCCTCCCATAAGAGTTCATCATCCACAGAGTTTATCCATAGTTCAATGGGTATTAAGTAACGCATATGATAAAAAGTTTAAGGTATTTGTGGCTGCAAAGGTACAAATTTATTTTGAATTGGGCAAGAAAAAATGCACTCTTTTGTGCATTTTCAACATAAAGGCAAGATTTGCCCGAATGGGATTTGGGAGTAATGAACAAAGAGGAGTCCGTAAATAGCATCCGCAAGAATGCGAACGAAGTGCACGAGGTCAACTGTTTTAGGAAAGAAGGAAACTTTTTTAGGACTTTAGTCAACCTTTTTAGGAAGGCTATATTAAGAAAATGCACTTTTTGTCACGAGGAGTTGATGCGGAGCTCTCTCGGTCGTCTCTCGGTCTTCTCTCGGTGGAATAAGGCAAGGTAAAAGAGAAAAAATAGAGTGTACTTGCAATGAGTACACTCTATTTTTTAGGATATAGGACGGCGTTCCGCCTATGGGACGCGCCAGAGGCGCTATGGGGAATAGGCTGAAATTACTTGTCGCAGAAGTCGCGGTTGAACAATGCTAGACGGCGGTCGAGTTCTGCCAACTGGTCGTCCTTGATGCAACTCACACAAGCTCGCATACCCTCTCTCTTAGCACCCGTGCTGGCCAAAGAGATAGCAGAAATACCATAATAAATGATCTTATTGACCATCTTCTCACCCGTCCAATCCTTATAGCCAAACGTAAAGAAGAAGCCATCACCTACCTCCTCATCATCCGCATCCTTATCGTAAACGATATGGAAACCGTTGCGGAGCATAATCTCCTTCACTAACTTTGCCCTACGAGCATACTCGCGGGTAGTGGTCACAAAATCAATCTTACCCTGGCAAGCCGCCTTGAACATAGCCGCCATAGCAAACTGCACACTATGCGTTACACCCGAAGACAAGCTATATAGGACATTGTAGATCAAGTTCCGTAGAAACTCGCCATCGTTCTCGTATCGTGAGGCTAAGCTCGGGAATTTACGGTGTGCTAGATAGGGGTTGATGGCCATGATGGCTGCCCGCTGACCCGCATAAGAGAACATCTTGGAGCAAGAGATCATGTGGAGGCAGTTGTTGGTATATTTGCCCACCGTAGGTTGGTAGGGTGGCTCATAAGGCATACCACGTTCCGCATCGCGGAAGTCCATATTGAGGTAGGCTAAGTCCTCTATAACCAGCACGTTATAGAGAGATGCTAGACGGCCGATGATCTCCAGTTCGCGTTCGGTGAGGCACATCCAAGATGGGTTGTTGGGATTGGAGAAAAGCATAGCCGCAATACGACCCGACTTGAAGTGGCGCTCCAATTCCTCAGCCAAGGCTTCGCCACGGAAATCTGCCACATCAAACGCATCGACACGCACGCCAATGACCTTGCATTGTTGTTTCTGAACGGGGAAACAAGGGTCGAGGAAGAGGATGGTATCGCGCTTCTCGTCGAGTTGTGACACGAGCATATTGATGGCGAAAGCCGCCTGCATGCTACCTACGGTAGGGACAATGCACTCAGTAGGGATATCGAGGTTCATAAACGCACGAACGAACTCGCTACCCCAGTGTTTGACCTCGGTGATACCCGTAATGAGAGGGTACTTGGCGCCATAGCCCGCCTTGAGGGCTTTGTGCTCGGCTGCTATACCGATCTGCTCGGCAGGTAAGCCCGGTTCGCCGAGCTCCATATGGATGAACTCCACGCCAGTGGCACGTTCGATGTCCTTGACTACGCCAACGAGTTGGCGGATAGAGGAAGCGCCAAGTTCTTTGGCGTTGCGCAGACCAAAATCGATACAGGTTTGATCTACGAGTTGTTTATTCAAAGGAAAAGACATATGATTCTTTTTTTTTTGTGCCCACGGATAGCACGGATAAACACTAATTTTTATTTTTTTGTATTCCCACTGATTACACGGAGAAGTAACTATTGATTCTTTTTTTTGTGCCCACGGATAGCACGGATAAACACTAATTTTTACTTTTTTTTATTCCCACTGATAACACTGATTTACACTGAGGTATCTAGTATCCGTGGACATCCGTGAGATCCGTGAGATCTGTGGGAAATATAAGCATTATTCTAAAAACCCATTTACTTTACTCCAAATAGAATGTCTAATATCATCAGTAT
Organism: Paludibacteraceae bacterium; assembly: GCA_045532335.1. Taxonomy (GTDB): domain Bacteria; phylum Bacteroidota; class Bacteroidia; order Bacteroidales; family Paludibacteraceae; genus Colicola. Next base: position 6,380 of record JAZSFR010000013.1, read on the forward strand.
TGAAATTAACCAATATACCCCGATGTAGTTTGCTTAATTTCAAATACGTTAAGATCTGTTTATGAAACAAATCGCGCATCTGTTCTACCGATTTGATTTCAACAATAACAGTTTTTTCTACAAGTAAATCTAACCTTAAAGGGTTAGTCAAAATAAAATCGTCCACCTCAATAGGTACTTCCACCTGTCTTTCTACAAAAAGTCCTCTTTTAGAAAGATAATAGATTAAAACTTCTTCATATACAGACTCTAACAAACCTGGACCTAGGGTGTTATATGTATCGTATATGGCACCTCTTATTTGGTAAGTTATTTCATCTTCAATCATAAGTTTCTTCTTTTGTGCCCATGGATGGCACGGATAAACATCTATCTTTTATTAGTGTAAATCAGTGAGATCTGTGGGACCTATAACTCACGAGAGGCTTGGTAGCCGGCGGCGATGGCTGAGAGGTTGGTGGAGACTACCGCATCGCCTTTGCGGGCGAAAATACGACGGACACCGTCCACGAACTTGTCATAATCCATGCCTAACATCGGAATAGCTGCGCCCAAAAGCACCATGTTAGCCGCCTGCGCTGGCGCACCAGCCTCCTTCGCCAAAGCCTCCACATCTACCAACACATGGTGATCCAAAGCCTTGATATGCGAGAGAACTTCCTCTAAATCAGGGTAATTAGGAATATTCACAAAAGGTTTACTGCTGGTAACAATCCAACCATCTGGTTTGAGATATGGCAAGTAACGAAGCGCTTCCATAGGTTCGAGGGAGATGATGATATCTGCCCCACCCTTAGGGATGAGATCCGAATAAATAGGATCAGAAGACAAACGGAGGTTGGATTGTACATCGCCTCCTCGTTGGCTCATGCCATGCACTTCGGCTTGCTTGAGATAAAGACCTTCGTTGAGGGCGGCATCGCCTATCACGGTGGCAATAGAGAGGATACCTTGGCCTCCTACGCCAGCTAGTATAATATCGCGTTTCATTGATTCTTTGTCATTAAACATTAAACTATAAACTTTCAACTATTTCTTGGCTTTGAGGTGGCGTTTGAGGGTTTGGATGCATTCGCGACGAGCGATGACAACAGAAGTGCCGTTGTATGCTACCTCCTCGCGGAGCACCTGCTTGATCTCCTCCATGTTTTTGGGCAATGGCACTACCACGCGCACATGCTCTGGCTCTACGCCCAACCCAAGACAAATGGCCTCCAAACGACCTGTACCCGCAGAGTCTTGTCCGCCAGTCATACCCGTGGTGAGGTTATCGGAAATCAATACCACTACATTGGACTTGCAGTTGACGCAGTCCAACAATCCTGTCATACCCGAGTGTGTAAAGGTTGAGTCGCCTATCACGGCAAACGATGGGAATTGTCCTGCATCCGCCGCACCCTTGGCCATGGTGATACTAGCACCCATCTCCACGCAAGCGTGGATGGCATTGAATGGTGCCAAAGCACCCAAAGTATAACAACCGATATCGCCGAAAATACGGGAATCCGCATGTTCAGCAGCCACCTCGTTGAGCGCCGCATACATATCCCTATGGCCACAACCTTGGCACAAGGCAGGTGGACGACCAACGACTATTTCAGGTATTGGCAATGGGCTATTGGCTATTGGCGATGGTAACAAAGCCTCTCGTACGCAGTCAGGAGAGAGTTCGCCCATGCGAGGGAGATCGCCTGTGAGACGACCTTTGACCACCACAGAGGAAGGAACCATACCACGAAGCAACTCTTCGACTACTGGTTGGCCCTCTTCCATGACAAGAACCTCCTCTGCACCATCAGCAACCATCTGATCAATAAGCGCTTTAGGCAAAGGATATTGGGTGACTTTAAGGATGGACGCTTCTATTCCAGATTCTGGAGTCTGGTGTCCTGATATAGTCTCCATGAGGTAGTTGTATGCAATACCGGTAGTGAGGATGGCTTTCTTAGGGTTGGAGCCTCGGGTATAAGAATTGAAGTGAGACTCCTCGCTGGTGCTGATGAAATCGTCTTGTGCCTCAACGAGTTCGGCGTAGTTCTTACGTGCGAAGGCAGGTAGGAGAATGAAATGTTGTACATTCTCTGGAGCAGAGACCGTATTTTGCTCACGAGGGGTATCGATGAGTTCCACTACCGCACGAGAGTGCGCCATGCGGGTAGTAACACGCATGAGGATAGGAGTCTTGAGTGCCTCGGAGAGGTCAAAAGCATAGTGCATCATATCGTAAGCCTCTTGTTGGTTGCTAGGTTCGAGGCATGGGATCATGGCGAACTTAGCATAGAAACGAGAGTCTTGTTCGTTTTGAGAAGAGTGCATGGATGGATCGTCTGCCGCAAGGACCACAAGTCCACCATTAACGCCTGTGATAGCGGCATTCATAAAGGCATCGGCGCACACATTCATACCCACATGTTTCATACACACGAGGGCACGTTTGCCCATATAGGACATACCGAGAGCCGCCTCCATGGCCGTCTTCTCGTTGGTTGCCCATTGGCAGAAGATTTTCGCCTCTGAACTTTCAACTTTCAACTTTCGACTCTCACTCAGTTGTATGTATTCGGTAATCTCAGTAGATGGTGTGCCAGGATAAGCATACACACCGCTCAGTCCAGCATCAATAGCGCCTTGCGCAATGGCTTCATCGCCTAAAAGGAGTCGCTTCATTGTAGTGAATAATTAACAATTAGTAGTTAATATTTTTTATAAAGGTTAAATTTTATGCTGCAAAGATATAAAAAAAATCGCACATATGCAAATGCATAGTGCAATTTATGTTGTATAACATACGGGCGGAGCGGTTAAGGCTTCGCGGTGAAAGGGTGAAAGGGTGAAGGCTTCGCGGTGAACCGATATTCACCGATACTAACCGACATTCACCGATATTCACCGATATTCACCGATTACTTAATGCCTAGTTTCTTGCGGATGGCGGTTGGGATAGCATCTTTGTGAACGAGGACGTCGTTGGTCTTATATTGCATATACGCCTCAGAAACATACCAAATGCCTTTGTATTCGCTCTTTTGTGTGCCCCAAGAGTTCTTGACCATATAGTAGCGTTTGCCGTTTTGGTCTTTGGCAGTACCGAAAATCTGCATACCGTGGTCGTCGGTGTTCTCCCAACTATCGTATGCCTCTTGGCGCATCTGTTGAGTGATGGTTTTCTCTGGGAGAGGTTTCTTGGTCAACTCTTCGCGTTTATCGGTCGCAGACAAGCCCAACCAACGAGCCATATCGCTACCTGTGAGGTCTGCCGCTTCCTCCTCGTTAGGCACTACGCCGAGTCCCTTGCGGGTAAAGCAGATCTCGCTCACATCCGCACCCCATGCCAAGGTATAGCCTTTGGCTAGTGCGTTGTCGATGATAGCCATCATCTCTTCCATAGGTACGTTGTACATCTGATCCATACGCCAGTTGTCAGGTACCTCCAAAGCGAAAGTGGTATAGTATGGGTGGTGGGTATAACTGGTGATGCTCACATAGTCGTCGGCATTGAGACCTAACATCTGAGCGAAAGTCTTAGGAGTGTACTCCTTACCCTCGTAGGTGAAAGTCTCAGGGCAGGCACCAAGATAAGTGTCATAAACTGCAGAAAGGGCTTGTTTCCAAACCGGTGTGAGTTTCTTCAAACCGCTATTGGTAACGGCTTTGACCACGCCACCTGCCACAGCATCGAGTTCGGTGTGAACAGGGAGGGTATCAGCAGGGGTACTACCGTACTTAATACCTGGCATAACTAATTGAGGAACAAGACCATAGTTCTTCAAGCAGTAGATGACATCATAGGCAGATCCGCCTGGTGCGAATTGGGCTGTTCCGTACATTCTTACTACGTATTCGGCACGATCAAGCATGGTATGGTGAACGACAAACATCTCGCTGAGGTCCCACTCGCCTTTACCCATACGGAGGAGTTCGCTCTCGAGGAAACCGATGGTGGAATAGCTCCAGCATGTTCCACTACGATTTTGGTTTTTGACTGGTGTGATAGCGATGCTATCCACGGTAGTGAACTGAAAGCCCTCGATGCTATCGGTAGCAACTGGGGTGTCAGTTTGTGCCATGCCGCTGAGTGCAAATGCAGACAGGATGGCGATGAAGAGAATCTTTTTCATATCTAGTAAATTTAGTTGAGCTAGTTTGACTAGTAGTACTAGTTGTACTAGTAGGGTTAGCAGGCTAATTAATCTGGGAATTCCATGAGGTAGGCTTTGATGAAGTCATCGATGTCACCATCCATGACCGCATTAACATTGCTGGTCTGATAGTTGGTACGATGGTCCTTGACACGACGGTCATCAAAGACATACGAACGGATCTGACTACCCCACTCGATCTTCTTCTTACCCGCCTCAACCTTAGCCTGAGCCTGACGGCGTTTCTCTAACTCCAACTCATAGAGTTGACTACGCAAGTGACGCAAAGCGTTCTCACGGTTCTTAGGCTGGTCACGAGTCTCGGTATTCTCAATAACAATCTCATCCGGTTGGTTGGTCAACGGGTTGATGAACTTATAGTGCAAACGCACACCAGACTCCACCTTGTTGACGTTCTGACCACCCGCACCTGATGAACGGAAAGTATCCCATGAAATAGCAGATGGATCGACCTGAATATCAATCGTATCATCAATCAAAGGCACCACAAACACAGATGCAAAAGATGTCATACGCTTACCTTGCGCATTATATGGACTCACGCGCACGAGGCGATGGACACCGTTCTCAGACTTGAGATAACCATAAGCCATATCGCCCTCGATATTGAAAGTCACGGTCTTAATACCCGCCTCATCACCCTCCTGGAGGTTGGCAATGCTGACCTTATAGTCGTGCTTCTCGCAATAGCGTTGGTAGAGACGCATGAGTTGCTCTGCCCAGTCTTGTGCCTCGGTACCACCTGCACCCGCTACGATCTTGAGCACAGCAGGCATCTGGTCTTCCTCGTGGGAGAGCATATTCTTCATCTCGAGGTCTTCGACCTCTTTGGAAGCATGTGCGTAGGCAGTATCTACCTCCTCCTCGGTCACGAGTTCCTCTTTGTAGTAATCAAAAGCCAATTGTAGTTCTTCGGTAGCCGCACGCACGCCCTCGTAGCCCTCGATCCATTTCTTGATGCCACGCACTTTGCGCATTTGTGCCTCAGCCGCCTTGGCATCCTCCCAGAATCCTGGGTCTTGGGTGCGGAGCTCTTCCTCCTCTAGTTGGATGCGTTTCTCATCAATAGCGAGGTATTGCTTGAGTTTGTCGGCACGTTGTTGTAGTTCTTTGAGTTGTTCGATTGTAATCATATATTCGTTGAATTATTTGCTAGTTGGGCTAGTAGGGCTAGTTATACTAGTTGGGTTTTTTCGTAGTTTTTGACTTGGTTGTTGTACATCTCGTAGAGTTTTTCACGCAAGAAATCCTCGTCTTTGTTGGAGAGGTTGATCTTGGCGATTTGTCCCTCTATATAGCGATCAAAGTGCTCACCACGCTCGTAAATCTCATAAGCAGCATGGATATGGCGGTCGATGAGATTGCAGACGAACTGTATCTGTTCGTTGCGGGATAATTGGAGCAATTCGGGATTTTGAGCCAATGCCTCATCGATCTCATGATTGATGGAAGGCGTAAGACGGTAAACGATCTTACCTTTATATCCCTGAATACCCACAGACATCGCTAAAAGGTCATCCTTGCGGGATTTTTTCCAACTTGGTTTGTCTCGTTTGAGTTGCATCTCGCGTGCCTTGAGGTAGTCGCAAGGATCGTACTCATAGGATATGCAGACAGGGCATATATTGAGTTGTTTGATGTCCTCGAAGAAATTATTAGAATCGATGGTCAGCATCTTGAGCACACCCGGTTGGGTGACATCATTGCCATCCTTGGCACGTCCTTCGCGTTGCGCTAGCCAGATGGATTTGCGGCGTTGGCGCAGGTAGTGGATATACTCGGAGAGGAGTTTGGCATTATCCACCTGCTCACGAAAACCGCCATTGCGGATCACCACGAAGGCACGCATAAAGCGAACGAGGTGTTCGATCCACCATTTGCCAAAGAGGTTGTTGCCAATTCCTACGTATGGACGAATAAAATAACGCAGGCGCAACAAATATGTCAACCAAACCGCATCCATACAAATATCACGGTGGTTGGTCATAAAGAAAGCGCCATGCTTGATATCCTTTTCGATGAGTTTGCGGTCTCCATGATACTGCAATTCAAGCGAACTGGCCGTTTTTTTCTTCATTCGAATCAGAGTAGGACACAATATAAGAAAATCCACTAAGGGAAGTAACCATCCTACTCTGTAAGCTTGTATTGATTTGAACTTATTCATATTATTGTTTGTGAGTCATTATGTCTAATATTAGGTCATCGGTCACTTGCATGCCATCGTGTCCGATGCGTGTGAGATTGCGTATAGTGCGATCAATATCATCTTCTACGATGCCTTCGGTAGAGTCAGCATAGGAGTGTTGCATAGCGAGATAGGCGCTGAAGATGGCGGTAGAAACGCCGCTGGTCACCTTGAGTGCGCAACCAGGTTTGGCTCCGTCGCAGATCATACCTGAGATATTGGCAATCATGTTCTTGATGGCGTAGGTAATCTCGAGGTAGTTACCCCCCATGAGGTAGGTGATACCTGCCGCCGAACCGGTAGCTGCAACCACGCAACCGCAGAGGGCAGAGAGGCGACCAAGGGATTGCTTGATGTAGATGACGGTGAGGTTGGAGAGTGCCAATGCACGCAGGGTATGCTCTCGGGAGCAGTTATTCTCCTTGGCATAGAGATAGACAGGTACGGAGCAGGAGATACCTTGGTTACCCGATCCAGAATTGCTCATGACAGGCACCATAGCGCCGGACATGCGTGCGTCGCAGGCTCCACAGGTGTAACTGACGATCTTGGTGAAGATGGTGTCGCCAAAGAGCTGTTGGAGTTGGGGTGTTTGTCGGAGTGTATTGCTATGCAGGAGTCTGCCAAGTTTGTGGCCATACTCGTTGGCAAAAGAAGTCTCTGCCGCCTGTTTGTTCATCTCGGCACCCTCGAGCAGGAAGTTCAGCTCGTTGATATCTACTTCTTGGGAGAAATCGTATACTCGTTTGAGAGTCAGCACAGAAGCAGGCTCAGTGCTTTGAGCAGAAGCGAGGGATGGGGCGGTAGGAGTGGTGTCATCCACGAAATGGGTATGCTCATCTTGGATAGTGGCGTGGGCGGTAAGATCGCCACATGCCACTTGAGCATGGATATAGAGCATGCTAGGTGCATCGTAGTTGATTTGTATATCCGCAGGTACGCGTTGCATATACTCCTTGGCGTATTCTACAGCCTGAGGGGTGGCATCACGCAAGACCTCAAGCATATACTCGGAGCGGCCCACCGTGGCACCCAGGGCAATAGCAATAGGCAGACCGGTCATGCCGGTATTAGGAATACCTACGGCGAGTGCATTCTTGTAGACATTCTTAGAGAGTAGGACCTTGATTGAGTCAGGTTCTGCTCCGAGTTTTTCTTTGGCACGCGCCACACAAAGTGCTACCGCTATGGGTTCGGTACAGCCAATAGCGGGAATAACTTCTGAGTGGAGGAGTTGTAGCAGTTGTTGGTTAGTCATAACGCTTGAAGTGGAATTTGAGTCGTATAATGGTATATAGAATCAATAGTTTGTGTCGGAGGGAGGGAGCATATTGCTTCTTCTCACGCAGGGTCGCAAACAGCACCTCTTTGGCCACCAGGTTGCGTATGGCGGTGGTGGAATGTGTGTTGGCGAGATAGTTGTAGCCCATGTATGGCAACATCTTAAAGCTAGGTTGGCAAGCCCAGAAATCCAAAGAGAAGACCACATCCTCGTAGATCATACCCGATGGGAAGAAGAGTTGGTGGCGGGTAAAAAAGTCGCGGCGGTAGAGGCGCATACATGGCGAGGTGAACTGGTGGAAGTGCTTGGGCAGTTTTTGTAGGAGAACCTTACCCTGCTCCGTAACTCGTCTGTAACCGATCTGTACGCAGTCTAGTTGGCCTATCTCCTGGGTGAGATAGGTATAGAAATCGGGATCAATGTAATCATCAGCATCCACAAAAGAGATCCACTCGCCTGTGGCGTGTTGGAGTCCTAAGTTGCGGGCAGCCGATTGCCCTTGGTTGGTCTGCGTATAAAGCTCGATGCGACTATCTTGGGCCGCATATTGCTCAGCAATAGATAGACTGTCATCCGTCGAACCATCGTTGACCAATATGATCTGCAGAGCAGTATAAGGCTGATGGATGAGCGACTCAATGCACTTGGCCAGGTATGGTCCGGCATTGAAGATAGGTACTATGACGCTTATTTGTTTCATTGGTTGTTCGTTGGACTAGTAGGACTAGTAGGGCTAGTTATTGTAAGTTCTCAAAGATTTCTACAAACTGCCGAGCTTGGTGCTGGCGGGTGAAGAGTTCCTTGTGGAGGGCAGCATGATGGGTGAAGCCCTTGTGTTGCCACTCGAGGTACTTCTCCATGACAAAAGTCTTGACTTGTTCTACAGTCGTAGCCGCTAGTCCCGCTTGGGTTTCGGTGATGACTTGCGCTAGACATTCCTCATCGGAGCGCACACATAATACCGGTTTCTCCACACCCATATTCTCGAAGAACTTGGTTCCCATAATGCCGTGTGTTCCTTCGGGCGTAGAGGTCGTGGTCAGTACTAGCAGAATGGATGAGAGGTGCATCACCTCTACGATTTGTGTACGAGGGATATAACCCTGTATATCCACCACATGGCTGATGTGATACTCCTGGGCGAGGGCGTGCAATTGGTCCTTGGCCGCCTCGTCCACATGGAAGAGCACTCGCAGGTCTTCTTGGGCGATCTGTCCTTCGACTAGTAGTTCGTGGAGAGCAGTAAAAAGCAAACGAGGATCGCGCAGGGAGGTGGAATAGAGTTTGCCCAAATAGGCAATTTGGAACTGCTGGGTCTTGACATCCTTCGGTACGAATACTTGTTCATCGTATCCGTTGTAAATGAGATGGGTATGAGGGTTGTATTGGGAGAGTAATTGCTGGTGCCATGGCGATACGCTCGTCACGGCGTGCGCATACTTGAGCACGCGATTGCGCATGCGGAGTTGCTTGTGCTCATAGAGTTTGCCTATGCAGTAGTCCAAACCTTTCCAAGGGGTTAATCTGCGGGTGAAATAGGATTCCTTGCCCCATTGTTCAGCTATATCACGTAGGTCCACAACAAGTGGAAGGTGGAAGTGCTGTGCTAAGCGTTGAGCCGCAAGCAAAGGGAAATAGTAGTAGGTTGAACAGAAAATCAAGTCAAAGGCAGCCATATCGAGATGCTCCAGAGCATAGCGGTAGAGGGCTTTGTCCTTGCCGTAACAGAGTTTGTCTGCCAATAGGTTATGGTAGGCAGGTATTTGGTATATCGTGCAAATATCGGTAGCGAAAGTTTGTTGCTCACATTCCTCCGTGAGTATAGTGCATTGCCAACCTTGGTCCTGTAGGTATTGAGCCAGGGTCAGTATGCGTGGGCTATAAGCAGGTGGAGCGATAGCTTCGCACAATATTAGTATTCGTTTTGGCATAAAATATCTATGATGGTTTGGGCAGCGTGACCTGTTCCATATTCAGTTATTTGAGTATTGGGTATCGCCAAATGGGCGAGAGCATGTAGTATTTTGTCGGTATCGGTTCCTACAAGGGTGTTCCAACCGGATTCAACGGTTTCGGTCCACTCGGTCTCTTGACGCATGGTGATACAAGGTGTACGGTGGAAGTATGCCTCTTTTTGTACCCCACCCGAGTCGGTCAATATCGCCTTTGCATGTTTCTCCAGCACGAGCATATCCATGTAACTAACCGAATCGATGATGTGCAAGTGGGATGCCTGGTGGACTAGTTCGGTCAAGCAGGTAGAAGCCTCTATGGTCTTACGTGTACGAGGGTGCAAAGGCAGGATGATAGGTGTGTCTATCTGCGCAAAAGCACGCAGGATATTGGCCAATTGCTCCGGTTGATTGGTCGTCTCAGCACGATGGATCGTAGCGAGGTAGTACGACTTGGAAGCAATAGATAGATCCTCTAGCAAATGCGACTGTTGTTCTGCCTGCTGAGCAAAATACAAGGTCGCATCATACATCACATCGCCCACATGGTAAACACCATTGGTCAGTCCCTCCTGGGATAGATTAGCCACAGCTGTGCTAGTTGGGCAGAAGAGATAGGTCGAGCGACGATCCGTCTCGATGCGGTTGTACTCCTCCACCATAGCAGGATTGAAACTGCGCAAACCTGCCTCGATGTGGATGAGGGGTATGTGGCATGCCTGGGCCGCTAATGCGCCCGCCAAGGTAGAATTGGTATCGCCATAGACCATGATGAAATCCGCTTGCCCTTGGATAATAGGAATAATGGTATCGCGCATCTGCTCTACACTACCGCTACATCCTAAGTGCCAAGTAGGAGCAGGTATATCCATCTGCTCAAAGAAGACCTGACTCATATTGTAGTCATAGTGCTGACCGGTATGCAGGATGCGCTCCTCAATGTGGATGGATGAGGTGGCATTGTGTTGGCGGATATAGTGGCTCACTATAGCTGCCTTCACAAACTGTGGTCTAGCGCCTATGATGGTTATGATGTTCATTCTTTAGTTTGCTCCCAAAATTATCAAATATTATCCAAAAATTCAACTGGATCTGTTTGGATGTCTAAGCGTTCAACAAATCCAACACCTTAGGGTATAACGACTTGTGATAGGTCTGATGATTGATGATGGTGTTATGCCATAGGAGGACGACTTCGCCTGCGTTTTGATGCACTTTGTCGAACAGGCGTTGGCACTCGAAGTATGCCTCATCCTCGGTCAGTCCCATATAGTGGGCATGGCTCAAAGTGCAGTCCATCACGGTCAGATGATGGAGGGTCAGATCGGTCAATTGCCAGGTCATAGGATTGATCCATCTCACAGGGCGAGTGGTCTGCAAACGGAAACCAGCTTGGTCGGCAAACATCATCGTAAAGTCGTGCTTTACACCCAAATCCACCAACTGCTGCATCTTCTCAATCGAGCAACACAGGTAGTGGCTACGATGAAGCGTGAGGCTATCGGGCGATGAGGCAATAAGGCGATGAGGTGATGAGGCGAGGTCGTAGCAGCTAGAGTGCCATCCAAGTTGTGCGCCGCTGTCCTGAAGTTGACGCTTGAGTCCGGCAAAATCCGCCCCTTGAAGGTCATATTGTGGATAGTCGTGTCCCTTGCCTGGAGTGTCCTTGACAAAGTAAATAGACTGTGCATCCTCCACCTTCTTATCTTGTGCAATGAGCCAAGAGAAAGTGTATGCAGGATCGTGGTGGATATCGCGGCGAGCAGCCAAAACCTGCTTAATGGACCCACGCAACACGCCTCCTAGAGCACCACGCAAATGGCGGTAGTGGGCAATGGTATCCACATCGTGGGTGAGATAGATGTGGCTAAATCCTGGTTCGGGCAATGGCAGATCCAGGAGTTTGAGCATGGCGCGTGCGTACTCGTCGATGAGCGGAATCATGAGGCGGTTCTTGTGACCGAGCATAGAGTATCGGGCAAGGAATCGACCATGCTCATCCCGCTCGCTCACAAGCAACTCTTCGGCACGGGAGATGTAGAAGAAAGTATTGTAAATCACATCGGTATAAACAACATGGGTGTTCCCATGTTTCTCGATGCGCAGCTCTAAATCCGCCTCAGAAGGTCGCACAATCTGCTTACCCATATGACCATTAGGCAGCACAACTACGCGGTAGTTAGACCACAGACTCTCATCAGCAGTATAACCTACTTGCTTAGCACCTTGCTCGTCGCCATAGAGCAAAAACTGGATAATGTATTCAATCACTTCTTGCATTTTGTTGAGGAGTATATACACAATACAACCGACAAAGGTACAACTTTTTTTTGAATTACGCAAGCGCTCGCGCGCAAATGCAGATTTTTTTTAGGGCAAAAGCAAATTTTAGCGAAATATTCTATGTGTATTGACTATCCGTTTGGGTATTCGCTTTTTTTTTACTACCTTTGTGCCGAAATAAGCACTTGAAAAATGAAACGAATACTTTTGACTATTTGGCTATGTTGCCTTATAGGCATGGCATATGCTGTAAATCCATCGGGCACATTGCCTGTGATGTATATCACTACGGAGAACAACACTCCTGTTACTAGCAAGGACACTTACCTCAATGCTACCTACTACCTCGATGCCAAAGGTATAGCAGGCTACGAGAATATTGGTAGCGCTTCTGCCCCTTTGAACATGGAGATCAAAGGTCGTGGTAACTATTCTTGGACGGGTTTTAACAAAAAACCTTATCGTATCAAACTGGCTGACAAACAGCCGCTATTGGGTATGATTAAGAGTAAGCATTTTACCTTGCTCGCTCATGCGGATGATGCCAAGGACAAGAAGGGATATATGCGCAATGCAGCAGGCTTTGAGCTCAGCAAAATGCTTGGCATAGCATGGACCCCTGATGCCAAACCGCTAGAGCTCGTGATGAATGGCGACTATATAGGTCTGTATTTCTTGACCGAGCATATCCGTGTGGATAAGGACCGTGTGAATATCGTGGAGCAAGCGGACGAAGAGACCGATGCACAGAAGATCACAGGCGGCTGGCTCGTGGAGATCGACAACTACGATAGTGATCCACATATCACTATCAAAGAGGGCGGAAAAACCACGATGTGGGTAACCTATAAGACACCAGAGGTGCTCTCTTCTCAGCAAGAGACTTACCTCACTCAGCAGATCCAACTCCTGGATAACCTCATCTATGGCGACAAGAACTCCGACGAACTCTGGCAGCACCTCGATATGGACGCCCTTGCACGCTTCTATATCGTTCAGGAGCTCACCGACAACTACGAGTCTTTCCACGGCAGTTGTTATCTATACAAGGATATGGGCGGTGATCAGAAGTGGAAGTTTGGTCCGGTTTGGGACTTCGGTAGTGCTTTCAATCGCGACAAGTCACAGTACATTTTCCAAGGCGATGTATGGCACAACCATTGGATACCAGAGATATGCAAGTTCCCTGCGTTTATGGCGTATGTCAAGACCCTTTGGAAGGATTTCTATGCGAATAAATTCAACGATATCTTCACTTTCACAGCTGATCAACTCACCCTGCTCAAGACAGCTGCATCGGTAGATGCACAACGCTGGCCTGATTATAACGGCAATGCCGACCTCACCAAGCGAATCAATCAGATCAACGATCGCCTGCGCAAGAATGCCGAGTGGCTCAATGAGCAATGGGGCACCAATAGTGGCAATAACGACGACGATAACAACAACGATGACAATAACGATGACAACAACGATGACAACAACGATGTTCCTACGGTAGACCCTACATGGACCATGCTTGTCTGGCAAGATGGCAAATCTGTAGAGTACACACTGGCACAAGTAGATAGCATCACTTTTGTTCAAAAAGAGCAACTCGTAGTCAAAGCCAAGGTGCCTACTGCATGGGGAACCGATGTATATGTCTATATCTGGGATGCTAAGAATGATGCTCTCAATGGCGAGTTCCGTGCTATACGCCAAGGTGAGTGGTATGTGTATAGTACCGATGAGAGATCGTTAAACATCATCTTCAAGAAAGGCAAAGGTTGGACGGGCCATCCTAACCAATCCGAGGATATCAAGATCAGCCAAAGTGCATGCTTCGAACTCACACAAGAAGGTGATAACAAGGCCATCCCAACAGAAGTGGATTGCCCATAGAGTGTGGCATAGTTTTTGTGCGAATAGAGGTAGAATAATTAAAAAAAATAGATCTTATGATTTCAGAAAAACTCCAAGCGGCTATTAATGCCCAAATCAATGCTGAATTATGGTCAGCATATTTGTATCTAAGCATGTCTGCATACTGCCAAGATGCAGGTCTTCCTGGTATGGCAAACTGGTATGCTGTTCAGTTTAAAGAGGAGCAAGATCATGCTATGATTTTGTTTAACTATCTGCAAAGTCGTGGTGGTCGTGTATTGTTGGAACCAATTGCTGCAGTGGATACCGAGTGGGCATCGCCTCTCGCTACTTTTGAGCACACACTGGCACACGAGGGTAAAGTGACTTCTTTGATTAACAACCTGATGGCTTTGGCCGTAGAGGAGAAGGATTTTGCTTTGCAGAGTCGCCTCAATTGGTTTGTGGATGAGCAAGTAGAAGAGGAAGAGAATGCTACTGACTTGGTACACAAATTGCGCCTCATTGGCGACAACGGCTATGGTTTGTATCAACTCGACCAAGAATTGGCTGCCCGTGTATACACCCAAGCAAGTCCATTAACAAACGCAGAGTAAGTGACCTTTCTCCCACAGATTTCACGGATTATTCACGGATTGAGATAGATGCATAACCATGCTATCCGTGGGAATAAAAAAAATAAGAATATGAAAAAGATCATTATTTCGCTGTTAGTATTGGTAAGTCTAGCAGCATGTACCAAGAGTCCTTTGGCTCAGTACAAAACACTCACAGAGTCTACCATTGCTCAAATGGAAACTGCAGCATCGAGAGAGATAGTAGATTCGCTCATAGATAACTATGTGCAAGAGTCGTACGCACTCTTGATGGATAATTTGACCCAAGTAGAAACCGATTCTATCATTATCGACCTCTACTATATGCTCACACCAGAGCAAAAAGAAGAAGTATTTGCTAAGGTAGCACCAGAGCGTTGGGAGACAGAAGGTATGCAAAAAGTGTATCAGAAGTACCAAGCAGAATTGCGTACTGCTCCTGGTCAAGCATACACAGATGTCGTAGCACTCACACAAGATAGTACCTCTGTAAAACTGAGCGAAGTGGTTGGTACTGCAGACTATGTACTTGTGGATTTCTGGGCATCATGGTGTGGTCCTTGCCGTAGATTGATTCCTGTACTCAAAGAGGTATACGCTACATACAACCCAAGTGGTAAATTGCAAATTGTAGGTATAAGCCTGGACCGTGAGATTGAGAAATGGCATCAAGCTCTCGAGGAGGAGCAAATGCCATGGATTCAACTCCACGATACACACGAGGCACCATACAACCCAAGCGACACCTATGGCATCTCTGCTATCCCTACTACCCTACTCATTGACCGCGAGGGTAAGATTGTTGCTCGCAATGCTAGCGAAGATGAGTTGGTGGAAATTTTGAGCAAGTAATTCGCTATTGAAAATCAAGCACATAAGAAAGGCGTTGAAGTTTTGCTTCAACGCCTTGTTTTTTTGGGGGAAATGTATGTTTTTTTTGTCGTAAAACGACTATAAACTGAGCAATATTTCGACGATTCGCTCAGCGGTATGACCATCCCAGAGGGCAGGTATAGCACCTTGTTTCCACTCGCCTGCAAAGAGTTTGTCCAAAGCAGGTTTGATGGCCTGAGGATTGGTTCCAATGAGCATATTGGTACCTACTGTACAGGTCTCTGGACGCTCGGTGTTATCACGCAGAGTAATGCATGGTACACCCATAACGGTTGTCTCCTCGGTAATACCACCCGAGTCTGTAACCACGGCTTTGGCACGTTCTACGAGGTAATTGAACTCCAAGTAACCCATAGGATCTACGATATGCAGATTAGGAAAGAGTTGGGAGAGTTGTTGCTCATCGCCCCAGAGGTTGTAGAAGAGTTTGGCGGTACGAGGGTGGATAGGGAAAATGATTGGCAAACCGTGCACATTGGTGATGATCTGCTCCATGAGGGCTTTGAGGTGCTCTTGCTCATCGACATTAGCAGGGCGGTGCATAGTCATCATGATGTATTGCTTATCTTCGAGCCCGAGGGTATCGTAGACAGCAGGACGACGGAAGCGTGCACGATTGGCAAGCAGGGTATCGATCATCACGTTGCCCACATACCATACATGTTGTACATTGCGCTTGAAGGCGTATTGCTCTTCGGGTAACTGGCGATTGGTTAGAGTATTGAGATGGTCTAGATTGACTAGATGATCTAGATGGGCGCCATTTTCAAGGGTAGCACCTGCTAGTAGCAAGTTCTTATTGGCGATATCGGAGGTGGTGAACATATAGTCTGCCAAGGCATCGGTAACCATACGGTTGATCTCCTCGGGCATGGTCAAATCCCAACTGCGGATACCTGCCTCCACGTGGCAGACCTTAGTCTGGAGTTTCTTAGCAACGATGGAGCATGCCATGGTGCTGGTCACATCGCCTACGACGAGCACTAGGTCAGTAGGATTAGCCATGAGGTCTTTCTCAAAAGCCATCATAATATTGGCAGTCTGTTCTGCCTGTGTACCGCCACCACAACCGAGATTGACATGAGGCATAGGTATGCCAAGTTCCTCAAAGAAAGTGTCGGACATATTCTTGTCGTAGTGCTGACCGGTATGGACGAGTCGATAATCGATGTTGTGTCCTTCGGCAGATGCTTTCTGAATAGCTTTGATGAGCGGCGCAATCTTCATGAAGTTGGGACGCGCTCCAGCAATCAATGTAATTAACATATCGGATTGGTTATAAATGTATTTCTTGTTCTAATGATCTCCATAAGGTATCCTCTGGCACAGGAGCCGTAATGGAAATAGGTTCCTTGCTCACAGGATGGATAAACTCGATTTTACGAGCATGTAGGGATATTCCTCCATCGGGATTACTGCGTTTGGCACCATATTTCAAATCGCCTTTGATGGGATAGCCTATGGTAGCTAACTGGCATCGTATCTGATGGTGGCGACCCGTCTCAAGGTTGATCTCGAGCAATGTATAGCGTTCGCCTAAGGCTATGGTCTGATAACTCAAGACGGCACGTTTAGCATCCTTGGTACCAGGTTTGACAACAAAAGATTTGTTCTGTTTCTCGTTGCGCCATAGGTAGTTCTCCAAACGAGAGGCAGGAGGCAACTGGTGGTTGGTTGGAACGATAGCCCAATAGGTTTTCTTGATCAACTCATGGGACTTGAACATCTCATTGAGTCGAGTAAGTGCTTTGCTGGTTCGAGCGAACAGCACGACTCCTGTGGTTGGTCGATCGAGGCGATGGGTCACTCCCAGGAAGACCTCACCGGGTTTATTGTATTTCTCCTTGATATAAGCCTTGACCATATCCGAGAGCGGTATATCCCCCGTCTTATCCCCCTGCACAATCTCATGACAGGTCTTACTAACTGCTATAATATGATTATCCTCGTATAGTACTTGCATGGTTATGGGATGTAGGAAGCAAAGCTTTCTTTGTATTGATCAAACCATACAGAAACGCCTTGTTGGTATTGTTGGTAAAATTCCTCATCAGAGATTTCTCCGCGGCACCAGGCAGCATAGAATGGTTCAAAAGTGGTGAGAATAGTCTGCTCCACCCTATGAGTGCACGAGAGGAGAGAGGGGGCATTAGGGCGATCACACAGGATATTTTGCAGGGCAATATATCGATTGCCATTGCTAATGTGCAAGGGGAAGACCCATTGGTGTTTTATCCCCAGAGCCAAATCGCACAACTCGCTATGGAGTCCCTTGCCCGAGGTAGATAGTGTATCTCTTGCCTGCATGTAAGGAGGCAGATAATCGGGGTGTAGCACGAGCGGGATAGCCACGGCGCAAGCGGGATAACCCAGGAGAGTCCACATCAATGTATAGCGTGGATCTTGCTGGGAAGAAACGCCATCAAACACCACCACAGCAGAAGTAGAACGACGAGGAATAAAATCCTGATCTACAACATATTGTGGCGCATTATCGGGTGTATAATGCAGACCGAGGAGTTCGTGGCGGTATTGACGAGAGAAGAGGTTGATGACCTCTGTGGCAGTCATCTGATGAGTAGGAGAGAACGTCTCTTTCATCAAGGCGCTCGCTGTGAGATAGCGCTCGTATCCGGCATACTCCTCGTAGCGACCTGCAAAACTAAAATTGGTCACCACACGATAACCAGAAGGTTCTTGATTGACATCGTATTTGATCCATCTGTGGTTATTCATCTCATAATAAGCCGCTCCGCCCTGAGCATCGATAAGACCAAAATTAGCCTCTACTCCCCAAGGTTGTGGATAGGTATTAAGCCATGCCTCAAACTCCGACAAACTGGCACAATTGCCCAAAACATGGTACATAAGTTCGCCCTCGCGATCCATCGGACAATCCAAAGAATCCTCACGCAAGTTATAGGAGGCAGTATTCATAATGCATAGTCCCGCTTGGTTCATTCCAGCCCATACTTCGCCATCCAACCTAGGGGAATTGACCAGACCAATAAAACTATATTTAGGACCTTGGAAGTGCGCAATACGATTGTTGAGTTCACCTGTATCACGATGTTTGAACATCATAGGGCGACCCGTAGGAGTAGCACTACCGCTAATGATAAACGAGGTACAGGCCCATGACAAAGATGTCATAGACAAAAGATAGCACAAAAAGACCAGAACTCTTTTCATGCTGCAAAGGTACAAATTATTTTTGACTTACGCAAGCGAGTGAAGATATATTTGCGTATATGAAAAAAAAATTGTAACTTTGCACCCAAATTGCAAAAAAAATGAAGAATAGACTCTTTTTTATCCTCAGCGGATTGGTTGTAGCGATCAACCTACTCGCACAGACCCAAAATCCACAGTATATTTCCTATATTGCCAAATATCGAGATATGACAATAGAGCAACAAATCAAGCACCGTATTCCGGCTGCTATCACCATGGCACAAGGGCTATTGGAATCCAGTGCCGGACAATCCGAATTGGCCGTCAAAGCGAACAACCACTTTGGTATCAAATGTGCATCGGATTGGGTGGGACGAACCTATACGCACGATGATGAGACTAAAAACGAATGTTTCCGTCAATACGCCTCAGTTGCGGACTCGTATGAGGACCATTCGCTCTTCCTAAAACGCAAACGATATGAGAGCCTATTTGCCTTACCCTTAGCGGATTACAAAGGATGGGCGCATGGACTGAAAGCATGTGGTTACGCAACAGATCCTAAGTATGCAGACAAACTGATTCGTATCATAGAGCAATACAACCTGCAAGCGCTAACGCTGGATAAGAATTTGAAAAACGCAGGATTAGTGAGCTCAAAAGATACCACTTGGCAAGAAGTAGATGCAGACAAGTTGGATCAATCACCAGAAGAGGAGACATATGCTATTCAAGAATCTATTGAAGTATTTGCCAATCACCCATCAGGATGTATCAATGGTGTACGATACATCATTGCCAACGAGGGGGAGAATTTTGCTTCCTTAGCTGCATTCCTCAATATGTATGAGCGTACACTACGTAAGTACAACGATGCCCTTGACACACGAGAGATCAAGCCTGGAGATATCGTATATATCTATCCTAAGAAAAACAAAGCTAGTAGAAAAACACCTTTCCACTATTTCAAATCAGGGGAAGATGCTTGGCAAATAGCACAAAAATACGGCATCAAAGTTAAAAGTTTGTACAAGATTAATCGTATCCCTTACGGAACACCATTGACCACTGTTCAACGATTAGAATTGCGCTAGGTATGAGTAAAAAGCACAAGGCACAATCCGTAGGAGACCTCATTGCACAATTTATACAAGGTACCGAACTGGAGAAAAACCTACTCGAAAGACAAGTGGTGCAGGCATGGTCCCAGATTATGGGTCCTATGGTAGCTAACCTAACTGGAGAGATAGAGATGAAGAATGGTACCCTGTTTGTTCATGTCCATTCAGCGGCATTAAGACAACAACTTTTTGAATG
This sequence comes from Paludibacteraceae bacterium, assembly GCA_045532335.1. Classification (GTDB taxonomy): domain Bacteria; phylum Bacteroidota; class Bacteroidia; order Bacteroidales; family Paludibacteraceae; genus Colicola. The sequence goes on from JAZSFR010000013.1 coordinate 26,092, forward strand.
TCGTTATGATGTGATCAAGAAACTCAACCAAGCCATTAATGCACAGTTTATCAAAGATATACGCATTTTAGGTTGATTTGGAAACAATCGATATACATACTATTACCTTAAGCGCAGACGAACTAGCTCTACAACGCAAACGCATGGCTCATCTCACAGATGAGCAGTTTTGTTTTTTGCTCCAGCAAGTGGATGGATACCAGCGAACGAAAGAGAAACTCCCCACTTTTGCCGGAATGCAGGACTGGTGGTATCCGGTTCGATTATCATGCGAACAATGCTCTAGCGAGGCAACTGCACGATACAAATGCTCGCTCCTCCCTACTCTCCCATATACCCTAACCGACCTCACGGGCGGTTATGGTGTGGATACCTATTTCATGAGCGAGCGTGCCACTAGGGCTCACTATGTAGAACGCAACGAGGACCTATGCAAGATCGTAGCTCATAACTTCCAAACGACTCGTCCTCAGGTAGATATACACAACACAGATGCTATTCACTACTTGCAAGATATGCCATCGTGCGATGTTATTTATCTGGATCCTGCCAGACGCGATCAGCACGGAGGTAAGGTGTTTCGCTTAGAGGATTGCGAACCCAATGCGGTAGAAATACTCCCCGCACTTCGTAGCAAATCCAAACTCATTATCATCAAACTGAGTCCCATGCTGGACATTAGTCAAGCGCTTCACTCCTTGGAAGGGACATGGGATGTGCATATAGTAGCTGTAAAAAACGAAGTTAAGGAGGTGCTGTTGGTATCTGATCTAGACCGTTACCACCCCGTTACCACTACGGAAGGATATCGGAGGGATAACGAAGGAATGGTATATGCTACCAATATGCTAACCCTATCAGATACGCCTGTCGGTTTCTCTTTCTCCCGAAGTGAAGAGCGTGAGGCGCAATGTGAGTATTATGATGGGTCACGGGAAGAACTTATCTCTGCAGGTGCATATGTATACGAGCCCAATGCGGCTATCATCAAAGCAGGTGCATTCAAACTGGTCGCACAACGATATGGGTTATGCAAGATGGCACCTAATACCCATCTCTACCTATCTAAAGAACTCGTGGAGGATTTTCCAGGGCGTGTGTGGCAAATATTAGAGAGTAACATAAAGGATGCGAAGAACACCCAGGCAAGCATTCTCACACGCAACTATCCGCTCACTCCTGAGCAACTACGCAAAAAACTGAAAATCAAAGATAGTGATACCCAGACTATCATCGGGGCACGTCTAGCCGAGAAGCCTACATTATTGTTGGCTAAGCGCGTTAACCAACATACCGCAAGCCGCTAGAATATCTTCGCCACGACTGCGACGGATAGTCGTTGTAATGCCATTATCTGATAGATAATCACGCAACCATTCCATTTGTTGTTCATCACTACCGGCAAACGTTTGATCCACTCCAGCATGGAAACGAATCAAATTGATTCGACATGGTAATCCCTTCAACAAACGCACTAACTCTTTGGCATGACGTATGGTATCATTCTGTCCATGCCAACAGATATACTCAAAACTTACTCGGCGTTGATGTTGCCAATCATATTGCTTCAACATCGCCACTACATCCGTCAAGTGATAACGTTTCTCTATCGGCATAATATCCTGTCTCTCAGCGCCAAAAGGATTATGCAGGGATACCGCCAAATGGCACTCGCTCTCCTCTAAGAAACGCTCTAATCCAGGAACGACGCCCACTGTAGAAACGGTAATGCGTTTGGGAGACCATGCGCAACCCCATGGTTCTGTCATCACTTGTAGAGAACGAAGCACATCGTCAATGTTATCCATTGGTTCGCCCTCCCCCATATAGACGATATTGGTCAGTTTGTCTGCATCAGGAATAGAAAAAATCTGATTTAAGATCTCGCTAGCAGGTAATTGTCCATGAAAACCTAAGGTGCCTGTCATGCAGAACTTACATCCCATCTTACATCCTGCCTGGGTACTAACACATAAAGTAGCACGGTCATTATCAGGGATATAGACAGACTCGATATAGACATCGCCTTTGCCATCTTGGAGCGAGAGTCTAAAGAGATACTTCTTGGTTCCGTCCTTAGAAACAGCCTCAGCTACCGGTTCATGGCGCCCTATGGTGTATTGTTCCTCGAGTGCTTGACGTCCCTTGAGCGAGATATTGGTCATCTGCTCAAACGAGGTGGCACGACGAACATACAACCACTCTGCCAGTTGTTTGCCAGCAAACTTCTGCAAGCCAACCGATAAGGCGACTTGCTGAAGTTCTGGGAGTGTTTTACCTAATAGAGTCTGTTTCATAGAATAGTTTAGCGCAAACGATCTGCTGCACGAACAAGCGCCTCATCCTTCAAGATACGACGAGTAGCCATCATCAGCAATACCACATTGACCAATGGGATGCCTGCCCATACATTGAGATACCAATCGGCACCTGCCATAGATGCATCGCCTATCATCTCGTAACCTTTGACCACATATGCTGTGTATAGAGCCAACAAGGCATAATAACCTAGGCACAACACCACATTCATAATGTTCAAACGGGCTTGCACCAATCGACGCTTGAATAGGAAGATAGTCACCAATGCCAACACAGGAACAGCCATCGTCATTACCGCCATAGGCCATTTGTCCATCGCATGAAGGCTCACATACTCTGTCGCCTCAGGTAATAGGAACTGTACTGGAGAGAACACGCACAATAAGGTGCCTAATACAACCACCAACAGGAGGTATAATGTTTGAATTCTTTGTATCATACTAATTTACATAAGTCATTGATTAATTGATATTTCTCACCCGTTGATGGACAAGTAGCAAAGCCTTCTTTGTCAAATTTGAGTTTCTCTCCATGACGAGAAACCCATCCTACCCTACGAGCAGGATTACCGACCATCAAAGCATATGCGGGCACATCTTTCGTCACTACCGAACCAGCACCAATCAAGCAATATTCGCCTAAGGTGTTGCCACATACGATCGTAGCATTAGCGCCTACGGAAGCACCTCTACGAATGATCGTATCTTTATATTCATCTTTGCGGACTACTGCCGAACGAGGATTGATCACATTGGTAAAGACCATGCTAGGACCTAGGAAAACATCATCCCCACAGCGCACACCAGTATAAATAGAGACATTATTCTGCACCTTGCAGTTACGACCCAAAATCACACCAGGTGATACGACTACATTCTGACCTATATTGCAGTTATCACCTATCTGACACCCTGACATGATGTGCGAGAAATGCCAAATCTTGGTACCTTTGCCTATGAGGCAATTATCATCCACATAAGAGGACTCGTGTACAAAATACTCGTTCATAATCTTAAAAGAATGCTTTGAAGATATCATTACCATTGGCGAAGATCATCAGTAGGAGCAAAATCCAGAAACCAATGGTATTCGCCACTTCTAGAAACTTATCGCTTGGTTTGCGGCGAGTAACAATCTCCCACAAAAGGAATAAGATATATCCACCATCCAAGGCAGGAATAGGCAAGAAGTTCATAAAGGCCAATATCAAGCTCAAGAACGCAGTCATATGCCAAAACTCCTGCCAATCCCATACATTAGGGAACATATTACTAATGGCACCAAATCCACCCATAGATTGTGCACCTTCCTTGGTGAACACAAGGCGGAATTGCTTAACATACATCACGAGCAAATCCCAACCATACGCTATACCCGCAGGAATCGCCTCCCAGAAAGTATAGGAAGTATGCACAATGTTGTAATAATCCCATGGCATCACCCTTGTAACCCCAATCATAGCTTGATCTCCGATAAAGAGTCTCGCTTGCATAGGGACACCATTACGATAGAAATCGAGGGTCACGCTGTCACATGGATATTTGGCTAACTCATTGGAAATCTGCACTTGGCACAATCCCACGACGCCATTTACACCCACAATGCTATCGCCCTTCTGCATATCGGCAAACGAAGCAGCACCACCTGGTAAAACGGAGTCAACCACAAATGGCATATAGTATGACAATAGCATATAACTCTTCTTGATATAGGACTGATCTGCGCGGGCTTTTTCTCGTTGCTCGCGGTCAAAATCATTTTGCAAAGCCAAATAGCGAGTACCCAAATCCTCTGACATAGTCAATGCTACGGTATCTGTACCACGTAACACCAATACATCACGTTGTCCCTGCAATATAATAGCATTTACAATATCGCCCAACTGAGTAGGTTCTACTCCGTTGATTTGCAACACCTTATCTTGTTGTTGAAAACCTTCACCAACCAAAATATCGGAATAATACAATCCGGTATTGATCTGACTCAGAGGCAATTCGTCCTTACCCCAATGAAAGAGCATCATACCGAAGATTAGAAGGGCTGCTACAAAGTTCACCAATATACCACCAATGATGATACATAGACGTTGCCACACATTCTTAGAGCGGAACTCCCATGGTTGTGGTTCGGTAGGCAAATCGGTTGCCGCTTTGGTCTCGTCCACCATACCTGCTATGGCGCAATAACCACCAAATGGTACCCAACCTAGTCCCCATTCCGTATTATCAGGATAACGGCGCCAATCCTCCTCAGGCAAAGCAGCCAACTCCTCATCAGTCATAGGACGTTCTACTACTCGCCCCTTGTCGTCCTTCTTTTCATTGCCCATCGCATCCAATACAGGTACCATGGTTGGTTCCACATTAGGTGCAAAAAATTTCACTTGCCATTTGCCATTGATCTTCTTGGCACGGACAATAGAAAACTTAGGATTGAAGAACATATAGAATTTCTCTACGCGAACCTTGAACAATCGCGCAAAACAGAAATGCCCCAACTCGTGGATCACCACAAGAATACTAAGAGCTAATATCAATTGTAACCACTGCATTCGTGTTCGGCAATCTCGCGCTAGGACTGTCACTTAGCGACATTAGGCGCTTGATTCCTCCACTCCATCCTCGCCCCCACGAGGTGCTCGGATATTTCTTAGAATGGAGATTCCTCTATGCCTGAGAGGGTTTAATAGTTTGTATAAAGTTTTAATGTTTCAAAAGTTCTAGGGCTATCTTACGAGCCTCTTTGTCGGTTTGCACATAATCCTCATAGGTAGGTTCTGTGATAAACATGGTCTTCTCCATAGTCTGTGCGATCACATCTGACATCTGCATAAATCCACACTTACTCTCACGGAACGCCAAATTCACCACCTCATTTGCTGCATTGAGCACGCAAGGCATATTCCCCCCCTTGTTCATTGCCTCATAGGCCAATGCTAGATTAGGGAAGCGCTTGAGATCTGGTTCTTCAAAGGTCAAACTTTGGGTAGCGAACAAGTCCAGTCGTGCTACATCACTCATCCAACGCTCAGGGTATGTCAATGCATATTGAATAGGCATACGCATATCCGGTGTGCCTAATTGTGCTTTCACGCTGCCATCCACAAACTGTACAGCCGAGTGCACAACGGACTGAGGGTGAACTAACACTTGGATCTTATCTACAGGGATATCGAATAACCATCTTGCTTCAATAACCTCAAATCCCTTGTTCATCATGCTCGCCGAATCGATGGTGATCTTCGCTCCCATCTCCCAATTAGGATGACACAAAGCCTCTGCCGCTGTCACATATTGCATTTGCTCTAGCGTGAAGTTACGGAATGGACCACCACTAGCAGTTAATAGCAACTTCTCTACACTGGTCATATCTTCGCCTACTAGACTCTGGAAGATAGCCGAGTGTTCGCTATCCACGGGAAGGATATCCACTTTATAGCGTTTGGCCAATCGGTCGATGATCTCACCTGCCACCACTAGGGTTTCTTTGTTTGCTAATGCGATGGTTTTCTTAGCTTTGATGGCCTCTATAGTTGGACGCAAACCAGCATATCCGACCATCGCTGCCACGACTACATCTATCGCGGGCATAGTCACCATCGCTGCCAACGCCTTCTCACCTGCCAATACACGGATAGGCAAATCGCTTAATGCGTCACACAATGGACGATAGTATGTTTCATCGGCTATACACACCACAGCTGGATTAAACTCCAAGGCTTGCTTTATGAGCAAATCGATGCTACGATGTGCAGACAAGGCATATACCGAAAATGCTTCAGGATGTTGGCGTACCACATCCAAGGTCTGAGTGCCTATACTACCTGTACTACCTAATATTGCTATCTGCTTCATAATCTTTACATTTGGCGTACATCAATCTTTGTTTTCTTATTTCTGCGAGCTGCCCTATCCTGTGATGTAGCACAATGTATGCCATCCTCGCGCATACGTTTATTCTCCGAGATATGTTGGCTACTAAACTTGCCATCTTTCTTGAGAATAATCCTCACGCATAGAAACACCATTGCCAGCACTAGAGCCGCTATTACCAATAACATTTCTTTCATACTGTCACTCCCCAAACACTAAACTCTTTTCTTTCTTACATAGAAATCCCAAACGATACTTCTTCTTGCCAAGAGTTGGAAACCTCGCATTTTATTATCGTGGCTTGGGGAATATTCTTTTTTCATCTTATGGTATGCATGACGAGCTCGCGCTACCGCTTTCACATTCTCTTTTTGTCCAGTCAACAGCATTTGTAATGCTGCCAAATAGTCCATTCCAAAACGTACCAACATGATCCACCAACGATGAGTAGTGGGTAAATTTTTATACAACATCAATAGGTTGTTTCTGAAATTTAGGAATGTTTTTCTTGGATTCTCATATCCCAATGTTCCACCACCTAAATGATATACCACCGCCTGTGGAATAGCCACCAATACTGGTAGATTATCAGCACATGGAGCATGATTAAGCATTCTCCAGCACAAATCTATCTCCTCTTGATGCGCAAAAAACTTGGCATCCAATCCTCCTAGTTCCTTATACACTTGCGTGCGCGTAAGAAGACAAGCACCAGTTGCCCAAAAAATAGGTTGCACCTTATCATACTGACCATGGTCATCTTCTAGATGTGTCATCAAGCGACCACGACAAAAAGGATAACCCAATATATCCATCATTCCTCCTGCCGCTCCAGCATGTTCAAAGCACATAGCCTCTCTCTTACCCGCCTCACACTCCTGTTTAGAGTTCCATGACAAGACTTTGGGTTGTGCTGCCATCACATTAGGATGTGCATCCATATACTCAAGCATCGTATCCAACCAATGAGGAGTCACTTCGACATCCGAATTGAGCAGGACCACATACTCGGCATCCACTTGCGCTATAGCACGGTTATACCCTTCGGCAAAACCATAGTTTTGGTCAAGTGCTATGATACGCACTTCTTGCGTCTGTAGGTAGTCCAAAGAGCCATCTGTCGAGCCATTATCCGCCACCACGATCTCTACATCGGGCAAATGCGTATGAACCAAGACCGATGGCAGATACTGACGAAGCATGGCTTCACCGTTCCAGTTTAATATGACGACACTACACTTCATTAAAATCCAAAACTAAATCCTATGCTTGCTGTAAAATTCTTTCCTTGATAGAAAATAGGAAGGTATTTATTCACATAATATTGTGCATTACCGAGATCTTCGCTCGCTATAGCATCTGTTTTCTCATTATCATAGCCACGAGCATGATTATATCCCAAACTCATTGTCACAAACATATTAGGATGTACTTCATAGAAACCATCCAGTCGCACCTCATCGTTGCGATAGATACAATGGTCAAATGGTTTTTGAGAGATGGTTTCAGATATTCCTCCGTCACGAATTACCCCATCAGCTCCACGATATACACGCAAATACGCATATGAATTGTATTTCGTATCATTGGTGTAAGATAACTTGAGCAACATACCACGTATTGGACGGTACGCCAACTCCGCATAAATAGATTGTGCGTTATCTCCCATATAATGTCCCATATTAAAACTATTGGTAGTCCAGGTCAAAGCATCTATGGAGTGCGTATAACATGCTATATTGGTGCGAACAAACTCGCCCTTGAGACTTAATCCCTTCACAGGCCAACCTGACCAGTTGAATCCCACCAAATAGGAAACAGGGTTATGCTCTGCATTAGATGGTTTAAGACGAGATAACTTAAACTCGTCCACATAGACTGATGCATATAGGTGCAAGTGATCCACCGGACGAATAGACAGCGAACCGAACAACTGTGAGTTCTGATTCTGAGAAGCAATACCTTTTGTAAGCAAGTGATCCAAGGACTTGTAAAAGGCTATCGGAATTAGATATGCCGCTTGAATATTCTGCTCTGCATATATAATGGAGTTACCAAAAGAGAATGATAACTGTTTTATCGGAGTCACAGTAAACATGTTCGCTGCCATAAACTTATTCAGCGGACGATATTCCTTTTCTTGTACGCCTGGTTTGGTCGTGTTTTCCAAATAAAAATAAGTAGAATCCGCGACATTAGACACTAACCATGCGTGGAAATAATCAAACTGAAACCACTTGCATGGAGTCAATTGGAGTGATATCATTGGCGCAGCAGGAGCCCTGCCAGAGAGGATATTCGATGCATGATACGCATCACCCCAACGGATATTCTCGCGCTGCAGACTAATGCTACCCCACCATGAATATAGACTGATACCTCCCTTGGAATCCGAAAAGTCACCACCATAATTAGCCTCCTTGTATTGCACACCTAGGATGGGTGTTAGTGCGGGTTGTACTTGCGAAGCGCCATAATGAATACGGGCACCATTTCTTCGCTCGTCATCCGTAGGATAATATTGCTTATTCAACCAGTTTCCACTCCAGGAGTTGTCACGCAAACTTCCCCAGATACTCAAGTGTTTAGCCACATCCATCTGGAGATCCACGCCGTACCAACGCTGCAAAATAGCACCTTTACTATTGGCTAGGATATTAGCACCTAAGATAGGACGAAGACGCATTTTAAACTTCTTGTCCTTGGTCATATAACTAAATTGCGGATCGGCAAGAGAAAGATTATAGGTAGAATGATCCGTGTACTGAACAAAGTTATTGACCATCGTATCGCGCTCCAGAGCAAACTCATTGAGATAGAACGCTAGTTCTTTTTTCTGACGCAGATTCAACAACGAATCGACAGCTTGTGCCTCGACCAACATCTTCGCCACTTGCTCACGCGAATAAGGACGAACAGCAGTCTGTACACTGATCACACCATCGGTAACAAGTTCATCTAGATAGTCATATAGTTTGGTCTGCGTCAGAGGCACAGGGATATTCTGCGCCATACCCGATAATACAAACCACAGCACCCAAAATAATACAAATCCTCTTCTATTCATTGTCCTACTATTCATTACGCACTATGAGCACGCTTAAAGATTATTGTATACACGATTCGCCAGAAATACACAAAATCCGTCACTAGCGTACCACGTTTCTCACACATCATTAGATAGCGCATCTCAGAGGCTTGTATCTCATCTAAGGTTTTAGGCATATCGGCATAGAATGGAGGTAATAGTCCTGGTTTGTGTTTCACACGCTGCTCCTGCAACTCCTTGCAATATAGCGAATAATAGTGTTGTGAGATAGGTCTCACACCTACCAATTTCATATCACCCTTCAATAGATTCAATAACATTGGCAACTCATCCATCCAATACTTACGCATCAATCGTCCAAGTGTGGTCACACGTATATCATGATTGAATTTACCACCCTCTTGCAGAGCATAACGTTCGTAGATATATGCTTGCAGAAACTCCGAATAAGGGTGCATTGTTCTGAATTTATACACCTTGAACATCTTACCATTCTTGCCTACTCGATTCAGTTTGACCAAAATACCATACAGACGTCTGGATGTAATCTCAGGTCTAAACTTACGACGTGCTATTACATAACTCAAATCGCCTTTCTTGCGCTCATCGATAATCTCAAAACCGCAATAGCACAATCGTCCCAACACCTCCGCCTTACTCAACACACGATTCTTACCCTCGGTGATATCAAAATACAAGCGTGAGGTCATAAACAACTTAGGTAACACGCGCTTATAGCAGAAGAAAGCTGCATAGTACAACCATCCGAGCACCACAGGGTAACGACTCAAAATATTGCGCTTGGTGACCGATTGTGGTTCGTAACAGCATACCCATATTCCGTTGTCTGGCAATTTGTCATTAACTGTCGTAAACAACTTATTCACACCTCGAATATGATTCAAGGGCATAAAGTTGACCAACACATCATAGCGGAAGTTAGGCAATTTCTGGATATTATACAACTCAGAGGAGCGCAAGGTAAAGGTGTTGCTCGAATATAAATCCACATTCTTCTCCACATAGCGCAACGCATTCTCAGGAGCAAACTCCAAAATACTCTCACGCAAGGATGCCTTTTCTGCTTGACCAATAAACACAGGATCGTTTAATACACCTTGAGTCGCACGCTTAGGAGCTTCAAACACTACCTCATCCGCATCCAAAGCATAACGATATGCATGCTTAAAAATCAATATGATTAGTGATGCGCACAACATCACTAACCATAGTGTTAATAGTACCCAAACCGAAAAATTACGTCCTTCCATCAACATCATATAGCCACTCATTCCGCCAAACAGCAATACCGATGCAGCAGCTAAACGGCGAATATCTTTGCCCATCTTCATGTATTTGACTGGAATATAGCGATGACAGAGATAACTAAAGAGCAACCACATCGCCGCAAAGATTAATACAAAGACGCTATATTTCTGAAATGGAACTTGAGTAGAAAGTGGGAACCAAGCCAAAACGGCGCATACACTAACCAACAATGCGACAGCATCTACTATCACATATCGCCAATAGGGTTTATAAAAAAAACGAATACGCGCCATTTTCTGCGAACTTAACGCTTATTTATTACAACGAGCATTCATGCCTGCTACTACCTCTTGGGTAATATCATATTGCTCAGCTGCCATCAACACATTGTCTTTGGCGGTATTGCTCAAGATCACATGATAACGGCCATCCGCATTGAACACTTGGAGGAAGTTGGTCAAAGAATCTGCCAATTGCATATTCAACTTTTGATTCTCCAACATGATATCTTGGGTCAATTTAGCCTCCAACTCTTGCAACTCTTGCTCTTTCTTAGCCAAACGTTGTTGCTCTTTCTCAGCACGCTCACGACTCAAGAAGGCATTATTTTGCAATTTACGTTGAAAATCAGCTACTTCATTTTGGAAAGTGCGCAACTTGGTATTCATTTTCAAACGAGCATCCTCTTGTTTGCTCATCAATTGCTCACTCGCTTCGATCGCAAAACTATAGTTAGCCAACAGACTATCTACATTGAGATATGCTACAGGCATCCCCTCTGTTGGAGCTGCTGTTACTTCAGATGAAGCACACTCCTTCTTACCAAAATGCAAAACAAACAACGCAGCTACTGCTGCTACTAATACTACATTAACTAAAACTTGTACTTTATTCATATCTTTGTCTTTAAACTTTATACATTTAACTTTCAACATTAAACCAACTCATGGATAATGAGTCCTGAACGCAATTTAGGCTCAAACCATGTGGTTTTAGGAGGCATGATATTACCTGTATCAGCAATATCGATCAATTGCTTCATGGTCACAGGATAGAGTGCCAATGCCATTTTCATCTCACCACTATCTACACGACTTTGCAGAGCGTCCAAACCGCGAAGACCACCCACAAAATCAATACGCTTATCTGAGCGAAGATCCTTAATGCCGAGTAGTTTATCCAGAATTAGGTTAGAGGAGATAGTCACATCCAGCACACCTATTGGGTCTTGATCATCGTATCTACCTGCTTTAGCCACGAGTTTGTACCATTTGTTACCCAAATACAATGCAAACACATGCAAACCTTCCGGATGATAAATCTCTGTACCCATCTCTTGCACCTCAAAATCTTCTTTTAGAGCATCCAAGAACTCCGCCTCACTCATACCATTGAGATCTTTTACCACACGGTTGTAATCCATAATATAGAGTTGGTTCTCGGGGAAACATACCGCTAGGAAGTAGTTATACTCCTCGTCGCCTCTATGATTAGGGTTTTGCAATTTCTTCTCATTACCTACCAAAGCTGCTGCTGCACTACGATGGTGACCATCTGCGATATACATAGCTGGCATTTGTGCTACAATCTCGGTAATACGTGCAATATCTGCAGCATCACGAATCACCCAAAAAGTATGACCAAAACCATCCAAGTCCGATACAAAGTCATACTCTGGTTCCTGAGCGGTGGTGCGAGCGATGATAGCATCTAATTCGTCGTGATGTGGATATGCGAAGAACACAGGCTCTACATTGGCATTGTTCACACGTACGTGCTTCATGCGGTCTTCCTCCTTGTCGCGACGAGTCAACTCATGCTTTTTGATACGACCTTCCATATAGTCTTCCACCCATGCAGCTACTACGAGTCCATATTGTGTACGACCATTCATGGTCTGCGCATAGACATAATAGTAGTCCTCGTTATCTTGAACCAACCAACCTTTCTCGCGGAAGAGATCAAATTGCTCTCTTGCTGCTGCATATACACATGGATCATGCTCATCGGTACCAGGTGCAAAATTGATCTCTGGTTTGATGATATGATAGAGCGACATCTCATTACCTGCAGCCTCTTGACGTGCTTCTTCAGAGTTCAACACATCGTATGGTCGACTACTCACTTGCTTCGCCAATTCACGTGGAGGACGTATTCCTCTAAATGGTTTTATTTTCATATACTTTCAATTTTTGACTTTCAACTTTCGACTTTCAACTTTCGACTTTTAACTTTCGACTTTTAACTTTCGACTTTTAACTCTTAGCACTCTTCTTCTCACCCATAGAGCAAGTTCCATTAAACATAGCATTAGGTTCTACCATGAGTGTTCCAGTAGAGATCTCTCCCACGAGATTACTTGTTGCACGAAGAGCCAATGCATATTTTACATCGATCTTGCCATCTATCTTGCCCATAATCTCAGCATTTTGACATTCGATGGTGCCTTTGACAATACCTTGCTCGCCTATAACGAGTTTGCCAGCGCATTTCACATCACCTTCAACTGTGCCATCGATACGCATATCGCTATCCGTAATCACAGTGCCGATGATTTTACTGCCTGAAGTGAGGGCGTTATAAAGTGTGCCCGCATTTTGTTGTGTTGTTGCCATATATCTTATTTTTTCACATTTTACTCATCTTTTAGATGAAATTTCCATTTCAGCCGGCAAAGGTACAAAAAAATTCTTATATATGCAAATTTTCCGAGCGAAAGTATCAAAGAGAGAAAAAAATCACTCGAATATTTGCTCACATGCAAAAATTATTGTACTTTTGCAAATTATTTATACCTATGCGCGTCTTGCGGCATTAGCACATCGGTAGTGCATCGGCTTCCCAAGCCGAGGAGGCGGGTTCGATTCCCGTATGCCGCTCTTGGTCAGTTGATCGAAACGATCTTTGAAACAGTACATCGGTCTATCGCGGAGTAAGGGAAGAAATTCATAGTTTCTAACTAAATTAATCCCCTACGACGAGGAAAGTCCGGGCAGCACAGAGCACCATCGCGGTTAACGGCCGTCAGGCAGCAATGTTTGGTCCCTGCAAAAGCGACGAACAATCTCGCAAGAGAGGAAGTGATACGAGCATACGGTGGGCTGCAATTCCAAGTAAACCAACATTTGAGCGCTGCTCGCGTGAGTTGGAGGGTAGGAAGCAACAGAAGTGCGTAGTAATACGCCGCTCAAGATTAATGATAGACGCCACCTCGTGTGGTACAGAACCCGGCTTATAGATGTACTGTTTTTTGAAAATAACAACAATCTTAATGTCTTTAAATTCCCTGTAGCCTTAAAGACTTAAGAAATTTAACCATAAAAACAATGAACAAAAAATCACTTTTTCTTTTAGCAATTGCACTCCTTAGTGCTTTTTCTTTAACTGCGAAACCTCGTATTGACCGTGCAGAACCTCTCTGCTGGTGGACAGAAATGAACTGCCCACTCACCCTCATGCTTCAGGGTGAAGATCTTGCGGATGCACAAGTTACTATTCAACAACTCCACAACGGAAAACTGATGAAAGGCGAGTGCACTGGTCTCCAAGTTACAGGTCAACACAACGCAGAAAGCAAAAATTACCTCTTTATAGATCTATCTGTTAATCAAGCAGGTACATACCGAATCACGCTTAAGAAAGACAAGCGTACTGCCTATGTGGAGTATACCATTCACACCCGTCGTGAAGGTAGTCGTGAGCGTCAAGGATTTACTTCTGCCGATATGATCTACCTCATTATGTCTGACCGCTTTGTAGATGGTGATGAGAGTAATAATACTCTCCATATGGCAGAGAAAGCCAACAAGAGCAATATTCACGGACGATTTGGTGGAGACATCCAAGGTATCATCAACTCGTTGGATTATATTGCATCACTTGGCGCTACTGCGATTTGGCCTACCCCACTCCTCGAGGATAACGAGGCAGCGTGGTCATACCATGGTTATGCTTGCTCCGACTACTACCACATTGACCCTCGTCATGGTAGCAATGAATTATATAAACAAATGGTAGAGAAAGCCCACGAGAAAGGTATCAAGATCATTATGGATATGGTTCCTAACCACTGTGGTGCGTGTCACTGGTGGATGAAAGATCTTCCATATCAGGATTGGATCAATCAGTTTGATGAGTTCACCAATACTCCTAATGTCTTCTCGGCAAACTACGATATCAATGCCTCTGAGTATGATCGTCAACTCTCCAACCGTGGTTGGTTTGATCGTCCAATGCCAGATATGAATCTTGAGAACAGAGATTTGCTCAAATACTTCCAACAATGGGCTATCTGGTGGATTGAGTATGCCAACCTCGATGGTTTGCGCGTGGACACATACCCATATATCGAGATGATTCCTGGTAGCGAATGGGTCAAAGCAATTGTGGATGAGTACCCTAACTTTAATATTGTAGGTGAATGTTGGACTCGTCCTGCACCTGCCGTAGCTTACTGGCAATCAGGCGTTAAGAACTATAATGGTTTTGATAGTCACTTAAAGACGGTCATGGATTTCCCAGTAGAGGAAGCTATCCGCCAAGCCCTTGAAACAGATGGCAGTGGTTGGGGCAATGGTATGACCCGTGTCTATGATGCAGTAGCAATGGACTACCTCTATGCGGATGTCAATAATATTATGATTATGCTCGGCAACCACGATATGGATCGCATTGCGGATGTAGTGAAAGACGGCGACTTACGCCGTGTAAAGATTGCCAACGCACTCTTAGCAACCATGCGTGGTATCCCTCAAGTATTCGCAGGTGACGAGTATGGTTTGAAGTCTTCTGACCGCAGTATGGGACATTCTACTTTGCGTATGCCTTTGCCATTAGGTGAGGAGGTTACGGCTGAAATGCAAGATATGTTTGACTACCAAAGTACATTGTTCCAATGGCGTAAAACTGAGCCTATTATCCATGTAGGTAAGACTATGCATTTTATCACCCGTGATAACACCTATGCTTATTTCCGTTATACAGATGAGGGTGCGGTATTCGTATATGTGAATGCAAGCGAGGAGAATCGTACTATTCCAACGGCACATTACGCAGAGATTCTTGGCAAGTACAATCCTGTAGGTGTAGATATTATCTCAGGCGAGACAGTGGATTTGAGCAAGAAAGATTTAGTAGCTACTCCACTCTCTGCTTTGATAGTAAAACTCGGGAAATAATACCAAAAAACGCACCGCTTTCTATACTATAGATTGATAACTCATAAACGTCTAAGATATGACAATCCAATTTCTCGGTGCTGCACGTGAAGTAACAGGCAGCAAACATCTGGTTACAACCGCATCAGGAAAGACTATCCTACTTGACTGTGGTATGTATCAGGGGAAAGGTATGGAAACCGATGCGGCTAACCGTGACCTAGGTTTTGATCCAAAGGATATACACTATGTCCTACTCTCGCATGCTCATATCGATCATACAGGACTAGTGCCATATATCTACAAATTGGGATTTAGAGGCAAGATATTCTGCACTCCTGCCACACGTGATTTATGCGAACTCATGCTCCAAGATACAGCTTTTATCCAAGAGCAGGATGTGCGTTGGTACAACAAGAAGATGGATCGCCAACACAAACCTAAGATCAAACCGCTGTTTGATACCAATGATGCTCGCGGCGTGATGAAGCATTTTCGCACCGTAGAATACAACCAGACCTATCGCTTGGATGAGGAAGTAGAGTTTTGCTTCACCAATTCTGGACATATGCTAGGTTCCGCTATCATTAGTCTCAACATACGGGAAAACGGCGAGCTCAAACGCATCGCATACACAGGAGATGTGGGACGCGCATATAGTCATATATTGAGTTCTCCTCAAGCTTTTCCACAATGCGACTACCTGATATGCGAAAGCACATATGGCAATCGTCTGCACGACGATGTGCACCTGAGCGAAGAGCAACTGCTAGGAATCGTGGAAGAAACTTGTATGTACAAGAAAGGAAAACTGCTGATTCCATCCTTCTCGGTAGGTAGAACACAGGAGATCGTATATGTACTCAATGAGTTGTACAACGACGGAAGACTAGAGCGAGTACCTGTGTATGTGGACTCTCCGCTATCTGCCAATGCCACACAGATATTCCGTCGCCATGCCGACACGCTCAACGAGCAAGTACGAGACACTATGCGGTATGACGATGATCCATTTGGATTTAACTCGCTGCGCTATATTACCGACCTCAACGATTCCAAAGCCCTTAATCGCAGCGAAGAACCTTGTATTGTGATTTCCGCTTCGGGCATGTTAGAGGCAGGACGCATCAAGCACCATGTATCGAATCATATTGATGACCCTAGCACCACGATATTAATTGTGGGATATTGCACTCCAAGTTCGCTGGGGGCACGCATACAAGATCCTAACCTGAGGTATGTGAGTATATTTGGATATGACCATCGTATTCGTGCACAAGTGACTAAGCTAGAAGGATTTTCGGGACACGGAGACTATAGCGAGTTGATAAACTATTTTAGCGCTAGTCAGGATGTGAAACAAATACGCAAGACCTTTATCGTGCATGGTGAGAGTTCCGCCCAAAACGCATTTAAGGATCACCTCTACGAGGCAGGTTTCCGCGGAATAGAAATACCAGAAAAAGGATATTGCGTGGAATTGTAGGGAACGCATATTCTAATATTTATTGTAGCATAAACTAAAATTAGAAATAATGAAACGAATCAATGCATTTTTGTTCAGCTCACTTGGAGTGATGTTCTCCATTGTTATGGTAGGTTGTAAAGACACCGGTAAAACCCTCACATCGGCTACTGGATCGATATACGAGTGTCTGGTGGTGATGAATAACCACGCCCTTACTCAGGATGAACTCAACGCAGTAGCACATAAATCACTCATTAACGAGGCATCACCATACAGCGAACCTATCACCACTACATACGATATGGTGAAAGCCGTTATGGGCGCAGATATGCCTGCTATGCCACAAATGGAGCCATACTTCAAGCTCACACAAGTGAATATGGCGTATTTTGACGATATTCTCAAACCTACACGTAACATCTTATTTGTGGATATTGACCCTAATAAATACACTCAACTCAAGGTCAAAGTAGCCAATAACAACTGGTCCAAACCACAGGCTGTATGCCGCATACAAAGTCCTTCACAAGAGGAGTTTGTAGCATATTGGTTGGAGAAGGGTGAAGGCATACGCGATTGGTTTGTCAATCAAGAGCTCAAACGCCAAACACAATTTTACCAAGCTAGTACCAACAAGGATGCACGCACTAAGCTGCAAGCACATGGATACGATATGCTCATTCCAGAGGATTATATAGTCATTCTAGACACACTCTTGGGTGGTGCGACTACATATAGTCTGCGCCAACCAGCGACCGTAGCGAGCGATACACGTGTACTGTGGTGCTGCAACAACAAAGGTCCTATGCGAAAAGATATCGTGATATATAGTTATCCATACACCAACCCAAAAACTTTTACTGCTGAATTCTTGAACGAAAAGCGCGATGCTGTCATGAGTCGTCTTGTAACCGGTAGCGTAGAGGGATCATACATGGGTACAGAATACAAGTTTATGCCTCCTCAAATGCGCACAATCCTCGTGCAAGATAGCGCACGAGCATACGAGGTACGCGGACTATGGCGTATTCAAAATGGCGAAGCTATGGGTGGTCCATATGTGAGCCATACACGCCTCGACCACGTCAATGGACGCGTGGTAACCGCCGAAACTTTCATCTATGCCGCAGGACAAAAGAAACGCAATGCACTTCGCCAAGCGGAGGCGATCCTATACACTTTGCAATTGCCTGAGGATAAATAAGTGGTTAGACGGTTAAGCGGTTAGGCGGTTACAGGGATGGCCATAGTTACCCCATACTTATTGGTCGAAAACCTCACTAAATCAGTGGGGTCGAAGGTGTTGTTTAGCAACATCAGTTTCGCTGTGAACAAAGGGCAACGCATTGCTCTGATTGCTCGCAACGGCATCGGCAAAAGCACGCTGATGGATATTCTAATGGGCAGAACCGACTACGATGAGGGTAAGATAACATGGCGCAAGGATTTGAAGGTAAAGTATCTGCCACAACGCATAAGTGATGAGTCTTATGTTGAAAGTCTAAAGTTGAAAGTTGAAGATTTCAACAAACTGAGCGGTGGACAACAGAAGAAAATTCTACTAGAACATGTACTAGCCGATGAGCCAGATATTCTCCTGCTAGATGAGCCTACCAACCATCTTGATTTGGAGACCGTAGTATGGTTGGAGGAATACCTCAATAATCGCACTTCGCGTGGCGAGAAAGCACTAACCATCCTAATGGTGACACACGATAGGTATTTCCTTGACCGCGTGTGTACGGATATCTTCGAACTAGACCAAAATACCCTCTATACCTATCACGGTAATTATGCCTACTATGTAGAGAAGCGTGCCGAGCGTATTGATGCACAAAACGCCGAGATAGAGAAATATCGTAACCTCTACCGCACCGAGTTGGACTGGATGCGACGCATGCCACAAGCACGCGCACACAAGGCGCAATACCGTATAGACAACTTCTACGAGATAGAGAAGAAAGCCAAACAGCAACACCAAGAGACAGACATCAAACTATCTGTCAAATCGGGTTATATAGGCAACAAAATCTTTGAAGCCAGGAATGTATGCAAGACCTATATCTCCCCATCTACGGGCGAGAACAAGGTGATTCTCAAAGACTTTAATTATGTCTTCTCACGCTATGAGAAGTTGGGCATAATCGGTAATAACGGTACTGGCAAATCGACTTTTATCAAACTCCTATTAGGCGAAGTACCTGCTGACAGCGGAACATGGGATATAGGAACAACCGTGCGATTTGGTTATTACGCACAGACTGGACTACAGTTTGACGAAGGCAAGAAAGTCATAGATGTGGTACGTGATATCGCGGAGGTAGTTGATCTAGGCGGAGGAGAGAAAATGACAGCAAGTCAGTTTCTGCAAATGTTTCTATTTAGTCCGAGTCAACAATATGACTACGTAGGTAAACTATCGGGCGGAGAACGCCAGCGATTGCATTTATGTACTGTGCTGATGCGAAGTCCGAACTTCCTCATTCTAGACGAGCCAACCAACGATTTGGATATACCTACCCTAAATGTTTTGGAGCAATACTTGAAGAATTTCCGCGGGTGTTTGATTGTCATTAGTCACGACCGTTACTTTATGGACAAAGTGGTGGACCACTTGTTTGTGTTCCATGGCGAAGGCAAAGTGCAAGATTTTCCAGGAAATTATACACAGTATAGAGAGGCGAGTAAAGAGTTGAGGGGTTCAGAGGTTCAGGAACTTAGAAGTTTAGAGGCGAAAGGTACGAAAACCAAAACCGAACAGAAACGTAGATTAAGTTTCAAAGAGAAAAAGGAGCTGGAGGAACTAGAGATCCGTATGCCACAATTGGAAGAAGAGAAAAACCAATTGGAAACTCTGCTATCTGGTGGGTCTAGTTCGGCTGATGAGATAGCCCAAGCATCCAAACGCTACCAAGAAGTGCAAGAAGAACTAAACGAAGCAGAGATGCGTTGGCTGGTGCTTAGCGAGATAGAATAAACGCAGGATCGAGATACTCCTGCTCGATAGCATCAATCTGATGCATATCCTCTTCAGAAAGAGACAATAGTTCATGAGACCAATACTGCTGCACGGCTTGCGCTAGGGCAGTAGTAGAATCAATGGTAGTGGTTTCAATATCGCGGATATTGATTACTCGTTGGCGCACAGACTCTACGCCATGCTTGGCGAGTTTTTCTTGAGATGGTGTGATAGCCTGTTGCAAGACCGAATAATCCACGTTATATAACAAGGTGCCATGCACAATCGTGGCAGTAGGCAAGGCAAAACAAGCATTGCCAGAGACCTTGTGCGGACCGATCATAATATCGTTATGCGTGGACTTGACCGCATCATAACCCAAGTGGCGCAAGAAATCGGACATACGATCGAGGTAGTGCTGAAAAACCTGTTCGCTGTGCGTAGAGCGAGCGATATAACTCACCATCAGATTACCCGCATCTGCATATACACATCCTCCCCCACTCTTGCGACGATAAACAGCAATGTTATTCTCTTGACAGAAGGCAGTATTCACCTCGTTGTGCAAAACCTGATGGCGACCAATGATGACAGTAGGATCCACAATCCAAACAAAGAGAATACCATCTTGTTCATCGCTAGGCAACAAACGATCGATATGTTTAGCCACATACTCCTCCGCCGCCAAGTACCAGACAAGGCGCTTGTTGAGCGGTGTATGTAAGAAGAGAGTGGACATTTCTAGGCTATGGGTTATAGGTTAAAGGCAAGGAGAAATCATCCGAAGTATAACTAGCAGGGAGTGGACGGCAGTTGTAGGTAGAAGCCATGGTCTCACCATAGGCTCCTGCGCTGCGAATAGCTATAACATCTTCTCTTTTAGTAGGCGGTAGCAATATATCTTTATCAAACACATCACTCGATTCACAGATAGGACCCACCACATCATACACCTGATAATCAGTAGATTGACAACTGATATTTTGTACTTGATGGTGCGCTTGATAGAGGGCAGGACGTATAAGTTCGGTCATACCCGCATCAATGATGACAAACTGCTTAGTAGCTGCTTGTTTGACATACAAAACACGTGCTACGAGAGTACCACATTGCGCCACCACAGAGCGACCTAACTCAAAATGTACCGACTGTCCTTCGCGCAAATGGAGATTGTTGGCGAAGATCTCGAAATAGGTTTTGAAGTCTGGGATTGGATGCTTATCTGGATCGTGGTAATCAATACCCAAGCCACCACCTACATTGATGACAGATGGATAGACACCCTCCTCGTTGAGATGATCTTGGATATCGTTCACGCGCTCGCAGAGATCTAGATAGTCTTGCATATTAGTAATCTGACTACCAATATGGAAATGCAGACCAAGGAATTGGATATGGCTGAGAGATTGGGAAAGTTCAATGACATGTAGCATATCGCCCAAAGCAATACCAAACTTATTCTCTGCTTTGCCCGTCACGATATTGGAATGGGTATGCGCCTCTACATCGGGATTGATACGCAAGCAAACATTAGCCACTTTGCCAACTTGTTGTGCCAACTCGTTAATGACTTCTAATTCAGGAATACTCTCTACATTGAAGCAGAAGATACCATGTTGAAGAGCCAAAAGGATTTCTTCGTCGCTCTTACCTACTCCCGCATACACAATCTTAGAAGCAGCAAAACCATTGTCTATGCCCACTTGCACCTCGCCACCACTCACACAGTCCACACCTAGACCCGCTTGCTGAATCAAACGCAGAAGTTTGGGATTAGCATTCGCCTTCAGCGCATAATGCACATGGAAATGTGGATATTGTGCAACCTCTTGCTTAATGACATCTAGTGTCTGTTGAAGCAAGCGAGTATCGTAGTAGTAAAACGGCGTTTTAGGCAACATAGGTCTTATTCAAATAGGTGAGAACTTAATGATTGCAGAGCGCGTTGTTTGTCGGAAGCAGAGATCAGGAAGGAGATATTGTGGTTGCTTCCGCCATAGGAAATCATACGCACAGGGATATCCTTCAAGGCTTGCGCAGCAATAGACTCAAAACCTACATTGCGCCAGTCCAAATCACCTACAACGCAAATAATACACATATTATCATCCACCTCTACGACGCCAAACTTCTTGAGTTCGTTGAGGATAGGAATGAGGTTAGTACGATCATCAATAGACATAGATACTCCGACCTCAGAGGTGCAGATCATGTCAATACTGGTTTTGTATTTCTCAAACACCTCAAACACACGGCGCAAGAAACCATACGCCAAAAGCATGCGGGTAGAAGTGATGTTGATAGCAATAATATTATCCTTAGCTGCTACCGCTTTGATCTTACGATGCTCGGTGATATTACTAATAGTGGTACCAGGAGCGGTAGGATCCATGGTATTGAGCAAACGCACAGGGATATTAGCATATTGTGCTGGTTGGATACAGGTTGGGTGCAAGATCTTAGCTCCAAAATATGCCAACTCCGCTGCCTCTACGAAATGCAAATGACTCACAGGAGTGGTGTTCTCCACAAAACGAGGATCGTTGTTGTGCATACCATCAATATCGGTCCAGATCTGAATCTCAGAAGCACCAATAGCAGCACCAAGGAGCGAAGCGGTATAGTCGCTACCACCACGTTGGAGGTTATCCACCTCGCCATCTATATTAAGGCAAATAAAGCCCTGGGTGATATAGAGTTCTTTACCTGCGTTAGCAGCAAGGATGGTTTCTGCATGCTCCTTGATATACTTGAGGTCTGGTTCCTTATCGGCATTGGTGCGCATAAACTCCAAAGCAGGAAGGAGTTGGACATTATGACCTTGCTCAAGAAGGTAATTAGTAACCATATTGGTAGAGAGCATCTCACCTTGGGCCACGATAATACGCTCCTCACGAGAGGTGAAGTCGGTCTTAGCGCAAGAACGGATACGGTCGAAAATTTCGCCTACAATCTTAGTGGTCAAGACTTTGTACTCATCGGTAGAATAGAGTTCAGCAATATGACCGAGGTATTTGTCTTGGAGTTTATTGATGCAGGTGAGAGCACCTTCGAGGTTTTGCTTATAGAGGTAGTCAGAGATCTCAATGAGACTATTGGTTGTACCTGACATAGCAGAAAGTACAACGAGGTTTTGCTCACCATCGGTGATGAGTTTGACTACATCTTTCATACGTTGTGGCGTACCTACTGAGGTGCCACCAAATTTCATTACTTTCATATATTTGATCACTTCGTTTTAGACCCCTTTGCCAATCCGCCTTGTGCGGTTTCTTTGTACAAAGAAGGAAGGTCATGTCCTGTTTCCTTCATTACCTCCACTACCCTATCAAAAGATACACGATGGGAGCCGTCCGAGAAAGCAGCATAGGTATTACTATCCAACGCACGTGCTGCTGCAAAGGCATTACGTTCGATACAAGGAATCTGTACAAGTCCACATACAGGATCGCAAGTCATACCTAAGTGGTGTTCCAGACCCATCTCTGCGGCGTACTCGATTTGCGCCAATGTGCCGCCAAAGAGTTGATTAACAGCGGCAGAAGCCATCGCACATGCGACACCTACCTCGCCTTGGCAACCAACCTCTGCACCAGAGATAGAGGCATTCTCTTTCACTACATTGCCTATCAAACCAGCTGTAGCAAGGGCGTGCAGGATACGGGTCTCTGAGAAATCACGCGAACGCCAAGTGTGGTACAATACAGCAGGCAAAACGCCACAAGAACCACAAGTAGGAGCAGTAACAATCTTACCACCAGAGGCGTTCTCTTCGCTCACCGCTAGCGCATAGGAGAAGACCAAACCGCGGGTGCGAAGATTATCTTTATAGGCAGCCACCTTGATATAATAACTAGCAGCTTTGCGGCGCAAGTGCAATGGACCAGGAAGGACACCATCATGATCCAAGCCACGCTCTACTGCTTCGCGCATGACTTGCCAAACCTCACGCAGATAATCCCAAATCTCTTTACCTTCGTAATGCTCTACATACTCCCAATAGTCCCAACCTTGACTATCGCAGTACTCCTTGATTTCAGAAAGACGAGTCAATGGATAGACTGACGCTTCGCTACTAGGCGATGAGGCAATGAGGCGATGAGGCGATAAGGCGGGATCTTCGGCGAGTGCGCCACCGCCTATAGAATACACGGTCCAATCATCTAGGAGGTTATCTTGATTATCCCATGCACAAAAACGCATACCATTAGGGTGGAAAGGCAAAAACTCCTCATGCCAAACAATCTCCACCGATGGAATGACATCGATGATAGCGGCATCGGTCAAGTGCCCTTTTCCTGTAGCTGACAGACTACCATAGAGATGTGCTTGATAACGCGCAGAATCAGGGTGCGCTGCGAGGAAAAGTTCAGCAGCCTTACGAGGCCCCATCGTATGACTAGAACTAGGTCCGTAGCCAATGCGGAATATTTCGCGAATAGATTTCATTAGTTTGATATTTGGATTCAGGAGCCAGGAGCAAAGACTAAAATGTGTCGTCTGATTAGTCGCTACAGCTATGTCTTGGTTCTTGGTTCTAAAAAAACGCGCAAAGGTAGTGATTTTCTGCGACATATGCAAATAATCGCATCAAAATGTGCAGAAATCCACATTTTTTGTATACCCTTAGTATACCTTTGGTATAGGGAGAACCCTATCACTTACGGGTTCATAACGGGTTTATATGCTACTTTTACTATGAGAT
Source organism: Paludibacteraceae bacterium (assembly GCA_045532335.1). GTDB lineage: Bacteria > Bacteroidota > Bacteroidia > Bacteroidales > Paludibacteraceae > Colicola. Next base: position 50,889 of record JAZSFR010000013.1, read on the forward strand.
TACTATGTGATTCATATCTCTTGCTTATCCCTTTGCTTATCCCCTGCTTGTGCAATACCCTTGCAATACCCTTGCAATACCGTTACCATCCCTTTACCACTCCGTTATCACCTTGAAAGGATATGCATAGATAAGCACGGGATGGTAACGGGGAATATAGGTATAACCAAGATTGAGGATAGTTATAAATACTAGCAGGGAACTTAGGGAATTTAAGGAATTTGAGGAATTTTAAAAGTTCCCTAAATTCCCTAAATTCTTAAAATTCCCTTTAATGAAAAATGCAAGCAAACATTGATAATAAGCAACTTACAATCTTGTTGCTATTTCCCACGAACTTTCTGCGAACAGATTTGTAGAAGTCCGTAGAAAGTTCTCAGAAAGTAAGTCCATAAAACTATCTACCTGATAATCAATACTCATTTTTCAATACGCAGCATGGCGAAAGTGACGTTTGTGACGGAAGTGGCGGAATTTTTGTCGCCACTTCCGCCAGTTTCGCCAGTTTCGCCACCTATTGTTTCTTAATTTTAGGTTGCAGAAATCCTTTTCAAAAATCGTTTCTCATTGAAAATCAGTACTCAATTCTGCCAATAAACGAGTTCCGCTTATAGTAAGACTACTTTTGAGTTAAAAACATCAAAAAGGGCGATACTTGCGTACCACCCTGAATGTTTACACAACGGAATAATCCTTATTGTGTATATCCTTCAAATTTGTTGCTGCAAAGGTAGTACTTTTTTCTGAAATAACAAAATTTATTCATATAAATTTGCATATTTCCTATTTTTTCTGTACTTTTGCAGTCAAATTGTTCATTAAAATCCTAATATAACAACATTTGAGCCGCCAAAATGCTGCACATACCGTTGTGTATATCCTTCAAATTGTTCATTGAAATCCTAATATAACAACGAGCTTTCTTATTAGGGTCATTGACAAGAGGTTGTGTATATCCTTCAAATTGTTCATTGAAATCCTAATATAACAACTGAAATACGAAAGAAATGATATGGGAGCATAGTTGTGTATATCCTTCAAATTGTTCATTGAAATCCTAATATAACAACCACTAACTTGGTCTAAATCTGCACCATAACGTTGTGTATATCCTTCAAATTGTTCATTGAAATCCTAATATAACAACACGTTAGTATTATTAATAACATCTGTTAAGTTGTGTATATCCTTCAAATTGTTCATTGAAATCCTAATATAACAACTGCGTATTATATTGCAACGAAAAGTGCATTGTTGTGTATATCCTTCAAATTGTTCATTGAAATCCTAATATAACAACAGATGAAGTTCTTGGAACTATTGCAGGACGGTTGTGTATATCCTTCAAATTGTTCATTGAAATCCTAATATAACAACCCAAATCACTTGAAGAGGTCAACAATTCAGGTTGTGTATATCCTTCAAATTGTTCATTGAAATCCTAATATAACAACCATATTCACCGCAACAAGCATATTGAAATTGTTGTGTATATCCTTCAAATTGTTCATTGAAATCCTAATATAACAACACGATTTGTGTTTTAATATGATTATCAATGATATACAAAGAAAATTAGGATTAAAAAACGCAGGCGATTTATTTCGTCTGCGTTTTTGTTTTTATCAGTTTTTACATTCCTAAAATAACTCTAATTGTTGGATTGGTTGATTAACTCGCACCTCTTTCTGACAGTCGAAGATGGTCATATCACCAAATTGTTTATCTGTTACACGCAATATTCCTATCTTTCCCTCTGGCGGAAGCATTCTTTTAACACGCTGAATATGAACATCAGCATTTTCTGCACTTGGACAATGACGCAAATAGATAGAGAACTGAAACATAGTAAAACCATCCTGCAACAACCGCTTGCGAAATAGCGCATATTCTTTACGCGCTTTCTTCGTGTCGGTTGGCAGATCAAACAATACCAACACCCACATAATTCTATATTCGCTAAACCGTGACATATAAAACAAGTAACGCACCTACGAATAGATGCGTTACCAATCTGGATAAATAATCTTGCGTGCCTCTCCACTAAAGCATTTGTACACACTATTAGCGGTGGTTTGAATAGCGATCATCATCGGACTCCGTTTGCCGTCAATCATAACATCCTCATACGGAAGCATTAGAAGATCTCGCTTCATCTCTGTAGTGATTTGCGAAATGTCCTCGTATTTTTTCATCATATCAATTACCAATAAATCCACAAAGGGGCGATAAGGTTCCATAATGTCGTCTGCTAAACAATATGCATTGTACTTATTATGATGATGAATGCCTAAAGTTGGGAGCAATCCTGCCGCTACTAAAGCACGTGCTACCATAGCACGAACAATAGCATAACCATAATTAAGTAGGTTATTAGGAGGATCGCCTTCTTGTCCACGCACGAAGTCTGTATTATGAAATACATTGCGCCAATAGTATGCAGCTGCGCGTCCTTCTAAATTCTCTACATCGCCCGAACGAACTGACTTTGCCCATGTGAGCATATTTTTATTTTCTACGCCTTGCCCCTCTAATACAATGGCTTGTCCAAGAATTTTACTAACTACTGTTTGTTGCCACATTTGCTTTTTGAGCGGTTCGGAAGCATCTAACTGTTCACGAAAACGCTCGTTTTGCAAGTGATTGCCGTCTAAAGGTAATTGCAATCCGACGGGCAAATGTTGGTCGTTGGTTGTGATGATTGCACAATTATTCTCAAGGAGTGCAGCCATAAGTGCCTGTGTAATCGTGATCTGTTTATGGTCTAGGATGACTACACCTACATCCTCTATAGGAATGGTGCGTACTCCTTCTTGGCGTAGGTTATCGGGTACTCCTTTCCCATACACCACCTCTGGAATCTCGATGACTATCTGCTGTAGTTTCAATTTCAGATAGGCAGGATTTGAAAAACACAAGACACGCTTTATCATACTTCTGCAATTTCTCCCAAAAGATTTACACGAACTTTATGAGGATATTGAGCAAACCAACTACCAAAGCTACGAATACTAATTAGTTTTTTCATTGTCAAACTCAATGCCCTATTATGAACTCCATCATATTTGTCATCAACTGATGTCTCGATATGATATCTAAACGAATAATCTTTCGAACCAATCTTCTGCACTCTATATAAATGCTTATTCAATAACTGGTAATCTTTATTCTCCATTGCCATCTCAAAATCGCCATCTTCTAATCCAAGGATAAACATCTCATTGGCTTGTAAAGACACGACAAACTGCCAATCGTCTTTTGGCAATATCTCCAAAAACGCTTGTGGCAGATCCATATCCATCACCCGATCCCACACAGCTTTGGGATCTTCTATCACAATTGGCAAACCATAACGCTTACGCTCAACCGCTTGCCAGAAACTTACTACCAACTCTTGGTACTGACCATTAGCATCTTGATAGATAGCGATATGGTGGTTATTACCTGTTTTTGCATATCCAATAGCCTCTCCCTGCTCATTAAAGCGAACTACAGCTACTGCCCTATCTTGTAGACCTGTATAACAACGCACCGATTTTATCTCCATACCGTTATGAGCATAAAGTTTATTCGCGAAAGCATCTTTCGCCTTTCCACCAAAAGCAGCCAATCGTGCACGCACAATCTCGCGGATAGTTGGATCAACTATCTCGTCCACTTTCATACTTGGATGGTTAAGTGGATATTTAACTACATACTTATCACCCAACTTGCCATATACCGTCTCCTCAGTTAATGCTCCGCGTGGTACCAACAATCCATCTTGTACAATCACGCGCTTGCCATTGTGATACTTGGCGCGTTTGGCTGGGGTGGTAACTTTCTTTCCGGCACGGAAAGAGACCAATATACCATCAACCGCATCCGTTACTTCTTGTACAGTAAAGTGTGGTTGGATATAGATATATTTCTCGAGCAATGAATACTTTCTATCCATCACAGGATTCTTCTCACGTACTGCCGCCTCAATCTCATCGTGAGAAGCACTCAAACTGTTCAATCGTTGGATATATCCTTGTTTGGTAAGTGCAATAGTCAGCGCATCTATCGCGTGATGGCGGTGATCAATACGCTTGCTCCAGTTCTTGATACGTTCCTCTTGATGCTCTTGACCACGATGGTCATAGGTCACCATCTCAGTCATCTCCGCATCACGATACTTCGCCAAATTCAGTTGGTGCAATATCTCATCATACCCCCAGATATGGCGTAAGAAATCAGTCACACTACCGCTCGTGGCATACACATGACGGAACGCTGGGTACAATATCTCTGCTGCTTTCTTGGCAATATACTGACTTTGGCGCAATTGGCGGTCAATAAAATCTTGTGGAATATCCTCTTTTGACCACAATAGATGGTCACGTTTGGTCTTACTGATACGACCTTCTTGATATGCTTGATCTACACGTTGCAAGTAGGATTCTAATTCCGCACTACCTCGTGTCTCCATAAAGTCACGTGCAGTCATATTGCCTTTTGTGTGGTTGCAAGTGCGGCAAGCACATACCTTATTACTGAAACTATCATCAAACAACACACTCCTTGGAATAATATGCTCCACTTCCACATCAAAACCCGACAAGAACTCTGCTGCACCTATCTGCTTACCGCAATAGAAACAGCGTTCTTGGCTCTCTTGCCACATCTTATATTTTTGTATGCGAGCGCGAGAAGGACGGATACCAAACTCACGTATCTTCTCCTCTATGGCTTTGTTTTCGCGCTCGTTCTTATTGATGCGCTCTGTAGCATGCGCACGCTCGTCTTTGCTTTGCTTGAGTTCACGCGCCAACTCAATACGAACCTCATCAATCTCGCCATGTTTCTCTTTAAGCGCATTTACGATATTGATCATCTGGTTAAGAATCTTCTCAATAATCGGTTGGCGCAATTCATTCTTCATCAATAGCGGAATCTTTGCCACCAATTCGCGTACCTCATTCTCCTCCTTGGTCTCGGACTTTGAGTGTTTGATGCCCACATGCTCACAAGCTTCGCTATAGTGATAACCCTGCATCAAGTATGGCAGAATCTTACGGATAAACTTATGCGACTTGTTAGCATAGCCTGGTTTGACAAAATCTATCTTAAACAGATTATCTATCACTTCTTCATCCTCAATGCCTAACTTGCGGAGTGCCTTGCGCAATTGTTCTTCGTCTTGTACAGAGTACACCACATGCCAAAGGCGATATAGTGGTTCTTGTTCTACCTGTTCCGCCACATATTGCACCACCTCACCAGTAGAATCATAGATAGCCACATCCACCAATGGTAAGTCCATATTCAAGAGCTCCTCATACTTCTTGCCTAATGCCTTGCGCAATTGATACAATGTGCTATTTCCCTTGATGCCTTTGCCTACAGCCTTGCCTGCATACCATCCCTCTTTAGGACTGATACCCAATATCTTTTGCAAGTCCTTGGCGGTCATCTTCTCGTTATTGCAAAGCCATTCCACCATTGCTTGGCGTTGTGCTAAGGTGATTTCTAGATGCTCGCCTTTGCGATTGCTTAATGAGATATTATTCACGGTCTCCCATACAGCACATAGTTGCGCCAATGGCGATGTTCTTGGTGCGCACTTTGGACCATCATACACCACCTGACCAGCTTTATTGGTATAAGCTTTCTTCTCAAACTCGCACAAACCTACCAAGTGCTTGCAAGACTTCAACGGACGTTGGTAGAAGATAATCTCGTTACGCAATTGGTGAATCAACTCCTCGGTCAACACATTTGGATGATACACCTTTTGTGCTGCCATAATCTGGTCAAACTCCGCCACGTAGGCAGCACGAGGGAAAACTTGATCTTTGATACGGAAAATATAATACAAACCAGACGCTGCCATCACAGCTGTCTCTTTGAGCATTTGACAAAAATACTGACCTATAGTCTGATTACGTTCTAGAAGATTCTTGTAGCGTTGATTGACTTCTGCTACATATTTAGTCTGCTTGCTATCAGCACTCACATCAGCTTTTGAGTGTTTGTATCCGCGTTTTTGGTTGATATGATATAGTACACGACCTATCTGAGGCAATGTCAATTGTTTGCCCTCTGTGGCTGCATCTGCACGCAATTGCCATAAATCAATGATATGCTCATCTGTACGCTCTGGCAACATTCCGTGCCTGCGCAATACCTCTGTCAAGTTCTTGCGGCGCATCTGATAGCGGTCATATCCTTTACGAGCAGTACGACGCTGTGTTCTATCAGCATTCTTAGTGATGGCTTGTCCTTTTTGAAATTGTGTACTGTCATCGGTCGTTAGTGGCACAATGCGACTACCCATTCCCAGGATGGAAGTGGGATTATCATTTTCCAATTCTATCAATGCCCAACCAATAGAACCTACACCTAAATCTAAACCTAAAACTTTCTTTGTTGCCATGGTATTTTATCTATTAAATTTTCGTGTATTTAAGGAGTGACCGCAAAGTTACAACATTTTTTTGTATTATGCAAAGATTTATGCAAAAAATTATGCAAAAGTAGTCTCGCTCTCCTCTCGGTCATCTCTCGGTGTTCGGTCAGTGTTTATGGGAAATAAACAACAATCGCCACGGGAAAACCGTGGCGATTGAAGTATTTATAGTGGATAACTGAATTACTCAGCCATCAAGAGCTCCATGATGGTGCAAGCTGACTTAGCCACTGGAGAACCAGGACCGAAGATAGCAGCTACACCTGCCTTGTACAAGTACTCATAGTCTTGTGCTGGGATAACACCACCAGCGATCACCATGATATCCTCGCGGCCAAGTTTCTTGAGCTCCTCGATCACTTGAGGAACCAAAGTCTTGTGACCAGCAGCCAAAGAAGATACACCGAGTACGTGAACATCGTTCTCAACCGCTTGCTTAGCAGCCTCCGCTGGAGTTTGGAACAATGGTCCCATATCTACGTCGAAACCGCAGTCAGCGTAGCCAGTAGCTACCACCTTAGCACCACGGTCGTGACCGTCTTGACCCATCTTAGCAATCATGATACGAGGTTGACGACCCTCTTTCTTAGCAAATTCTGCTGTGAGTTCTTGTGCCTTAACGAAGAACTCGTCATTCTTAGTTCCTGAAGCGTACACGCCTGAAATAGTTCTAATAGTTGCTGAATAACGTCCAACGACTTTCTCGCAAGCGTCAGAGATCTCGCCCAATGAAGCACGAAGACCAGCAGCCTTAACAGCGAGTGCGAGCAAGTTGTTAGAGCATGGTTTACCATCTGCCCACTCTTGTACAGTAGCAGTAATCTCTGCGAGCGCAGCTTGTACAGCAGCCTCATCGCGTTTAGCACGAAGCTCTTGGAGACGAGCTACTTGCTCCTCGCGTACTGCGGTATTGTCGATCTCGAGGATATCGATAGGATCCTCGTGAGAGAGACGGTGCTCGTTTACGCCGATGATCTTTTGGTCGCCAGAGTCGATACGAGCTTGGGTGCGTGCAGCAGCCTCCTCAATACGCATCTTAGGAATACCAGTCTCGATAGCAGCAGCCATACCGCCGAGTTTCTCGATCTCTTGGATGTGTGCCCAAGCTTTCTCAGCGAGCTCTTGGGTGAGTTGCTCTACATAGTAAGAACCTGCCCATGGGTCAATAGCCTTACATACCTTGGTCTCCTCTTGGATGTAGATTTGGGTATTACGAGCGATACGAGCAGAGAAATCAGTTGGCAACGCGATAGCCTCGTCCAAAGCGTTGGTGTGCAATGATTGGGTGTGACCCAAAGCAGCACCCATAGCCTCAATACAAGTACGACCTACGTTGTTGAATGGATCTTGCTCGGTGAGTGACCAACCAGATGTTTGGCTGTGGGTACGGAGAGCCATAGATTTTGGATTCTTCGCACCAAATGACTTCACGATCTTAGCCCACAACATACGACCAGCACGCATCTTAGCGATCTCCATGAAGTGGTTCATACCGATAGCCCAGAAGAATGACAAGCGTGGAGCGAAAGTATCTACGTCCATACCTGCATTCACACCAGCGCGGAGGTACTCCATACCGTCAGCGAGGGTGTAAGCCAACTCGATATCTGCGGTAGCACCTGCCTCTTGCATGTGGTAACCAGAGATAGAGATAGAGTTGAACTTAGGCATGTTTTGTGAAGTATATTCGAAGATATCAGCGATAATCTTCATAGAGAACTTAGAAGGATAGATATAGGTGTTACGCACCATAAACTCTTTGAGGATGTCATTTTGGATTGTACCAGCCATCTCTTCGAGCTTAGCGCCTTGCTCCAAACCAGCGTTGATGTAGAACGCCAAGATAGGCAACACGGCACCGTTCATAGTCATAGACACAGACATCTTGTTCAATGGAATACCAGCGAACAATACTTTCATGTCCTCGAGTGAGCAGATAGATACACCTGCTTTACCTACGTCACCAACCACGCGCATGTTGTCGGCGTTGTAACCACGGTGGGTAGGAAGGTCGAATGCTACAGAAAGACCTTTTTGACCGGAAGCCAAGTTACGGCGATAGAATGCGTTAGACTCCTCAGCGGTAGAGAAACCAGCGTATTGGCGGATAGTCCAAGGACGCAATGGGTACATCGCGCTATAAGGGCCACGGAGGAATGGAGGAATACCAGAAGCGTAGTTGAGGTGCTCCATACCTTGGAGGTCTTCTTTTGTATATACAGGCTTAACATCGATGAGCTCAGGAGTCTTCCAGTTAGCCTCGTTAGCTCCTTCTACTTTAGAAGCAGCTACTTTCTTGATATCAATATCTTTAAAATTAGGTTTCATAGTTGCTTACTTATTAAGGAGTTGTGCATTGAATTTCTTAAGAGTCTCGAGGACGTTAACGCGAACGTTGATGAAGTTCTCGATACCGAGTTTTTGCAAGTCTTCTGTGCAAGCAGGAGCACCAGCTACTACGAATACTTCTTTAGCACCCTCGAGTTGGAGCCATGCTTGTGGAGCATATACTGCGTACTCATCGTCGCTAGAGCAGAGAACGATGATATCTGCCTTAGCCTTACGAGCAGCCTTGATACCCTCAGCTACTGACTTGAAGCCGTTGTTGTCAATCACCTTGTAACCAGCGCAAGCGAAGAAGTTGCAAGAGAATTGTGCACGTGCAATACGCATAGCCAAATTACCGATAGTAAGCATGAACGCAACAGGTTGCTTCTTAGCAGCCTCGGTCTCAAGACGCAAAGCCTCGAACTCCTCAGCAGCACGAGCTACTGGCAATGTAGCGATAGCGTTCTCAGGTTTAGCGCAGCAGCAACCACAAGCTACCTCTTTGATCTTCTTACCAGCCTTCTCGGTGAAGTTAGGGAATTGGTTAGAACCAAGGATAACCTCTTTGCGTTTAGCTACGTCAGAGAGACGAGCCTTCAAGGTAGCAGCCATAGCCTCTTGTACCTTACCTGCAGCTACCAACTCGTACATACCACCCTCTTCTTGGATAGCGAGGAATTGTTTCCAAGCCTCCTCAGCGATAGAGTTGGTGAGGTTCTCTATGTAGTAAGAACCAGCAGCTGGATCCACTACCTTATCGAAGTGAGACTCTTCCTTCAAGAGCAACTGTTGGTTGCGAGCGATACGCTCAGCGAACTCGGTTGGCTCCTCATAAGTAGCGTCGAATGGAGTAACCACGATCTCATCTACACCAGCGAGTGCAGCAGACATGGTCTCAGTTTGAGTACGAAGCATATTTACGTATGCGTCGAAGATAGTCATATTGAAGCGGCTTGTCTCAGCGCTTACGTTCATCTTAGCAGCCTCTTTGAGAGCAGCAGTGAACACTGGAGCTTTGTATGCCTCTACGATCTTAGCCCAGAGCAAACGAGCTGCACGGAACTTAGCGAGCTCCATGAAGTAGTTGCCACCGATACCCATGTTAAAACGGATAGAGCGAGCTGCGAGGTAGTTAGGAAGACCAGCCTCAGTCATCATAGTCATGTACTCAGCACCCCAAGCGAGAGCATAAGCCAATTCTTGTGCGCAGTAAGCACCAGAGTTGTTCAATGCTACAGAGTTAACACCCACCACGCGGAAGTTAACGAGAGTCTTAGCAGCCTTAACGGTAGCTACGATCTTCTCAGCTACTTGCTCCTTGGTAAGTGGTTTGCCCTTGAGAAGCATGTTCTTGATAGGGTCCACGTTGATAGAACCAACAACAGCCTTGAAGTCATAACCGCTACGACCTACGAAACGAACGAGGATATTAGCGAGCTCAGAAGCCTTGCAAGCACATACGTTGAAGTTGAGCGCTACAGCATCGAGTTTGATGCCCTCGAGAAGAGTCTTGATGTAGCGATAAGAGAGTTTCTCTGCGTTCAAGCAGAAACCAAGAGAGGTAACACCTTTGCTGAGAACGTCAAGCGCTTTGGCATTCGCTTTGCGTGCGTTCTTGGTAGCGCAAATGTTTTGACGGATAGCCCACTCGTTGGTGGTTTTGGTACCGCGCACGTAAGGGAATTGACCTGGTGCAGATACGGTAGTCTTAAGACCTTTGAGGTCCTCTTGACGGTAGTAAGGCTGTACGTTGAAGCCTTCTGAAGTGCGCCATACGAGCTTCTTATCGAAGTCAGCGCCTTTGAGGTCAGCTACGATCTTCTCCTTCCATGCCTTTGAAGAGATGGCTGGGAATTCGGCTAACATGTTCAATTTTTCTTCTGCCATGATTTAAGAAAATTAGTTAATTATGTTGTTTTATATGTTTTTTAGCACATTTTTACTCGCCAAAGCGGCGAAACTGCATATTTCGCGACAAAGGTACTACTTTTTTCGCACATACGCAAGAGTGCGCGTGTATTTTTATGGAAAAAAAGTAAAAATAGTAGCCAATCGTATAAAATACAACAAAAATGCCCACTATTGAGTCTAGAGGGCATTTGATTTATATGATATGTCTGGAAGTTTAGATTTTTAGATTTACGCCAGCAAAGAACGTGCGTGGAGCCGCAGGACCATAGATATATCCCGCATCGCGATCCATACCACGATCTAAGTCGCGTTGGAAATGATCAAGGACATTCTTCACACCCGCGTTAATCTCCAATGTATAGTGCTTATATAGCGGAATATCGTAGCAGAGTTTGAAATCCCACTCAAAGAACGTAGGTGTGGTAACCTCTTCGTCAGCGGGCACATAACCTGCGAAATGCTGCACGAGCATACTGCCCGTAACTTTACCATTGGTCAGAATGTGGAAGTTCTTCACAGGTTCAATGTTCAAGAGGAAATAGCCATAATGCTCTGGGGTGCGGAACATGCGGCGTTGAGGAAGGATATTCGTATTCTCGCTCCATTGAAGCGGGTCGATATAGCGGCTATGATTATAGGTATAACCCGCTTGTAAAGTGAGTAAATGGCCATATCCAAGTTTGGCTTCAATGTTCAATCCTGCCACGCGTGCGCCACTAGCATTGGTGCGGGTCAACAGCAAGTTACCCATGGCATCGTGTCCGTTCTCTACGAGTGTAAACACATCGTTGAGTTGGGTGAAGAATCCCTCTAATGTGAGATTCATATCCCACTTACCAAATCGTTTGTAGAGATCCACACTTCCGCTGACAGAGTGGCTATACTCTGGGCGAAGATTCTCATCGAGCGAAATGAGCGACACTTCGCCACCCACAGCGCCGACATGCAAGTCTTCCTCGTAGATTTGAGGAGCACGATAGCCACTCGCATAACTCAATCGCATGATTAAGTCGGTCAGTGGTGATGGGTTATCGGTAATTGTGCTTTTACCATTGACGATAGGACTCCAACGAACATTAGCACGAGGAGAGAAAACAGGTTTCTTGAGCAATGAGTGTTGTTCCAGACGACCTCCCACCAGAATAGACCAGGCATCGTTCTTCCATTCGTTTTGCACATAACCACCACCGAGGTGTACCTTTTGCAAGGTATTTCGGTCGTAACCCAAAATCTGGTCGCGGAGTTGGTTATAAGAGTACTCCGCACCTGCACTGAGGTCAGCGTTCATAATGCCACAAGGATACGAGAAGCGGTATTGAGCACCAGTAACAGACACTATATCGGTCGATTTGCCATAAGCATTAGGGTTGTAGTTGGTTCCAAAGTAACTATGGCGTCCTATATGTTGGAAACTAGTGTAGGCACTGAGAAAATGTTTGTTATCCGCGGTGTACATATCCCACTTAGCAGTAGCAGCATCGATATTATGGCGAAGTTGCTCGCAGAGAGGAGACTCATGTGGTTGTAGGCTGTCAATTCCATATCCTCCACGACGATATTCGGTGGTATGATGATACTCCGCCGTAAGCTTGGAATAATCCGATGTCTTGAAGAACGAACGAAAACCTACCGTAGTACTATTGAGCAGAGGGATATCCGAATAGCCATCATCATCGCGGTCATACTGTTCACGGTTGCGTTGTACGCCAAACAAGAACACGCCTGCCTTTTGATTCTCTGAAACCACACTAGCATTGAGGGCTGTATTAATGTCGTATGTTCCTTGCTCAGTAAAAGCAGAAGAGTTGCTGATATTAAAGAAATTGCGTGCAGGCTCCTTGGTAATAATATTCACCACACCTGCTATAGCATTAGCACCATACAACGCACTACCGCCACCACGGATTACCTCAATACGGTCAACCATACCCGCAGGCAGTTGCTCCAAACCATAAACGGACGCCAAGGATGAGAAGATAGGACGAGAGTCCATCAAGATTTGGGTATATTGCCCCTCTAATCCATTGATACGAATTTGGGGTACACCGCAGTTGGAACAGGTTTCCTCAACGCGAAGACCCGTTTGAAAATTCAGGACATCTGCCATTGAGTTGGAAGTGGTTGACTCAATGATAAGAGGCGAAATCACATTGACAATCGTCGCCACCTCTTTTTGCTTCGTAGCATACTTATTCGCAGTAACCACCACATTATCAATCACAAAAGAGGTTTCCGAAATAGCCACATTCATCTCCAAAAGCGTATCACGATGGAGTGTAACAACCTTTTCCAGCGTCTCATAACCCATCATAGAAAACACTAAGGTGAGTTGACCTTCTGGAAGATTTTTCAAGTAGAAGTGTCCTGATTCATCAGTCAAGCAACCGAGTGAAGTACCTTTGATTTGTACATTGACGAAAGGCAAGTGCTCCTTGGTATGAGCATCAAGCACGTGTCCTGCCACGTGAGCGTCTGTGGCAGTATTAGCCATCAGGGGCGAGCATACCAACACACCCGCAAAAAGAAGAAAAAAGATTTGTTTTATCGACATATTCTAATTTGTTTACTAAAAATCGACTGCAAAGGTAGTGCTTTTTTTTCACCCACGAAAATAAGAAAGCAGATTTACCAATTTTTGGGGAGTAACAGAGAATATTTATTGCGAAAATGAACATAAAAAATAGTTATTTTTGGGGTAGTAGTTGGTCGTCTTAATTTTTTTTTATACCTTTGCAGACAAATTTATGAAATAAGTCAAACTAGTATGTATAAAGGTAGTGATAAAATCAGCGATTTGATGTCGCACGAGGAGGATGCGATACATGTCATCAGCCGTTTTGGATTAGGCATGGGAGTTGGCGAACAGAGCATTGCTGAAACTTGCCAAAAGCATGGAGTGCACACAGGTACCTTCCTCGCTATTATTAATTATAAGGTATATAAACAAAGAGCCTTACCCGCAGATATTGATATCCCTACCCTACAACAATATCTGCGCAATGCACATACCTATTTTCTAGATTTTCGTCTACCTCACTTGCGTCGATCGCTCATTGAGGCACTCATCCCTGCCGATCCTAGTTCTAAAATCCCTATGCTCATCCTGCGTTGCTACGACGAGTTTGTAGAAGAAATTCGTATCCATATTGAGCACGAGAATGCTGGTATGTTCGAAGAACACACCCATGACGACCAACGCATAACAGACAAACTGACCGAAATCAAGAGTTTGATCATCAAGTACTACCCTTCGCAAAGCATCAGTCAAAATGGTACCGTAACCTACCAGTTGATCAATGTAATGAGCGACCTATGGCATACCGAACAAGACTTCGCAGACCATTGTGCCATAGAGGATAACATCCTGCGTCCTGCTCTGACGAATATGTCCCCTAGCCCACTCAACCAAGTGGAAACGCAAGAAACCGAAGCGCTTAGCGAACGTGAACGCGATGTACTGATACAACTAGTCAATGGACTCAGCAACAAAGAGATAGCGGATAAACTATGCATCTCCGTACATACTGTCATCACCCATCGCAAAAACATCACACGCAAGTTAAACATCCACTCTACCGCAGGTTTGACCATCTATGCGATCGTCAACAAACTGGTAAGCATTTAGAAACGAATCACATAGAAAAATCGCTACCTAGCTTGGCAAGGTAGCGATTTTTCTATTTCTCACTCTCTTACTTTCCCACAAACGCTCTCTCCAAGCTCTGCGAGATATTGATCATATAGTCGCCCATATGCTCGAGCTCGTTGATAATATCGATATAGTACACGCTCGTTTGATAGTTCTTTTGGTTATCCTCAAGCGCCTCTATCTCTGCCTCACGCAGCTCATTACGCAGCACATTGATTTGCTCCTCTGCTTGATATGCATTCGCAATACTGCTCAATGTCCCCTCATGCGCTGCAGTCAGATTGGCAATCATCACCTCGTAGGCAGTATCCACTTTTACCAGCATCAGATTAATCTTCTCTACTGTTGCCTCATCAAAAGTTTTCTTATGCTCATTGCGACGGCTCAGCATACGGCTAATAGCCTCGCCCGAATCGCCCAAGGACTCCAACTCGCCAATTATCTTGTACATCGCCTTGATTTTCATAGAGGTTGCCTCGCTAATATCACCAGCGGATACGCCATTGAGGAAGGCTGCAATCTCGTACTCAATACGGTCACTAATCTCTTCGTATTTTACCAGTTTCTCACGCAACTCATCAAACTGCTTTGCATCTGCCGAGATTGCCTGTTTAGCATAACCCAATCCGTTGCGAGAGATTTGTGCAAAATGGATAATCTCATCAAACGCTTGCTCCGCGGCCAACTCTGGTGTAGCCAATGGACCCGCAGAGATATACTTCAAGCGGAATGGCTCCTTGTCTTGGCTCTTTGGTTTGATAATCCATACCACGGCTTTCTCTATCAGTTTGATAAACCATATGAGTATCAACGTATTGATGGTATTGAACAGCGTGTGCAACATACTCAGTCCGTACAATGCCGCTGTACTGCTACTCATATCGCCATCTACGACTGCAAATCCCTCTGCTGCAGGGTTTGGCAAACCAAACAACTCAATGATCTTACCCACGAGAGCGGTAAATGGCTGGAACAAGATCAATGCCCAAATCACGCCAAACACATTAAAGATCGTATGTGACATCGCCGCGCGTTTCGCTTGGGTATTACCCACAGAAGCTGCAATATTCGCTGTGATGGTCGTACCAATATTCTCACCCAACACCATCGCACAAGCCATATGGAAAGGTATCCAACCCATGCTGAGCATAATCAGCGTGATGGCCATCGTCGCAGAAGACGATTGCAACACCAAGGTCAATACCGTACCAAATGCCAAGAAAAGCAACACCGAACCAAATCCGTGGCTTGCCCAAGTGGTCACAAACTCTAGCACTTGTGGAGTCTCACGCAGGTCAGGTACGGAGTTCTTCATAAACGACAAGCCCAAGAACAAGAGCGAGAAACCTACAATCAACTCACCGATGTTTTGGCGTTGGTTCTTCTTTGAGTTAGAGAATAGGAAACCAAACAACATCAATGGCACAGCCAAGATAGAGATATCTGCTTTGAATCCCAACCATGCTACGAGCCAAGCTGTAACGGTCGTACCGATATTCGCACCCATGATCACGCTGATGGCTTGTGCCAAGGTCAGCAGACCCGCATTCACGAAGCTGACCACCATAACGGTAGTAGCAGAGGAGGATTGAATAACGGTTGTGACGCCAAGACCAGTCAGCACACCTTTCGCAGGGTTAGATGTCATAGCAGACAGGAAACTACGCAGTTTATCGCCTGCGGCTTTTTGCAGTCCAGAGGACATAAGATTCATTCCGTAGAGGAACATTCCAAGCGCTCCAAGGAGCGTAAAAATCTGTAAAATTCCCATAAATATATTATATTGTTTTATTGATCGCTTCGCTGTTAGATCGCTCATTGCATTCGCTGAAGATCGTTCGCATTGCTCACTGTAGTTCGCTTCGCTGTAGTCTACAGGGCTTAGCCCGATCTACAGCCACTTTAGTGGCGATCTGCCAACTACAGCCCATAGGGCGTTCTAATATCGTTCTTTCAAATTCTGTGCAAAAGTACTATGATATTGTTATATGAGTATGAAGAATATGTTAAGAAATTGTTAAATCTACTTATTTGCCTTCTTTGTCTTCACTTGCTTTCACCCTGTCAATTACGCACAATACACGCACTATTTACGCACAATACACGCACAATACACGGACAATAAACGCACTATTCAGCACCTTTACACGAGCCATAACCGTCACACACATAAGGAATAAATTCTCTTTTTACGCACAAAATTTGCTTATCTGCATTTTTTTCACTACCTTTGCACCGCAAAATAACAAAATTAACATTTTCGCCTATGAACAACAGCACCGTAAAGGCGGTGCATGACATATAAAATATATAGCGTTATAAGCCCAGACTTGATTTTCTGAAAACTGGACACTTTCAAGAAATCATTAATCATTCAAGTACGGTTTATGCACGCTCGCGTTACCAGCGTGAGTTTTCCGTGCGTAGATTTGAATGATTAAGGTAGTCCAGAACCTCAGAAAATCAAATTGAAGCGAACGAAAGCGCACGCTTTTTATATGTATATACAAGAACCTATCAATAAATCAAACAATAAACCAACGGAGCATGCCAAAAATCCGCAGAAGAGTAGGCAAAAAAAAATTCTAGTCGTATGAAAAAAAGTATTTTAATAGTATTAGCGATTATGCTAAGTTGCATGTGCACCAGCAATGCTCAAAACACCAACGCAAATACAAAAGACACAACAAAAACAGAGAAAAAAGATGAAGGACCCAAAATTTATCGACGTAGTTCGGTATATATTTTGGTTGGTTATTTACGAATATTCCCTTACGAGTTAGGAGCATTTGACTATCCACCTACAGATATTATAAATCGTGTTAATGCTAACGAACAATATGGATATAATACATGGCGTATTCCTACAAATGCTGAAATAACGATTATCAAAGCCAACGGATATGCTGATCAGAAGGAGAAATACATGACCCAAGAAAGTAAATCGGGGCGAGTTCTATTGGTGACAGATAAAGAAAAAGCAGATATACTACGACAACGCAATGCTGAGAGGCAAAAAAGAGAGGCTGCTATAGAAGCTCAAAGGCGTCAACAAAGAGAGGAAGAAGAAAAGAGAAAACAAGAAGAATTATTGCAACAGAAAGTAGATAGTTTATCTCAACTTACAGGTTTTATAGATTTAGGGCTACCCAGTGGAACTCTTTGGAGTGCACAATACGAACCATGCAAATATTCATTTAATATGGCTATGATGTTATATGGTGATGCTATTCCTTCCAAAAAACAATGTAAAGAATTAATAAATTCATGCACATGGACAGCTGTAAAAAATAAAGAAGGCAGAACGGAGGGATATATCGTAACTGGTAAAAATGGGAACTCAATCTATATTGATCGCTCCTTTTGGTCATCAACAACAGATGAACGTAAGATAGAATATGCATGGGCTTTTAGGCTTGCTCGCATATATTATCCTAAAAGAGAGGTATACTATACTACTGACCCCTTTTACAAATCAGGTCATCATGCTGTTAAAGTAATTAATTACATTAAGAATGTGAATGAGCAAAGAATTGAACATAAAATCGACTTAGCTAATATACAAAAAAAATGTGAATTAGAATTTATTGATTTAGGTTTATCAAGTGGTACAAAATGGGCTAATAAAGACTCTCAAAGTGATTATTGTTGTCACCATGTTACATATATAGAGGATTTAGAAGAAGGTATTCCAACTAAAGAACAATGGAAGGAACTGAGAAAAGAATGTAACTGGGTAAAGAATGATTATGGTTATAAAATAATAGGTCCTAATGGAAACTACATTCTTCTTCCAATATATCATCAAAAAACTGAATATGCTTACCGTCTAGGCAGAGCTATCTATCCAGTAGAAATACAAAAACATGCAAAATTTATGCACCCAAACGAATTTTTCCGCAAAGCGAAAAAAAGTAATAGCAAGCCTTATGTTCATCGTGTGATTTTACGTAAAGTACAATAAATAATAAACTCGTTTTATAGAATTAAACAATCAACGGAGTCTGCCGAAAATCCGATGAAGAGTAGGCAAAAAATCTAATCATATGAAGAAGAGTATTTTATTCCTCGTGTTTGCATGCAGTATCTATTCTTATGGAGCAACTGCTATGAAAACACAACAAGTGAAGCGCTATGCTATTTCAGAAACAGCAATGCTGAATCGTTTCTTAGACTATGTTGCTATTGAGAGTGCATCATTTTATCCTACTGCGGATGAGTATCCTATGACAGATGGACAAAAAGCAATGGGAGAACGATTAGCTGCTGATGCTAAAAAACTCCATGCAGATGTAACCTTCTCTGAATGGGGATATGTATATGTAAATATTCCTTCTAATGTAAAGAAACAAGTTCCTACTATTGGTGTCGTTTGTCATATGGACATAACTCCAGAAACCCCAAGTAAGGGAATCAAGCCTACGGTGTTAAAATATGAGGGGGGTATAATCAATTTAGGAAATGGAATCATTGACCCAAGTACTCCTCAAGGTGCCGATTTGAACAGTTTGATTGGTAAGACGCTCATTCATACAGACGGAACAACTATTTTAGGTGGAGATGATAAGAATGGTTGTGCCATTTTGATGTCAATCATAGAAACTGTTCAGAAAAAAGGCTTCAAACATGGTCCACTACAATTTGTATTCTGCCCAAATGAAGATGTTGGTTTAGCTGCCTTGAAAATAGATACAACTTATTTCAATCCTGACATTTTGATTGATGTAGATTTAGATGGTGGACAAAAAGTGGCTGTATCTAATTTTACTGCAGAAGGATTGAAAGTGCGTTTTGTTGGAAATGATGTACATCCAGCAGCAGCCAAAGAATTACATCTCGCAGATGCTTTAGCAGCAGTGTCTACATATATTGCTCGAATGCCACTTCAGTATCGTCCTGAGAATACAGAAGGAAAGCAAGGATATATACAAGCATATCAGTTAGAGCAATTATCCGATAAAGTTAGTTATACCATTGAAACTAGAATACGCTATTTTGATAAAAAAGAGGGAGATGAATTTAATCGTATTTTAAGGGAGAATCTCCAATATGTCCGTGAGTCTTTTCCTTATGTCAAAGTTGAAATCATGAACGAGGGTTTGCAGTATGCAAATGTAGAATACACGATGCATCCACAATCTATACCATTGATTAAGGCTGCTGCAACTCGTTGCCAAATTGAACTTGATTTTGAAGATTTGAGAGCAGGAACAACTGCTGCAATGCTTAGTACTAAGGGATTACCAGGAGGAATGAGCTTGTTTTCTGGACAACATAATGAACATTCTGTTTACGAGTATTCTGTCTTAGAAGAAATGTATGATGCTTATATATTACTTCTAACAATGATTGATGAAATACAAAAGTAGTACCCTTAAATCTCTATTCTTATGGATAATTATATTGTAGGTATTGGAGAAGTTCTTTGGGATCATTTTGAGGACAAAGATAATTACGTGCTTGGAGGTGCGCCTTTCAATTTTGCCTACCATGTTAATCAGTTTGGTCTCAACAGCCTTGTCATATCGGCTATTGGAAATGATAAACTAGGACAAAAGTTGGAAGCAGACGTCAAAAAAAAGAATGTGCCTTATATGCTTGAACATCTTAATCTGCCAACAGGAGTCGTTAATATTAAAGAAGTTGACGGTAAGCCAAGATATGATATTCTCACAGAAAGAGCATGGGATTACATACCTAATACGGAACAATTAAAGGAAATAGCTGCTAATACCAAAGCAGCATGTTTTGGTTCGTTAGCGCAACGCTCAGAAACAAGCAGAAATTCTATTTTCGCTTTCTTAGATGCAATGCCATCTGATGCACTCCGTATATTTGACATTAACTTACGACAAAATTGGTACACTGAAGAAGTCATCAAAACGTCGCTACAAAAAGCCAATGTACTGAAGATAAATGATGATGAATTGTTGATTATACAGCGTATGTTTGGGTATATTGATATAACGCAAGAAAACACTTGTCGACTAATTATGCGTGACTATCAATTAGATATGCTTATTTTGACATGTGGTGATAAAGGGAGTTATATTTTTACTAAAGACGAGATGTCTTATTTATCCACTAACGACATTGAGGTAGTTGATACTGTAGGTGCAGGAGATAGTTTCACGGCTTCCTTCATTGCTTCTATGCTTAAAGGAAAAACAATTCACGAAGCACATCGTATAGCCGTTAATGTTTCTGCTTTTGTTTGCACACAGAAAGGAGCGACCCCTATTATTCCAAATAACTTAAAGCAATAATTATATATAATACATACACATTTATTCTTCTCTTGTTAATTCAATACTTACGCGGGAAGCATAGTAAACACTAAACTTCCCGCGTGAACTGTCGCCTAAGTAAATCACAGAATCAGAAATACTCTCGCACCGCAAATTCATATTGACCAATAAAAATCTGCTTGAAAGCGTGCAGATTATTCTGCTCATAGAAAATCAACATCGCTTTCTTATAATCAATCGAATCTACCGAGCGGAAGGACAATGGGCAACATCCATTAGCAATCAACAAAGCGTTGCTGGCGATACGAGCTGTGCGTTTATTTCCATCCATAAATGGTTGAATATAACTCAATAACACCAACGCCAACAATGCTTTTTCAAACACATTGCTGCGACTATTGATAAGATTACATGTATCACGCATCGCTTCGCGAATCTGAAACTCATTATCCAAAGGACGATATTTAGTGCCTGTGATACCTACACGGCGATGGCGCAATCCTTTATCAACGGACAGCTCTTTGGTCAGTAAGGTATGAATATCTTCAATACTACCAATCGTCAATGTTTGTAGAAAATCGGGATTATCCAACACAAACTTTAGAGCATCCTTATGATTGAGCAACATGACAGCCTCCTCTTTTGTCTTACCATCTGCAGTTTTGCTCTCCCGCAACAAGCGTTCTGTCTCTAACAATGAATAGGTATTACCCTCTATCTGAGAGGATTTCCAACTCAAGTCAATACCCAAGCGCTCCATCTCACGGCGATACTCATTTTCGCTCATTTCGCCGATATTATTGCGGAACTCCTCTTGCAAAGCATTCAATCGTTCCAACTCCTCCTCTGTGAATAAAGCCACTTGGGGCAGTTGATTGTTGATTAAATCAAAATTAAAACTGGTCTGTACTTGGCGTTCATCTACATCCTGTGCGAAATAGGTGTCCAACGATAGCGGCATCAGCAGATGGGCATAATTAGACAATCGGTAGCGCGTAGCACGCGCCTTGCCTTCTACAACAATATTTCCAGCCTCTATGTTAGATGCAATAAGGCGTTTGAGCGTCGCATCGCTCTCTTGAAAAGCGATTCCATTGCGAATTTCCTCTCGAGAAGAAAGAGGGTTATAGTGCAAAAATTGCAGTATTTCACGAGCTGTCTCCATAGTCATAATTATAAAATCGGTGCAAAATTACAAAAAATATTTGAATTATCGGCTCATTTTGCACCGAAAAATATCAAAAAACACACATTTTTGAGCCGATTCTATAAAAAAGAACATTAGATCATCTCAAAAAAGAGAAGACATAATCCTTACCCTGCAATCAAATACCAAGTATAAAACACGAAGCAGAGAAGCATCACGGCGCCACCTACTCTGCCGATCTTGCCCTTGAAGCCAAAGAGCAAAGGGAAAGCAGCTGCGGCAATCATGACCGCATAGTCCACAATCGTGATATCCGCAGAAACCAAAGGCATGACTTGCGAACTTACGCCCAAGATCAGCAAGATATTGAAGATATTAGAGCCCACAATATTGCCCAATGCTAGTTGGGTATTCTTCTTGCACGCTGCTGCCACAGAGGCTGCTAACTCAGGCAAAGAAGTGCCACAAGCAATCAGCGTAAGCGAGATAATCGCATCGCTAACACCCCACGACTTAGCAATCACAATCGCATTATCCACAAAGAAATCGCAACTCGTAATCAGCAATGCCAATCCGCCAACAATCTTCAGCAATGCCACCCACAAAGCGAGAATGGGTTCTTTGGTCTCTATAGGAGCCTCGTCAGTAGTGTTTTGTTTGTCGCGAGCGAAAGAGTACCACATATAGCCCACAAAAAGCAACAGAAGAATGATTCCATCCACGCGACCAATCGTGGCAGGTGTACCGTTGAAGAAGTTCAACGCCAAGAGGGTAAGAATAACCGACACAGCAATGCACAAGGGAATTTCAAAAGTCATATTCTTGCGGTCGATGGCAATCGGGAAGCAGATAGCCGTGAGACCAAGGATACCCAATACATTAAAGATATTGGAGCCCACCACATTGCCAATAGCCACATCGGCATTGCCTTTCAGCGCGCCAAAGAAGCTAACCACCAACTCGGGCATGCTGGTACCGATACCGACAATCGCGGCACCAATCACGAAATCAGAAACCTTGTAGCGGCGAGCCACAGAGACAGAACCTGCTACCAAAAACTCTGCACCAAAAACGATGCCAACTAACGAGATGATAAGAATGAGGTATGACATAGATGTGTTGTTTAGAATGGTTCAAATTTGTTCAATATTGTTCAACTTTGTTCTTTCAAAATCTGTGCAAAAGTAGCATGAATTTATTACGTCAATATGAAAAATTTGTTAAGAAATTATTAATTCGTGAGAACGGTATGGAAATATGCATAAATTTTGCTACCTTTGCAGCATAAAACGAAATGTTATTTCGTAGTGAGAGAATTGCGCTATATATTGCTCCTGTTGGTAATTGGACTCTATGCCTCATGGCAAAGAGCCGATGTGCCTGTGCAAGCAGATGCTTCAAGCCCATCGGCGAGCGAGAGCAGTATGCCGTCCGTATTGCACAACACATTGGAAGACTATGCCAAACGACTGCAACAGCAATATGATTGGACGGATGCGCTCACTTCGTATCAAATTAGTACACGCAGCGAAGACAACCGCTTGCGCACGCGCCGTCAGGAACGCGTCTCCTCTTCGTGGCAAGTGCGTGCACATGTAGAGGATTTGCATGCCGTATTGCGATACGAATCAAGCCGTATCACACACAATATCAATCGAATAGTGGCACGATCACGAATGACGCCACTTAGTTTACCGACCGAACATATCTCCTTCCCTTTTCATAGTTTTTGGTAGTTATCTAACCTATATCCAATAGGCGGAACGCCGTCCGATAACTATAAGTTTAACTATCAAAACATACAACAACTATGACTGATTTAACAATGATTCTCCTTGCCTTGGGCATGGTAGCTATCTTTATGGGTCCTTTCTTTGTGATTAGCGCCATCAAAGACCGCAAGGAAGCTAAACAAAAGCAAGAAGAAAACGAAGAGAAATAATTTCTATGGGTGCGTCCAAAGGGCGCACCTAATTTTTAACAATTATATTAAGAAATCATTAAAATACAGCTTTGGGGTTGGTCAAGTGAATTATTTTTACTAACTTTGCAGGCAAAATCATACCTATATGGCAAAACAACGCATACTGATAGTAGATGACGAAGAGGATATTTGTATGATCCTCTCCTATTCGTTGCAGAAAGCAGGCTACGAAGTGCTCGTGGCACATAGCGCAGAAGAAGCACTCGAACTGCTCCAATCGCCTAATAGCCTTATCGCCTCATCGCCTATTGATCTAATTCTATTGGATATTATGATGGGCGAGATGTCGGGATTGGAAATGGCGGAGAAGCTTCGTTCGGATATAGGGTATCGGGAATCGGGTATCGGGATTCCACCAATCATTTTCCTTACTGCGTTGAGCGATGAAGATACTGTGCTACAGGGATTTAAGTTGGGCGCAGATGACTACATCAGCAAGCCTTTCCGCATAGCAGAAGTATTGGCACGCGTGGCGGCGGTGCTACGCAGAACTGCGGAACAAGGAGCCAAGAACCAAGAGCCAAGACCTATTAGCAACGACTGCATTGTGTTTGAGGGGATTGTGGTGAATAAGGCGGATATGTCACTCAAGGTGGATGACGAGGCAGTAGTGATGACTCGCAAGGAGATTGAACTGCTCTGCTATCTGCTTACCCATCGTGGGCAGATACTCTCGCGCGAACATCTATTACAGAATGTGTGGGATAGCAATGGCTTTGTACTCGAACGTACCGTGGATGTGCATATTACCCACTTGCGCAAGAAACTGGGGCAATACGGAAAGCGAATTGTTACTAAATCGGGGTATGGGTATATGTTTAGTGTTTAGTGAACGCCGCTAAAGCGGCTACTGTTTAGAGATTAGAGGCTATGAATATTTGGATACTTATAGGAATAGGGATTGTGGCGATTGTAGGAGTTTGCTATGCTATCTACAAGCGCAAAATCAACCATGCGCGGGAGCAGCAACGATTGACACTCACGCAAAATATCAGTCACGAACTCAAGACCCCTGTGGCAAGTATTCGTGGGGCATTGGAGACCATCCTAATGCACCCTGATATGGACGAAGACCAACGCCGTCAGTTTATTGAGCGGGCTTATCAACAGTCAGGTCGCCTCGCCAACCTTGTGGAAGACATCTCTACCATCAACAAGCTGGACACACAAACCGACTTTTACACCCGATTGCAGTTAGATTTGCATACGGTAGTGGAGAATGTGGTACAAGACTTGTCGCTACGCGCTACGCAAGCAGGAGCGACCATCACACACAATATTCCTAAGCATTTGATCATTTCAGGCAACTACACATTACTCTACTCCATTTTTCACAATATCGTGGACAACGCTATCAACTATGTAGAGAAAGCAGAGATTAGTATTCAACTCACGAACCAAGATCCTGCAAACCTATATTTCAGCATTAGCGACAACGGTCAAGGTGTCCCAGCAGAAGCATTGGCGCATATCTTTGAGCGTTTCTATCGCGTGGACAAAGGGCGCAGTCGCAAAGCAGGTGGCACGGGATTGGGACTATCTATTGTAAAACATGCTGTGATATTCCACGGCGGAACTATCACAGCAGTTAATCGTTCGGAGGGCGGATTAGAGTATCAATTCTCGCTTTCTCGCCGTTCGAAATAAAATATCAACTCAATTCTAACATGCGTTGGATAGGACGGATAGCATCTTTAGCAATCTCCTCATCTACAATCACTTCGTTGTATTCGTTGGACAAACAATCGAGGAGATTCTGCAATGTGCACATACGCATGTATTCACATTCGTTGCAACCACCACCCTCAGCAGGTACTGGAATAAACTCTACCTCAGGGCAAGCCTTTTGCATCTCATGTAGAATGCCACTCTCTGTAACCACGAGGAACGATTTATGCTCAGGATGTGCTTTCGCATAATTGAGCAACGCTTGGGTGGAGCCGATGACATCAGCATGCTGCAAGATAGATGCTTTGCATTCAGGGTGAGCAAGTACTTTGGCATCAGGGTATTGCTCTTTGAGTTGGTGCAAACCATCTTGAGAAAAACGAGCATGAACATGGCAACCTCCATTCCATAGGTCCATCTTGCGACCTGTCATGCGATTGATATAGCCACCGAGATTTTGGTCTGGACCAAACAAGATAGGTTTATCTTCTGGCAATTGCTTCACAATCTTCAAGGCATTGCTGCTAGTCACCACCACATCGGTCAATGCTTTTACTGCCGCACTCGTATTCACATACGACACGACCATGTGGTCTGGATGCGCAACTTTCCATGCAGCAAGGTCAGCCGCCTTGCAGCTATCTGCCAACGAGCAACCTGCTTCTGGAGCAGGTATAAGCACTTTCTTGTCAGGGCAGAGAATCTTAGCTGTTTCTGCCATGAAGTGTACACCACACATCACAATGATATCGGCATCGGTCTTGGCTGCCTGCTGTGCCAACGCAAGGGAGTCGCCTACGAAGTCTGCGATGTCCTGAATCTCAGGGCGTTGATAATAGTGCGCCATGATGATGGCGTTCTTCTCTTGGCACAAGGTGCGTATTTGTTCTGAGAGATTATTCATTATTGTACTTGTTGACCTAAAGTATTGTAATACACTCCATTGTACTCAATAAGGAGCTGACCGTTGCGGATAATTTTGGTATTTGGTTTTTCTACAATAGTCTCCTCAATGTCAGAAGTTCCATTATTGCATAAAGTAATATAGCGAGAGTAGCTGTAAGTCGTAGTGGTGCCTGTGCCGCCGCCTGTTGTTTCAATAGTAATACTGCTCAAAGCAGGACCAAACTCAGTAGTATTTATATTACTTGAGAAACGAAGCGCTCCAACTCCTGTTATGGAAGTACTAGGTTTCCATGTATAAGCTTTTAGGCTGTTACTAGATGCTGATAATTCTCCTATCTTATTTCCAGCCATTGAGAACTCAATGGTTTTATAAGTCGAACCGCCATAGGTACGCATATTGATGGTAATACTAGTAATCTTGCTAGCATCCACAGATGGAGATTCAATATATGCACCAGTAACCATTCTCCAATGTTTGGAATCTTTAATCAAACCAGAAAGTGTCCAACCTTGTGTGTCGTTCAAATTCATAGCGATTGTGGCAGGAGTAGCAACTGTGGTTTCCTGCTCTTCTAATTGAGCAAAGACCGCATGGAAAGTGGTATTTTGCGTAATGTCAGGTGCGTCATCTGCAGTAGAGAAGAGGTCAGTTGGTACATTATCTTGTGTACCCGTGATCACATCTTCGCTCCAACCCACAAATTGGGTACTGATCTCGTCGCAAGATTTAGGCGCTATAGGAAGCACAGATACTACTCCACCCTTATTGACTGATAGAGTTGGGTTACCCGCAGTATATACCTCGCCATTCACAAGCCATGTGACAGTACATTTGGTTTCAGGATCTACTGTACTTCCGCCCTCAAGCGAACCATTACTTTGTCCCAAAACGAAGCGTGAGTCATATGCAGTAATCAACTTGGATAAGTCAAGAGTCTCACCCGCTTTCTCACCCCATATATACTCTGCCAGGTAAGGATAGTCAATAAATGGGTTACGGTTACCTTGTGTTTGTTGAATACCATTGTTACGGTCTATCTCCTTTTGTGATACAGGATCTTGGCGATGCCATTTCATAAGCAATGCCACGCCATACTTCGTAAGACCGAAGGCGCCAGTAGAATAATTAGTTGAGAATATCTTGCTTCCATCACCAGTCGTAAATGCTGAATAATCGCCATTCGCCCACTTAATCATTGTACCAAAATAGCCACGAGCGAAGTCACCTTTGTATTCATCGCGTGGTTCAAATACGGTACCTGAGCACGAAACAGAAGCACCTGTATTACCAGCAATGGTATTACCACCAGTAATTGTAATACTCTTAGCAGAACCTAACTTAGCTCCATCATAAGTATAACTAGCACTAGATACTTCACCAAAAGCATAATTACTACGTCTGTTATTCACATATCCATCAGTAGGTACTACTTGGAAGATATCGCAACCAGGACCACTCTCTGATCCGCCAAACCATGATTTAGGAATGGAGTGCTCGCGATTGTAACAATCACACTCATTGCTATAACTACCACATTGGTCTGAACCCGCAGTCCAACTACAGTCGCTATACATATCCCATATCTTACCATTATCACGAAGATCAGTAGTCTTGTAAGCAGTCCATAATCCGCTATAGCCCAAAGAAGAATATCCCACTTTTGCTACGACATGTACGGCATCAAAGAGTGATTTGCCAGACTTGCCATTGATATCCTTATAATATGTAGGCAATGAAGCAGCAGGAGTTACTGACTTTGCAAACAACGAAAGTGCAAAGAAGAAAATAGAAGTAAGAAGAAAAAATCTTTTCATATTTTGTCAAATTTATATTTCATATAAAACAGCCTACAAAATTACTGCTTTTTGGGGAGATACACAAATATTTTGCATAAAAATTAGGATAACCCATCAAAAAAAGATGGATTATCCTATTATTTTGTTCGCTCTTCTTAGCCAACTAGGGCACGATAATGCTTCGCTCTTCCTTCGGAGTTCGTTCGGAGTTCATTCGGTAACCCTTCGGAGTGATATCGGAGTGGTAACGGGAAAGTCAGCTATCTTCCTAAGGCTCTCTCTATAGTAGCCACCTCTTGGCGGAGGACTGCATCATAACTCATCAAATCCTCCATTTGAGCTAGCGAGTGAGCGACAGTAGCATGATCGCGATGTACTTGTTTGCCGATTTCCGCGAGTGAACTATCCGTATATTTCTTAATCAAATACATGATTATATTTCTAGCACGAACCGCTTCTCTTTGACGAGTACGAGCCGTAATAATCCGCTCTGATACATTCATCTGCTGGCATACAGTATCCACAATATCTTTTGGATCAAATGTTTTAGGATGAAGTTGTACCAATCGCCCAACCGCCGTTTGTGCAAGCGTGATATCGATTGGACTATCTGTCAAAGTAGCATATGCCAATAGACTAGCTAACACACCCTCCAAATCACGCACATTCTCAGTCACATTAGTAGCGATATACTCCACAATATCCTCGCTCAATTTGATACCATCTTTGTGCAAACGATATGCTAGAATATCTTTTCTCAACGCATAGTCTGGACGAGTAATTTCAGCTGCCAATCCCCATTTGAAGCGAGATAATAGGCGCTCTTGCATACCACGTAATTCCATTGGACTACGATCGGATGTTAAGATAAGTTGCTTATGCGTCTGTTGCAAATGGTTGAAAATTTGGAAGAATGTATCTTGTGTACCCTTGAGGTCTGCAAAATACTGGATATCATCCACAATCAACACATCAATAGACTGATAGAACATCAAGAAGTCTGGTACGCGATTGTGATTTACAGCATCTTGGAACTGCAATTTGAACGTATTAGCAGCCACATACAGCACTCTCGCATTAGGGTTGAGCGCACATACTTCATTACCAATAGCATTAGCCAAGTGCGTTTTACCAACTCCGCTGCCACCAAAAAGGAATAAAGGGTTAAAGATTGTTTTACCTGGATTCTTAGCAATCTCCACCGCTGCCGCACGAGCTAATTTGTTAGGTTCTCCCTTAACAAAATTAGAGAATGTATATTGCGTATTGAGATGAGTCTCCCAATTGTTTCTCGCTTCAAACGTTGTTCCTTGTGTTAGAGGAGTTCCCGTTGTCGTAGAGTGGATCTTTTGGGTATCACTAGGAATATCCACGCTACTACCTGCCATCAACACACGATACTCCAAACGAACATTTGCTCCAAACACCTTGCGTAATACACGAGATAGGATATCCAAATAGTTTTCTTCAATATAGTCAACAATAAATTGACTTCTCACCTGCAAGACAAGCAAATTATTTTCCCATTGGATAGCCTCAACAGATGCAAACCACGTTTGGTATGCACTTTGCGAAAGATTGTCTCGCAAAATCTGTTGGCACTCACTCCATAATATGTTCAAATTATCTTGCATTCGTTTTGTATTACCTTATATATATTATATATGCGTTGGCACAAAGAATATCTATACTGTATTCCTACAGCGTTGTTGAAAAATTACCAAATTTAGTGGAAAAGAATCAGTATTTTCCTTAAATCGAGTGCAAAGGTACTGCTTTTTTCTTAAACCTGCAAATTCCTATTTTTTGTTAAGAACTCAAAGCGCGTTAGCATACACTCAATCAGCGATTTAAGTTATATTATTTGATTTTCTTAGAATTAGACATGTCCGACCTACACAACTCGTTGATTTTCATGCGTGAAACAAAACTAAGTTCCACACTCAACCATCATAACATTATCACTCAATTACCTAATTGTCAACAAAATACATATTTTTTCAACATATTTCATTAATTAGACAATTAAAAAATAACACTATTTAGGCAATTTCTTTTGAATAAATGGACGTGCTTTGATAGACATCATTATAGAGTCCACATTAAGTACTGCTTTATCTAAATCTTCTAAAGCCACATTGAGGTTCTGGTACAAGGTTTTATCATTCAACAATAGCCCCAAAGTACCTTCATTAGAGTTGATGGCATTGTCCACTCCTGCGATTACGTTTTGTACGCTATCCACAAGCCCCGCAATATCCGCCTTGCGTACATCTGTAGCAAGAGCAGCAAAACCTGTGATAGTTGTATCTACCTTAGCCATAATAGTAGGTAGTTGTTTGTGTGTCAACTGACGCAAGTCAGCTCCACTTACCTTGAGATCCGCAGTTATTTGCTCTACATTTTGTAATGTTTGATAGAGACTTCCCTCTTCCATTGAGTTATTGAGGGATGCCACCAACGTATTGGCTTCGCCTAATAAACTATCTAATTTAGCCAAAACACCTTGTTCCAAGGTCTCAAACAAGCCAGGTACTACTACGGATGGCAATGTATCACCACGTTGATATACCTCAGTACTGGTTGTCTCTGGTAGTTGTAATTCAATCGCCATTCCGCCCATCAGTCCATTGGCCACAAGTGCCATCTCTGTTCCAAGAGGCAAACTAATATCCTTTGATATGGATACTGCTACCGTAAAAGATTGTGGTTTAGTAAAATCGTATTGGATACTTTCTACCAAACCGACTTGATAACCCTTAATCAGAACAGGGGCTTGCTCGGTCAAACCACTAATATTCTCATATTGACCTACATAAGTTGTTGTTGAGGAAAAGATATTAATACCTTTTAAAAAGTTCAGCCCAAAATACAAAATTACTGCGCACAATACTGCCAGTACACCTACTTTGAATTCTCTAGAAATTTTCATATTGATTAGTTTTTATTTTCGTTGTAATATTTTTCAAAAGCAGTAAAGATTCCCTTTACTATACCTGCTTTACCAGCTTCACTTGCTAGCCATTTTTCTTCTTCCGCATTGCTCAAGAATCCCATTTCGACAAGAACTCCAGGACAAGCTGATTGCAACAAGACCCAAAACGCAGCCTGTCTTACACCACGATTAGCTCGTTGGAGCGAACTAACAAACTCATTTTGAACTTTCTCTGCAAAAACCATACTATTCTCCATATAACCATGTTGCATAAGTTCGAACATGATGTAACTTTCAATGGAATTATCAAATCCTTGATACACAGTCAGGTCCTCTTCTAGTTTCATTACAGAGTTTTCACGCATAGCCACATCCAAATTATCATCCATACGGTCGGTACCTAAGATAAATGTCTCGGCACCACACGCGTTGCGATTCTCCGCAGCATTAGTATGGATGCTAATGAACAATTTATCACTATCTTTGCATTTATTCACAATATCAGCACGTTGCTGCAAAGGCAAAAACACATCCGTACTACGTGTTAGTATCACTTTCACTTCTGGATATTTAGCGCGAATATTATCAGCCAAACGTTGTGCAACCGCTAGATTAAGATCCTTCTCTTTGACTCCCATCTTCAAGCCTATAGCTCCAGCGTCATGACCACCATGACCAGCATCAATCACCACTGTAAATGACTGCAAAGTCATACTAAGCAGTAGCAATACGACAATAGGTATAACTGTATTAATTACTCTCTTTATCATAGACTTATTCTTCTAAAAAATCGTACAAAGGTACAACTTTTTTTTGAAATATACAAGTTATACAAAAAAAAGAGACTTTAGTCGTCTTTTTTGGGTGACTAGTGGGGATCGAACTCACGACAAAAAGCCACAGATATATAGGTGTTTAGCAATAAATCCATTTCGACAAGTCACAGAACAAGTCACAAAATCGACAAATCAAGCCTTAATCACTGATTCAGCTGCAAAGGTACAAAAAAAATAATGAATCCACAAAAAAAATCATTTTTTGTTTTCTAAACTTCATTAATAAAGAATAATTGTATGTTTATAAAGTATCAAAACACCTTAAAAACACATCAACAAATGTCATCATATCCGCAGCATAGAGTATTAAATCTGTTATTAGAATGTATAAGAGAGTAGAAAACACTGTTTTTCTTGCGCTATATTTGGTCAGTTCGTTTGTTTTGAGTATCTTTGCAACCAAAATTAAAAATCATCTGCCTATGGAATAAAATCAGTCTAAAGACATAAACATATAAAGCGTTTTGCTTATTAGGGAGTAACTCAAAAACTTCGACACTTTTTGTTTCCAACATTCCTTGATATAGTGATACGCGCACGCTTTGGCGTGGGCTATTTCTATATTGATATTGGAGGGAGTCGAATCCCTGAGTTACGAATAGAGCAATAGCCCGCGCTTTTTTGTTGTCTTTCAAGTTTAATCGGGCTTATTATATAATATGTTTTATTGATTAAATAATTACTGATATGAAAACTAAAGTTCTCTTACTATTTTCATGCGTTGCATGTTTTATCCTCTCATCTTGCGACACAACAGCACCAACTGACACTACAAAGTTCTCTACAGAATCCATAGTAGGCACATGGGTTTGTGTTGATTCTGCAAACAATGTAAACTTATATTATGATATAAAGAGTGATAAACATTTACTATGCGTAGAAAAGAAAAACAATGCTGCTGAACGCGCAATATATGACCCGTCTGACGGATACCTTCACGTCTCAAGTGGAGTTGCATGGAGTCAATTTGGAGATTTAGCATATGTGTTCGATGAGAGCAAACAGATGATACGTTGCACATCAGGAACATTCTATGGTATGATAATTGTAGAAGATTTAGTAGCGGAACTGGGCTCAGATGAAGTGTTTCAGGTTAAAAGGTTAGGACTTGACGAGGCTTATCTTTACTCTCAAATAAATGGTAAAACAATTTTTAATTTTATTACGCTCACAGTATATGATGAACATGTGTTTAGAATCAAAGGTATTAAGGTTGATATAGAATAAGCCTCGACAGCCATTCCCATTCATTCTATAAATAAAAACTAGCAATATCAGTTGCTAGTTTTTTTTATCCCATAAAATATTACAGAAAGGGAGAAGAACTGCTGTAAACGTTATACCTGTTTTACAGCGTTCTTTGCTGATATACATATAACCTTCTGTAGATGTTCTTACATCACTAAAAGTCAACTTTTCGGGGCCCCCTTTGTTGGGTTCTTCGCCAAGCCACTAATCACAAAAAAAGACGACCATAAGTCGTCTTTTTTGGGTGACTAGTGGGGCTCGAACCCACGACACTCGGAACCACAATCCGATGCTCTGCCAGCTGAGCTATAGCCACCGTGTACACTCTCTCATTCGAAAGCGAGTGCAAAGGTACTGCTTTTTTTTGACATGACCAAATTTTTCTACAAAAAAAGTGTATTTTACTTTATTTATATATCATAATAAGGTCAAACCGAGTAAAACTACTACTCTGCCCTCTCCGCATTGTATGCCTCTAAGGCCTTGCGTAAAACCAACATCGCTTTACCCAAGTCCTCTCTGTTGAGTATATATGCCATACGTACCTGTTTCTTTCCTTGAGATGGATCGGTATAGAAACCACTACCTGGTGCCATCATAATCGTCTGTCCTTCGTATTGGAAATCCGTCAAACACCATTGGCAGAAATCATCGGTATCCTCTACTGGCAATTGTACCATCACATAGAACGCACCCATTGGTGTAGGCGCAAACACGCCAGGGATTTGATTTAATTGGTCTATCAAATAGTTACGACGAGCTAAATACTCATCATACACCTCCTCCATATACTCTTGCGGAGTCGAAAGAGATGTTTCTGCTATCACTTGACCTATCAACGGCGGAGACAAACGAGCTTGACAGAACTTCATCACCGCATTGTGTACTTCTTTGTTCTTCGTAATCAATGCACCAATACGTATTCCACACTCTGAATAGCGCTTACTTACCGAGTCTATCAACACCACATTTTGCTCAATGCCCTCCAAGTGGAATGCTGAGATATATGGTCGTTTGGTATAGATAAACTCACGATATACCTCATCGGAGAACAAATAGAGGTTATACTTTTTCACCAAGTCACGAATCTGCATCATCTCTTTCTTGGAGTAAAGATAACCCGTTGGGTTATTTGGGTTACAAATAAGAATTGCTCTTGTCTTATCCGTTATTTGTTTCTCAAACTCCTCAACAGATGGCAAACGGAAACCATTTTCTATATCCGTTTTCACAGATTTAACCACAGCACCACAGGAGATAGCAAATGCCATATAGTTGGCATAACTAGGATCAGTCACAATAATCTCATCGCCTGGGTTAAGACATGCCATATAGGCAAACATAATTGCCTCAGAGCCACCAGTGGTGATAATAATCTCATCAGGAGAAAGGTCAATACCATACTCGGCATAATATCCCACCATTTTGGTACGAAGGGATTTTATACCTTGCGATGGAGAATATTCTAGAATCTCATCGTGAAAACTTCTCAACGCATCCATCGCACAAACAGGTGTTTTGATATCTGGTTGTCCGATATTCAAATGGTAAATATGCACACCATTACGCTTAGCAGCATCTGCGTACTTAGCCAGTTTACGGATAGGCGATTCTGGCATATTCTGCGCCCGTGTAGAAATCTTCATAACGCTATATTATTAAGTGATTTAACATCTTTTTTTTATTTCTTTTGAGTGATAACGGAGTGGTAACGGGATTATAACTGTACCGTGAAATCAAGTGTGTTATCCATGCGCTGCATTTGAAGCCAATGGTAGAACTCCTGCGATATTTTGATAGGAGAGGCACTAAACGTAATCAAGTTTTGACGAGTCTCATCATACACCACCAAATGCAGTGGCGTATTGCCCGAATGGGAAGAACAAAACTCGGCCAACTCCTCAATGAACATAGGTTGGACTTTCTCCAACGGGATATTCATGCTTATAGATTGCAACTGTTTGTGCATATCCTGTATCAAAGATACCT
Source organism: Paludibacteraceae bacterium (assembly GCA_045532335.1). Lineage (GTDB taxonomy): Bacteria > Bacteroidota > Bacteroidia > Bacteroidales > Paludibacteraceae > Colicola. The sequence continues at coordinate 85,968 of JAZSFR010000013.1, forward strand.
GTTGAACAGCAAAAGTGTATTCACTTTCCTCTATTGCTCCTGGTTTAAAGTACTTTAAGTAATAACCTTTCTGTTTAATCGAGCAATGTAGCATCACATAGATATTCGGTTTCAACAAAGAAGCATACTGTTTATACTCCTCACCAAACAAAGTAAATTGGTAACTACCTGTATAGTCCTCCACCGTATATCTACCAAATGGAAAACCTTTTGCAGTTGTCAGATCTTCTGCCGATGTAACAATACCACCAAAACGGAACACCTTGTTTTCTCTTTGTTCAATCCACTCATTCGGATTAATGACTACCTGCTCCTCCTCACTCTCTCCTTCTTCAGTAGTATCCGCCGCTTGCACTTGCTTACGTGCATCAGGCTTGCGCCAAGTGTCAAATTTATTCAATTCTGCAGCCGTGATAGAACACATCTCATTGATCTCAAAGCTCCACTCGTCCAGCGGGTGAGCCGACAAGAAAATGCCAATAAGCGTCTTCTCTTTATTCAAACGTTCAATCGTGGACCACTTCGGATTTTTAGGTAACTCAGGATGTTGTATCTCCACACCAAAATCACCTCCCAAATCGCCGAAGAGAGAATTAACTTGTTGATTCTTATCTTGTTGGAACTTATTGCCATAACGCACCAAAGTCTCCAACACATTTTCGCCCTTTGAGTTCACGCCAAAAAGTTGTTCGCGATACATATCCGTGAAACAATCAAATGCACCTGCTAGAGCCAAGTTTTCAATCGTCTTACGGTTACAAGTTTGTAGATTAACTCGCTCCAAGAAGTCAAAGATATCCTTGTATTTACCTCCCCTAGCACGCTCCTGCAAGATAGCCTCTACGGCTCCCTCGCCTACACCTTTTATACCTCCCAAACCAAAGCGGATATCTCCCTTGGAGTTAACCGTAAAGTTCAATTCCGACTCATTGACATCCGGTGCGAGGACTGATATCTTCATCGCCTTGCACTCGTCCATGAACTTCGTGACATCCTTGATATCGTCCTTGGCTACAGTCAAGTTGGCAGCCATGAACTCCGCTGGATAATGTGCCTTCAAATAGGCTGTTTGGTATGCTACCCACGAATAGCAAGCCGCATGGGACTTATTAAACGCATATGATGCAAACTTCTCCCAGTCTGCCCAAATTTTCTCCAACACCTTAGGATCATGGCCATTAGACTTACCACCATTAATGAACTTAGGTTTCAACTCTGCCAACAATGCCATAATCTTCTTACCCATCGCCTTACGCAATTGGTCACTCTCACCACGCGTAAAGTTGGCCAACAGACGACTCAGCAACATCACCTGCTCTTGATAAACCGTCACACCATAGGTGTCTTTGAGGTACTTCTCCATCACCGGAATATCATAGGTAACGGGTTCCAAACCGTGTTTACGACGAATAAACTGAGGAATATAGTCCATCGGACCTGGTCGATACAACGCATTCATCGCAATCAAATCGCCCATAACCGTTGGTTTTAACTCCTTCATATATTTACGCATACCCAAGGACTCAAATTGGAACACACCTACTGTGCGTCCTTCTTGGAACAGTTTATAGGTATCCGCATCCTCGATGGATACATGGTCAATATCCACTTTCTCTCCACGCGCTTTCTCTATGTTCTTCAGACACTCCTTAATGATAGTAAGTGTCTTAAGACCCAAGAAGTCCATTTTAATCAAACCAACACTTTCTACCACATGGCCGTCATACTCTGTCACCAACACACGCTTGCCGGACTCACGATCCTCCACCGTAGATAATGGCACATAATTGGTCAAGTCATCCGCACCAATGATAATACCACAGGCGTGTACGCCCACTTGACGAATCGTATCCTCCAATTGTGCTGCATAACGCAACATAGCACGCACCTCTGGCTCACCACCATTGAGCAACGAACGCAACTCCTCTACGTACTTATAACAGTTGCGAAGATTGACCTTAGGTGACTTACCATTATCGTCTTTAATATTATCTGGGAAACTCTTCTCAGGGATAAACGATTTGATCTCATTCACACGACTCAATGGCACACGCTGCACACGTCCCACATCCGCAATAGCCGATTTGGTAGCCATCGTTCCATAGGTAATGATATGCGCCACTTGCGTATGACCATACTTATCGCTCACCCAATCCAACACTTTGGCACGACCTGCATCATCAAAATCCGTATCAATATCGGGCAATGATATACGGTCTGGATTCAAAAAACGCTCAAACAGTAAGTCATACTTTAGCGGATCAAGATCGGTTATTCGCAAACAATAAGCTACTACCGAACCCGCAGCACTACCACGACCAGGACCCACACTAACCCCTAACTCCTCACGCGCAGCACGGATAAAATCCATCACAATCAAGAAGTATCCCGGGAAACCCATCGTCTTCATGATGTGCAACTCAAATTTGATACGCTCTTGTTGCTCCTCAGTCAAGACCTCACCATAACGAACACGCGCACCCTCATATGTCAGGTGAGCCAAATAATCCGCTTCTAGTTTGATACGATACAATTTATCATAACCACCTAGGTTCTTGATTTTCTTCTCGCCATCCTCACGCGACATAATCTCTACCCCATTCTCATCTCGAGTAAACTCCTGATAGAGGTCCTCCTCTGTAAAACGCTCGCGATAAGTCTCCTCTGTACCAAAGTCCTCTGGGATGGGGAATTTAGGCATCAATGGACCTGAATCTATATCATACACCTCGATCTTATCTACGATCTCCTGCGTATTGGTTAATGCCTCTGGCAGATCGTGGAACACTTCTGCCATCTCTTCGGGCGACTTCAACCACTCTTGCTTGGTATAGCGCATACGATCAGGATCATCCACAAAATGGTTAGTCGATACACAAATCAAATGATCATGTGCCTCAGCATGCTCCTCCTCAACAAAGTGCACATCGTTAGTAGCAATCACCTTAATGCCACAACGTTTGGCTATCTCCAGTAACACCGCATTCACATCCTTTTGCTTCTGATAGACCATCTGATCTGCACCCTCCTTATCGGTTTGGTGACGCTGAAGCTCTATATAATAATCCTCTCCAAATAGATTCTTAAACCATTCGGCAGCCTCTATTGCAGACTTAAATCGTTCCTCAAATGCCACATCCACAGGAGCCAAAAGTCCCTCCATAACCTTTTGAGAAATCTCACCACCTAAACAAGCTGATGAGCAGATTATACCTTCGTGAAACTCCTCCAAAAGTGCTTTATCAATACGAGGACGGCGGTAATAGCAGTCGTCCATAAAACTCTCGCTCACAATCTTACACAGATTATGATAGCCCGTTTTGTTCTTTGCCAAAAGAATCAAGTGCCAACCACTTTGATCCACAATATACTGTTTTCCTTCAGGACTCGTAGCCTTGAAGTCCTTATCACGGTCTTTGCGTCCACGACGCGCACAATACGCCTCCACACCTACAATCGGTTTGAAAGGCACAAATTCGGTCCCATTCTTAGCAGCTTCCTCTTTGAGTTTCTTATTGGTCTTCTTGGCAGTATCCAACAACTCCTTGATGCCATACATACAACCGTGATCGGTAAGCGCAATCGCATGCATACCAGAACTTAGGCATTTATTAATCAAATCAGGAACTTTACTCATTCCGTCTAGCACGGAATAGTGAGAATGGACATGTAAATGGGTGAATGACATGTTTAGTGTTTAATGTTTAAGGGTTAATGTTTAGGGTTAGTTGAAAAACAAGGACAATCCCAGAGAGAGAGTTATTGGTCCGGATGGACGACTGATCTCTTCTTGGTCTATTGCCGCTTGTTCTATGATTGTAGGCAAAAGATGCTGTGTATAAGCAGCTTCTGCAAAAATACCAAAATTAGGAAATATAAACCACTCTACTCCCGCAGAGAAACGCAATGTAGGCACCACATGATCAAAGTTAGACATCGTGTAGGATGGCTCTGAGGTAGTGGACTCTGGAGTAATATTCTTGACCGTAGCAATCGACACACCTGGTTGAATACTCATATAGAAGTCCCATGGATGAAAATAAGGATTCTCATAAAACGCCTTGATATCTTTTACCAATGGAAAACGATATCCGACACTCATACCTATCTCATTATACCACACTTCTCCATTGAACACATTCGATCCCTGCACATGGAGCGAATCATAGGTATTACTATGTGTATCATAGGTGATGTATACAAAGGTACCATAGTTCTTGTGATGACGCCATCCCAGACGCATAGCCGTATTGAAGGTTGCACCCTCTATTCCATTAGGTGTGATACCTACTCCTATCACAGTAGGCAGATCCAAGGCATCAAAGAAATCACCAAAAGTATACTTATCTTTTACTTGTAGAGCAGTTGTATCGCTTTGAGCAAATAGTCCCATGCTCATCACTGAGCACAGGACTATTGTTATCATCAATTTCTTATTCATAACTCGTCATTCATAGTCCATCGCTACTAATTTAGCGTCTCATTTGTGCTTTAGCTTGCTCTCTAGCAAGGCGCTGTTGCTCACGTTGCATTGCCTCCAAACGAGCGGCAAAACCAGACTTCTTAGCACTACCTTTCTTCTTGGCATTGGCCTCCATCTCCGCCAACACCTTCTTATCATCGGTAGTCCAACGGAAAATCATTGTTTGCAAGATGGTGAACAACAAACTTACCAAATAATAGTAACTCAAACCTGCCGCATAATCATTGAAGAAGAAGAGGAACATGATAGGCATCAGATACATCATGTACTTCATCATCTTCATTTCTTGACCTTGAGACTGAGTCTGCATCGTTATATGAGTATATACGATATTCACCACGGTCATGAGCAAACAGAACAAACTCAAGTGATTACCAAACAATGGAATATTGCGATTCCATGTCAAGATAGCATCGTAGGTAGAGAGGTCATCTGCCCAGAAGAGCGATTGTCCACGCAACTCAATAGCTGTTGGTAAGAACCAGAACATCGCCATCAAAACAGGGAATTGGAACAACATTGGCAAACAACCTGACATAGGACTCACACCTGCCTTTTGATACAAGGCCATCGTCGCTGCTTGACGCTCCTGCATTTTCTCAGGTGGATACTTAGCATTGATCTCATCCAATTGTGGTTTCAACACACGCATCTTGGCAGTTGACTTATTAGATGCAAACACAAATGGCAAGAGTATCAACTTGATAACCAATGTCATAAGCAAAATCACAATACCAATATGCAATCCCCATGAGGTAAACAAGTCAAACATTGGAATAACCAAAATTTTGTTAATCCAAGACACCAACTTCCAACCTAGAGGCACCAACTCCTTCAAATGAAGTTTATCATCGCCTATCACATTCTTGTCGTATGCCTTGAGCGTATTATAGTGGTTAGGGCCCAAATAATAACGAACATCGGTGGTTTTCTTACCCGTAACATCAAATGGCAAATTGGCCTTGGTTTTATACTCCTTTATATAACGCGTGTGCGCACCCATAGGAGTAGACTCTACCTCGGTGGACTCAAATGCATCATTAGCAATCATCACTGTAGAGAAGAACTGATCCTTGTGAGCAATCCACTTGATACGAGCAGACTCTTTTTGACGAGCGGCTTTTACCTCAGATAGTTTCTCAATATCGCCACCCACGAACATGTATTGCAACTGAGCATATTTCTCCTCAAACTTACGACCCTTCTCTTGTTGTGGAATAGTTTGATTCCATTGCATCTCTATCGATGCCATGTTTTGTGCCAAAGCCAAGTGCATGTTATGAGGTTGAATACTCATACCCACCATGTAATCATTCGCAGGAAGTGTGTAAACAAAATCGATATAGCAATTCTCTATATCCGTCTTCAGACGCATCACCAGTGTACTCATCGCACTATCCGCATATTGTGCCACAGGCTCAAAATACAGATTCTTGGTGGACAACACGCGGTTGTTATTTGTCACAAGTGTGAAATTCAATTCATTCTCATCAGCTTGGAAAAGACAAAGTGCATTCACTGTATCACCATAAGCCTTGTAGTTTTTCAATTCTGCCTTAGCTATATCACCACCACGACGATCCACACCAATACGCACCAATTCGTTCTCAAGTACCACAAGACCATCTTGTCCTTGTGCAGAAGGGGCAAAAGCACCATATACAGCCACCAATTGCTCCTCAGTAGTAGCACTTACTTGATTGGATTCCAACTCTTGTGCAATCTTCTCAGAGAGTTGTTTGGTCTCCCACTCCATTTGTTGTACCAACGCAATAGAGTCTTGCACGCGCTTACGCTCTGCCAATTCCTCCTTAGATGGACGATTCAAAAACGAAAAACCAATAATAACTGCGGCTATTAAGGCAAAGCCAATCCATGTATTTTTATCCATATAATATATAAGGTATTAATAGTTACAAAAAATATATTTTCGCTAAAGGTGCAAAACACACCAAAAAACATGCAAAGTTACAAAAAAAAAACGGAATATAAAAGAAAAACAACACAATTTGCATTTTTTTTGCATTTTTTTTTGAAAATATTTGGTCATATCAAAAAAAAGCAGTACCTTTGCACTCGCTTTCGAAAAGGAAGTGTGCGGGATGTAGTTCAGCCCGGTTAGAATGCCTGCTTTGGGAGCAGGAGGTCGTGAGTTCGAATCTCGCCATCCCGACTAACCTAAAAAAACCACTTGAGTTCATCAAGTGGTTTTTCTTTTCCATTCCCTTAGTCTATCAAGTTTCTTGCATCTCTACAAGGCGTCGATAATAACCGTTGAGGGCAAGCAATTCATCATGTGTACCCTTCTCTACAATTTCTCCTTCGTGCAATACGCAAATGAGATCTGCATTGCGAATCGTACTCAAACGATGTGCAACCACAATAGTTGTACGATCTTTCATCAAATGCTCAAGCGCCTCCTGTACCAATTTCTCGGACTCCGTATCCAAAGCCGATGTAGCTTCATCCAGAATCAAGATAGGAGGATTCTTAAGTATCGCACGCGCAATTGAGATACGCTGACGCTGTCCGCCACTCAGACGCGAACCACGGTCACCAATAGTGGTTTGATATTGGTCTGGCGTCGCCATTATAAAATCATCTGCATTGGCTATTCGAGCAGCCTCGCGCACTTGCTCCATCGTTGCTTCTTCCACACCAAAAGTGATATTGTTATAGAAGGTATCATTAAACAATATTGCCTCCTGGTTCACATTACCCATCAGCGCACGCAAATCATAGGTTTTCAATTCACGAATATCCACTCCATCTATCGTGATTCGTCCGTGCTGTGGGTCATAAAAACGAGGAATCAAATCTGCCATCGTGGTCTTGCCGCTACCTGACTGTCCTACCAAAGCCACAGTCTGACCTTTGTGAATATCCAGATGGATATGTTTTAGTATTGAGCGATCGGATTGATAAGCAAAACACACATCCTCATATCGAATAACCGATTCAAAACCCGTTATTTTTTTTGCATTATCCTTCTCCTTAATATTGGACTCCGTATCCAAGATTCGATCGATTCGCTCCAAGGATGCCATACCGCGACGAATACCATACATCGCCTTGCTCAAATCTTTGGCAGGACCAATAATCGAATAGAATATAACGAGGTAATAAATAAATGTTGCCGCATCAATACTAGATGCATCGCCCAATATCAATAGTCCGCCAAACCACAGCAATAGCGCTATAAGCGCAGTACCCAAGAACTCCGAAACAGGATGTGCCAAATAGTAACGACGATTGATGCGATTGAATGTAGCACGTGTCTCATTGATCAGCACTTGAAAACGATGAATCAATTTCCTCTCTGCATTAAACGCTTTTACCACACGCAATCCGCCTAATGTCTCATCTATCTGGGTGAGAATCTCCGCATTCTGTTCTTGTCCTAGGGTCGATGCACGCTTGAGCGAACGACCGATGCGACCAATCAACAAACCTGCCACAGGCAATAGTATCAACACAAAAAGCGTCAGTTGCCATGATATGCAAAACAAGGTTATGAGATACACCAAGATCATCACCGGATCTTTAAACAGCATATCCAAAGTGGACATAATACTCGCCTCCACCTCATTCACATCATTTGTCATACGCGACATCACATCGCCCTTGCGCTCTTCGGTGAAAAATCCGATAGGCAAACTCACCACTTTCTTATACAGACGCTCGCGCAGATCGCGCAACACGCCCGTACGTATGGGAACCATATAATAGTTGGCTAACCAAGCCGTTAGGCACTTCAATCCGGTCAACAGCACCAAACAGAGTCCCAATAGAAGCAACACATAGGATGCTCCTCTCAGTTCTATCTGTGTCTGCAAATAGAAATACAGGTTATTCTTCAATACCTCTAGCGTTTCTTGCAGTCCCGCAGCATCGTGCAAGGATATATAGGTCGCATCTGCGGTCGAAAGCCCAAAGAGCAATTGCAACACCGGAATAATCGTTGCAAACGAGAACAACGACAATATAGTAGCAAGCACATTGAATACCATATTCAATGCCACATACCATTTGTATGGTTTCACAAATCGTCTTAAAATAGATATCATCTTACCTTTAACCTTTCATCTTTAACCTGTAGGCAGCGTCCTGATAGCACAGCGCGTCCTACAACTGTCTCACTGCCTCGTCCACATACAGCGACACTGCTCGGTCAAACACCTCTTTATCCACGCCTAAATCCGTTTGCATAGGCAAAACAATCAGTTTTTCAGCTAGTTTATCTATTAGCGGTGTATGCAACATACGCATATAGTCTTTCTCTGTTGTTACGACACACGCATAATGGGCTGCATTATCAAGAATCATCTGTACATCCTTCTTGTTGAATATATGATGATCATTAAAAGCCAACAAATGCGTCTTTGGATATTGCTTCTTGAGATGTACCAATAGTGGTTCTGGATTAGCTATTCCAGCCACCAATAAAGGTGTACCCGGCAAATCCACAGCCTGATACTTGACCGAAGAGTAGCATAAATGCTGATAGGAAGCCAACTGCAATTGGTTGCTCACTATCCGTCGTTCAATAGGTTGCATCGTACTAGGACACTTGGTTACCACTACTGCATTGGCACGACGACTCTCTGAAGGTAGATCACGCAATGTGCCACGAGGCAACATATAATCATTGACATAAAGACGATCATATGCAGTTAGCAGAATATAAAAACCACAACGCAAATGACGATGTTGAAAAGCATCATCTAAGATGACACATTGCAATTTTGGGAATAACTGACGCAATCGCTTAATACCTTCCACTCGATTGGCACATACAGCTACAGGCACATCAGGAAAATGCAGATGAATCTGCAAAGGTTCATCTCCAATGGTTCGAGCTGTATCCGTAGGACGTGCTAATCTGAAGCCCATTGTTTTTCTACCATAACCACGCGACAGAACTGCTACTTGGTATTTACCAGACAACAGTCGAAGCAAGTACTCGGTCATGGGAGTTTTACCTGTGCCTCCTACAGCTAAGTTACCCACACCAATCGTAGGAATGTCCACCTCTTGCGAAGGAAGAATACGCTCATCATAAAGCACATTGCGCACCCAAACGACTACGCTATATAGCCAAGATAGCGGCGTAATTATGATAGAAAACAATGATTTCAAAATCCTTAATACTTAACTCAAAATTCTTAATTACCAAATCGTTACTTCTGGCATAAGCGCCATGATACGTGGTTTAGAAGCGAACTCGCGTACCTTCATCACCAAGCGTTCCTCTGGGGTAGTAGTGTCGAACATCTTTAACATCTCTTGCAAAGGATCTGTCTTCTTTGGATAAGTAACTAATTCGTATTCACCCAATTGAGCCAATTCAACTGCTTTATCAATAGCATCATTGATATTACCCAAACTATCCACTAACCCAATCTCCAACGCATCTTTGCCAAGCCATACACGACCCTCGCCAATCTTCTTGATTTCATCTTGTGTCATATCACGACCAGCGGCGCAGCGACGAGTAAAGAGGTCATAGCCACGCTCTACCATGTTTTGCATAAGTGCCATTTCTTGAGGATTCATACCTTTGTAAATGGCATTGACATTCAAGGCTGAATGTTTGTTGGTAGAAACACCATCTATATCCAAACCGACTTTATCAAGGAGTTTATTGAAGTTAGGAACTGTACCAAAGATACCTATTGAACCCGTCAATGTAGTAGGCTCCGCATAGATATAATCGGCATTGCAAGAGATATAGTAACCACCAGAAGCCGCATAGTTACCCATAGAAACAACCACAGGCAGACCTTTGTCTTGCAACATCTTCATCGCATGCCATATTTGTTCGCTTGCGTCAGCACTACCACCAGGACTATTCACGCGAAAGACTACTGCTTTCACATCGTCATCCTTATAGATTTTCTTGATGGTTTTCAGGATCTTACCCTCAACGATACCCTCCGCACCTTCGTCCACGATAGCACCTTCCGCATAAAGGACTGCCACTTTGTCTGTAGCGTCCACCTGGGTGCGCTCCACATTGGTCATCTTACTGTTAGACAGTTGTTTATAATCTTTTGTGCCCGCGTAAGTGCGCAAAACGCTATCCATTTCTTGGATATACACCAATGAGTCCACAAAGTTGTAGGTAAGGTATTTCTCTTGTGGTTGCAACGACATGCACTCGTCTGCGTATGCATGCAACTGCTCAGGCGTGATTTGACGACTTTGTCCTACAGCCGCTTTCATTTCGCTCCAAATGCCACCGATGTATTGCTCGGTTTGTTTGCGGTCAGCCTCTGACATAGATGTGCGGAAGTAAGGCTCTACAGCCGACTTGAAAGTACCCACTTTAAGGATTTGCATTTCTAAACCAATTTTCTCAAAGAGGCGAGTGTAGTACTCTTTTTGTGCACTCAATCCATCCCATGCTAACGAACCAACAGGATTGAAGAATATTCTATCTGCCACAGAAACAATGTAGTAGTTCGTTTGAGAATAGGAATCAGAATAGGCGATGATGAATTTGCCCGACTTTTTGAAATCAAGGAGTGCATCACGAACTGCCTTGGCAGAAGCTGGTCCCGCAGCGAGTGAACCGCCTTTGAGATAGATACCCAAGACCTTGTCGTTGTCTTTTGCCAAAGCGATATTGTTGAGCAAGTCGTTCAACCCGACAGTGGTAGTAGATTGACCATAGAGCTCACCCATAATGGAGTTGAATGGATTCTCTTCAGTCGCTTGTTCCACCAAACTACCCTTCAAATCAATACGATAGATAGTGTTCTCCTCCAATGTTGTTTTTGGAGTGGACATCATATCTCCCATCATCCATCCTAATATTCCGCAGAATAAGAAATATACACCAATACCAACAAGAGTTTTGCTTAAGCAACCCATTTTCTTACGAGGTTCTCCCTCTTTCTTTACAAAAAGTGCCATAATATTTCGGTATTTAATTGTTTATTATTAACTTAAAGGTCTTTCGGTGGTAAGGCGTAATGCCATATTGCCGTATTGCCTCGTAGTGTGCTTTGGTGGGATAGCCCATATTTGTATCCCAATGATACTGCGGATATTGCTCGTGCAAGCGAAGCATATACTCATCGCGATAGGTTTTGGCTAGTACACTCGCCGCCGCTATTGAGAGATATTTGCCATCTCCTTTGACCACGGTTCGTGCGGGTATTTCCATCACTTCACCTTCGGGTATGTAGGGTTTCCATTTATTGCCATCTACGAGTATATGTTGTGGTCTAATAGTCAGTTTATCCAACGCGCGTTGCATGCCTGTGATGGATGCTTTGAGGATATTGATTCGGTCTATCTCCTCTGCCGAAACCTCAACTACAGCCCATGCTGCAGCATATTTCTCTATCAGTGGACGAAGGTAGGCACGCTGTTTATCGGTCAGTTTCTTGGAGTCATCTAGGAGTTCTAACCACTCCGCATGAGTAGGATTATCTAGTACCTCTTTGCTCCACACTACTGCCGCAGCAAACACACTTCCTGCTAATGGTCCACGTCCAGCCTCATCGCAACCCGCTTCTATCACTCCATCTATGCAACACTTGTCTAACATATTTTTCGTCTTAAAACGGATAACCTATCGCGAAGTGCAATGCCATATCCTCTTTCCTATTCAATCCATTTGCCACAGTGCGCCACTGCGTACCCGCGTTTGCACCGTACAAACGACTTGGATCATACAGTTTCACACCAAAATCCACACGGAATACAAAGAATGTAAAATCCAATCGCAGACCCACACCGTAGGCCAGAGCTATCTGTTTGTAGAACTCATTCCACTTGAATACACCATTAGGTTGTGCCTCGTAGTCAAACACGGTCCAAATGTTTCCTGCATCCACAAAAGCCGCCAACTCGATGATTGACCACACTTTCGCACGGTATTCCAGATTGAGGTTCAATCGTATATCACCCGACTGATTATTCACATCAATCCAATCGCCATCTCCTTTGTAACCACCTGGACCCAAGGTACGAGCAGCCCAACCACGAACACTATTCGAACCGCCTGCAAAATAGCGTTTCTCAAATGGTATCGTCTGCGAGTTGCCATAAGGTACTGCCACACCGATGTCGGTATGCCATACCAAACGATGACGAGGATGAAGTATTTGGTTATATGTCACCGACAGATCCGCCTTTGCAAACTGCGAGAATTGGGTGTTCAAGAATGTGTAGTTACCCGACTCCTCATCCACTTTGAATTTCAGTGGTTTGGCGAGCAGGCGCAATAGGTTGCCCGCTGTTTCGATGTTGTAGTTCACATTCACAAACGAGCGGTAAGGCTGACGAGCACGGTAGGTTGTGAAACTACCGGCATAACCCAAACCTACGATAAAGTGGTTCTCGTAGGAGTATTTCAAAATGTTCGTGGACTGCAAGAACTGTTCACGAAAAGCATCACTAATCCAAGGCAGATAGACATAACTGATGTCCAATAATCGGAACTGATGACGCAAGCCTATACGAGATTGATTCAAACGATAATCCAAACCTGCATTAAAGATCGAACGCTGATACTCATTTGGACGATTCTGGTAGTTATATCCCACATCCACAGATAAGTCAATTGGAAAACGCAATTGTGCCGTAGCTTTTCCCTCCAAGGCACGACCACCGTCCTCACGCCATTCGTAACTAGCACGACCATCTATCGACAACTCTTCGGCACCACGGAATATGTTTCGATTCACATACCCGACTCCTGCGGCCACACCCCAGTCGCCCGCGGAATAGGTTCCTTCCAATTCGGCAGAGAAGGAGTTCAATTTGTTTCGCGACAACACGATATGACAATCCAGTTCATCCGCAGACACAGGTTCAAAACTGATGTCCACATATTTCACAGGTGCCAAGTGATTCATTCTTGCGAATGTACGCTCCACCAATCGTTCGTTATAACGACTACCTGGGCGTATCGGACAATTGCGTACCAATACTTGTTCACGCAGCAGTTTCTTACCGATCCATGTGAACTCATACCCATTCTTCACGGATGAGGACACCACTTCTCCTTCGGGTATGCGGTCCAGGTCATAGTCAATATGAAAATGCACATTCGCTATCTTGTACTGACGGAACAATCTTTCTTTCTCTTCGGGTGTCATTTGCTCCACATAGGGTTGCAAAACCATCTTCACATCCACGCGTTGTTGCTTACCCAAACTATCTACTTCAAAGCGTAAGCATTCCGCATCAAAATAGAAATATCCCCTATTGCGCATAGCGCTAGCCACACGCTGACGCTCTTGGTTCAGCAGGTCTGCATCAAACTTCTCTCCTGCGCGAACGAGCACACTGCGGTCGTTCTGTGCGATGGCGTATAGATCAGCGTGCTTCACATTGACCTTGTAACTACCGATACGGTAAGGTACACCAGCGGTCACATGGTAGGTGAGATTAATTTTGCGATCTTTCATCACCATGCTCGTGTCCACTTGCGCACGGAAGTATCCTTTGTTGTTCATCGCACGCGATAGTTGCACCACGCTGGCATCTGCCATTTGGGGAGAGAATATCACAGGTGCTTCGCCCACTTTACGAGCGTTCTTACTGGTCCATTTGGTGGTATCGAGTGAGGCGGTGTTGTAGATACCTAGTTGCAACTTCCAAAATCCCAAAATTTCGGTATTTTGTTTTTGTTGCACATATTTCATCAGGTCAGTTCCTAGTACTTCTTTGGTATCTTCCACTTTCACTTTCACATCATTGAGCAGGTATTGTCCTTGTGGAACAAATTTCACTGCGTTACACGCTGAAAGCAGGAAGACCAATGCCACCCCGATAAACCATTTTATTTCTCGCCTAGTACTCATATTTACAATAATTCGTGCAAAGGTACAACAAAAAATGCACATACGCAAGTAAAGCGAGGAATTTTATAAGAAAATAATAGATTATTAATCTATTTATTCGGTATTCATCACTCATTCAAGCTCGCTTGAAAATGAGATGATGGGTAGCGAATAATTAAGGCGTAGCCGATTTTCTTATAAAATTTCGAGCAAATAGGGCTCCCGCAAAGCACGTGGCTTTGTGGGAAGAGGAAGAACGACGGCAACCCTAACGAACAGAGTGAGTTCATTGTTGCAAGTCCGTTCTGACGAGGAGTATGGTCTGCATTTTGCGACTGTACTTTCGAGGAGGGACCCGCAATTTATTGTGGGAGGTGCCATCGAAGTACACAAAAATGCACATACGCGAACTGGAGTATGTCCGCATTGAGCGGAAGTACACAAAAATGCACATATTATGGTTTATGGTTTATAGGTAAGGTCAGCAGCATTGCTGCATCTCTTCGCCTCTACACCATACACCCTACTCTTAACTCTCAACTCTTAACTCTCAACTTTAATAGCCAATAGCCTATCGCCAATAGCCCAATCGCCCAAAGCAGCCCCGTGCACCATTTGTAGAACTTCGGCACATACCGCTCTGGTGGGTGTTCCACTATGCGGTCGCGGTATTCGGTGACGACTACCGTGTCCGCTTTAGTCGAATGTTGAATGTCAAAAGTTGAAAGTCGTTGATCCCGATACACCTCCTTGGTGATATAGACGGTATCGTGTACCACTTTCTCTCGATAGACGATGCTATCTCGGCGATCCGAATATTGAATGTCAAAAGTTGAGAGTTGAGAGTCATGTACCTCTTGACTTTCGACATTAGACTTTAGACATTCGACGCAACTAACACTCCTGCAACTGACGCTCATAAGGCACATTATACAGAGGATAAGCATCGGGCTCAAGGATCTCAATATACATTTCATCATTCCTGTTTTGGTTAATGTGGTTTAACAAATGTTCACGTAATCGGTGGAGGGTCTTGGCGGAAGACAGGAGACGGTTGTTAGACAAGTCAGCTTTACCTGTAAGGATACACCCTTCGGTGTGATCAATGGTGTTCCCCGCGTGAATGCGGATACCAGTGCGCAGCGTGCTATGTTGGGAGCGCATGGCGCTATGTTGAATGTCTAATGTTGAATGTTGAGAGTCAGTGGATACAGCTTTGCTGGGTTCATTGACTTTTGACTTTTGACTTTCAACTTTCAACTTCCTATACCCCCATACTCCATAGAGGATTGGCAGCAGTACTTGCCAGCGTGGTGAGAAGGTTACATTCAGGCGGTAGAAGCCTGCAGGGATGGCGTAGTCGGTATTCTCCAGCGTATCGCAGAAGTACTCGCCATCTACATATAACTGCCCAAAGAGGGCTTTGCCCTGCGGCTGGTTACGTATTAGTTTGATTAGCATATTTTTTTTGTTACTTTGTTACTCTTTGTACCGGTATTTGTAGTCGATACCTATAAGACTACCGGAGAAGGTAAGTATCTCACCAAACGCCACCAAGACTGAGTGATGGATCTCTGCTAATGGTGGGCAGATGAAGCCCGCTAACAATAGCCCACACCCAAATCCGCATAGCATAATAGCTACAATTAATTGGAAGTTCTTTTTCATGATTTCACTAAGTTTTTCTCCACGGGGTCCCCACGAGATGCGTGATCTCGCGAGAACACGGATTTCGATT
>JAZSFR010000021.1:0-7181 GCA_045532335.1 Paludibacteraceae bacterium
TACACACACACACACTCCGCTACGCTTCGTTAAATCTCTCTCACTAAGCTGGGGGTCTGTGGGGGCTTGCAAAATTGCAAAATGATTGAATAATTTTACACCAAGCAAAAGCCACCGCCACCACGAAAAGACACCACCGCCACGCCATAAGCGCCAGCCATGCAAGCCATAAAAACCGAACAAAAAAACCAATTTTTTTAAACTGTTGTAAATTTTACAACATTATTTTACCACTGTTAAATCAAAAAAACTAGGCTTTTTTTAATAAAACCTGTTGACATATTATGTTCGGTTATGATATAATGCAAGTATAAACCAAAGCACCAGTGCAAGGGCGCAAGCGGTAACGATAGAATAAACCCCGCCCCACTAGCAAAAGGTTTATAACACTATAAATAAGGGGGCGCAAGTTTACAAAGCCTATATAAATAAACCCGTGAGGGCATAACTAGAGACGGCACGGCGCAAGCCGTGGGCGTGGACGGGACAACGCCGTAGCGGTATTGTATAGCGGTAAACCTTGCAAGAGTTAGCACGGGGCGCAAAAGCGCTAAGGCGGTGTTAAGAATATTAAAAACTAAGAGCGCAAGTGATAAATCCCAAGCGGTGTAAACGTGAGGGCGCAAGCGTGATGTCATAAGGCTATGAGCGCCAGCGTTATGCTAGACATGGGGCGCACCATAACAGGCGAAGACTAAAACAACCACAAGCGAGATTAAGACGCAAGGCGCTTGTGCATAATATCACGCCAAGCACGCTAAACGTGCAAGGCGTGAACCATAACAATTATTAAATAGTGGCACGTGGCACTTAAAAACACGGAGAAAGGAGCTATTCATGAATAGTGAAGAGCTAAAAGAGGCAAAACACCTCTTAAAAATGCTTAAAAGCGACGAGTGGTACAAAGAAGACTACACCGAGCAAGCATTAAATATCATCTATAACTACCAAGAAAACGGCGAGTTTATCACAGAAGACGAACTTGACGAACTAACAAGGCATGAGGCGGAAAGTGGCGCTTTAAGAGTTATGTTCTTTTTGGCGCATTGCGAGCCAAACGCACCTTTTGGTTATAGATTAAACGGCTATGCTAACGCCGAGAACGCCACAAAAGACGACCTCATATGGGAGTTAGAGGACATTATCAAGGCTAACGAGGAGTAAAGAGCATGGACGCTAAAATAGAGAGAGTTAAAAAGCTATTAAACGGCGAGTGTGAAGACATCACCGTGCATAATGTGAGCGCTAATTGGTATAGAATGAACGCCGACATGGACTATAAAGGCGACAAGCCACTAGATATAGTGCAAATAACATACGACTATGAACTTTATGCTATGCCACAATATATGACGCTTGCGAGGTTTAATAGCCTAACCGCCGAGCAAATAGCGGAAGAGTGGGAGATATAACCATGGCACCAATGAACGAGACAACCGACAAAGCATATTATGAGGGGTGGCATGACGGCTATAAGCACGCAATAGACGACATAAGACAAGAGTTATTGACACTAGAACAAGACACAAAAACACCTGTAAGCATTGAAATATACAAGATATTAAACTCTATGAAAACTAAAGGAGAATAAGATGGAGACAAAATACTTTAATGATTATGAAAAAGCACGAGACTATGCGGAAAAGCACAAGCTAAAAGAGTGTGAATATGGCGACACGGGCTACATGCAAGGCGACGAGCCATTAAGCTATGTAGCTTATAACAAGAGCGGAGACAGGTTCGATGAGTGGGAAGTCGAGTGTTATTATGGTTGGACTAGAAATTGGGGAGACGACAGAGACGCACACAGACTTAGACTTGCAAAGGGCGACAAAGAGCTAATTAAAAACATATACGGAATTGAGGTATAAAATGAGCGACAATATTATATATAATTCATATAACAATACACACATAGGCTATCAAAAAGACCTAGTGGCGTATCTAAAGACTTGCCTTGACGAGTATGTTAAGCAAGAGGAGTGGGAAAATGCAAAAGACATGGCAGACTTGTTGCTTGACTTGAACGCATGGGCAGACAATGAGAACTTGCTTGTGCTATCAGACAATAACGGCATGGGCTACACAATAAAAGAATATGAGAAAGGAGACTAAAAAATGAGGACACATAATATAACAACGCTAACTGATGAGGTTTATGACAAGTTAGCTAACAACACCATGCATGAGCAATTTAATGCTGATGAATATGGACTAGAAAATATGGAAGTTGATAGCGTGAGGGGCGTAATAACTATTGAATACCAAGATAAGGCTTTTGAGCTAGTGATAAGGGAGAAATAGTTATGAACCCGAGAGATATTAAACGCAGAGCTAATGCTATACGCAAGTGTCTTATCGAGGGCGCGGAGCATTATTATGACCGCAAGTATAAAGACTTGAGGGTGGCAGATTTGCTTATCGTGCTAGAGGACGACAACTATCACTCTGAAGAGGTAGTGCTAGAGGCGTTAGCTAGTCTTGACTACTACAAAATAGTTAGAGCGTGCATACTAGAAGTAGAAAAAGACATGGTGAGCGATTGGGATTATGACGACCCCGACCGAGCAACCCGTCTTGACGACATCTATAAACGTAGGCTGAAACTTATAAACGATATAAATAAAGGAGACTAATTATGAAAACATTTTATGAAGCAATTTATGAGTGGGTAGCAGATAACTTCGGGCAGAGTGAAGCAGATGACCCGAGCTGGAGCATTGAGGCGTTAGCCGACCACTTATCTAAAACAGATATTAAACCAGACGAGCTGAACGCTAACACAAAATGGCTAGCGTATAGTGAGTTGAGAGAGCATTTCTTAGAGGAAGACATTGAGAATGTAGCGGAACAAAGAGGCTTGACCTTGAGCAAGGTGGACATCGAGACTATTAAACACCGCTATTATAAACTAGACGACGAGACATGGGAGCAAGTCTCTATGCTTATGGACGAATTGAACTTAAAGAAAGGAGAATAATATGCAGGGAGAAACAGGAGTATTTTTGAGTGGCTATGACAACGTGTATAACGATAGTCCTTATGACGAAGGCTACCTTGACGCATTATGTATGCTAGACCAATTCAATGTATGGAACGAGCAGGAGAGCAAGGCACTCAAGGAAGCCAAACAACTATTAACGGAAAGGTTAGGAGAATAATATGCTAATCATAACTAAAGACACAGAAAAACTTATCACGATAGTAGAGGGAACTGGTGATAACTTGACGGACGAAGACATTAAAGACGGCTACACAGACTATGTGATGACGAGCGTATATCATGTGGACGGCGAGGACATTGTGCTTGAAGACGCAGGACAAATGTTAAGCCAAACGCCTATCGCAGATTTAGAAGAGGACGAGCTAGTGAGACGAGTGCTTGACTACTGGGGCTTAGGCGAAGAAGACTGGCTGAAAGGAGTAATGTAATGTTAAAAGACAATGTAGAAATTAAGACGAGTCTAGGGGAGTATAAAGACTTCCCCTATAAGAAAGAGTTATACATCTATGGCAAGCGTGTCTGGACAGACGACTTCCCGACAGACGTGCCAGACGAATTATGTATTAAAGCTTTTATTGAACAATTAGAAGAGGAGTGCTTATGATACAGACTAATCTAACAGACTTTTACCAAGCATTGAAAGACAATTTCAAGGGCGTAAACAATAAAGCCTACATCTCGGAGAGCCTAAGGTGGCACTTTAGAGAGGGTTATATCACAACTGAAGAATACCAGAAACTAGAAAAGGAGTTTTTATGAAAGTGTATGAAGCAACAGTAATTGACAAGTGTGCAGGAGCAGAGCCTATCAGCTATGAGAGTTATATTGCAGTCGTTGAAACTCTCGGACAGAACGCAGACCCCGACTGGAATGACGAGGACATACACTACTACTTTACTGAAGACGAGTTTAGACCTAAGAACGGAGAGATAGAGACAGAGGAGTTTAAGTATCTAATAGGAGAAAGGGTAGCGTGATGGATAAGCAAGAAGAACTAGTAGAACTCAAACGAGAAATGGCAGTGCTATGGAACACTATGAAGCGTAGTGGTAATAAACACCCAGAAGAACACTATATGATTAAGAGCTATATAAAAGACATTAAAAAGCTAGAAGAGGAGATAGCATAATGAATAAGGATTTGCTATTAAAAGAACTAGATATTTTAAAAACATACTTTGAAGAGGTGATAGATGGAGTGAGCGAAGAAGATGTAGAGCTAGACACAATGTTTATGCTGAACAACCTTAAAGGGTATGTGGAAGACGTAACAAAATATGTGAAAGGAGATAACTAATGGCGACTAGATATTGTAACAGGTGTGGAGAAATCGTGGAGGACGCAGACCCAAACGGCGATAATGAATATACTTATTATTGCCCCAACTGTGATGAAGATTTATATACATTTGAGACGCACGAGGAATTAGTGTGATATTATTGACAATATATCAAATGTATGATAAGCTTAAACTATAACAACTATAACAAAGGAGAGAACTATAGTGGAGATATCAAGATTAATTTTCACAAAGGAAACAAAAGAAAAAATCGATAAAGGTATATCACCCCAAACCAAAGGTAAGCTTAGATGGGACAAACTTAAAGAAGCTGAAAATAATGGTGTCTTACAGCAGGCTAAAAATAGAATAGATGTTGGTAAAATTGTTGGTTTAGAAAATGACAAGACAGCATATAGTTGGGTAAGTGGTCTAATCAGCAAGAAAGCTATCATAGAAACACTAGATGGTTTCGAGAACAATAAACCAGTTTATACATATCATTTAGGTAGACCTTTAAACTATGTGAATGGGCGTAAGAAACAAAAAGAAGAACAGATTAAAAAGATTCAGACAGAATTAAAGCGTCAAGATTTAATTAAGAAAAATCAGAATGTAAGAGAACTTGGAAAAATCAAATTTGACAGGCTTAAAAAGCTTGACGAAACAGGTGAGCTACTAAAAGCTACTTGTCGGGCTGATGTTGCCACTCTTGTTGGATATAATGAAGACGAATCTAAAAAAGGTTATTCATGGGTAAGCAATATGATTGCTCGTGGGCACTTAAATGAACGGGTGTTGGGCATAACACCATCAGGCAAGACACTATATGAGTATAATTTAACTGGTACGCAACCTTTGTATGGTTATGAAGAACATCGCAATAGAAAGACGGAGAAGAAAACTAGACAAGAATTACGTAGATGGCAAGATAAGGTAGAAGCTGGGTATATACCACAATCACCAGAGCCACAAGTATATGATGAAAAACAGGTCGCTAGTGATACAAAGATTATGACACCGATCAAAATTGAAATCACTCGTGATGATATAACTATTAAGGTGGAGCTTGCCGAGGTCGAGCAAGCAAACAAACTAATAACAACTATAATGAAAGGAGACTAGTATGAGCAAGATGAGCAATATCGCCATGGAATTAGACGAGCGGGCAGTAGAGTTAGGTTTTGCTGACCACCTAGAGGCTATGGCTAACGGCTACGACTGGGGCGTGGGAGAAGATGGCGTAGCATTTTTGTGGAAAGCAGAAGATGAGCAAGACAAAGCACACGAGGCATGGCTAAAAGAGCGAGCAGGTGTGCTTGCAGATTTAAGAGTATTGAGAGACGATATATGGGAAGAAAACCACGATGACGATATGCGAGATACATTAACAAGAACGATAGAGTTTGTGGAGGGTTGCCATGACTAAGCAAGAGAGACTAGACGAAGCCCTTAAAAACTGGGACTTCTATGAATTAGCAAGATTAACTTATGAGGAGGAACTATAAAATGAAAATTAATATTAAACAAATTAAGAGTAAAGAAGCTTTAGAAATGTATGGTAATAAACTTTTTACTCAAGAACAACTCAATCAGATAAGGAGTATGTAATGGAAGAGAAATTAAAATACTATGGTGCACATGTAGAACATAGCGAGGCACAAGATAGAGAGCCAATCGATTTTGAAATTAGAGGCGACAATCCTGACGAATTGATCGCTACGGTGTGGGGAAGCGAACCATGGAATGATGTACAAATAGATTGCACCCATGATATTTACGATATCGGAGACGAGGACGAGCAAGGAGAATGTCTGATTTGTGGGGCGACTTGCGACTGGCATTATCATGAGAGTGCTGACGATGGCTATACGATAAAAGAACGAATACCTGATGAATGGTATAAGCCTAAAAAGATAGGTGGGTTTGTTGGAGAATACTTAAAAGAGTTGCAAGAAAGATGGTAAGCTATGGGGCTGTATGATTTTCAGAAAGAAGCCATTGAACAGCTCCTACAAGGTAAGCACTTTATTATTTCAGGTGTAGGCTCAGGCAAAACAGCAATGGCGGTTGTTTGGGCTAGACGTAAATGCGAGGAAACTGGGAAGCATAAGGTGCTTGTTGTAACGACAGCTAGCAAGAGTAGGACTGGGGATTTTGAAGAAGAGAATAAAAGATGGAATGATGATAGTGAAAGTAGAAGAGAGCTCGCCGTCATTAGCTGGCACAAGCTCCGAGCGTGGGTGGACGCAAATCTAGATATTTTAAACGAGTATGTTTATATATTTGACGAAGTACAACGTGCGAAAGCAGGCGTAAGTTCAGGAATGGGCAAAGCATTCCTTAAAATTACTAAACAAACGAAAAACTGGGGAGCTTTTACTGGGACACCAGGTGATACATGGTTGAGCTTCTACCCATACATGCAAGCTTGTAACCTAGTGAGAAACAAGACGAGTTTTCTAAATACCTATGCTAGTATACAAACTTATAAAGGTTATCCTGAAATCATAGGGTGGAGATATGAAGACAGACTTAAAGATATGTGGGCTAAAATAAGTTATGCCCCAGACACACATAAAGTGATGTCAGAACTTCCCGAACAAACACACAAAGTATTTACCTTTAAGAAACCGACAAGCTATTCCAAAACGCTTAAAACACGTCTAAATGAGGACGGAGAGTTCTTGGACACTGCAGGTGCATTATGTGCAGAGCTACGGAGACAGTGCTTTACAAAAGACAAACAAGAGTGGATAAAAGATTTCGTGGACGGATTAGAAAGTGGGTGTGTGTTCTTCTACAATTTTATAAAGACAGGCGACATGTTGGAAGATATAATGAAGAAAGCATTACCGAAGGACGCTAAGATATGGAGAATAGATGGGAAGCACCACGA
>JAZSFR010000009.1:0-33277 GCA_045532335.1 Paludibacteraceae bacterium
GGTGTCAACTACAGCACCGCGTATGGTAAACGCAAGACCAAACCAAGTACCGCTGAGTTGCTGAGCCGTCAGAAGTTCACCGCAGTGGTGGCAGCTACTCAAGCACGTCTGATCAACCCAGAGTACATCCAACGCGACCAAGGTGCATTCAGCAGACAAACCAAGTACACCACTTTGTGGGGCTACGTCTTCAACGAGGTGTATAAGTCCTGGGAGGAGTAAGTTTAAACAACTCCCACGGATAACACGGATATTACACGGATCTTTTTTATTTAAACAAAAATACGGCATCTATGATGCCTACAAAAATACTTATAAATATCCCGATGGTTATATTGGTAGTCGATGTCGCTACGCGTCATCTCTCGTGGCTAGTCTATCTATCGTCTGTTCAAGCAAACTTGACATCCGATAGCTATCCTACCCACTACGGCTGCAAATGCATCCTACTACCAATAGTTTTTAAATGATCCCAGCCAAGGCTGATAATCATGGAAACCAGCCACCGGCTGAACACATTGGTTGGTTTTTGACATTCGCGTTCGGCAATCGGATCGCATTGACTGTTGACTCTGTCAACATTGAGGCGACCGATGCCTCCGCTCTCCCCACTCACTCACGAAGTTCGTGGGGACCCCATAATGTACATGTGATGTATAAACTTATTTACACATCTAGTGCATCTGCCTGCGGCATATGCGTCCAAAACAGAACTATGAATATACGCTTTGCGTAGTTTCAGTGGTATTAGCCACAGGCTAGGTTCATAGAATGGTTCGAAGAACATTTAAAAACAGTTCGGAGAACATTAAAAAACTATTTGGTGTGTAATAGCTGCGATAGCAGATATGGTATCGGTAGAGATGATGACGAATCTAAGCTTGCTTAAGTGAGTCAGCAGATATAGCGATACAAGATGGCGACAAGCCATAACACCAAATATAACAACCGAAATATTTTTAAAGGGCGCTAGCCCGTAATTTTTGTAGCGAAGCGTATTTTTGTTTAAAGAAAAAAGCAACATTCGTATTTGGAGTTTCCAAATAACAATTTGATTGTGTACCTCCGGTGGTCATCGTTGCTCCTCGCAACCTATTTGGACCTTTATCTGCGATGCAGTTCCCCTCGCCTATAACCCATAGCCCGCAGGGCGTCCAATAGGCGAAGCCGTCCAATAGCGCAGCGTCCTATAACCTTTAACCTATAACCTAACTATGAAACTAACCGAAACCCAAAAACAACGGCTCATGAAAGCCATCAAGTACCTGGCGCTGTCCATCGCCACGGCTATCGCCATGGCACTAGGACTGACGTCCTGCAATGTCACCCGAACCATCACCACCGAAAGCCGCTCCCTCACCCGAGGAGACACGGCTATCATCATCCAGTCCAAAACCATCGAATCGTACAATGCGGTGAAGAATTAGGACGGCGCAGAGCGCCAACTAGGACACACCGATGGCGCTATAGGCGAGAGGCGAACAAACCACCCAACACCATCCTATACCACCCTAGAGAGAGCAGCGAGTATCTACTTTTTGCGATGGTAATAGCCTGCCGAGCGACATATGGCGATAGTAAGGATAGAAAAAATGAAGAAATTTGTTTTTTTTCGCATTTTTTCTTAGATACTGACAAGTTTTAGCAGTTTTGTATAGTAATTTTGCAGCGAAAATAGTCTTTTGAGGCTTTATGCCGAAATAAGAAATAATCGTTTGAGGCTTTATGCCGAAATAAGAAATCAAAAAAACCACAAAAATATGTCAGATAGCCGTCAAATACCTCTCACTCATCATAGATGCCCAGGCAGGAACTATAGTGCACGCGGTATCTACCTCATCACGCTCTGTACAGAGCATCGCCGCCCATTGCTGGGCGAGCTATGCGGTGATACTGCCGCACAGGCACATATCTGCCCCACGAAGTTGGGTAGAGCCGTTCTGCGCTGCTGGTATGATATCCCCTCTTTTCACAAAGAGCGGGCAGCACAGAAGTCGCTCCGCACAGGTCGAGAGTGCCGCCGAGAGATCCAGATTATCACTAGTCAACTGATGCCCGACCACTTCCACGGCATCATATTCATCAAGGAAGATATGGACATCAGTCTCGGACAGGTACTCTGCGGTTTCATGACCGGGTGTACTCAAACCTATCATAGGATGATAGAGGCAGCATATACGCTGCCTACCAGACAGATTCTCGGTGGTGTTAACGCGTCGGTGTACATGCCGACAAAACCTCTCCCTACCCTCTCCTCTCTATGGGAAAAGGGCTACCACGATCGTCCACTGCGTGGACCGGGGCAGTTGCAGCGCATGATCGACTATGTGCAGGACAACCCGCGCCGATTATGGATGCGCAGGCATAGTGGGCGGTTCTTCCGCCTACACAGAGGTGTGCGGGTTGGTGCTCATGTCTTTGATGCCAAGGGGGAGTTAGGCATACTCCAGCGGCCAATGCACGCAGTGCATGTCCGCCGTCGTTTCTCGGAGGCCGAGCGGCGAGCGTATATGAACGGCTGCATTCTCGCCGCTCGCCAGGGAAAAGCGTTGGTAGGCGCATTTATCAGCGAGTACGAGCAGCAGGTGCGGACGGTAGCGTTGGCTGAGGGGCATCCGGTAATTCAGTTAACGACTGATGTACTGACAGAGTGCTACAAACCATCTGGTGTGCTATTTGATGCCTGCTCTGCAGGGCATTTATTACTCCTCTCGCAGCAAGAAGGTGAATGCGGCTTCTCTCGCCGCATCACCCGCGCCGAATGTAACATGCTCAACACTCTCGCCGAGGAGATGGCGGAGGGGTGAGGTTCTATAAACAAGCCGCCTCTGCTTGTAAGACAGAGGGGCTAGAGGGATTTTCTAAGACAAACTATTTTAGAAAGAATATTGGTAGTTACTCTCCTTGTCTCTTTTCCCATTCCTCAATATCTTTCAGCGCAGTTGCTTCATCTACAAGATGCGCTATAGTCACCGCACCACCTACTAAAGTTGGTATAAAAGCGAAAAAGGCATATCCTCGTTGCGCTTTAGCCCAAGCAAGGAGACGGCGTTCGTTTTCATACTGCTGGTTCATACTAAGCGCATCAACAAGGGTACAATAGTAAGAAAAGACATAACCGATATCACTCAAGTCTTTTACCTTAAAGACCAAAGATACTACATTACCAATAAACTTAATTGTATTATTATGCGTTGACTTGCAAAAACCTTTTATCAGTTCATCACGAGTTACAGATAGAATTGGATGGACTTGTGGAAGTTTGTCAATGGGAATTGCATTTCTCATTGACCACTGCAAATCCCATAGAATTCTCGACGCCTCCATACTCATCGTAACATAATCACGACAGGAATTGAGTCTCTGCTTGTAGGTTTCTACGACAGTGTAACCTGGAATATATTCCTGTTCCAACAGAGCATACACTTGTTTGCAGTAGTCTTCGTAATACACATTACTTCCTATCAACATTGGTCTGCGGACCTCAATGTTGCGGATTCGTCCTTGAATGACTTCAGGATTTGTTTGTGTGGCATATACGCCATTGGGAGAGATTATTAAATTTTTCATAACGTTAAGATTTTGTGTTATTAATCGTTTTGATTGAGTCTATAGGCAAATATCATTTTGTGCCGTTACTCAATTTTCCCGCAAAGATAAATCAATTATTCCAACTCACCAAATAAATTTGCAGATTTTTTGTATTTTCTTTTGTGATTATTCAAAATCACAAGATTTCCATATCTCACCCCCAAAAAAAACACCCACCGCATTGCTGCGATGGGTTGGGGATGTTTACTATGTCGCTTGACTAGCGTAATGAACTAACATATTTAAAGCCTCTTCCTCTTTATAGAAATCCGCATAATCCCTTTGTACTCTCTCTGACAATGGAATAACAATGCTCTGTATCGTATTCAAAAACGTTTTATAATCTTGTTTCAATCTTCCATTTCTTAACAAATACTCTCGGAGATCAAAACTATCTTTTAAAAAAGTTGGTAAAATGTAATCTCTTAACGCATTTTCATTAATAGAATGCCACATATTAATATATATTTCTTGATAACCAACAGAAAATTCAGCAAACTCATATTTTTCATCAGCAAGGCGTTTCCATAAAACATCAAAACCATTTGTCAACCGACCTCGATCAAAGCCTCTAAGTGAGACATTATTAAAATTTGCCATTAGTTCCATACAATATGGTAGTGGAGCATTAGCGCACCAATAATTCCATAAATTCTCCATCGCATCATTATCAAAAATATATTCCAAATGGTCCATAGTAACTAGATAATCAGGCACCCAATGATTCATTAATAGCATCGCATAAGAATCAAGCATTATCCCATTATAATAATAGCCATAACGATTATTTTCTTTACACAGTGGTAATACACGCATTATCTTCACTGCAAGATTTTTCCTATCTTCTTCCACAGATCGAATAACCATCATATTAAGAGCACGATTCACTTCGTTGTAGCTATAGATATCTAACAATGAGTTGATTGAAGCAACCAAATTCTTATCCGTTTGATTCTTATAATCATCTCTTAGAGCCTCTATCTGCTCATCAGAAATAGAATCCTCCAGAACGTCCAAAACAAAATATTTGTCAAAATAGTGTTTGCTACATATTTGTTTTGTAATGTGTTTCTCTTTCTCATTGACGAGAGATTGAGGAAATAATTGTTTTATGATAGATTTAACAAGATTCCTTTTGTTCGGCACAACAGAATTTAATATCTCTTCTCGAATATCTGTGATTTCTTCATCAGTAAATGGATTCTGATGTCCCACATTAACTTCTAATTTTGAGCAAAGCGCATTTTTAGATTGCCCAATCATAGCGTATACCTTTGGATCAAATACTTTTATCGCCTCTATCAAACATACATCGAACATATTTAATTCTCTAGCACCAAACTCAATCACGACAGATAGTTGATTAAGATATCTATTCCACTCGCGTTTCGTGTTAAACAGTGCGCACAAATAAATCAAAACCTCTGCTAGCGATTCCTTGTCTGGTAAAATATCCATTAATTTTTCGGTAGCATATTGACGTAATACATTGGGTTGTATACGAGGTAGTAGTATGGGCATTTGTATGATTTTTTCTAGAAAAGCCTGTCCAGCATTTACATTTCCTTCTCCCTCATAGAACGCATTTAACGAGCGTGTCACCATATCATGATCCATCGCTATAACATAGATTACATTATCAAAGTCAGCCGCTTGCCTAATTAGACGAAAGACTATGCGCATTTCATCTTTATCTAAGCGATCTAAATCATCAATATATACAATAACATGTGTATTCTCTGTTTTTAATGCTGCATTAATGTCTTCTTTTTGTTCATATAGAGGTTTTCTATCTGGTAAAATATTACGAACTTTATCTATCTGATTGGCAGTAGATGTCGTTACAAGTGAAGCACTGGGAAGGACCGTTGCATCTAAGAGATGTCCGAATCCTCTTACGGAATACGACATGATTCCACCATAACGTTTTATTTTATCTATAATATTTTGTCCTTTATCAATGTTCAGAGAGTGCTGAAGAGTAATAAAGAACTCTTGCACAATGGACTCTTGATCTGATAACATCCATGGATTAAATGAGCATTGATATACATTATCTATGCTGCCAAGTTTTTCCTTCAATAGATTTAGTACAGAGGTTTTACCTTCACCCCAAGCGCCATAGATACCGATAGTAAAGCTGTTATGGGATATTTTAGTTTTTTCGTTAATTATATGTGCTAATTTATCTACTAATTTTATTCGACCATATTGATCTTCAGCCACCTTTCGTATAGGGACATCATTGTAAATGTTTAACATAACTTTCTCCTCCTATTTTTCCGCAAAGTTACTACTTTTTCCTCGTTTTTGCAAGTTTTTGGGTAACATTTTTATGTCAATGTAACAAAGACTTGTCCAAAACAAAAATCTAAAGTACTGACAACAACGCACTTACATCCGACAGAAACACTGAAAGTTTTCCATTTTGGACAACTTCTTCTGCCAAAATGTCAGTTCTAGGTATATTTTGGGGATTTGGCACGCGTTTTGAATAGTAAATTTTGAAATATTAACTTTTAACAAACCGGATTCAGGACCCGGTATACAAAATAGGATTAGCCTATGATAAACAAAACTTACATCTTTAACGTTAACAACTACCTAGCAGCAGTCGCAGAAGGCGAATCGTTCTATGTTGTCAAAGCCTTACATGAAGTACCAGAAGAAAGACTAACAAAAGTTGGTTTTACTCAACAAGAGGTGGGAACTACTATTCTTCCTGCTATCTGCGGACCTAAATCACGTTTTAATGTGAATGGAAGTTATATCCTGAGAAGAGATCTTCCAAAAGAAACTTGCATTAGAGAATGGTATCGTATGGATTGGAATGGAGATTGGGATTATGTTGACATCGTATACCAAAGATACCAACGAGAGCCTATACCTGCGCCTGAAATAGAACTAACGATTCTCGAGAAGGATGGAAATAAATATATTGTATCTCCAAAACTCATCAACAACGAGCAAAATCAGGGAAAAATCAAGCAAACCATAAACCTATTTTTGGAATTATTCCATAACTGCAATTTGTTTAAAGAAGGGTTGACACCTATTTTCCCTCCATGCAATATCAAGAAAGTTAACTGGCTTATTTTCCCTCCAGGAGAAGACCCATGGAAGCGAATAAAAGAGATAGACAGACATTCAAAAACTAGCAAGACAAAGGCAAAAGTCCAACGTAGCACTTACGAACATATTACTCAATATAAGCCAGAAAGTGTTGTTATAGGTCTCGCTGGATTTCATGGATACATTGCTTATCTATTCCCAGGAAAAGAACTTGCGCTACTTGAACACATGCGAAACGGAAATGCCACATATGTGTTTCAAACAAGCAATTGGGAGATATTTTCACAACTAACTAAATCTGAAATCATCAACAACGCATTGATGACGGAGCGTATTGTTCACAAATCAGATTGGAAAGCCAATATCAGTAGACTCTTAAGTTAAACACCTTATTATAATATATAAGGTACAACAAACCCACCGTTCGGATAAAACGGTGGGTTTTGTTTTCTTTGTAAGCTCAAGTCCTTCCCTTCAGGGAAGGATTTAGGAGAGGCTTTTTTTTGAAGGATTTAGGAGAGACTTAGAAGCAACATCTTGCCAATATGTCTCAATCGCGAATGCATTAACATCTATTTTTTACTCCCATCGCCTATTGCCCATTTCCTATAACCTAGCGCCCTCTGAACTGTAATTTCTACACCCGCCATCACCATTCAACATTGGCTGCGCTGAATATTGGTCGTTTTGGTTGTGGTATGTCTCTTCGAAGTGGTGGATGGATGCGTGGGGGTATTATAGTTATAAGTTTTTGACAATCTATAAACGGATGTATCATGATTTTATTTATAAATTTCCGCTTCTTCCCCAACTAATCACACGTAGGCCATATCTATCTGATTCAAAATTGGAAGGGAGGGTTTTCATATTTTTATTGTTAATTGATTAATGATGACGCGGTAGCGCCCTTAATGAAGAGGACATCAATTGCACCTTTTTCAAGTATTATTTCATTTTAATCCATCCAGCAGTTTATAAAAATTTGCCTTCACTTGTTCTTTACTCATCCCCGATTGTTTCAATGCGACAGCAATGTCATTTTTCTTATTATACGGAGCATCCGTTTCTGTCAAAATCCGATTTCTCGACATCTTATCAATGATAGCACTCCCTTTCCCCGAGCTGGTCATCGCCTCATTAATCGAAAAATAATATCCTGCTGCCTCTATTTCTTTTATCATTCCTAACGACCCGCCATACCAGTGGAAAATCACATTTTTAATATCATACTCTCGCAGCAAGCTATACAATTCCTTTTCTGCACATCTGGAATGCACGCTGACAATCTTGCGCTCCCCAGATATACACTCTAATATTTTTCGCAACATAGATACTTGCTTTTCCTTAGTTCTTATCCCATCTCGAGAGAAATCCAAGCCAATTTCTCCGATATACGATGTATGAGACAAATTTTTCTTAAACAAACTCAACTCTTTCGGATTTGCAGCTACCATCAATGGATGATATCCAAGTGCTAATCGACTATATTTCAAATTATTGAAATGAGAATATCCCATCTCGAAATGACTCGGCAAATTGGTCATTCCAATGGTTATTCCTCCGTCTTGCTCCTTTTTCAGCAAGTACCTCTCGGGATTATCCATCATATCTATATGGCAATGCGTATCAATTAGCATCGGGTATCCTATTACTGATTGCTTGTGGCGCTTTTTTCTTGACCCATGCTCTCACTTGTTCATAAGAACGCATCGCTAATTGCGTGTATTCATCCAACTCTCGTTCATCCTGTATACCGTTTATAATCAGCTCTGTTCGAATAACGTTTTCATTCATGCGACGAGATATAAAACCTAACAACGCATTGAAATCCCACGTTCTTTTCTGTACTCTATTGTTTAGATTATAATCCCTTCCATGTAATACATCCGTGCCCACATATCTTGCATTGTCCCAGTCAGCAGCATCTAATGCCACACGTCGATACAAGCAAGGCAAGCACATACCACAATGCGTTATATGGTCTTCGTGTATTTGCTGTCCTTCTTTGTCCCAAAAACGATTGTGTCCTCTCTTCGCGCATGAACATGATAGCGGATATAATTGACGCAGAATCTCTTTTTTCTCTTCATTGGTGCAACATTCACTCACCATCTCTGCCTTGGACTGCAATCGATAAGGATTCTCTAATAGATTGTGAATACCAACCATAACAAATGCTCTTTGCAATTTTCGCATGAATGTCGGATGTGTTGTGCGAGTACTACATGCACTTCGCCTTCCTTCATCCAAAGGTATATTCAGCGATATCGTCCCATTTTCAGGAACAATCAATGGCATTTCATTACTTATATGGTGCGCCACATAGATTCCTGCAGCAAAGAACAATAACGATCTTGAACGGAATGTAGATTCATATGCTATCTTCTCACCAGTATGGTTTCTCACGATTCCAACTCCAAATTGCAGTTGTTCATATTTCCCGGAATACAACCCATGTTCACGACAATACTCAAGAATATGATTCTGATCTGATGCCTCCTTCCCCAAATCCGTATGAGATACCAGAAGTATCTTTTCTCCGTCAGTTAATTCAGAGACACTATCTACAAAACCTATCAGCGAATCCAATCCTCCCGAAAACAGTGCCACTTTCTTATACTCTTGAAGTTCGTAATCTGTATGCATCTCTCCTTCGAAATGATAGTCCGGTGCATCTACAAAGTTTAGTTCCCACGCATCACCTGTCAAAAAGCAGATAGCATCCTCAAATTGCAATTTGGCTTGCTGCATCCGTAGTCTGTTTTTTGCAGGAATATCTTCTATACATATCTCTCTTCTCCACCCGTCCGTCGAATACAGATAGCGATTCAGTACCCTATCTGTATTATAAACTATCATTGCCATTATCAAAACATCAAATGCCTCTGATTCAATATCGCGAGCAAACTCCCACAAGGGCTGGAAATCAAACTTCAACAATCTACAGATCTCTTGTCCGCTTGAATCTTGAAAACGCAGTGTGAACCTCCCGAATTTGCGGGGATCCTCATTGGCGGCATATTGAACATTTACTCTTGTTGCCATATATCTAAGATTTGTGCTGTTAGTTTCTCTAGTTCATTTCTTCCCTCCTCTGTAGCTAAATCAATACTTCTGATTTGCTCCGTCATATCCCTCTCTATCTCTCCGCGCAACCAGTTGGCTATCTGTTGACGGATAGCATCAGGTTGGTCGCATTTATCAAAGATATGGGATTGAAATACCATCGCAGAATACTCCAAAATATACTCTATCTCATAGTCGATAATCCACTTACGCACATTATCTTCAGTCGCATTCTGAAGCCGCTCGTTCACATCCATCTCATCCTCACACCCACGCATAATCTCTATCAAAACAATGTTCATTGCGTTTATGGCGGCAGCATCATCATGCGGATATTTAGTATCTGTACTCAGATACATCAATATCGCATCCAATATCTCTCGCATTGTGCGAATATGCGTTTCCTGCGTGCCAGGTTCTATATTCAATGCCGGCCATATACCACCATTGCGCGCTGAACTGACTAATCCAACGAATCCTTTTAATGCAGCACCACCGGCGTATCCGAAACTATGCTTTCCATGTACGCCTCCGCCTATATACAAACTATCACCTATAGCATCACGCATGTTTACCATCAGATGCCTATAGTTATTTTCCATGTCTCCTTTGTGTGTTACTATCCGAGTAAGAGCTTTCTTAGCGGAAGTCCAGTTGGGATTGGATTTAAGTTTGAATGACTGTGAAGTTCCCATAATCTTGTTTATTTCTTATTCTGATATTTCATCGCGCTTATTAAACTTTTATGAAAGGTCAACCCATTGACATAAGTTTTCAGTTCTTCGTGTTGAACCATGCGTTCAAAAAACACATGTGCCTGTGGGTCAATCTGTTCTACGACCACACCACCCAATAACGCTTTCAGCCGTTCCTGTTGTCCATCAATGATCTTGTCTTCCTTGTCCGCCGTTAACAAGCGCCACACTGATGCGTCTCGAGCATTCGAGCGCAATGTACTATTCATCAGCATAACAAGCATCTCATAATCTTCCGAACTAAATTCCTGTAGATAGTCCTGCAAGCGCTTTTCTGCTGCGCCTAGTGTTTGAGTTTGCATCATATCTTTGTATATCCGTTGCATCCTGCTGGTGACCAACGAATCAACAGGTGTTTCATTCTTCAATGCATCACGCGCCACCCAGAAATAATTTTGCAAATTCACAGCATCAAGAGACGGACTCGCCGCCAACCATTTCACGAGGTAAGGAGAGTTCCAATCTTTTTCCCAATCCGCATTTTCTATCTTTTGCTTCTCTTTCGCCTGATTTTCTATTTCTGCTATCTTAATAAATCCTCCTTCGACATTTTGACGCTTAAATAAATCCTCAAACCGATTTCGATGCATTGAATGATACTCTAAAATCATCAGTTTAGTCAGCACATCCGGCTTAATTTCTTGAAAACCAGCCACTTCCGCCAAATTCATCCGGACATCAAGTGTATTTAAGAATCGCTTCAATTGACGCGGATTACCATTTAGGAATTGAGTAATAAGCGGGATAACCGGCTCCATCTTCTCTATCCCATGCAAATCAATCATAGGCAACTCTTGTTTAATCAGTTCTAAGGTATAAGGAGCGTACTTCTCTGTCTGCCTATATGCTATATATTTACTATGTATATTCTGAAAGTGAGCATCTGTCGCATACTTCTTACAGAGCAGTAAATACAGATATGTTTTCTGTTCATTCAACGATAGCTTTGGTATCTTATAAGGTAACTGTATCAATTTTTCCAGATAATCGGAGAACGGGCTAGAGATATCATCCTTTTCTGGCTCTATCGGGTATTGTTGACTAATCGCATACTCGATGATGCGCTCATCCGCACCTATAACAAAGGCTGTACGCTGCACGTTGACAAATAATTTTACGGCCTCCAAACAATCAATAATCCGCTCAGGCTTGCACCTGTCCAAATCATCAATATATACAACTACCGCCTTATAGTCTGCCTCTATAATCAATTCCTCAAATAGCTTTCTAAACTGACTAATATATCGCAATGAATTTCCGTTGGTCACATTTTGATGCAACTCTCTATATTCTTTGTCGCCTGTCATCTTATCTATATCCTTTTGGTCAGGAAACCATTTCTTTATCTCCTCAGGCGTCAAATTCTCATATATTTTACGCAGCACAAACGAGCCTACCTCTAAAAACTTAATGTTAGATAACAATTTGTCGGCTTGGGTAAATATATCAGTACGCTTATTTATATCCTCTCTAATGGACGTCAACATCGTGTCAATCAACGACATCTTATTGGATTCGTAGTTGTCAAACTGCCAACTATTAAAACGTATCTGTAGCACCCCAGATTTGCCTTTCGCGCCCCCCTCCGTTTTATGTTCCTTTTGCCGTGCAGCCAGTTTCTGCTCCATTAACAGCATCAGACTACTCTTTCCCGACCCCCAATTACCAAACACACCGATAGTTATCGGCAACATCTCATCTTTCAATAAGATATTGCTCAATAGATCAGCATGCACTTGATATCCTAACAAATCCTGTTTTGTTTCATTATCTGCCCACATAATATTTAATTATTATCTAATCTACACTATTATGTTATTTGCAATTTTCATATTCGCCAATAGCATCCTTCCTTTTTGTGTATGAGAAATAAACAAGCAATGTTGCATAATAGAGAAAACATCCATTAGTGCCATATTGCGAGATACCGCTTCTACATATTCGCGCGTCCTGCTATCTGGCAATAAGTTTGCCTTGACTAAATATTCTACTGACTTTTCCATTATATCCTTTCTTTTCCGTCATACCTCTCCTCCCATAAGCGAGTCGTGTTTGTCTCTCGCTCTTCTCTCGGTGATGAGTCGGTTGGTAAAGTGCTTCTATTCCTTATCTACAATTATTGATTCCACAAATCGCAATTGCAACAATGCTTTGTCTGTATGAAAAGACACCTGATTAAACAGCACATGCGTTTTCAGTTGCACTACAGCAGCCTCGGCACTCAACTCTCCATTCTCATACAAGCTGATGGTAGCATACAAGTTATCATTGGCTACAGGTCCCAACACAATATCATAATCGTGCAACGGAGCAAAGCGACGATTGGCTACAACGAAGTCTAACCATTCTTTGGTTGCACCATTATATTCCATTATTTTCAAAGCACCATCATTCAATAGATTATCATCCACCTCATAAACAGACACCATAGCATTTCCTTCTCCCGCACGGTCGCGGCGAATACGCGCCCAGCGGGCTGCTTGGTCGAAATCAACTGTAGTATAAAAGCCCTTGCCATAATCGGTATTGGACCTACCTTGGCGAAGACTAGGTTTCTTCACCGTCACTATTGAACCATGATATAGTTTCATTTTGCTTAATCTATTTTGTAACAATTCGAGGATTACTTTTTCTTTAACATAAATACGCTTCGTTACTCTACGCTATAAAAATATGCAAAAATCGTTGATCATATTTTGTCTTTGCATATAAGAAGCAACCTATTGCTTAAGTATGCAAAACAAAATTGTTTTATCCTTAATTTCTTTTGGTCTTGCTCACCAATGCAACTTGGTTGCATTCATTTGAGCAAAGACAAAAGGATTATCCCCATGATTTTTAATTATTTATATAGGGCTTTAAAGCCCGTATTTTTGTTTCAAATTACTTTTTTCGATTGTTGATAAATATATCTATATCGTGCAAAATCATGTCCTCACCTTGTGTATGGAGCATGTCAAATCCATTGACCAAATATTCATCCACTCCATAACGACGGAAGAGAGCGTATGCCTCTAGTGAGGTCATATCATGTTTTTTTGCATAATTTTCCGCACAGAAAGTCAAAAATACGATCACATTATTCGATACGATACGCCCTTGTGACAACCAACTTTGCTCCAACAAACGATAAAGTGATTCTGTATCCAGATACCACCACTTGGCATTTTCATCGTACAACTTTGCATAAAAGGGCGAGTCATAAATATAGCCCAATGCAGCTCTCACGGGGATATGCTTGCGCTGCGAGACAAGCAACGCCAATTGTGATATTTTCAATGGAATAATAGATGCACTCATATACTTGGGTTACTAATTATTATTAACTCCACTATTTACGCCGCAAAGATACAAAAAAAAAGCGATATATACAAATATATCGCAGTTTTTATTTACTTTTCATCAAATTTCCTGGCCTACAAAAGTACTACATTTCCCTCTTTCCTCCAACTTTTTTCGCAGGAAAAGTTTTCAACAGACCCTAAAAGTTTCCCAAACAAAATCGTAAGTAACTCATAATAAGCCACTTGCAATTTTATCATTTTTTTTGCAAAATAATAACTAATCAATCATCCTTTTCCATTGCTTTTTTGTATGCATACCATCCTTCAACATCAAAACCATCAAAATACCTTTTTTTTATCATTGATAAAAAAGTATTTTTCGCTTTTTCAGATGCGAGGTGTAATGATTCGTCAATGTAGGTTGCTTTAACAATCCAACCATTATTGGGACCTTTGGCAATCTGAGTTTCAAAAGAGCCATAAGTTTCACATTCTTCTACGGAACGATACAATGAATAAATATCTTCATAATCGCTCAAATCCATGCATATAAGCCATTCTGAAAAATCTTTTGTTGTCATATTATTATTTTATTTGTTATAATCTTTAGATTTAGATGGTGGTGTTAGCACTACAAAGTACACATATATCATACGAATGGCAGTTAAAATACTATATAAAATTGTACATCCCCATATTAATTTTATAATCCATGGAATTTCATAGGTTATTATACCATATAAAAATATTGAAAAAACAAGGGCTAATAATGTAGATGCTATGGGTATCTTAACAAAACGCAACAAACGCAAATAGCTACCCTTGTATTCTTTAATAAAAGCCATTGTTTCATTGTTCAATTGCAAAAATAAACCGAGAAAAGTCAATAATCCTGCAAATAAAATTCCTTCTATGGTTATAAAGATACTAATGCTATCTTGCGACACCATGTTGTTGGAAAAAGTGTATATAAATTTTCCTATACATATATTGGAAATCCGTGTTCTGCACCCGATATAAACGACTATTGCAGATGTTAACGTTAAAACTATAGGAAAATATTTTTCACATCTTGCTTTCATTGTACAACAGATTCATTAAACTCTATACTCAGCCAACTTTCTTAGAAAATAGCGGTGTGCTTGTTGTAATCCATTCTTTCTCGCCTCAGCTTGAATTGATGCATTGTCCACACGATCTAGTTCATAATATGTACAAAACTTGTCAATTAACATGTCTATTTTCGTACTTTCTAAATTATCATCTTCGTCGTAGTAAAATCCTGACGTTTGACAATTTATATTTGCATGTGCATTATCACGATTTAATCTTATAGCAGATTGTATTTGAGAACGAATAAAATCTATTGATAATGTATGCCCTGTACTTGCCTTAACTTTCACCTCAATAGTCCCCGTTGCTTCTGCCGATGTCGCTAAGTTTCGCATATCTGCAAAACTTGCGTCTTCTCGATTTAAAATTTGCATAGGATCTCCTACTTTAAGAGAAAAAGAATTAATTCGCTCTAGACGATTTATACGTTCTAAGAAATCTGTTGTTACAACAGGATAAAAATGACATTGCATATTGGTAGCATTCAGTTTATCACATTCTTGGAAGAATGTCTCAAACTTTTTTTCATTCATACCTTGCGTATTCACTTCCCAAAATAAGATATGTCTAGTTCTATCGTATAAAAATGCATTTGGATATGCTAATCCTTTACCTGCTTCAATTTCAACAGCACTATAATCGGCTTCTACTCCTGGTTCGTGTTGAGGAGCTAAATTTACCATTTGCGTACTGACAAATAAACCTGAGATTACATTATCATTTTGATGAACATGTGATATTTCAACCGATTTACCATTAAGAAGTAAGACTGGAACATTGCCAGTAATGACGGATTCAAATGTATCAAAATCCGATGATACTACTGTTGATGCATAAACTTTTTTTCTCATAACTTATTATTTTAATTGTTTATTATTATCTTTTTCGATTATCTTTTTATATTCCTTGATCAACTCCCCCTACTCTCACCGCCAGATTTTCTACATTTCCTTGACCATATCTCATCACCTCATAACCTCATCGCCTTATCGCCTATAAAGGCATCCCCCGCCTCTACACTCTACACCCTACGCTCTACGCTAAAAAAAGCACTCTACACTCCTCTTCTTCTAGGAAGGGACTAGGGGTAGGCCAATATCCCTCAAATTCTACTTGCTAAATTGTTTTATTTCCACACTTCTCCCCTGCAGCTGCGCGGCCTTCCTCTACACTACAGCCTCTGGCGCTGTCCTATCGCCTACAGCGGTTCCACCGCGTCTTATAGCGCAGCGTCCTGTAGTCTCTCCCTCGCACCATTACACCTTAATATATAACACGCGAGGGAGAGAAAAAATCGATTACATTACTCCACCACAAAGTCACCAGCATAAGTAGTGCCATCCACTACCACATACGCAGTATACGAACCTGTACGTGGGATATTAACGATGGTATTACCCACGAAACTTTCTTCAACTACGGTCTCGCCCGTGGCTACATCCACCACAATCACGTCGGCCATCTCCGTGCTACGATCGCCTGGAATCTGAACATGCAAACTGTGTTTATTGATAGAACCGATTATCTCTTGAGTTGGATCGGGACGACCACCCGCATCACCATTATCTGGGTCATCTAATGGCATCACGGCATACACATCATAAAATAGAATTGGCGTACCTGCCACGCAAGCTGCGTACATACTGCACATGCCCATAAGGCACATGGCGAATAAAAAAATTGTCTCTTTCATAAGCATATAATTTTTAGTTAATATTTTTTTGCAAAGGTACAGCAAATTTAGCACATATGCAAGAAAACGCAGTGTACAAAACCAACTATAACCCATTGATTACCAATAACGGTTATAGACAAAACTATTTTTCAAAAGAAATTTACAGAATTTTAACTATCAAATCCAGCAAGAAATTGCGCATTTCGGTGGATGATGTACCTAGTTTAGTGGCTAGCCTTCTTTTGATGGTGGGTGGGATAGCTTTCTTCTTTATAAGAAGTCATACGAGCAATTTCTTTATTTGGAAAATCCAATAGCACCATCAAGCATATTTTCAGTTCGCTATTTCTGAGATGGTAAGTATGCTTGAGGCGATAGATAATAAAGCCAAAACAGCTATCCGCCAATCGGAATAATTTCGTATCGTTATCCCAGATTGGCTTATCTATTGCAAATTCATCTGCATAGTTCATCACTACATTCAGAATCATTTTGCGCTTTTCTATTTCGCTTATTGCCTTCTCCTCGTTCATCTTTTGCAGAATGCCATCCTTCCATTGGGCAATTTCTTGCTCTATCAGTTTCTTTTCCGAAGCAATTTTTCTATTGATTCTTTTGCGACTATACCATATTGCCCATACAGCAAGGACTATGATGCAGAATAATATAATCAATATTTCTTCTACATGTATACTAAAAGGATTATTTATGTATTCTATCAGTTTTACAGATGCTTGCGCATATAATTCCGATACATGTCGTAGGATCCTATCTTCATCTTCGCGACATTTTGAATACTCTGCGAGTTGATTAATATTGCCATCTATCTTTGCAAATTGAATCAATATATAGTATGCATTAGAGCGAAATGAAGAATTGCATGAGTTAGTTATTACGTATTCAGCATACTTTTTAGCCTTATCAATTTTCAGTAATTGATTATAACATCTAGCAATCATTAAATAACTATAAGACTTCGCCTCAATATTCCGCGGATAGTCTTTAATACCCAACAGTAGAACCAACGCAGAATCATATATTTGCTGATTATACAACGCAATTGCCTTAACATCCATTATGTCTGCATAATACGCGCTATCAACATCATAATTAGAGGCCAATAACAATACACTATCTGCGTTGTTATATTCTCCTAAGTTCACATATTGCTCCGCTACATTCAGTAGATTGTGAGCATAGTACCACACATTACTACTCTTTTTATGTACTTCGCAAGCTCTATCATAAAACTCCAGCGCTTCTGTGAAACAACTATCTTGTTTGCAAATGAATCCCATACAAGAATTGATTCTGCCCTTATACATCGGATCGGATGGGTTCATACGATCGCAAAGGATATAGTAGTCTGCAGCTGTAGCAAAATCATTGGCATAATAGAAATTTCTGCCCATGAAATAATATGCTTTTGCTAATTCATTCCTAGCAAAGATATGTCCCAGTGGACCATCTAATGTATTAATAGCATAATTCAGTGCAGCCGTATCTCTCGTTACAATCTTATGATGCACCAGCAAACTATCCGCCTCAGCGATCACCGCCTTTGCCCCACGCCAACGCGCACACGAAGTGCAGCTCATCACTAGCAAAGCAACAAGCAACATCATACCAACATGTCTCAATCGCGAATGCATTAACATCTATTTTTTATTTCCTTGCCTCATAACCTCATCGCCTAATAGCCTAATCGCCTAATAACGCAGCTCCGCTGCTTGCCTCTACACCCTACACTTTACGCCCTACACTCTACACCCTACGCTCTACGCTAAAAAAAGCACTCTACGCTCTACGCTAAAAAAAGCACTCTACACTCCTCTTCTTCTAGGAAGGGGCTAGGGGTAGGCCAATATCCCACAAATTCTACTTGCCGGTGAGGGGGATGAAAGAGGTTATTTAAACTTTTGTGCGAGCGTGTCTAAAATAATCTGTACATGGGTATCCCATGTGTAGTTTTTGACTACATCTTCTCGGGCGTTAGTACCTAATGTAGTGCGTAATTTAGAATCAGACGCTAGACGCAAAATACAATCTGCTAGACTATCTTCATTACCTGGTGTTGCTAGTAATGCTGTTTTACCATCCTTCAAGATACGGCCTATTTGGTCCAAATCACTAGCCACAATGGCTTTACCCATAGCCATATATTCAAATAGCTTGGTTGGAGAACCAAAGAATGGGGTTCCATCTGGATTAGGGATCTGTGGAGATACTAAAATATCAGATGCTGCCAAATATTTTGGTGCCTCTAACTGAGGTACAAAGCCTATCATTTTAACACGATCATCGTATCCTGAAGACTGAGCTGTCTTTTGTACTAATCCATACGAACCTCCGCCTCCGATAAACAAGTAGCGGACATGTGGGTTTGCGGCACAAGCTCTGGAGATTGTTTTAGCCAGAACTTCTGCACCATGCCATGGACCAAATGTGCCAATGAAAGTAACAACAATATCATCAGGAGTGAAGCCTAATTTAGCACGAACTTTTGTACCATCTAATTCAGGTTTGAAACGAGAAGCATCCACTCCGTTAGGAATAATGCAGATCTTGTCTTTAGGCACACCATAAGAGATCAACTCTTCCTCCATTGATTCAGCGTTACCAACAATCAGGTCAGCAGCCATAAAGTCAGTAGTTTCGATTTCTTGCGCAATTGGCTCATAATGCAATGGTTTTCCCCAATTGCGAGTCATCCATACCTCAGAACCATTATATTCTAAGACGAAAGGAACCTTCAATGCCTTGGCAAGATAGGCACCTGTATAATTATCTAGGCCATATCGCTGATAGATAAATGAGGGAGTATTATTCTTATACTTTGCCAATAAGGTAGGAATAAGTAGATTGTTATACTCCATATCAGCTAATTCGCCAAAACCATTTGAAGTTAACTGTTCTGGAGCAAATAGTTCGTAATTTACTTTTTCAGTAACATAATCAAATTCGTTAGGAGAACATATAGTAACATTTTTACCTTTGCGTACAAGAGCTTCTATAATTCCTTTAGTGTGTGCAATTGCCCCACTTGCAACACTTCCCTGTCCCCATAAATTGGTTCGGAGATACAAAATACTATCACCTTCGCTATATTGATCTACAGATGCAGATTCATTTATGAATTTAAGATTATGTTTAACCTTATTACGAAGATAAGGATAGAAACACATTCTAAAGACTCTGCGTATAAAGCGCTTATGGATGAATGTTTGAAAAGACATATCAATATTATTGAATTAATTTTATTGCAGAAAGAATCGACACAGACTGAATTTTATCAAAAATGCTAGTTTTATTGAACAAAATTGCAATGTCGTGTTTTAATTCTTGGTCTGTTATGTAATCAATATTGGTTTTGTAATAATTATTTACAAACTCTACCAAAGAAGGATTAACGCCAAACCAATAATCTACTGGATTCATATTCCATTTGGAAAATGCTTGAGGAGCTTTGTATTTAGCACCTTTCTTACGAAGCCCTAAACGACGCAAGATAGATCCTTTGAGCCAAGGGCGGAAGCTGCGCTCTGTCCAATGAGGAATTTCATAGCCAAACACTTTCATCTTACGTTCTTGACGATTTTCAAAACGAGTAATCTTGCGTTTACTCTTCTCCCAAACATATTCTGCGGCCTCTGGATAGCAATCTAAGATCCAATCGAAATAGATCTTATGACCAAAACGCCATTCAATAGGCAGAGAGTAGCAGAACTCAATGAAATCTACATCACAGAAAGGTGAATATGTCTCGGTAAAGCGTTGGAAAGAGGTCATACCCGCATTAGCACCAGAGAAACCACGGGTGTAGAGGCAGAAGATCTCTTCGTTCTCATACACTTGTTGGAAAGTGTAATCACTCAAACGTTCGATCAACTCTTGAGAATATGCACCCTGCCCTACTTTGTACTCTGGGTTATATGCCATCTTCTTGAAAAAGGTACCCAAGATAGCATCGCCTACCATACCCGTGTGCATGATACCATATGGTTCGAAATTGAGACTTTCGAAAAGGCGATTACCGTGCGCCAAACCAAAATAGCATGTTTGGCCATAAGTGATAGGTGTGATATGTTCTAGATCTTTGATACATTCTCCACCATCCAATGCCTTGAAGATGAAATCATGACGCAAGTCCGTAGCAATCTGTTGGGCAATGGAGAAATCGAGATAACCAGACTCGGAGAAAGTAGTATTCAATTGCTCTGTATAACCCATTTGATGCGCCACCCATACAGTCATACGCGAGTCTAGTCCTCCGCTGAGGCAAGTGAGATGTTTGTAGCCATACTCCTTATCCTTTTCAAACTGTAATTGCACCGCATTGCGGAAGAGTTGGCCGATACGCTTAATAGCCTCTTCGTGGGTGATATCATGATTTGGTTTATTGGTAAAACGATGATACTGGATCAGTTCGGATTTGCTATTTTGTATACGAAGATAGTGACCTGCAGGAATCTTCTTGATCTCTTGAGCAATGGTGTGATCCTCTATCATAAATCCGTGCGTGAGAGTGAAATACACCGCATCACGATTGAGGGTAAGAGGAAGTTGATTGAGCTTCATCGTACGAACAAGGCAGTCCATTTCGGTAGAAACCAAGCAACCTGACGAAGTAGGAGCATAAAAGAGCTGCTTGTCACCAACGTGGTTGGTAAAGAGTAGCCATTTATCCTCTTGCTTATCGTAAAGTAATCCACAGAAACTACCACGCCAAGGGAGATAGAAAGTATCGCCTAATTGCTCATACATAGCTACTACGCAGGCTTGCCATGAAACAGCATTGTATTGCTCCATCAAGGTGCGATTGTTCAGCACCACACCATCAACGATAATCAGATAACGGTCGGTATCGACAAAAAGTTTATCACCTAAGAACTTGTCAATCGTTCGTTGGTGAAACTGGTATGAACCATCTGCAGTCAACCATGACTGAACAAGATCCTTACGCGTTTCTTCTGCTAGATGGATATCTGTATTACCTATTTGTCCGATAAATCCAGGCATGTTAGTTATTTAATTGTTCTATCAATTGGTTAATACGAGGACGCATGGCTTCGGCACCATATTCCGCCAATAAAACAGAGCGGTTGTGCTGCTGGAGCTCTGCAGATAACGGAGCAGAAATAGCCTCCTTGGTCAAATCGTCCTCA
This sequence comes from Paludibacteraceae bacterium, assembly GCA_045532335.1. Classification (GTDB taxonomy): domain Bacteria; phylum Bacteroidota; class Bacteroidia; order Bacteroidales; family Paludibacteraceae; genus Colicola. The sequence goes on from JAZSFR010000009.1 coordinate 21,722, forward strand.
ATGGTATATACATGTAACCCAAGGCGGGCATAAAAAGGAAAGACAATACTATGTTTAGAGACAAAGACCTTAGCACCCAACCATAGCGCCGTCAGGATATTGCCGAAAGCTTGTTGACGAAAATGTGGCATAATAACAATACCGCAAGAACACATGATTTGATTATATTCTTCGCGAGGCATAAATTCAGTTAGAGCCCTAAAGTGTTTGTGTAGGATATGTGGACCTAATTGCAAGAGACGCTCACGCAACCAACTATCGCCATAGCTCAATGGAAGAATAACTTGTTGGTTAGACATAAGTCCTATACGTGATAGTTGACACATCGCCATCAGGTGGTTGCACTCAAAGGTAGAAGAATTACCCAAAAGGATATGCATATCATTGACGATTTGATCCTTTAAGGCTCCTACAGTTTCCTCAATGCTATAATAATTGTACCAAATATGCTGCATATTGGTACCTAAATGTTTATTCACATATTCAAATTCCTCAACCGAGTCAGTAATGCAATAGTTGATACGATTGAATGTGGATTGAGATACATAAGAGATATCCTCTGTGAGTTGTTTGCGACGAAGACGATACATCAAACGTTTGATAGCAAGCAGAAATTTAGCCGATGCAGAAAGGAACTGATTGCGCAAACGTGGCAAACCATAGATTTCTCCACCCCAACACATCCACGCTACTTTGACAGAAGATGGCGTGTGAAGGATAACTTCTTCTTGCCATTTACCAAATAAACCGTGTGAAAACACACAAGCATATTGATCTAGGGATGCAAGGAGGGATTTGTAATCCTCCGAACCATAGCGAATGATGCGGACTTGATCTTTTTGCTTGACGTGAGTTATTGGAATATTATAATATTGCACTAGAACAAACACAGAAGTAGCAGGCTCTGCCATAAAGTGAGTAATGGCATAGTCTGTGAACTTCTCATCTGTTACTAAATGTAGTATCATTGCGCAAAAGATTTGATAGTATCAATAATATAATGTGCTTGCTCATCTGTCAAATCATAGAACATAGGCAATCGCACAAGGCAATCGGCATAGCGGTCACATTCTGGCAAATCACGACCATCGTGTTTGTCAGTATAGTATGGGCTACTATGCAAACTCAAATAGTGGAATACCGCTTGGATATCATGATCCTTAAGGTGCTTGATAAGCGCTGTTCGTTGCTCTAGGTTATTGCATATAAGGTAGAACATGTGGGCGTTGTTGGTGGCGTAATCAGGCAAGCCTGGTAAGGCGATGAGGCGAGAGGCGAGAGGCGAGAGGTGAGTGTAATACAAATCCCAGAGGTGTTTGCGGCGAGATTGGATCTCATCTAAATTCTCCAATTGTGCCCACAAGAAAGCTGCTATCACCTCACTTGGCAAGAAACTACTACCGGTATCAACCCAACCATATTTATTGACCTCACCACGGAAGAACTCTGCACGATTAGTACCTTTCTCCCAGATAATCTCTGCACGACGGATAAAACGCTCATCGTTGATACAGAGCATTCCACCCTCGCCTGCGATGATGTTCTTTGTCTCGTGGAAAGAGAAAGCAGACAAATGACCAATAGTACCCAAAGGACGCCTTTTGTAGTAACTATCAATAGCCTGTGCGGCATCTTCTACTACTAAGATATTGTGCTTGTTGGCAATCTCCATGATACGATCCATATCGCATGCTACACCGGCATAGTGTACAGGCACGATAGCCTTGGTGCGAGGTGTGATGAGTGCCTCTATCTTCTCGGCATCGATATTTGGATTGCTTTGCATAGAGTCAGCAAACACAATCTTAGCACCTGCACGGACAAAAGCCAAAGCAGAAGAAACGAAGGTATAACTTGGTACTATAACTTCGTCACCTGGTTGGATATCGCACAAGATGGCAGCCATCTCCAGTGCATCGGTACAAGAGGTGGTGAGCAGGCACTTCTTGAAGCCATAGCGTTCCTCGAAGAACTGTTGGCACTTTTTGGTATAGGCACCATTGCCAGATAGTTTGCCATCCGCTACCGCTTGGTACATATAATGGGCTTCTTTGCCCGTAAGATGAGGACGATTAAAGTCTATCATGGTTGTAAAATAAATTTCTGTTTACTTTCATATATGAAATATCCGCTACGCTCGGCGCTGCATGTGATATGATGCAAGGCCTCGTCGGTACGCTCCGAACAAACGATAGCAGGATATAAATGTGCTTGTTGAATAAAATCTGCCACAGCAGGTGTTTCAGCCGAAAGGAAATATACACCTGAATATGAGCTCCTTGTAATCACTGGAACTGCAAACTGGCCTAAGGCTACGTCTATCACACCACGCACAAAATCATAGCCTGTGCTCAATTGCACCAAATCGCTACCGATAAAATCACCACCCATACGAGCACCTATTTCCATGATATACACACGACCATCATCTGTTATCTTGTACTCGGCATGGCTTGCGCCATTGGTAATTCCCAATGCTTGGAGCGCACGCTCGGTAATAGCGTAAATAGCGGTGTACATCGCGCTGGACAGGGTGCTAGGTTGATGGTGCTCAAGTTCCACAAAGTGTGGTGCACCCGTAGTAACCTTATCCGTGATTTGCAGAGGGTAATGTTTGCCTTGGTAGGAGATAAACTCCACGCTGATCTCCCTACCCTCTATGAACTCCTCTACCATAGCCTCGCCACGGAAAGAAGCCGTCTGTGCCTCTTGGATTGCAGATGGGAGTTGTGCCCAATCGGTAATCTTGTTGACAGCCAAACTGCCTGAGCGGTCAGAAGGTTTGACGATAAGCGGCAAAGTCATTCGTGCATGGATAGCATCCATATCCATGGTTGTAACACATATGTGCTGTGGACATGGTACATCTGCCGAAGTGAAAGCCTGACGCATGAGCCACTTGTTATTAGCACGCAGAGAAGCCTCGTATGTATTAGCGACTAATCCCATCTGCTCTGCTACATATGCCACAGTAGGCGCCGCCACATCGCTAGCAATCGTGCAGATGCCGTCTATATGCTCCTGTTGACAAATAGCCAAAATCTGCTCTTTCTCAACAATGGATATCGGATAGAACACATCCACCAAATCACGGCACACCGCACCCTCTGCCCATGCAAAGCAGATTGTGCGCAAGCCCATCTCCTTGGCTTTGAGCACCAAGGGGCGTTGCAAGTACGAAGCACCTATGATAGCGAGTGTGATCATAGAATAGAAGTCTCTAGTTCGTAGCAACTATGTCCCCAGTAGCTATGCCACTCGTTGATGGCATGACTGCGGAATGAAGCAACCTCGAAAGTAACGGTATCGTAGGCAGCATCGTAGTAGCGAATGCCACTAGTAGGATCGCCAAAGCCTACCCAGAAGTCCATGATGTACTTGCTACGAGTGAGGTTGACCTTAGGTAACTTAATCTTAATGGTGAACTCCTTGTCATCTGGCGCAGTCATCTCCACCGAAGTAGCCATACCAACACGGTTGCCACCGTCGGCCACATCATCGATGAGGGCTTGGACTTGGAAATTGCGATTGTCTATATTGCGACGGATGCGAAGCGTGAAAGCGATCTCGCCTGTGCCATCCACCAAGTATGGTGTATCACGGCGGATCTCAAGGATCTCATACTCCTTGGTAGTAGCAGAGATACGGTATTTAGCTATATCTGTGATATGATCTACATTGCCGACAGAGAAGAGGTTGTCGCTCACATAAGCACTAACTACATCGTCGATATCGCCACGGAGTTTAACCTGACCATTCTCGAGCAATACTCCTGACTTACAGAGATTGCGAATACTATCCATGTTATGGCTCACAAAGAGAACGGTACGTCCTTCGCCTTGGCTAACGCTTTGCATCTTGCCGATGGCTTTCTTTTGGAACTCAGCATCGCCGACGGCGAGGACCTCGTCAACAACCAAGATCTCGGGATCGAGGTGGGCAGCCACAGCAAAGCCCAAACGAACCATCATACCACTCGAATAGCGCTTGACAGGCGTGTCCAAATACCTCTCGCAGCCACTAAAATCCACGATCTCGTCCAACTTAGAGGCAATCTCACGTTTGGTCATACCCAGAATAGCACCGTTCATGTAGATATTCTCGCGACCCGTCATCTCCTGATGGAAACCGGTACCGACCTCTAGGAGAGAGGCGATTCTGCCGCGGGCGCGGATAGTGCCCACAGTAGGGGCAGTGACCTTGCTAAGGAGTTTCAAGAGGGTGGACTTGCCGGCGCCGTTCTTGCCGATAATACCCACGACGTCGCCTTGCTCGACCTTGAAGTCGATATCGCGGAGCGCCCAGACGTAGTCGGAGTCGGCTTTCTGGGTGCGGTCGTTGACCGAGCCGATCTTGAGGTAGGGGTCTTCCTTGCGAAGGATGGCTGTCTGCCACCAGCGGTTGAGGTCGTGGCTGATCGTGCCGGTAGACACGAGGCCCAGACGGTATTGCTTACCCACGTGGTTGAATTCAATTGCTGTTGCCATATGTATTTGTTTTTTATATGCTTTATTTATATCTCCTTCTCGCTTTGCTCGAGAAATCTTCAGTAAATCTTATTTTAATCTTATTTTCAATTGGTATAGATACTACTATCGCTAATCGCTCGGCGATAAATGTCTAAAACGTGTGTGTCGATGTGTGACATCACACACACAATTATCCATTTATCTTGTGTCAGTTAAAAACTGACTGTAGTATCTAGGTTTTAATGTTCTATCGAACTAATAATAGTTCTAACGAACAATATTTATAGTTTTGACATCGCTACGCGATTATGCATATATCTCATAAGATATCTGCTGTCAAAACTTATCTTGTCAAAGACCAACGATTATATATCTCCTTCTCACTTCGTTCGAGAAATCGTCTTATCTCGCATTTGCTCGAACGATTATTACAGTAAATCTTATTTTAATCTTATTTTCAGTTGATATAGATACTACTATCGCTAATCGCTCGGCGATAAATGTCTAAAACGTGTGTGTCGATGTGTGACATCACACTCGCGTTCAGCAACAAGATCGCATAGACTGTTGACCCCGTCAACATTGAGACGACTTGTGCCTCCGCTCTCCCCACTCGCCCACGAGCCTCGTGGGGGCCCCATTAAAGATCCATTTATCTTGTGTCAGTTAAAAACTGACTGTAGTATCTAATCTTCAAACGTTCTCCGAACATTTTCAAGGATCAATCCTACTAAGTAGGAAAGAAACGCAAATTTTTCGTGATAGTTCCTATCACTCTCTGTTCCATCTGAGATGAAAAAAATTTGCAAATCAATTCAAAGAACGTCGGCTAGGCCGCCGTAGTAGTCAAACTATTTCTTGTCAGACAAGTTGAGTTTAACTAAACGAATGCCCTCGCTCAAATCATACGCATTGAAATTGATCAATACACCATTCTCCTTACCCGTCAATTTCATATACGTTTTCAATTGTTTGAAATGAATAGGCAGAATCTCATCCACCGATTTTAACTCCACAATAACCTCATCCTCTACCAACAAATCTAAACGAAAACCTCCCTCAATCAACTCCCCTTTATAATACACCTCAATAGTCACCTCACTCTGCACCTTAACACCACGGCTTTGAAGCTCATAAACCATCGCACGATGATACACCGACTCCAATAGACCCGGGCCGAGGGTGTTGTACACCTCCATCGCAGCTCCGCGGATATGATAAGATATTTCGTGATTAGTCATTGTGTTGTGTTTTTTATATCTCCTATGCCCTGTCGGGAAGGCGTAATCGTTCGAGGTCTTGCCAAGATAAGACATCTTATTAATCCCACATTTGTTTGGGTTAATTTGATTACTTTACATTATAAACCTTCCAATAACCTCCATTAGTTCCACCGATACGGACTATCGTTTTTTGATTCCTCAATTTACGCAAATGATAACGAACCCCATACAAACTCAAACCACACTTCTCCATTAATTCACCCATTGTAATCTCTGGCTTCTGCAATATCTCTGCTAATACACGTTGCGTGGATTTAGTAGATAACTTTGCGGTAGTTTTTGAGGTAGTTTTTGAGGTAGTTTTATTGGTAGTTTTTGAGGTAGTTTTTGCATCTACTTCTGCTGTCAAATCTTCCGATTTTGCACTTTGAATTGCACTTTGAACTTGTTCCTCAGATGATGGTTGCCAATCAAGATGCAATTCACGATTGTGCAGGCTCTGCTTGAAGGATATATTCTTCCAAGTTTAGCATGTTATTTACAATCGGATTTTTCATTCTGCATAATTTACGCGACAAAGGTACAAAAAAAAAGCGATATATACAAATATATCGCAGTTTTTGTTTACTTTTTATCAATTTCATGGCAAATTAGGAGAGCGTAGGGTGTAGAGTGTAGGGTGTAAAGGTGAGGAGGCGATTAGGCGAGAAGGCGAGAAAGAAAAAAATAGGCGGGTGACCGCCTATTTTTATCCGAGGAGGACTGTGGAATTGATCTTTCTAATCAAGCCCTTGAGCACATCGCCTGGACCGAATTCGTAGAACGCTGTTGCGCCATCGGCAATCATTTGCTCCACACTTTGTGTCCAACGAACAGGCGATGTCAGCTGCTGCAACAACTGCTGCCTAATGACATCCTTATCAGTCTCACCCTTAGCGCTAACATTCTGATACACTGGGCAATTAGGTGCGTGGAAAGTGGTGGCCAAAATAGCCTTCTCCAATCGCTCTGCGGCTGGTTGCATCAATGGCGAATGGAATGCACCACCTACCGGCAGTCTCAAAGCACGCTTCGCTCCACCCTCTTTCAAAGCAACACATGCTTGCTCCACACCCGACAATGATCCCGAAATAACCACCTGACCTGGGCAGTTGAAGTTAGCGGCCACAACCACATCCTCTATGCTATGGCATATCTCGGCTACTCGCTCGTCTGCCATACCTAAAACAGCAGCCATGGTGCCAGCTTGCAATTCACATGCCTCCTGCATAGCCAAAGCACGCTCGCTGACCAAGCGAAGGGCATCTTCCCAAGCTACAACTCCTGCTGCTACTAGAGCGGAGAACTCACCCAAACTGTGGCCTGCCACCATATCGGGTTTATAGGTGGTCATCAGTTGAGCGGAGATGACCGAATGGAGGAAAACAGCGGGTTGGGTCACGCGGGTTTGTTTGAGGTCTTCGTCTGAACCTTCGAACATGATATCGGTAATGCTAAAGCCAAGAATATCATTGGCTTGGAGCATCATCTGACGGGCGTCAGTATAGTTGTCATACAGGTCCTTGCCCATGCCTGAAAACTGGGCTCCTTGTCCAGGAAAAACAAATGCTTTCATATATTAATTCGCACCAAAAATTATAAAATATTATAGAAAATTATTCCAAAAATTAATAAAAATTTCGATGATCACTTATATCTCCTTCTCACTTCGTTCGAGAAATCTTAAGTAAATCTTATTTTAATCTTATATTCAATGGGTTTAGATACTACTATCGCTATGCTCTGCCGATAAATGTCTAAAACGTGTGTGTCGATGTGTGACATCACACACACAATTATCCATTTATCTTGTGTCAGTTAAAACTGACTGTAGTATCTAATATACAAGGTTCTTATCTCACTTCGTTCGAACGATTATTTCTATCGAACAATTTCAAGGATCAATCCTACTAAAGTAGGAAAGAAACGCAAATTTTCCGTAACTGCTGCGCTGTTACTCTGTGTCACATGCTGTGACAAAATTTGCAAATATATTCGATTGATATACAGCTTGCGCTGTAGGTTCAAGGGGTATAGCCATGGCTATAAGGTATTGGTGGGATAGCTGCGAGAGCAGATATGTTTCAACCCAAAACACCAAGGCATCACTTCAGTCGTAGGAAACCGATGCCGAAGCGCTTTACAGCGGCACGTTCCAAGTCCTCTCGTACCGATGGATCGGCAATGCTAATCAGGGCCTTAGCACGCTCTGCCAATGGCAGATTACGCAAGTAAACAATACCATGCTCCGTAGCAATATACTGCGCTTGGAAACGAGTGGTTACGACACCTGCACCTGGAGCCAAATTGGCCACAATCTTGCTCTGACCCTTGCTCGTCATACTAGGCAAAGCAATGAAGCATTTGCCACCCTCTGAGAGCGAAGCACCATACATAAAATCGTGTTGACCACCCACGCCAGAAATGATGGTCTCGCCTATCGAATCGGCACAAATCTGACCGGTCAAATCCACCTCAATAGCCGAATTAATAGCCATCGCTTTGGGGTTTTGGCGGATATTTTGTGGGTCATTGGTAAAGGCCACGTCGCGAATCACGAAGTCCTCGTTGTTGTGCATGTATTCGTACAAATGTTTGGAGCCAAGTACCAGACTACCAAGGGATTTGCCAGGGTAGATCTTCTTGAGAGAGTTATCGATAATACCCTTCTGGATAAGTGGCAAAACGCCATCGGTAATAGCCTCAGTATGGAGTCCGAGGTGCTGGTGATTGCCCAAAGCATTAATGACCGCATTAGGGATACCGCCGACGCCAATCTGCAATGTAGCGCCATCCGGGATCTCGTTGGCAATGAAATTACCAATACGAGTCTCCACCTCCGTTGGAACAGGGGTTGGGACTTCTATGAGCGGCTCATCACCACGGCACATAGCCGCAATCTGGCTCACATGGATAACCGGATCGCCAAACATGCGAGGCATATACTTATTGACCTGTGCGATGACGGTCTTAGCACATTCTGCTCCCGAGAAAGCAATATCGGCACTAATACCATAAGAGCAATAGCCATTCTCGTCGGGTTCGCTGACATTGAGAAAAGCCACATCCACAGGCACTTGTCCGCTACGGAAAAGGAAAGGCACCTCGCCTAAGAAACATGGGATAGTATCCGCTACACCCTCCTTCATGGCACGGCGCAGGTTGTTAGGCACGAAAATATTGATGGCACGGAAAGAATCCATCAATTCGCGTTTAGCGTAAGGTGCTTCCTCTGGGTGGACGCCAAAACCGGAGATGACCTTGACGTCACGGAGTTCGCTGGCACGCTCCGTGAGGGCACGAAGAAGGACCATAGGAATGGATGTAGAACCTTGTACGACAATCGTGTCGCCTGACTTGACGAGGCCTACGGCCTCTATGGGAGATACGAATTTCATATGCGTGATGAGTATTTTGCGCAAAGGTAGTGAAAAATTTTGAAATACGCAAGAATTGCGACGTTTTCTTTATTCTTTGAGATTTATCTGGTGCATTTTCATCAGCTTGTCGTAGCGAAAATACACATACACAGACACCAACAGACTGCCCACTAAATCTAGAATGAGGTCCATCATGGTATCCCGTAGCGCATCATGTCCGCTCAAAGGGACATCATCCGAGAGCGGTAAAGAGGATGTCGTCGTTGCCATAAACTGCTGCGTATTGGTACCAAAAAACGAATCATAAGCATACTCGCAAATCTCCCACACTACCCCACAACTCACCGCAAAAAGCAAGACATAGAACGCCACAAAAATTCTACTATTAAACACCTCCTTGTAACTATCCTCAAAGATAATGCTGATGATCCACAAGCCCACAAACGCCAATACACAACCCGAAAAGAGATGCAAGGCTGAATCCCACCAACGGTATTTGCCATAGAAATTCAGTCCATCTCCCATAATCATTGCCACGAACCCAAAAGCTGCGCATAAGACGGTGATTAGCAAGGGTATCTGTATCATAAAGCGCTTGCGAAGTACAATAGGGAAAGTGAGAATCAGCAGAATAACGGCATACTGTACCCCGCAGAAGAACAACACATGCGCTGTCGTTTCGGGCTGAAGAGAGAGATAGACTATATTCCCGACTCCTAGTCCGATCGTCAGCACAAACAATAGATGATAAATACGCGTGAGATGTTCGTTCAATGTAGAATGAGGTTTAGGTGGTTTCATAGGTAATGAGCGAGGTGCATCTTATTGAATAATGAAGTTAATCACATCATCGGAACAATGCGGATTGGCATTCGCACGTTGGTTATCCAACATCTGTTTGCGATACTGCGCATCTTCACAAAGGCGCATAGCCACAGCGACTTGCTGATGAATATCGGTCGTGAAATACGACATACCGTGCTGATGAAAGAAATGCGCATTGTGATTTTCTAGTCCAGGTATTGGGTGCGTGTGAATGAGTGGGATATTCTTCACTATCGCTTCTGTGGATGTGATGCCGCCAGGCTTGGTAAAAATAACATCCGATGCATCCATCAGCACAGATACTTGGTTGGTAAACCCGAGCAAACAGACTTGCTGTTGCTCCGCAAATTGCTCTTGCAGGGAGCGCAGCAACCCCTCATTGCGTCCACACACGCAAATGATAGAGTCTCCTGGGCGGATGTCTTTGATCAGTTGCTTGATCAGATGCTCCACATTGCCAAAGCCCATGGATCCTGACATCACTAAGTACCAATGTCCATCTAAACGCAGGTGGGCGTTGAAAATGGAGTCTATGATCTGGGCACGGGCTTGGGGTTGGGGCAATCGTGTGCTGAACTTCTTTTCATCCACAGGGATACCGATTGGCACTATCTTTTCGCGGGGCAGTCCTTTCTCTACAAACTCCTCGATGAGATGCTCGTGGGGAATGATATAGTAGTCCAAATCCGTTTCTTGCAGGAAGGGGATACAGGTGTAATCCGTCATGATGAAATAACTAGGGACATCTAGGAGCATATTGCGCCTGAGAGCGGTTATGGCCTCGGCAGGAAAGAGATGAACGCAGACCACTACATCGATATTGTGATTCTTGATGTAATCATATAACTTCTTGGCGTACAACCGATTGGCGCCATAAACAAGTGACTGCCAAGCATCAATGTTATCGCTCACAAACCCGCCGAACTTATAGACAAACTCAAAGAGTGATCCACGGGTTGAGAAGAGGTAGGCATCGCCTACTCGTTGGGATAGTCCTTCGCTAACGAGGGCCAGTGTGTCTTGAATCTCGCAGGTAATACCTCGCCGCTGCATGGCGATTTGCAGGGCCTTGGCACACGAGTTATGCCCCTCGCCCGTGTTGCAGGAAAGAATCAAAATTTTCATACTTGAGGTTAGGTTATGTTCGCTAGGATATTGACAAATTCCGTGCCAGTTTTTTGTATACCCTTTAGTATAGTTTTGGAATAGGGATATTCTTTGTTCGTTACGGGTTCATAACGGGTTTATACAATACCTTTGCAATACCCTTGCAATACCGTTACCACTCCGATACCACTACGGAGGGATAACGGAAGGATAACGAAGGAATAACGGAGGAATAACGGAGGGATAACAGGGATATAAGTCACGGACTTCCCACGGACATATTTAGTACCACTTACAAAAAGTCCGTAGAAATATCCCTGTTAAAATTCTTTCTCCTTGAAAATCAGTAGGTATATTCTTTGAAGATAGCGCGCAGTTTCTACGGTTTCTGCGGTTATTGCGGTTTTCAAATCCTTGATAACCGCTAAAACCGCAATAACCGCACTTGCTTTTCATCATTTCCTGCCACATGTCGTTTTCTTAACTATAGGTTAACTATCCATTAACAAACTA
>JAZSFR010000019.1:0-170102 GCA_045532335.1 Paludibacteraceae bacterium
AAGTGCAAAATTAGCCACAGCATTCACATCACTATTGACGGTTATGGTGGTTGGGTTAGTTGTTATGGTCTCACCATTAATGGTCCAGTTAACAAACTCATAACCTTCGTTTGCGGTGGCGGTTAATGTAGCTTTTGCACCTTTCGCATACACACCAGCACCACTCACAGTACCCATGGTTGCATCGTTGGCACTAGCGGTTACGGTGTATTTTTCGGTGAGGGTAAAGCCGTATTTACTCATCGCAGGAGTTGAAACCACTTTGTCGGCATCGTGAGGGGTAGCATACGCCACCAGTTTCTCTTTGGTGTAACTAACCGCATATACGTTATCTGCATAGTCCCATGCGTAGTCGCACATACTAGTTCCGAGGTTCATAGCGATGGTGTATAATTTGGTCAATTTAGTAGGATAACCATTGGCATCATTGCTGATGCTATAAACGGTTGCCTCGCCAGTTGAACCATTACCGCCAGAGATAATCACTTTGGTAAAATCTTTATTAAATCGCATACCACCGCCACCACGGTTGTTCATCACTTCGTGGAAACGATATACACCGTTCTTGTCGTAGTAGATGAGCGATGGATAAGTATCCGTTGCACTTGCACGGTATTGGCAAACCCAGATACCGCCATGGTTATCAAATTGCACATTGGCTCCGGTATAGTTAATTACTTTGAAGGTGCCATTGCAGTTGTTAGACTTATTGCCATCAAACCATTTCTTTTGTACAGCGGTGTTCCATGTGGTCTTCTTTCCCCATGCGTACTCATAGCAGCGGAAAGCACCCTCTACATAATCGTAGCAGTCGCTAGTAGCCGACATCATCAGCAGTTTGAGATTGTCGCCACCGCCTTGCACATCAAAGCCTATGTTAGGTGCTGCTATATACTCGCTAGATGAAGTTTGCAACTCTGATGTGCTGCTCACCTTGCTATATCCAAAGGCTGGATTCCATGTATTGAGATTGTCTTGATTCACCTCCCATAGTATCTTACCGCCCCAAGACGCACCACCGTTGAAAGATGTCACAAAGATACGTCCATCATCGGCTATACGGATACGGTGAGGAGCTAAGGCTTTGCTTGAGGTCTTATCTAGGCGATAGGTAGCAAATGTATTGCCGCCGTTGTAAGCTCCTACATATTCAAATTTAGGGTTAAACTCGTAGATACCTGCACCCAGTGCTTGGCTCTTATAGGTAGTGTAGTCGCCAGCCGAACCGGTGCCAGTCTTACCTTTGATCTCGTGGTATGCTTCGTTACACAAGATGCGTCCAAAGTGTGGACTCTCTGGACTATGGTCTACATCCACGGATGTTGGGTGGTAGAAGTAGTACTCGGTTCCTATTTTAGTAGCAGTAGTGAATCCTGCTCCTGTCACATCCACACGCCAAGACATGGTCTTGCCCTTAGGCATAGTGTCGATAGCGATCACCGAGCTATAACCACCGGCTTTCACATTGGTGTAACTGCGTGCTATATAGTCTTTCTTACCATCGTTGAAGATCACCTTGACGGTGCTAGCGAGTGCGTTGATGTTGAATTTCACTTTGATGGTTGAACTATCTTCTGCCAATTCCGCACTCAAACCATAGGCATAAGGGTTCAATCCTGATGCCGCAGCTGGCAAACTTGGATCGGGATCTGGAGTTGGATCTGGGTCAGGGTCTGTAGATCCGGAACCTGGTGTGAGGAAGATCTCAGGGTAGATAGTCTTGTCTGCGGTTACGGTTAGGGTTCCATTATATTCCTGGTAACCATTTGCTTTGATGCTAATGGTGTAGGTTCCTGGAGTTAGGTTGTCGTATACGAATACGCCATTGTAGTTATTGTCAGTGAGGTAGTATTTCTGGTTGGTTCGTTTACGCTTCACATAGTGGTAGCAATCAGTCATGATGGTGTCGCCACTAGCGTTCTTGAGGTATACTTGTGCGCCATTGATAGGTTTGTACTCGTCGTTTGATCCGGTGTAAGGGATGTAGTTGGCATGTGAGAACTTCTCGGTCTTAGAGCGGATGTATCCCATGATATATCCCACTTTCTCACCTGCTTTGCCGTAGTAATCCATGATTCCGCGGTAGTAACGCACACCCTCTTGACGGCACCAGTCAGGGTTAAGTGCACGGTGACGTGCAGGGCTATAAGTGTGGAAGTAACCCTCTGACAAGTAACCTGGGATATTGTGCTTCAATGCGCCCAAATAACCGTAGGTGGAAGTGGTGTTGTAGAAGTCCAAGTCACCTAAGATACGTGGGTTGCTAGGCGAATAGTAGGTAGTTGGCTCTGGGCCACCGCCGCCGCTAGGCGTTTTAGGGGTTGCCCAGAATATCTCGTATAGGCGAGCGGCACATGCTTTGGCCATCTTATCACTATTGGTCACACCAGGTTTGCTGGTATAACCGCGCCATAGGATAACAGGGTAGCTAGCAAACTTACCACTGGCACCGCCTAATTCGCCTTCAGGACCGGCGTTAGAGTGAATAGAGATGAAATAGTCTGCACCATAGTTCTCTGCCTCGCTACAGATGGTAGTCAGCGCTTTGTTATATGTTTCGTTGGCACTAGTGTATGGATAAGGACCACTAGCACGGCGTGACATTTTCACACCAAAACCTGCCGCTAGGAGTTTCTCTTCTAGGGCAAATCCTTTCCAGAGGTTGGTATTGGACTCATAGAAACCGATGGTGTCGGGTCTTCCGGTAGAAGAAAGATTAGGACATGACACGGTAGGCATAGGACGGTCATTAGGACCCCAACTACCATGACCAGGATTGATATACACTTTGAGTGCAAACGCCGATGCGGCTACAAACAGCGCAAAGATAAGTAATAAAGGTCGTTTCATGATATGTTTGTTTTATAATTTTTACAAGTTCTTATTGCACAAAATGGGAAGTTTTTATTTTACTCGATGACCTGTAATGGTGTACACTTCGTCACCACGAAGGATGTAGATCTTGCCATCATACATCACTTTGCGTACTTCTGGTTTGAGTTGTTGCTCTGCTTCTGGTGCGACAGGGATAGAGGTGGTGACAGGTTTATTCATGGAGAGATAGACACGACCTTCTGCGGCGCGTTGTCTAATTTCACTGGCTGCAAAAGGATTGGACTCATCAATTTGGAAATACGCACGCATGCCTAACATACTGCCATCTGTAGTAGTCTCCGCCAGACGACCATTCTCCACAAGAATCAATGAGCCCTCTGGCACTTGGGTTGGATTAATGGTAGGTTGGAAGATGATACCTCCACCTGATTGAGGATATACGTATGGTTTGCTACTTACAGTAGAGAATGTCATATCTGTGGTCACGTCCTCATTTCCTTTGAGTTTGATTAGATATGGCTTACCCGCTTCTAGATCAGTTACTTTATTAAAGTTCAGTACTATCACAGGATCACCTGACGCATCATAGAGCGAAGAAGTAGGATTTTGGGTATCCAATTCCCATGCCTCCGCATCTTTTAGAGGATGATGATATTCGTTGTTATCTTGTAAGCCACTTAAATCTACACCAAATGGCAAGCAGATAGTATTATACATTCCTGCACGGAGTTTGCGCGTTACCGTAAGTGTATGCGTTGGCTGTTTGGTTGTATCTGGATCAAGATTTACCCAATGTCTATTTTGCATTAATTTGATTACATCGTCATTGCTTGCGTCGTATTTGGAGACATCCACCCTATCTTCCTCGTCGATATTTTTTAGGACATAGCATGCGTGCAGTTCCATGTTAGATTCGTACACATGGTGCACAATTTCCTCAGCCGTTGGACTACCTTTGCGCCATGCTAGAATAAAGTATTTTTGGTATTCAACATCTTTCTGGTCAGAAGGGAAGCCATCTGTATGTGGGTGATTCCATTTATACCAAGAACTTGGATAAATTTTTGTAGATGTACCATTCTTTGTAATATAGCCAGTAGGACAACTAGGACGTGTCCATGTTGCTACCGTTGGCATATAATCCGAATATTTCATGGTCATTGGCAAGTTACATGCATGTTCTGCCCAATATGGACGCCAATATTCTGGTTTCCCATACTTATTAAAAGAATCCCAATTTACACTTTGATTAGTCCACATATCACCACCTCCTCTATCATAGGCTCCATTTGCCATATTGTTACATAGAGCGTTATCACTATTATATGTAGAGTCTGCTCTATTTATCAACAATCCAGGATAGTATATCCATGCACCTCCTGCTGAACCACTAGCCTTTAAACCATGTTCTATCAAATAACTACCAAACCATGCAAACAATTCTGAAGTGGTCAAAAATTCTTTACACTTTGTTGCTCTACCAGTAAGAAATGCTGCTGGCTTAAAATGCTCATAACTTTTCGTTTTCGAAACGGGCACCATTGGTTGGTCATCTTTGTCTCCTGCATACGCATTGAATGAGACCTGTAACAATCTCCACAATCTTTCATTAACATTTTCATGATACCCTGCTGTTCTATCCGCAATATCCTCGCCATTTAGGAACAGATTTTTCCAGACGATGCCTGTATAGGTAGCATATTCAAAGTTGGCTTTGAGTGTAATATCTTCTGTCACATAGAAAGTGAATTCCTTATTGGTAGACAGCACATTGCCATTGCCATCTGTCCAGTTGATGAATTTATAACCATCTTCAGGAACAGCTGTCACGGTTAGTTCCGTACACGATTCTAGATTCAACACACCAGCTGCTCTTGTATTGCCCGTCACCGAACAAGTGATGGTGCCCGCTTCTGACGGATTGCATATTGTAGTTACAGTACATTGCTTACCTGCTTGGCAACTTACGGTAAACGCATATCTAGACGCCGCAGGAGTAGAAACCACTCGGTCTGCAGTGTGTGGCATTGCATAGACCGCAATACGCTCGCCATTGGTTGCGGCATCCGCTGCGATATACAAGTTGCCTGCATAGTCCCAAGCAAAGTCCATCAAAGAAACACCTGTCTTACTATTTGTATTCACTTGCGTTCCTGAGTTCCAAATAGGCAAACCCGTAGATTGATCTACTGGATAAACCGTAAAGCCGCCACCTTGATTATTTCCTGCTGTAGGATTGGCATTACTAGCAATAGCCACTTGTGTAAAATCCTCATTAAAACGAATCGCACCGCAGCGGCGATAAATGTGTGATGACTCCGAATAATCTAGATGCCCACCTGTAATATTTTTATCTTTATCATTTTGTGTTGCTGCTGACGCGCGATTTACCCTCGCCAAAGTGGTATTATCCGTTCCTGCACGGTGTTGACACACCCACACATTACCGCTCTTATCGTATTGGACTTGTACACCTTGTGGGTTTACAATATCAATACCAGTAGAATGTCCTGCAAAAATACGTCTGCTAGGTTGGGTATTCCACAATCTTTTCGTGCCCAAATCATATTCATCGCAATAGAAGTGAGCTGGCGTGGAATACACAATCGCTTGTTGACACCCCGCCAACATCAATAATTTCAACTGATCACCTGCCCCTCGCACATCAAAGCCCAGATTAGGTCCTGCGATAAATTTGCCGCTCGTTGCATTACCCTCATATAGACTGTAGATACCACAATAGGTATGCGAGCAATCTCGCTTGGTAGTCGCCATCTTCGTATTGGAATCTGCTGTAGTCATTATCTTATACCAACCTGTATTAGCACTCCATTCTGCTTGTGTGGTAGCGCTAAAACAATCCTTCTTTGCCTCCCATAGCACATGACCATGAATTGAAAAAGCCGTAACAAAAATACGTCCATCATCAGAAACACGTACACGATAAGCATGATAGCCCTTCAAATCATTTGTGCCATTATTCCCAAAGAAAGGTCTAGTTCTATTAGGTTCATTTACCACACCACCGTTATAGCCATATCTAACTTTTGTGGTTTGATAAGGCATTTTTCTAGCCGTTCCATCCGCATTCAGCACATACAAACCCGCACCGTCTTCATAACTGATATAACCGGTATAACCACTAGTTTGATAAGCACCATTCAAGCCCTCCACACAAAACACCGTACCGAAATTGGCATTCTCGGGATTATTATCAATATCCACAGAAGTAGGAGCGTATAGTCGCACATCGTTTTTCACGAAAGTTGGACTTGCCACCGCAGCACCTTTAACATCCACACGCCAAGTTAACTCCTCTCCTTGAGGGAGGGTAAGAGCATCAATTGTTTCGGTATAAGTAGCCTTTGGCACTTTGCCTGCTTGATAGCTACTAGCGAAATACTCTTTCGTCCAAACATCTCTTGTACCATTGGAGATAGCCAACTTCACATACGAAGCAGGCGCGTTGAGCGTAAAGTTAATCGTCAAAGTCTGTGACTTATCGTTATACTCCGACTTAAGATTATACGCGAACGGATTAAGATCTGCGGCGAAGGTGGTTGTTAGAGCAACCATTGCAAATACGGCAGAGAGTAAAAGTTTTTTCATGATATAGGGTATATTTATTTTCGTATTGGTTTTATTAGTTATTTGACACGAGTGCCAGTGATGGTGTACACCTCGTTGTCACGGAGGATATAGATTTGTCCATCGTACATTATTTTTTGCACACTTGGTGTAATCACAGGTATATTCACCACTTGATATTGATCACCAGTGGGCGTAGGTTTTGCCATAGTTATTGATGCTTTCTCTGGCATATTTTGGGGGCCATTGAACGTAAAATATCCTCTCAATCCATACATTGCCCCACTTTCTGTTGGTACTGCTAGACGATTATTGGCAACCAAGAACCAAGTATTTGTGTAATCAGCGAGAACTATCGGACTCATTACAGCATGGAAAGTAACATTACAATTCTCTGGAGTATGACTAATACCGCCACTGGGGTTTTTATCTGAGATTATTGGGCAAAACACATTATTAAAAATCACTTCATTCCCTAGTTCTACATTAGTTTGAATCAAATAAGGTACACCAGCCTCTATTGATGACACCTCCTGAAAATGAAGTAGCAATGTATTATCTTCCTCAGTGCTAGTACCTGTAAATTTCAACACCTTTGCATTCTCATATGGTGTCCCAGTCAACGAAGCAAGATTGAAAGGTAAACAAAGCGTATTATACATTCCAGCCACGAGTGGACGATTCACCATAGCAGTTTTGTATGTCGCCTCTTCGGTAATAGGTTTCACCTCCTCACGCTCGTCCACGATTAATCCTGGTATGCGCTGGCTATAGCGAGCAGGAACAGTGATTTTATTGGGCGACTTAGGCAGGGTGTAAATCACAAGACGATGCTTATTATCAGCTTGATTAGTCGGATCATTTTTAGAACCAATATTGTATCCCGTACTAGATTTTCCAGCAGTAACAAGTAAATTGCCTGCATAATCAAAATGCATACTAGGTATAACCGTGTATTGTGTTTTGTACTCATTTATTAAGGTCAACGAAGGTTGATTATTTGACCATGAGATATCAAATATTTTAATATACAAACATTCTTGAGCATCATCTACTTTATTTAATGCTGCTATAGCTAATTTCGATTCATCATTCGAAACGGCCAAACCTGCTCCTCGGCAACCTTTTAAAACCTCAGGAGATGACTTATAGACTTGAGTTCCCTCTTGATTATAAAATTGCAATACAACATAATCACTCGTTGCTTTTGTTCGATGACAAACAAGCCACGCACCGCGACTCGAACTTACGACACTAAAGAAATAATTACCCGCATTATTTATAGTCATAGTCGTTGATGGTGCACTCCCCCATCCCGTACGCTTTATAGTTCCATCAGTTTGACCGATATTATAAATTGCCAATCCATCTTGTTTAAGTGTTCCTTCTGCATTATGGTTGATTGTATATAGTTTAGTATCCTTACCTTCTCCATAAATATCACATGTTGAATATGAAGAACCTACAACCGTATTACCATTTTTTAAGACTCCTGTCTCTGTGTTTCGGTCAGTATAAGTAAAGAATGGCGAAGTTTCTAATGTGTATGGATTCATCGTAAAAATTCCACCGTTTGTATAATCTAAATCGGTCCAATAAACCCATCCATCTTTGTCTACTGCCGGACGACCATAGTAGCCCAAAGTATTACCTTTCTGCCCTGTAACAATCTTCTCTACAAAATTATATGCATAGTCGTAAATGTAAAAATACCCTCGAGGGCTTGCACTGCGTGCAATACTATTCTCCATATATATTCGACCAAAAAAATCAGAATGCGGATTGTCGTCTATTGTCATGTGCAATAGATTGTGTCCATTGTCACCCTCGTTGTAGATTTCACCAATCATCGTATTATCGGGTGCGGTAAGCTCCACCTCCCACAAGATATCCGATCCAGAACCCGAATTAGGAATCATAGTAGTCGGCACTTCCACTATATTGTCACCCTTTATCAAATCTTGCGTGATATTATATCTTCCTATCTCAGTTTTGGCTTCAGAGTAGAAGACGATTGTTCCCAACGTGGGTTTGGTATTTGCATAAAAAGAGAATGTGTACGTCTGTCTTGCATGGTTGAAGCGACATGTCAGATTGTATGCCACTACACATGGAATTGGATTAATCTGCTCAAATTCAGCAGTCAAAGCAACATTTCCCGTTACTGTGAAGGTATATGGATTAGCTGTTACGCCATTGCTCCATTGCGTAAAACGATAGTCACTTGTTTTTGGCGTTGCAGTAACGGTAGCTTGATCAACACAACCTTGATACGTGCCGGCTCCAGCTACAGACCCTATTGCCTCGTTGCACACAAGCGAGACTGTATACATGCCTTCTTTGCAACCTATTTTTACCTTTTCGTTAGATGGTGCTGGTGTGGAAACTGTTCCGCTATATGGTAGCGCAACAGTCATCAGTTTCTCGTTGTTGTTATCAACCACATACAAGTTATCTGCATAATCCACAACAAAATCCTGGCATCTGCTATTCTTCGTAGCAGACAATTCAATTCCCCATGATTTCGTAGTTAATGTTGGCGTACCATCCCCATTTCGTGAAACACTATAGAATAGTAATCTACGCCCACTCATACCTTTGAACAGAATTTCTTCTCCATCATAAAGTTTATGGGTCTTAACACCACTACCTCCATGGTAAGTATCCTCATTATCTCCCCATGATTTTCGGACATAATCATTACCATTTCTTCTAGCATGAGCAAAGACAATATCTCCGGTACCTCCAGTATTACAGCCTCCAAACCAAAAACCAACATCTCCATCATAAAACACTTTAGCACTACTACTAACATGAGCGTAGCGAGTCTGTCCAAAGTGGTTAATTCGCTGAGGTGTTCCTATAAACTCTCTTGCTTTTCCTATAGCATATTCATGCAATTGAAAATTCGAGACAACAAATGACAACATTCCGTGTCGATCCACAGAATACAATAATAGTTTCAAATCTTCCCCACTGCCTTTCACATCCATACTACAATTGACGCCAGCAAGGAAGTTTCCTTTTGCATCTTTTACATGATAGACACCATCGGTTACATCACTTTGACCAGTATAAGCTGTTAAATCACCTTTAATTAGTTCAGACCATTCATTCAAGTTATCAGGATTTAATTCCCAAACTACACAGCCATCTTGACGTGCATCTGCTGACGAAACAAAAATTCGTCCGTCTTCTGAAATACGAACCATCCATGGTTGATAACCACTATTGTTATCGCTAAAAGATATCTGCCGTGTAAAATCCTTATTACCTGTATATACTTGCTTTTTATTTTCATGGTCTGGATCAAACCAAGCAACAGGTTTGTTCTGATTATCATTTTCTAACAATTCAGGTCTAAAGGCATAAATTCCTGCTTTAGTTTTCCCATTCTCTTTCGACACATAATTTCCACTTACCGTTACATTATGTCGAGCTTCTGCCACCAATACACGCCCAAAATATGGTGACTCAGGGTTATTATCAATCGCTAACGCATGAGGACAATAGAATGGAATCTCTTGAGAAGTTAACGCTGGGGCAGATATTTTTTTACCATTTACCTCGATCCTCCAATTTAAATCTTCACCAACTGGCAAATTAAGACGTGCCACATCTTCGTCTGTTATGAATGTTGCATAGCCATCTGCGTTATAAGGCACATACGGCAATTCACTTTGAGAGGTTGGATAATCACGTAGTACATAATCTTGCTCCCCATCTGACAATATCACTCGAACTCTATCTGCGTCTGCATTAAGAAAGAAATGCAACTTTGGTTGCCCATTCTCCTCTGTAACATACAAATTGTACGCAAAGGGGTTGAGTTGGGCAGCGAATGCTGTTACTGAAATTATCAATGCGAATGCGATAGATAGTAAAATCTTCTTCATGATATGGGGTGTTTTGTTTTTATTATTCGTTGTCTAATTAGAAGATGAATGCTCACACGCGCAACGCGCGCGAAAAACGGCTGCAAAGATAACACTTTTTTTTCAGATATGCAAATAAAAAACACATTATATGTTATCAAACATATAACACGACAGTAAGATCCCCTTTGTTTTTATGAATCCCTGTCCTTTACGGGTTTATAACGGGTTCATACTATGTGATTACTATGAGATTAGTATGTGATTACTATGTGATTCATATCCCTTGCTTATCCCTTCGGTATCCTTTCGGTATCCCTTCGGAGTGGTATCGGGGAAGATAAGTATGAACTAAGGCGTTCGGTCAATTTTTTCTCGATAATTGCCGTTTGAATATAATAACAAGGAACATTGGGATTTTTGGGTTTTTCGGGTTTTTGAGAATTTTAAAAACCCGAAAAACCCAAAAATCCCAAGTTGATTAAACAAATAATCTATATTGATAATAAGCGACTTATGATTCCCTTGTCAAATTTTGCGGACATTTTATCAGATACTCTCAAAAAGTCCGCAGAAATTCATGTAAGCCCAAAAATCAATGCCCTATTTTTGATCACGCATCAGCCGTTTTACAAGAAGAGGTCATCCATAGTTAGTTCGTTTTATAACAACAAGAACAGTTATAAAAGACAACCAAGACAATTTTGGGACAGCTAGTAGCGGTAATTTGCACAGGAAAACGATAAAAAGTCGTTTTTCTATTCAATTTTCCGCTGCAAAGGTACTACTTTTTTTTTGAAATACGCAAATTTATTTTGCAAATTCGGTAACTTGAGACTGTTTTGTTCGGTAATTTGTGTAATTGACGTGTACCGGATCTTAAAAGTAGACACTATTTGTATCTTGCTGTTTATCACACGCGAGATAGTATATAAGGTAGAAAAGAGCATCTGCTTGTAAGGCAGATGCTCTAATATGGTATCAATAAACTAATAATGTTCTAAATTTTGCGCAAAAAAGTAGTACTTAACCTAGAAACATAGCTGCATGTAACGCAGTAACCTTATCTGAAAAATGCTGGGTTTCTGTGTCATTTGAGATAACAAATCCATGAAGTAAAGGTTTATCCAAAATTTGCTCTATATTCATTAGATGTCGAGCATCTATTCGTTGCACATGTTCAGCCATTTTGATTTCGAAAGCATAGTATCCATCTTGCACTTCAACTAATAAGTCTATTTCTTTGCCATCTTGTGTGCGAAGATGATGAAACGAAGCATCAACAAACATATTCTTTATCTGCTTATAAATCTCAGCCACAATTAGACTTTCGAACTCATTGCCTGTCAGTCCTCCGCGTTTTTGTAAAACGGTTTGTAGCACACCATTGTCCATAAAATGTATCTTCGGTGCCTTTACTAATCGTTTAACAGAATTGCGTTCCCAAGCGGGGAGTAGCAAGTTTTTTATAGAATAATTCCAAATATTACGCTTTTTTTTGGATTTTCATTCCAAATTTTACGCCATTTTTTGTTCCAAATTTCTGTTTTTTTCTACCTTAAGTGTCTACTTTTTCGATAGCAACAACTATACATCCGGACGTCTGGACGTTTGGACATCTATTTTATAAAAATCACGTACGCGCGTACGTGATTTTAAATAAAGGTTGTCAAGATGTCCAGACGTCATCTACTCCATACTACTCAACCGGCTATCGTACTCTATGTCCTGTGATGGTGTAAACTTCGTTGCTACGGAGGATGTAGATTTGACCGTTGTGAAGGATTTTGGTGGCTACAGAGCCTTTCTGAGGAGCCGTGACATCACCAATGTATGTTACTACTCCGTTCTTGTCCACTATCTTCATTACATACGAAGCAGAAGAGAAGGCATTACCCGCATCAAAATAGCCACGCAGACCAAGCATTTCGCCTACACCATTCAGTTTTGCTAAACGGTTGTCTGCTACCAAGATGAGGATATTAGACTCCTCACCTCCTATCATCGTTGGTTCGAAGACTGGAACAAACCGCACGCCCTCGATCTCAGCCGCAGGTTGCACAGGCAGAGCCTCTACCGCAGACACATTAGGGAAAGTCATAGTGGCAGTGAGATCGTTGGTTGGTTTGATTAAGAATGGTTGATATGCGGGCACTTCATCTGCAGACTCAAATACTAATTCGTATAGAGTCTCGCCATTGGTTGTATGTGAAGTAACATTTTGCATGGTTAAGATAGCATCCTCTGCCAATGGTTGTCCCTCAGAGTCTGTGATGTTTGCTCGCAGAGCTGGAGTCAATGCAAATGGCAACATAAAGGTGTTGTACATACCACCTTGCAGTTTACGATTGACTTTCAAGGAGTTGTTTGGGAGATAGAAAGAGTTTTGCAGGAGATAAACTAGTTCCATGTTTCTGTTGACTTTTCCTTCTTCCACCTCTTGTCGCGAATAGCTATCGGATGGCACGGAGGCAGTGATATATCCTTCCTCAAAAGTAGCTTTGACCCATCGTGCCCATACGTGTCCACCTTTAGGGGTATTTTTGTCGTATGGATCGTTGATGTCATACGTAGTCTCATTGCCATAGTACCAACCCGCTAATATATAACCAGCGCGTTCTGGAGTAAATGGTACATAACCTTCGGTTACGGCACTTGAATATTTGCTTGTAATCCAATCCTTATATTCTTTGTCTGTATTATAATTGCTAGGTCTAGAAGGGTATGGATGCCAAGTAATCTGTGATCCAGGAACGATAATAGGTAAGTTACTTCGAGCTGGAGTTGTATGTGAATTATCCGTTTTAGGAAGGGCATATACATAGAGACGATCTACCATGTCGCCAGCATCAGCAGCATTACCGGATACAAAATAGAGATTATTCGCCACATCAAATGCCATTCCTTCTACCATTTCGTTTCCAGTAAATTCAGTGCTAGTACCTCCAGCTTTCATTTTGGGGACTTGCAGATCCCATTCTAAATTTGTCAAACTTTTTACAACAGTTTTATCGTTTCCATCATAGTTTATCTTATAAAAACGAATTGCAGTATGGTTGGAAATTTGAGTGGGTATTGCTACTATTGTTCCATCGCAAGTCACCGCTCCAGCACCACGCAA
This sequence comes from Paludibacteraceae bacterium, assembly GCA_045532335.1. GTDB lineage: Bacteria > Bacteroidota > Bacteroidia > Bacteroidales > Paludibacteraceae > Colicola. Next base: position 13,420 of record JAZSFR010000019.1, read on the forward strand.
GTTTAAACGATTTTTTGACTGTATAAAGTAAATATCCTCGTCCGCAACGGACCATTCGCTGTTAAGATGGATACCAGATGGCAAGTTCCCCTCAACGGAACCACGGTGTTGAAAAATCCACACATCGTCGTTTTGGCCAGGGACAATTGTAGAGAATATACTGATTAGTCCTTGCTCATATAGATTTATAGTTCTTTGGTGAGAAATACTAATAGAACTTCCACTATCAGTCATTTTAAACTCACACAACCTACCACTATTTTCAGTCAAGACTCCCTTAGAAGTACCTCCGAGGATAGCATACATTACTTTATCACCATTCGTCTTTTTAGTAACAGCAATGGAGTGAATTCGTCCAGCGATGCCAGAAGGTACATGTCCCTGCGTCAATACCGTTTGCATGCCCTCATTCAATTTACTAGGATGCATTCTTCGCACCAATATGTCATCCGGATAGTCTGCTGTTGGTCTATTTTCGCAAACATATACGTATCCTTCATCATCAGTACAAACACGGAAAGGTCCTTGTTCATAATCCTTTGACTCAGTACACCAATCAATGTTACCCGTATATGGGTTTTTCTTTTGTCCCATATAGGAGTCAAACACATAAATACCATCTGTTGTAGATCGAGTATAGTTGGAGTATGATGAAGAAAGATTTATTGCATCTGTTGTTCCTCCATGACTTTCGGTGATATACGACCAGCCAAGATAAGCACTCTCGTAACTACAATCTACAGCCACACCCATCGCCTCTTTAAAAATATATCTTCGCCACTCTTTATTACGAGCTTCATGTGGTTTCGTCCATCCGCTATGATCTTGTGATCCTTTAACTTTGACTGCCCACCTATATTCTCCTGGAGCTATGTCGTTAGGGAGAGTACATGTCACAGTTCCGTAGGTTAAATTTTCCTTATTAGACACATCAATGACTAAATTTGGATTGCTATAAATCTCTGTTTCAAAGCTTCCATTGTGATCCTTATCCAAATATACCCAGACACCTTTAGTTGGCGCTTGAACCAAAAACTTTACGTTGATTGTATGGTTTTGAGTCATGGTTGCACCATTAGGAAAAGACAACTCGCTAGCGTAGTTGTTAACATCATAATACGCCCACATAGCGGCGACCGATAAAATACAAACAAGTAAAGTTGTTATCCTTTTCATAACCGAGTGTGTTATATCGTTTTAGATATGTTCATTTATTATTTGACACGATGGCCTGTGATGGTATATACCTCGTTGCCACGGAGGATGTAGATTTGACCGTCACGCATGATCTTCCGTACTTCGGGTTTGGTTTGTTGCTCTGCCTCTGGTGCAACTGGGATAGAGGTAGTCACAGGTTTCTTCATGGAGAGATAGAGTTTGCCATCGTCTGCAAGACTTTGAATGTATGGATCATCCACTATAAAATAACCACGAAGTCCCAACATGTTACCAGCCTCAGTTGTTTTGGCCAAACGACTATCTGCTACAAGAATAACTGTTTGCTCTGGAATACTAACTGAATTAATCGTTCCGCAGAATGAAACATGACCACCATTAGCGGTTTCCTGGGTAACAGTTTTGGCTCTTTCAACTACAGTAGGATTGTTCTTATCGCCATTCTTGTAACCGGTTTTGATATTGGTATATACTTTGCTAGTAGAAATATCTTTCTTAGGCAAAACTAAGTATGGTTTACCAGCCTCAAGGGTATCAGCTCCTGAGAATGTCACTTCAGAGAAGTTCAACACTGCCACCTCGTCGCCAGAAGTCTCGTACAAATTCTCTACTCCACCGAATTTCACAAAAGTAGCATCTTGCAATTCAGAAGGGAGTTGAGATTTGGCATTGACACCAAATGGCAAACAGAAGGTGTTGTACATATTGGCTTGCAATGTTCTATCCACTTCAATATTGTGCGTACCATTGTGGTGGTTGAGGAGATAAATCACATCGGAGTTCTTTTGCTGTTTGTCTTCATCCTCAGAAATAGACTTATCTACCCAGGTGGCGAAAAGAGCGCCATCTTTATACACATTGCGAACAATGGTTGGATTCGCAGGCCAAGTAGGATTATTCTTATCATCGTAATACCAAGCAAGGAGTTTGTTTGGGTTAGCTGCTTGATTGTTCCACTTGTACCAATCGCTTGGTTTTAACGTTCCTTGCCCCGAAACCGTAATAGAACCTGTTGGAGGGGTACGTTGATTCCAAGTTTTGGGTAGATCTTTATCATATGACAACAAAGTATCTAAACCACATTCTTCCTTCAGCCAGAATTTACGCCACCTATCGGGATTACCTGCTGCTGGGAATTTTGAAAAATCATGCGGATACGCAGAGAGAAAACTACTAGCATCTGTTCCTGCTGAATTTTTACTATAATTTGTTCTATTGATAAAGGCATATAAATGAAAACCCCAAACATTGTAGCCTGCTGAATTTGCAAATTTATTAATCGTATTAGAACCTAAAATATGAGTAAAATACTTCGCCAACCAATAGAACGGATTATTTGTATTAGTCATAAAGTCCAAAGTACCGCTATACGTAAGAAATCCTGCAACATTATAATCTCCCCCAAGTTTGCCTTGATCAGTTCGGTCAGTTTCTTTGGCATTGTATTCCACTTGAAATAATCGCCACAAACGAGTATTTTTAGTTTTATCCATCTCCGCATTAGCACCTTCGTAATAATCAGTTATATCTTCCCTGCTTTGGAATAAACCAAACCACTCCACATTATACACCGCATACTCGAACATCGCCATAATATTCGTTTCCTGTGTCACATAAAACGAATAAGTCAAATCGGTACTTACTAAATTGCCATCCTTTTTCCAACCTAAGAATTTATATCCAGCAGAAGGCACTGCCTTTAGCGTGATTTTAGAACATTCATCATACCAACCATCCACAAAATCAGTTCCATCTGCATTTTGTATCTTGCAAGACATAGATATCGAGCTAGTTGCTGTAACTCGATGCTGAACATCTCTACAAGTCATTGTAAACTCATTTCCTTTATTGATTGGAGCAGGTGTAGAAGTAGTATCGCCGTTCAATGCCGCAGCGATTACCCAAACACCTTGTAACGCAGCATCTCTATTGCGAACACATAGATACAAGTTGTCAGCATAATCCCAGCACATATCAACGATATATTTGGTGCCTGAAGCGGAAAAAATATCTATGCTTGATCCATTAGATAAAACGGGGTGAGAATTTTCTGCCTGAGACACATTGTAGATTCGAGCTTCGTTGGCTAAATTACCTTGTGAGATAGCAAAACGATCAAAGGTCTTATTGTAGCAGATGGAAGCAGAGCCCACGCTTTTGCGTTTGATATAATCATTATCTTCATATTGCTGTGCGCGAGAGGCGTCTCCATCAATAAAGTGAACTAAAGCAGGCGATTCTGGGAATTGGTTTGACTCGACTCCATATCCGCAGAACCAAGCGCCTCCAAATTGGTCAAACTGTGTATGTCCATTTAAGAATGACAGGTAGTTTGATCTGGTTATTTGAGGGTGAGGGCTGCCTCCTAATCTGTTGTCTTCAGTCAGAGCGCGATAACTTCCACCGCTCAAATCCGATAGATTACAAGTGTATATACCACTATGTAATGCATCCCCAGTCAGTGTTTGGTCGCCCGTAGTAATGGATGAACCAAACAGCAAGATATTCAAGTTATCGCCATCAACTTGCAAATCAAAATCAATATTACCCATCGAATCTGACTCTTTGTTCTTAAGTCCCACTGGAGCATATTCTTTCATGATGTGTGATTGAATTAACTCTCTCCAATCATTAAGATTGTCGGGGTTAACCCACCAGAGATAGGTAGGCTGTCCTACGGCAGCAGAAGATACGAGCACTCTTCCTGAACCGTCTTGTATGATTCGAACGCGATAGGGAGTAAGAAAGGTATCATCATACCAATTTTGATTTTTTCCCAAATATACATCATCGGGATCGGGATCCAAGCAATAGTATCCTCCACGAAAACCAGCATCATATGCATAGAGACCTACAGAATAGTTATTATTGGCCTGCGTAGTTATAACTCTACCGAAATAGTCGCTATTAGGATTCCTATCTATGGATATAGAAAATGGCGTGTGCGAATCAATCTTTCTGTCACAAGTTTGATGGGTACTATATTTTTTACCCTTAGCAGCGATACCCCATGTTAACTGCTCGTTTCGAGGCAAAATGTCGACATCGTCTGCATATAACAATTGAAGACTTTCAGTGTGATCACCTGCACCTCTTGCACCAAGATGACAAAGCTGATATTTTCTACCACCCGCATCCTCTGCGTAAACAAATATCGAATCCGCAGGTGCATTCAGAGAGTAACCTATCACCAAGGTTTTGCTATTGTCATCATAACTTATCTTTTTTAAGTTGTATGCATACGGATTTGGATCAGCGGCAAAAGCAGTAGCAATCGATATAATCAAAGTAGAAATCAGTAGTAAAATTCTCTTCATGGTATATGTAGTGTTTTGTGTTTTACGCTTTCTGCTCGCTAGGCGAGCGTTGTGTGCGCCAAGGCGCGTTGTGTGTCAGCGGGGCTGACGTTGAGTGCTAAAGCGTTGGTGGTTGGTTATTAATAATTAATCGTTAAACTTTGTCAAAATTGTTATGTTGTCACCCCAATCATCTTTGCAGGAGCCAATCCGCAGCCAGTACGCAATGTACTATTTTTCCATCTACTTGTATATCTCTAGGTTCACCGCGCATCATAATCAACGTTAAGTTATCACAACGAGTTAAGTGGGAGCCTTTGATTAGTCCATTAACTTCTCTATTATACAACTTTGCCGAAGGTTCTACAAAATCATATGTCACCTGTATCAACTCACGCACATGAGATGATTCAACCACCACAAAATCCACCTCGAAATCTTGAACCTTACGCAAGTAATACAACTGCTCATACTCTGAATGCAAACGACGCAGGAGCTCCACCGCCACTACATTCTCAAGACGTAAGCCAAAACTTTCTGTCAACAGTGCATTCTCATGTTGCGAAATAAAAGCATTATCCACGGCATACATCTTACGTGCCGAATTACGCTCACTACTCTTAAGCGAAAATTTAGGCAGAAGACACAATAGATATGCATTTTGTAAATAAGTAATATAATTCTTGACTGTGTGTACAGAATTAATGCTCATTTCCTTAGCAATATCATTGTACGACTTCTCTTGACAGAACCAATCTAATAAACGATTTGCTAAATCAGATAAAGTCTGTTTGTAGCGAATTTTATAGCGTTGACATATGTCTTTTTTTACTATAGCCTCACGCAACGAGAAGAGATAATCACGCTTACTAATTTCTGGCGAAGCTATCAACTCTGGAAATCCACCACTCATGAGATATTCATCCAAAGCTTTATCACGCAAACCATAAGCTTTGGTCGTCATACCATGCGCATCAACCCCTCTTATCGTACAATACTCCGAAAAAGAAAAAGGATATAACTCGATCTGGTGATAGCGACCAGTGAGGTGTGTGCTCAATTCACCACTCAATAGATTCGCATTACTACCCGTTAGTACTAATTTGATTCCTTGACGAAGGAGACGATTGACAAACAAATGCCATCCATCAACATTTTGCACCTCATCTAAGAACAAATGAGTGAACGAACCATAAATAGCATACAACTCCTGTAGTATAACATCCAGTTCCTCAACTCCAACTTTTTGCAAGCGTTCATCATCAAAATTGACATATGCAAAATGAACCCCGCTTTGCATCAATACTTTCATACAAAGGGTTGACTTACCACTTCGTCGTACGCCAATTACAATCTGAGCTAGTTTGCTGTTCAATTGAATCTCTTGCTCCTCTTTTCGAGAGCACAAAGCTTCTAAATCTACAAGATCCAACTCAGCTTTTTGATTTGATAATATTCGCTTTAAGTCTTTCATTTTGCTTTATCATTCTAAATTTTGCGCAAAATTACTGAAAATCTTTGACATATGCAAGTAAACTGCACAAAAATAGAAATTTTCAGCCTCTAAACTGCACAAAAATAGAAATTTTCAATCTCTAAACTGCACAAAAATATGTTTTGTCGCTTTGCGTGGGTTTAGACATATATATGGATTGATTGGTGTTTTTATTTTTATTACTTTATAATTATTAAAAGCTAATAAAATTCTTGTTTTGCTCATTATCTAGCCCGCAAAGGTACGATTTTTTTTTGATACATGCAAATAAAATGAGGATTTTTTTGCAAAAATGATAGATTCTATCTATCCCATGTACTGTCCACACCACTACTGACCACCAAAAAGACGTAGGGTAGAGAGTGTATAGTGTAGAGTGTAAGGTGTAAAGACGGGGAGAATCTTGCGCATGATTAAACGGCGAATGGAGCGAAAGATAAATATTCCAACAACATGCCACATTTACTTAAGATTCAGCGGTTGCGTTTTGGAATGCTCCCCAAAATGCAGAGCGGTGGCAATATATTTCGGAGAATGTTGAAAGGAGCAAGGAGACAAGCGTGCAAAAAAGATTTGTTTAGATTTCTGCCCGCCAGGGCAAGGAGATATTAAATGTCAACCAGTATATAGTTTCTAGAACTACACATGATGTCAACAAGTATATACATTCAAAAAAATATTAACTATTTTTAACAACCATATATTGCCAGAAGCAAATCATCTGTCTACATCCAACAACTAGCCAGTACTGACAGAAGAGAACAGGTGTCAGTTGTGACAGTCTTTTAATCAAAAGTACAAAATATTTATATTCAATATTTTACGAATATTCACTCCAATTACAAGGCTCCACAACTGACAGCATAGACGGCTAATTTATAAAATACGTTCGCGCGCGTGGACGTATTTTATAAATTAGCCGTCTATGCCGACATATGACTACGACGATATTCTTAATTTGTGTTAAAATTTAAGTCGTATTTTTAGTCCCACATCTTGCTTATCCCTAAACCAAAGATAGCGTAAGGGTAAACAAATGACAAATTGAAGAAAAGGCGGAAAACTTTTAAGAATTTTAACAAAGTTACACCGAAATATGGGGTAATGGGCGATGGGCTATGGGCAATAGGTGAGAGGGTATAGGCTATGGGACGGCTGCGCCTATTGGACGCCCTGCGGGCTATGGGGTATGGGCTATGAGGTGAAAGGCGATGGTTTTTTTACAAAAAACACATATATATTTGCGTATGTCAAAAAAAAGTTGTAATTTTGCGGGCTAATTATAGAGATTAGTTCATACACAACATTAAATAACAATTTTAAATTTAATATTTATGAGAAAAACCATTCTACTGATTGCAATCGCTCTCGTGAGCGTTATTGCACAAGCGCAAGTACTAGAAATAGTATCTACGCGCAAGGTTGCTACTCCTGGTCTTCAGGAAGGCAAAGTGGTAGGCATCAGTCCTAAAGGCGACTACCTACTCCTCACCAGCATGGACAACAAAGGTCTCGTTCGCTATGACCTGAGCACCCAAGCGACTGCTATCATTACCGAAGCAGAAGGCGCAGGATGGAACGTGAAGATCAGCCAAGACGGCAGCAAGATCACGTATCGCCAACGTCACGACAACAACCCATTGATCCGTTACGACATCATGCAACACAACATGACAGAGGGCAAGGCTGTGGTTCGTGCACAAGCTCAACGCGGTACTGCTCAACTAGTAGCAGCCGACGCTAATTCTACCGTAGCCGTAAACGAAGATCTCCACATGGTGCTCAACCACAACGGCAAGAACATTATTCTCACTCCTAACGGAACAAACGAGGCATACAACTGGCCTAGCATCTCACCAGATGGTAGCAAGATCTTGTACTACGTTTCTGGTAAAGGTTGCTTCGTATGCGACATCAACGGCAATAACGTGCGCAAAATCACCAATCACTGCCGCGCCGCACAATGGTACAACAACAACACCATCGTAGGTATGGCTGACGAAGATGACGGCACCGTATTGACCGCTTCTGCTATCGTTGTTTACACTTTGGACGGCAAGAGCCAAATCCTAGTAGGCAAAAACACAATGGCTATCTATCCATTCGCAACTGAAGGTAAGATTGCATTCTCTACCGCAGCTGGCGAGATGTATGTATTGAATGTTAAATAGTTTAAAGTTTAAAGGCAAGGATTATGAAAAAACTAGTTTTATCCCTCTTTGCATTGTGCTGCTTCGCAATGTCTGCTAGCGCACTCAAAGTATATATTAACCCTGGTCATGGTAGCTGGGGAGCTAACTGCCGTCCAATGGCAACCGTTAACTATGCAGCTGGTGATACCCTCGGATTCTTCGAGTCTAACACCAATTTGTGGAAAGGATTTATGCTCGAGGAGAAACTCTTGGGAGCAGGTTATGGTGTAAAAATGTCACGCCGCGCTTCTGGCGGTAGCGGTACCAACGAATTTAATAAAGCCCTCTCTACCATCTGTACAGAGGCAGAGAACTACGGTGCAGACTACTATATCTCTATTCACTCTAACGCTGGTCCTGAAGGCGAGTTGGGTGGTGCCAATGGTAAGTTTGCTAACTACCCAGTTATCCTTTGGCGTGGTTACACCAGCAAACCAGGTGTGACCAATAGTGACAAGATGGCCAAAGCGTGTGTGACTCGTTTGTACGAAGCATTCTGGACTAACCCAGGCAAGCCTAATGGCGGCGGCGGTCCAGAACCAACCACCTACTATTCGCCTAGCAATCCACGTATCTTAGGTGACTTGGACTTCTACAACACCACCTCTACCTATGGTTACTTGGGCGCATTGAAGCACAACATCCCAGGTTACTTGTCAGAGGGTTACTTCCACACCTATAGCCCAGCTCGTCACCGTGCATTGAGCCCAGAATGGTGCCGCCAAGAGGGTATTCGCTACTTCCGTGGTATTCAAGATTACTACGGCAAAGCAGGCGAGAAAGTAGGTTATATCATGGGTTATGTTCGCTCTAAGACTGAGAAATTTAGCCACAAATACTATATCCCTTATACTGGCTCTAACGACGAGTATTTGCCACTCAACGGCGCTAAAATCGTATTGCGCAACGAAGCAAAAGAGGTAATTAAGACCGACTGCTACAACTACGTAAAACGTAAACTCTCTAACCAAGACTACTATACTACTGACCACAACTACAACGGTGTGTTCGTGTTCGAGAATTTGGCACCAGGTAAATATACCCTCTACGTACACAAAGCAGGTTACAAAGATTTGGTACAAGAGGTGACCGTAACCGCAGATAAGACTATCTATCCACAAATCTTCATGGAGAAGGGTAGCCCAAGTACCGATCCATACGTTGGCCCAGAAGACCCAGATATCACATGGGAGTTGAATGGCGGTAGCGTGCCTGGTGGTACAGTTCCTACCAACGAAGAGCTTTGGAACACCTTCAAGCCATACTTCAACACATACTACGGAACCAACCGTGCAGACCAACCTATCTCCGCCGTATCTACCTTCTTGACTAAGGCGTGTGAGATTATGACTGATGACAAGTCTGAGTACAAGTGGCTAGGTGAGTACATCACTGAAGTATCTGCAGCTCAAGGTTATACCTTGACCAACGATCCAAATGCAGAAGGCATGGAAGCACTCTGGCGCTGGAGTTTGCACAGTTTCTTCAACTGCGAGAAACGTACCTCTTGGCCTAACACAGCCGACTTCGCTACCGCAGGTAAACCTGAAGCATGGGGACAAGCTTATCAGATTGCTACTGGTTCAAGCGCAAGCTTGCCATACTCAGTTAAAGAGACATATAAATTGCCTACTCCAGTGAAGGACGGTTATGTATTCGTAGGTTGGTACGACAACCCAGAGGGAACAGGTACCGCACTCACCTCTATCCCAGCTGGTTGGAAAGGTACACTCTACGCTATCTGGCGTGAGGCAGATCCTGCCGATGTAACATGGGTATTGAACGGCGGTAACGTAGGTACCACCAAGTTGCCAGAGGAGATCACAGGTGCTCCATACACCCTCCCTACTCCAACTCGCACAGGTTATGTCTTCCTTGGTTGGTATGACAATCCTAACGGTACAGGCGAGGCATTGACCGTATTACCTGTAGGATGGAAGGGAACCGTATATGCTAAATGGCGTGAGGCTAAGGTGACATGGGTATTGAACGGCGGTAAGGTAGTCAAAGAGATGACCGGCGCAGATGCTGTGCCAGTACCTACCCAAGAGGAGTTGTGGAAAAGTTTCAAAGAGGCAGCGGGGCTCTCATCTGCTCTCGGAACATTGGAGGAAATCATCTCTAAGGGTGCAGGTCAACCACACAACGACGCCAATGCACCATGTGCATGCCGCGTGATCTGTGGTAAGCTAACCGCTGCTGGCGTACAAGCAGCCTTCGGCAAAGCAGAGTGGACATGGCTCAAGACATACATCATGAGCGTACAAACAAGCTTGACCGACGACCTCACCGCAGCTGCATGGCGCTATGCGATTGCCGCATTCTTCTTGCAATCCATCCACGACGCATATCCAGTATCCGAGAACTTCAGCGAAGCTGGTAAGCCAGAGAAATGGGGTCCAGCATACCAAGCAGCACACGCTGGCAGTTCAACTGGTACTACCATCGTAGAGGTAGAGTTGCCAAGCAAGATCGAAGGTTCTGCTTACACCATCCCAACTCCTGTGAAGGATGGTGACGAGTTCATCGGTTGGTATGACAATGCTAAGGGTACAGGCGAGGCGTTGACCGTATTGCCAGTAGGTTATGACGGTACCGTTTACGCTATCTGGAAATCCACTCCAACAGATGTAGAGAACATTGTTCGTCCAGCATTGGATATGGATGCTCCAATGTACGATGTATTGGGTCGTCAAGTAGATAAGACTTACCGCGGCATCATTATCCAAAATGGCAATAAGTATTTGCTACGCTAACGCTATGGGACGCCCTGAAGGGCTATAGGACGGGCAAAGCCCTATAGGACGCCGCAGAGCGGCTATAGGACGCTCGCAAGCGAGCTATAGGTTATAGGTTATCGCGATGAAAAGGAAAATCGCTCTCCATTCGTTTGGAGAGCGATTTTTTTTGACAAAATAATTGCATATATGCAATATTTTTTGTAATTTTGCAGGCTGAAATATTATATTCAAAAATGTCGGCACAATTGACAAAATGAGAAAGACTATCACATTGATTATCGGGTTGCTTTGTACAAGCATCATCACATGGGCTCGTACTCCACAAGAGGCATGCGCCGTGGCTAGTGCCTTTATACAAGCTCAAAACGAGGCGAAAGGCGAGAGGTTAAAGGCAAAAGGCGAGAGAATACCCGTGGAACTAGCATTTACCCAATATCAAGTGGATCAAACCACTCCTGCGGTGTATGTATTCAACAGCACCGACGAGGGTTTTGTGCTCGTTTCTGCAGAAGATGAAGCGCGTGCCGTGTTGGGATACTCCGACAATGGAAGATTCGACGCCAACAATATCCCTGAGAACATGCAGTTCTGGCTACAGATGTATGCGGATGAATTGAGGCGATTAGGCGAGGAGGCGAAAGGCGCGGTCAGCGACCGAAGCGAAAAAGGCGATGAGGAGAAGAAAGCGATAAGGCGAGAGGCGAAAGGCGAAAGGCTAGAGACTAGTGCCGAAACTTATCCAACTATTAGTCCAATACTTGGCAAAACAATTTGGGGACAAGGTGAGCCATTCAACAACAAGTGTCCAGAAATCAATGGTGAACGCACTGCGACAGGTTGTGTAGCGACAGCCTTGAGTCAAATCATGTATGTGCACAAATACCCAACCAAAGGTACCGGTAGTTATTCTTACACTACAGAGACCAAGAAACTGGAAGTCAGCGCAGACTTTGGCAGCACCACCTATGATTGGGCTAATATGATTCCAGACTACACTGGTTCATACACCACCACCCAGGCCGATGCCGTAGCTACACTCATGTACCATGTGGGTGTGGCGGCGGAGATGGACTATACCGTAGAGAGTAGTGGAGCCGTATCATCCATAGCATTGGCAGCCCTTACCAAATACTTCGGTTATGACAAAGCTATCAATGTACTACCAAAAGACTTTATGACAGAGGATGGTCTCTTACAAGCCATAGCTACTGACCTACAAGCGGGTCGACCAGTATACTTCAGCGGTGTTACCGTTGCCCAAGAAGGACACGCCTTTGTCTGTGACGGTATGAAGAGCGATGGTTATTTGCACATCAACTGGGGATGGAATGGTATGGCAAATGGTTATTTTGCTATATCCGCTTTGGCACCAGAGGTACAAGGCACAGGCGGTAGCGCTAGCAATCTAGCCTTCACCGAAAGCGTGGGTGTATATACCAACATCAGACCTAACGCCGGAGGCAAGGCTATGCCATTGGTGACAGTAGATAAATTGACTCGCACCTCTAAAGAGACTATCAATAAGACAGAAAAAGTGAGTTTCGATCTTGATCGTTTCACTAGTACAGGTATCGCCACCGCAGAAGGTACAATAACATATTTTATCTACAATAGCGATAAAGAGTTAGTAGAACAAGTAGAAATCGGCGATTTCGGACCACTAGACCCAGGTTATTACTATACCTCTGCTATTAGTCCTTCCTATACGCTACCAAACACATTGGCCAATGGCAATTACGAGTTAGAGATTCGCTATATAGATTACAATTACATAGACCACCCTATCTTAGTCAAAGGTTTGGGCGAGGTGCGCGTGCCATTCACCGTGACTAGCAGTCAGTTTGTATTTGGCGAGGCACCTAAACCAGAAGTGGAATTACGCAGTTTCACCAACGCAGACTTTAGTCTTGTATCTGGCACTAACACTTGGGCCGTAGATTTGTTCTCTAGCCAGTTCTGGGCAGAAAATCCATCGGAGAAAGATGTACTCATCCGTTGTAATATTCATAGCAATAGCAATACATCCGTCATAGGTACTTACACTATGGAAGCAGGTACGATAGATGCGGATGTAATGTATGCAGAAGGATATTACGATGCATGCTACCAATACACACCAACCGCCTTGCATCTGACTATCCTACCAGCAGGAGGAGAAAAAGTGACAGTACAATATTATATGGAAGTTAAGGGCAAAGTGATGCAAGGTTCGTATACCACCACACCTGATTGGTATGAAAAAGATGGCGACACCTACTATTACAATACCGATTACAACTATGATTTGGCCACCGCGTTGCCTGCATCCAAGGCATTGCAGATAACGAGTGCATTGAGTCATACCGATTTGACAGAGATGTCGTACTTTGTAGAAGGAACTATCTCTACCATGCGTAACACGCCAGAACAAATAGTGCAATACAAGACTGCACGCTTTGATATCTCAGATAATGGTAGCACAGACAAACAGTTCTACTGTTACAACACCAAGTGGCTCGGAGATACGGAGTTTGTAACGGGTAACGAAGTGAAAGTCGGAGACAAGGTCGTGATCTTGGGACAACTGCAAAACTATAGCGGCAACACACCAGAGATCAAGGGTTATGTGTATAAGCATAGCGCGGGTCCTGGTCATACCACAGATATAGAAGCCCCCCTATTCCAAGAAGAGTTAATCATCTATGATATGATGGGACGCCAATGGTATAACGCCAACCACCTACCTGCTGGTATATACCTGATCAATGGTAAGAAGGTGTTTATTAGGTGATAAGGAGTAAGGTGTAAAGGCGAGAGGTTAAAGGCGAAAGGTTAAAGGAAAGAATATATGAAAACTCCAGAACAATTTGATATCGTGGCAGGCAAATGCCGCCGCATATATGAGTTAAAGATGAAAGATTACGGTCCAAGTTGGCGCATCATGCGTCCACAGACCGTGAACGATCAATTATTTATTAAGGCTAAACGCGTGCGCGAGATTGAGCAGACAGGCGTCAACATGGTGGGCGAAAGCATCGAAGGCGAGATGATGGCTATTGTCAACTATAGCATCATCGGACTGATCCAACTCTTTGAGGGGTACGCCGACTCTGTGGATATGACCGCCGAGCGTGCCATCGAACTCTACGACCATTATATGGCAGAGGCCAAAGCACTCATGCTCAAGAAGAATCACGACTACGGAGAGGCTTGGAGAGATATGTTTGCATCTAGTCTCACCGACATCATCCTCACCAAGATCAATCGCAACAAACAGATTGCAGCCAACGACAACCAAACACTCATCTCCGAAGGTGTGGACGGCAACTACTACGATATGCTCAATTATGCGGTGTTCTACCTTATTAAGGAGTTGGAGTCGAGAGTTGAGAGTTGAAAGTTGAGAGTTAAGATATGAAACAAGTAAAGATAATTATTGCAGGGATATGCCGCACACTACTAGGCGTGGTGTTTATCTTCTCGGGAGTGGTCAAAGCAATTGATCCACTAGGCACCGTATATAAGATAGAGGACTATCTCAAAGCATTTGGCGGATTCTTTACCGATCTTCTGCCCCTAGCAGAGGTGGCAGCATGGGGACTGATCGTGCTCGAGTTATTGCTCGGTGTGTGCATGCTACTCAATGTGCGCACCCAATGGACATCGTGGATAGCCCTGCTGTTCTACTGCGTGATGACACCGCTGACCCTATACATCGCACTCACCAATCCTGTGAGCGATTGCGGTTGCTTTGGCGATGCGATTGTACTCACCAACTGGCAGACATTTTGGAAGAACGTCATACTGATCCTTCTCGCCATCATCCTCATCGCACTACGCAAATCTGTGCGAGAATTATGGCAAGCGTGGATGGAAGGCGTAATAGCCCTTGTGACCATACTACTCGCCATAGCGTTTATGGCATGGACCAAGAACCATTTGCCTATCAAAGATTTCCGTCCATACAAAATCGGCAACCACATTCCTACCCTTATGGAATACCCAGAGGATGCTGAGCAAGACCAATACGAGATTTCGCTCGTGTATGAGCAAAATGGTGTAGAGCAAACATTCACCATAGAGAATTACCCTAAAGGCGATAGCACATGGACCTATGTACGAACAGACTCTAAACTCATCAAAAAAGGCTACGAGCCTCCTATTCATGACCTAGAGATCGTCAACGCCGAAGGCGAAGACCTGACCTGGGATATACTTGAGAGCGAAGAGCCTGTGACATTGGTCGTAATGTACGACCTACAGAAAGCCGACAAGAAGTTGATGGATAAGGTGGAGAGGTTATTAGGCGAAGAGGCGAAAGGCGAAAGGCTAGAGGCGGGATATATCCTGACGGGATCGGGGACGGATGAGATTATTAGTTTCTCGCTGGAGTACCCAGCCTTGAGCGAGTGCATCTGCACATGTGACCCTGTGACACTCAAGACCATCGTCCGTGCTAATCCAGGTGTGGTGGTGCTACAGAACGGAGTGGTTATTGACAAGTACAATGTGAGAAATCGCTAGTGCGATTGGAGTTTAGAGGACGCTCGCAGGGCGAGCTACAGTTTAGAGTTTAAAGGCAAGAAATATTAATTATTAACTAAATAAATATTTTAAGACAATGAGAACAAAAATGGTTGCAGGTAACTGGAAAATGAACATGACCCTGCAAGAAGGTGTAGCATTGGCTACCGAATTGAAGAATCAAGTAGTTAACCCATCATGCGCCGTAGTAATCGGCACTCCATTCATCCACTTGGCTACCGTAGCTGAGCTCTTGAAGGACAGCCCAATCGCTGTAGCAGCTGAAAACTGCGCAGACAAGGAGAAAGGTGCATACACCGGTGAGGTAAGTGCTGCAATGGTGGCTTCTACAGGTGCTGAGTACTGCATCCTCGGTCACTCTGAGCGTCGTGCATACTATGGTGAGACTTACGAGATTTTGAAAGACAAAGTAGAACTCGCACTCGCTAACAATCTCAAACCTATCTTCTGCATCGGCGAGGTAAAAGAGGAGCGTGAGGCAGGTCAACAAAACGAGGTAGTAAAAGCTCAATTGGAGGGTTCTGTATTCCACCTCAGCGCTGAGGACTTCGGCAAAATTGTATTGGCATACGAGCCAGTATGGGCTATCGGTACTGGTTTGACCGCTACTCCAGAGCAAGCACAAGAGATCCACGCATACATCCGCAGCCTCGTAGCTGAGAAATACGGCGAGCAAGTAGCTGAGGATTGCACAATCCTCTACGGTGGTAGCTGCAACGCTAAGAACGCAGCTGAGCTCTTCGCTAACCCAGATGTTGACGGTGGTTTGATTGGTGGTGCCAGCCTCAAGGCTGCTGACTTCTGCGCAATCATCGCAGCACGATAAGCAAACAATGTTTGCGTTGTATGTCCCATAAGGGACGTTGCATATCCTTTGGATGTTACATGCCCTTCGGGCGTTACATGTCTTCGACGTTGTTAGGTTACATGCCCTTCGGGCGTTCATAACAAGGATAACGCGTAGCACATAACATACAACAATAACGTGGCATAAGCCACATATAACGTGAGCAAAGCGAACAAAGACTATGGCACTAATCGTTCCTGTACGCGGATTTACTCCGCAAATAGGTAAGGATTGCTTTCTAGCAGAGAACGCAACAATCGTCGGTGATACCGTCATCGGCGATGGTTGCTCCATCTGGTTTAACGCCGTATTGCGCGGCGATGTCAACTGGATCAAAATTGGCAACCACGTGAATATCCAAGATGGTTCTGTGCTCCACACCCTATACGAGAAAAGCACCATCACCATCGGCGACTATGTATCCGTAGGTCATAACGTGACCATCCACGGAGCAGATGTGCATGACTACGCACTCATCGGCATGGGTTCTACCCTACTCGACGGAGTGGTAGTAGGCGAAGGCGCTATCGTGGCTGCCGGATCATTGGTTCTCAAGAACACACAAATTGGTCCATACGAAGTATGGGGCGGCGTACCTGCTAAATTCATCAAGAAAGCAAATCCTGAACAAACCAACGAAATCAATCGCAAGATTGCACACAACTACGCCATGTACGCTAGTTGGTACAAAGATGAAGAGTAACTCATTAATCCAAATTAGTATGTACAAACGAATACTACTTAAACTCTCCGGCGAGAGCCTTATGGGAGAGAAAGGCTACGGCATTGACGAAAAACGTCTAGCCGACTATGCCACACAAATACTAAACATCGCACAAAAAGGTGTACAAATTGGTATCGTTATCGGTGGAGGCAATATCTTCCGCGGACTGAGCGGCGCACAAAAAGGTTTTGACCGTGTCAAAGGCGACCAAATGGGTATGTTGGCTACTGTGATTAACTCCCTAGCACTATGCTCTGCACTAGAGGCCATTGGACAAAAAGTACGCGTGATGACTAGCGTGCGTATGGAGCCAGTGGGCGAACTCTACTCTACTGCTGCAGCACTACGTCTGATGGAAGAGGGCAATGTGGTTATCATCGCAGGTGGTACAGGCAACCCATACTTCACAACCGACACTGCCTCCGTGCTTCGCGCTATTGAGATCAAAGCCGACGTAATGATGAAAGGTACACGCGTGGATGGTATATACACCGCAGACCCAGAGAAAGATCCTACCGCCACCAAGTTCACAGAGATAACCTACGACGAGGTACTATCTCGCAACTTGCGCGTCATGGACCTCACCGCCATCACTATGTGTCGCGAGAACAAGATGCCTATCTATGTCTTTGACATGGACACCGTAGGCAACCTGGAGAAAGTCATCAACGGCGAACAAATAGGAACCTTGGTAAAACCAGAATAAAATACTAGGTGAACTAGAAGCACTAGTATTAACTAGCATACCTAGTTCAACTAGAACGATTAAAACTAATAAACTCTTATTGATATGATTGAACCTAGCAAAATTAAATCAGATGCTGCTGAATTGATGGAATCTGCAGTAATGTATCTTGATGATGCTTTGGCTCGTATTCGCGCGGGCAAAGCTAGTGCACGAATCCTCGATGTAGTGAAAGTAGAATACTACGGACAGATGAGCCCACTCGCTAACGTGGCTACAATCACCACACCTGACGCACGCACCATCCAAATCCAACCATGGGAGAAAAAGATGATCGCTGAGATCGAACGTGCTATCATCAACTCTAGCGTTGGACTCGCACCTAGCAATAATGGTGAGAGCATCCGTTTGATGATCCCACCTTTGACCGAGGAGCGTCGTAAAGAATTGGCTAAACAATGTAAGGGCGAAGCTGAGAATGCTAAAGTCAGCATCCGTAATGCTCGTCGCGACGCAATCGATTTGCTCAAGAAGCAAGTGAAAGAGGGTCTGCCTGAGGACGCTGAGAAAGATGCGGAGAACGATGTTCAAAAGTTACACGACAAGTACGTGAAACAAGTGGACGAGATCTACGCTAAGAAAGAGAAAGAGATTATGACTGTGTAATCTCTTGGTTTAAAGTTTATAGTTTAAAGTTTAAAGGCAGAGATCAGGCAACTATGTTGCTACTTTACCTGCCTATAATCTTTAACCTTTAATCTTTATTCCGATTTCTCATAATAGCAATAGCATGGGCATTGGTACTCCAATGTCCCATGTTATGACGCTAGACATTCTAACCACATGAAAGGACTAGTAATCAAATCTACAGGCACCAGTTATGGCGTGTACTTCGAAGACGGAACAATGGCCGATTGCCATGTCAAAGGCAACTTCCGTATTCGCGGTATTCGCTCTACTAACCCTGTGGCTATTGGCGATTATGTAGAAGTCACCACCAACGAGGATGGCACCAATTGGATAACCGAGTTATACGACCGTAAGAATTATATTATTCGTCGTGCCACCAACCTCAGTTATGCCTCGCACATACTAGCGGCCAATGTGGATATGGCAGCCCTGATTGTGACCATCAATCACCCTAAAACCTCAACTACTTTTATCGATCGCTTTCTCGCCACATGCGAAGCATACCGTGTTCCAGCATGCTTGATTTTCAACAAGATCGACCTACTCAACGAGGAAGAGTTGCAAGAGTTAGCCACCCTTCGCCAACTCTATGAGTCGCTCGACTACCCTACTTATGCCATCTCGGCATTAACATTGCAAGAGTCGGCGCTAACCAAACTCTTCCAAAACCGTATTACCCTGTTATCCGGAAACTCTGGCGTAGGCAAGTCCACATTGCTCAATGCCATTTTAGGCAAAAATATTGCGCGCACAGGCGCTATATCCTCAGCACACCACAAAGGTATGCACACCACCACTTTCTCCGAGATGTACCCAATAGAGGGTTCAGGAGTTCAGGAGGAGAGTAGTTCAGTAGGAGATTCTGAGGGATCTCGTTCCTGGATTATTGACACTCCAGGTATCAAAGGGTTTGGACTCTTAGACGTTGAGAAAGAAGAGATTGGCCACTATTTCCGAGATATATTCCATTTCAGCCACGACTGCCGCTATTCCAACTGCCTACACACAGGCGAACCTGGTTGTGCAGTCTATCAAGCTGTAACCAAGGGCGACATCGCCCTCTCTCGCTACGAGAGTTACCTCAGTATCCTAGACGACACCCAAGAGAGCAAGTATCGCTAGTAAGACTAGGAGCACTAGTTGAACTAGGATGACTAGCACGACTAGTTAATCTAGCAAATTTGCATTTTTTTTTGCATTTTTTCTTCACACTGACAAGTTTTAGCAGTTTGACGCAGTAATTTTGCAGCAAATTACAAAAAACAACATGTTTAACTACTAAAACTTACTCTTTATGAACATTTTTTTGACCCTAATCATCAGCATCGCTTCGGCTACCGTCATTGTATTTTGTGTGGATATGCTTAGCCATTTTTTTGAGCAAAACGCATAAACATCCACAAAATATCACACACATTTGCATATATGCAAAAAATTATGTAACTTTGCAGACGATATTCAGTAAAAATAGAAATACTAACCAATAAACACATACAACTATGGCAGAAGAAAAGAAAATGCCTTCTCCTGAGAAGCTAAAAGCCTTGCAATTGGCAATGGCAAAAATTGATAAAGATTTTGGCAAAGGCGCCATCATGAAACTAGGCGATGACAAGATCGAAGATATCCCTGTAATTCCTACTGGTTCTGTAGGTTTGAATGTTGCACTTGGTGTGGGTGGTTATCCACGTGGTCGTGTCATTGAGATCTACGGTCCAGAGTCTTCTGGTAAGACTACCCTTGCTATTCACGCAATGGCAGAGGTACAAAAGCAAGGCGGTATCGCTGCTATCATTGATGCTGAGCACGCGTTTGACCGTTTTTATGCAGAGAAATTGGGTGTAGATACTGACAACTTGCTGATTGCTCAACCTGACTGTGGCGAGCAAGCATTGGATATCGCAGATGAGTTGATCCGTAGTGCTGCGGTGGATCTTGTGGTGATTGACTCTGTGGCAGCCTTGACTCCAAAAGCCGAGATTGAAGGCGATATGGGTGACAACCGTGTGGGATTGCAAGCGCGATTGATGTCACAAGCGCTCCGCAAACTCACCGCTACCATCAACAAGACTCAAACCACCTGTATCTTCATCAACCAATTGCGTGAGAAGATCGGTGTGATGTTCGGAAGCCCAGAGACTACTACCGGTGGTAATGCGTTGAAGTTCTACGCTTCTGTGCGTATCGATATTCGCAAGGGTACAGCGATCAAAGAGGGAGATGAGATCCTCGGTAACCAAGTGCGTGTGAAAGTCATTAAGAACAAAGTGGCTCCTCCATTCAAGAAAGCAGAGTTTGACTTGATGTTCAACGAGGGTATCTCTCGCGCAGGCGAACTCGTGGATTTGGGCGTTGAGCACGGCATCTTGTCTAAAGCAGGCTCATGGTATAGCTACGATGGCAATAAACTTGCACAAGGTCGCGACGGTGCTAAGAAAGTGCTGATGGACAACCCAGAACTTGCTGCCGAAATCGAGGAGAAGCTTATGGCAGCGCTTAAAAAGTAAACGTTACCTGCCCTTCGGGCGTTATCTTTGTTGTATGTGCATTAGCACGTTTCATATAAACGTTAACACCTAACAACGCGAAACATGTAACATAACAACGCGAAGCAAATAACGGAACGAAGTGAATCAAACAACTCTCATATTAACCCCTGAGAAAGCACACGACATGGAGCAAAAGTTCCGTGTCGTGAAGCGTTCTGTAGATGCACGTCAGAAGCAACTCAAGGTCAATCTCACCCTGCTCACCGATGAGAATGATCGGTTGATTGAGAGGGAAGCGCCTATTCCACTCTACGAAACGCCTGTATTCCAAGACGTGCACCATGCCGAGCGCAGTGTCAATATTATCGGAGCGGGTCCTGCGGGATTATTTGCGGCCTTAACTCTCATTGAGCACGGCATCAAACCCATCATCTACGAACGTGGCAAGGATGTAGCTGAGCGTAAGAAAGATATCGCTACGCTCAACCGCAACCAAGGACTTAACACCGAGTCCAACTACTGCTTTGGCGAAGGTGGCGCTGGTACGTTCTCGGATGGTAAACTCTACTCCCGTAGCAAGAAACGTGGTAATATGCAACGCGTGATGGAACTCTTCCATCATTTCGGAGCCAAAGATAATATCCTCTACGAGGCACATGCACATATCGGTAGCGACAAACTACCTAGCATTATCCGCTCTATGCGCGAGTGTATCATAGAGCATGGCGGAGAAATACATTTCGACACCTGCATCACCACCCTCTCCAACCTACTCAACCCTACTCCACACTACTCCACACCTACTATCCTCGCCATCGGTCACTCCGCTCATGACACCTATCAGATGTTGATGGACGAGGGCGTATTGCTAGAGGACAAAGGGTTTGCTATGGGCGTGCGTGCTGAGCATCCACAGGATTTGATTAATCGACTGATGTACCACGACCCATCGCCAGAATTGGTCAAACTCCTTGGTAATGCCTCCTACTCATTGGTAACACAGGTGCAAGGTCGTGGTGTCTATTCCTTCTGCATGTGCCCTGGCGGACATATCGTCCCTGCGGGTAGCGCAAAGAACAGTTGTGTGGTCAACGGCATGTCTGCCAGCCACCGTAATTCTCCTTTTGCTAATTCAGGTATGGTGGTGGAGATTCGCCCAGAGGACCTTGTAAGTATAGTTCAGGAGTTTAGGAGTTCAGGAGTTCAGGAGTTCCAACTAAAGGGATTAGCCATCCAACAATACCTAGAGCAATTGGCGTATCAGCATGGTGGAGAACCATCTTTGGCACCAGCTCAACGATTGAAAGATTTTGTTGAGGGACGAGCCAGCAAATCCTTACCTGCTAGTAGTTACCTGCCGGGTATGGTATCTAGTCGATTGGATGAATGGCTACCTGCACATATTGGCAGACGCTTGCAACAGGGTTTCCGTGATTTCGACCGCAAGTATCGTGGTTTCTTGACCAACGAGGCAGTTATCCTTGGCGTGGAAAGCCGCAGCAGTAGTGCCGTGCGTATTCCTCGCGACCCAGACACATTGCAGTCCGTTTCCACTCCAGGACTATACCCATGTGGTGAAGGTGCAGGTTATGCTGGAGGTATTACTTCATGTGCATTAGACGGTATCAACGTCGCATTAGCCATTGTTCGTAGCTTTAACCTATAAACTATCATCTCAGACTATGTTTACAAGAACAACTCAACTCATAGGTTCTGATGGTTTTCGTGCTTTGCAAGAGGCACGTGTGATTATTTTCGGCGTAGGCGGCGTCGGGGGCTGGTGCGCAGAGAGTCTATTGCGTACAGGAGTTGGACATTTGACGCTGGTGGATTTTGATGTCGTGGATCGCACCAATCTCAATCGTCAAGTGGTAGCTACACACGACAATATCGGACAAAGCAAGGTGATAGAGATGCAAAAGCGACTGCTTTCTATTTGTCCTGAAGCCGATGTGCAAACTATTGAACTCCAATATAATGCAGACACAGCAGCTAGTTTTAACCTAGCACAGTATGATATTGTTGTAGATGCAATTGATATGGTGGACTGCAAAGCACTCTTGCTCTACAATGCTACCCACGCAGGTTGTAAGGTTTTCTCTAGTATGGGAGCAGGTCGCAAACTCAACCCACTAACTATCCGCACCGCAGAATTTTGGAAAGTACAAGGTTGTCCTCTCGCACGCGCGTTGCGTACGCGTATAAAAAAGGAGAAACTGCTACCTGCATCTAAGATCCAATGCGTCTATTCCGATGAGATAGCAGGCGACCAAGGCACTATAGCCCCAGTAGTAGGTGTCTTTGGTATGACCTTAGCAGCTATGGTCATAGAGCATCTTGGCTCACAAAAATCTTGATTATCACACTAGTCCGACTAGTCTATCTAGCCCCACTAGTTTTCTACTAGAAGTGTTCAGCGTAGGTACAACCTTCTCTCCATCGGGAGCAACCATAGCGGGTGCGACCACGGATAATTATACCCTTGCCACAGACTGGGCAACGCATGCCCGACTTATCGGATTTCACCTCACGAACAACCTCATAGGTCATCTGTTTGAGTTCATCTAGAAACTGCTGAGCCTCAAAATCTCCACGCTCTATCTCACGAAGTTTCTTCTCCCACAGACCAGTCAATTCAGCTGATTTGAGCAATGGAGAGATAATCGTATGTATCAGGTTGATACCTACCTCCGTTGCTTTGATATTCTTCTTCTCACGAACAATATACTTGCGTTGGAAGAGTTTCTCTATAATTGCTGCACGTGTACTAGGACGACCTATACCATTCTCCTTCATGGCATCACGAAGTTCCTCATTATCCACGGTTTTACCTGCCGTTTCCATCGCACGGAGCAGAGTCGCCTCGGTATAGTACTTAGGAGGGGTCGTGGTTTTCTCTTGGAGTAGAGGCTCGTGAGGACCCGATTCGCCTTTCTTGAAAGAAGGCAAAGTCTTTTGTTCAGAAGGTTCAGTATCACTTTCATTCTCGGACGGCGTTCCGCCTATTGGACGCTCGCCTTGCGCGCTATTGGCGATTGGCATAGCGAATACCTCGCGCCATCCTTGTTCGAGGATTTCGCGACCTGTTACTTTAAATGGTACCTCGCCTGCTTGCGCTAGTACGGTAGTGGTTGCCACTTGGCAAGGCGGATAGAAAGCCGCTATAAAGCGAAGCGCCACCATATCATAGACCTTGCGCTCGAGGTCAGTCAAGTTATTGGGTTTTTGTCCCGTAGGGATAATAGCATGGTGGTCTGTCACCTTGCTATTGTCAAACACTTTCTTAGACTTAGGCAGACTACCAGGACCCTTGCCGCCATCCGCTTTGAGTGGGAGCAAAGGAGTCACCTGAGGGAAGAACTCCTGGATGCCTTGCAGCGTAGCAGGCACCTTTGGGTAAATATCATCGCTAAGAAAAGTAGTATCCACACGAGGATAGGTGGTCACATGCTTCTCGTAGAGACTTTGGATGATCTTGAGTGTATCATCCGCAGATAGACCATAACGTTTGTTGCATTCCACCTGTAGAGAAGTCAAATCAAATAGGCGTGGAGCATATTCCATGCCTTTCTTTTTCTCCACAGATGTTATTTCTAGTGGAAGATCCTTGATGGAGTCCACTAGTTTCTGTCCTTGTTCGAGGGATGTGATGGCATACTCATCTTCCTCCACAGGAAGTTGAGCAGAGAAGATGGTATCCCGATAGTTGGTCTTGAGTTCCCAGTAGGTACGAGGAACAAAATTCTCTATCTCATGTTGTCGTTTGACAATCAGCGCCAGCGTAGGAGTCTGTACGCGACCTATACTGAGCACCTGACGGTCCTTGCCTACACCTTTGGCAAAACGCAGCGTGTAAGCACGCGTAGCATTCATACCCAATAGCCAATCGCCTATGGCACGCATCATACCTGCCTCATAGAGGTGTTGGTAGTGGCTTTGGTCCTTAAGATTGGCGAAACCCTCGCGGATTGCATCTTCGGTCAAAGAAGATATCCATAGGCGTTTCACAGGGACTTTGCAACCTGCTTTTTGATACACCCAGCGTTGGATCAACTCTCCTTCTTGGCCAGCATCACCACAATTGATGACCATTTCAGCCTTAGAGATGAGATCCTTGATGGTATTAAATTGTTTGAGAATACCTTTGTCATCACTTACCTTGATTCCAAAACGAACGGGCACCATAGGCAGAGAGGACATATTCCATCCTTTCCATTGATCGTTGTACTCGTGTGGGTCAAGCAAAGCACAAAGGTGACCAAAAGTCCATGATACGCAGTAACCATTGCCTTCCATAAAGCCATCACGTTGGGTGTTGGCACCCAACACGCGAGCTATATCACGTCCAACAGAGGGTTTTTCGGCAATGCAAAGTATCACGGTGAACAGGTTTTATAGGGTTATAGATTGAGATTGAGAGCAGTATGTTTATTCACTAAACAGACCACTCTCAATTCATATTAAAAGACCTAATTATTTTTTGTTCTTCTTGTTATGACCATAACCATATCCATAACCATAACCTATTTTCTTGGCATCAACGCCATTGAGCACCGCTACCATCTTAGGCAAGCGTTGTTGCATATGGGTTTGGTTGATGAACTCGATAAGTTCAGTTGTGGTGTAATTAGCACGAGTAACGAAAATGGTCATATCCACTAAGCGGTTGAGCAAATAAGAATCACCTACCAATGCCACAGGAGCCGAATCGACAATCACATAGTCATAGCGTTGGCGGAGTTCCACAAAGAGTTGATCCAATTTTTCGCTTTGTAGTAACTCACTAGGATTGGGTGGAATAACACCAGAAGGAAGAACATCCAAATTATTGATACCAGAAGGAACAATCAAATCATCCACAGTATATGCGTCCTCCGCTATATAACTGGTCAAAAATCCTTGATTAGGTAGATCCATATAAGTTGCCAAGGTAGGCTTGCGAACATCCAATCCCACAAGGGCCACACGTTTGCCCAACAAGGTCATCGAAATAGCCAAATTGGTTGCCACATAAGATTTACCTTCACCATTGACGCTAGACGTCACCAAGAGAACTGGACATTTCACATCCTTAGGTTGCATAAATCGAAGGTTGGTACGCAATGTACGGAACAATTCGGCAGAAACTGAATTTTCGCCCTCACGTACTGCAATATGTCCACCGTGGTGATTCTTAACGAGCGAGCCACCCAATGGAATTTTCAATCTATTCTCCAATTCTCTTGCTTCGCCTGATATACGGTTGTTCATAATGTCATACATAATCATAACAGATAATGGCAACATTACGCCTAAAATCAAGCAGAACAGTCCAATGATAGACAATCGTGGAGCAACTGGCGTTGGATTCATTTGTGGAGTATTGACCACTTTAGCAGGAGTAACCGTAGAAGCCAAGGTCAATGCATTCTCTTCTCGTTGTTTATACAAGAACAAGTACAATTCCTCTTTGAGCACTTTGTTACGCATCACCTCTATGAACTCTTGTTCTTGATCAGGCAGATTACTGCGTTGATTATTAATAGTACCTTGACGCTTCTCTACGTCTTGTTTAGCGATAGTCAGCGTGCTAGTAAGCGAAGATATCGTGGTAATAATATTCTCACGCATAGCAGTCAATTGTGCTTCCATTTGATTCAACACAGGGTTGCTATCGCTAGCGGTGCGACGCACGCGCATGCGATCCAACATCAATTGATTATACTCGCTAATCAATGAAATAAGCGCTATATCCTCCACACCGATATTGGCAGGAATCAGATTGTTCTTTTTAGATTCATCGGATACATATTCCGCAATATACCCTACCAAGTTCAGTTGGGTTTCGATCTCCGCTATTTGCTTCTTATATTCCGCACCTTCTTGTACAGCCAATATAGCTTCAGACTCTAGGTCCACAATATCATAGCGTTGTTTGTATCTAGCCACATCCTTTTCTGCTACAGCCAATTCTTGCTCAATGAGGCGCAAGCGCTCCTCGATGAAAGCAGCCGTATTGCTAGCCATGATATTTTTGTCCAATACCGCATCCATATTGTAGTATTCAATTTGTTTGCGGATAAAATCACGACCACGGGTAGGCATATCCGTAATGGTAGAAATGGTTATGATATTAGACTCCTTGCGAACAGGTGCAGCCGATACATTCTTCTTGTAAGAGCCAATCAATGGCAACATAGGAAGAGTATGCATATGATACTTATCACCCACCTCTATCTCCTCTGGTTTATTGATAGCAAAAGACAGCATACCAATACAAGTCTCAAAAGGAGTGGTCAAATCCTTCACCTTATGACGACTACGAGTCCAACGACCATATTTCACTTTCACCACATAGTCATTCTTACGAATCTTGAGATCGATGTTCACACCTCGTGTAACGGTATCCAAATAAACAGGAGGGTACACAACGGTCAAATCATGCCCAGGATATTGTCCCACCCATTT
The DNA here is from genome assembly GCA_045532335.1 of Paludibacteraceae bacterium. GTDB lineage: Bacteria > Bacteroidota > Bacteroidia > Bacteroidales > Paludibacteraceae > Colicola. The sequence continues at coordinate 40,726 of JAZSFR010000019.1, forward strand.
CAATGCATCATATTTGCGATACTCTGTTTGCAAATCCAGTTCTTTAACTACTTGACACAAGATATCACGGGATGTAAGCAACTCCACCTCGTCCTCAGTAGATTTTGATGCCCCCATACCCATTAATGAACTCACCAACTCAAATTTAGGCAAGGCTTCATCTTCGCTACGCAACATGATACTAGCATCCACCACATACTCCTTCGTGCTAGAAAAATATTTATACAGACCTATCGCACCACAAACAGCGCAACTGAGTACAAACCAGTACCAATTTTTCAAAATACGAATTATCCACGCGCGGATATCAACTTCTTGTTCTTTTTGTGACATATTATTTGTTTTTCAAAAATATACTATTATTTACCCGAAGTAATTAATTTTTTTTAAGTGCACCTGTGCTAGACAACACTGACACAACGACGGTTGTTGCGCTAGAAAGTGTACCCACCAAACTCAACCACAAACTAATGGATTGATTGCTAGTTGTACGAGCTTGGTTAGGTTCTACCATTACCACATCATTTTGTTGCAAATAGAAGTAAGGAGATTTGAAAATATCATCGCCACGCAAGTCCAAACGTGCAAACTCCAATTTGCCATTATTTTCGCGAGTAATCAACACATTATCTCTACGACCATATTGAGTCATATCACCCGCCATACCCAATGCCTCAAGGATAGAGATACGACCATTGTTTAGGTAGTATGTACCAGGATTCTTCACCTCGCCCAACACAGTAACACGGGCATTCAAGAAGCGCATCGTCACAATAGGATCTACGATTTGTGCACTCAGTTTCTCCTGCAACATATTGATCACTTCAGACTGAGTCATATCCACCACTTTCAGTTTGCCCAAAACAGGGAAATTGATCTCACCATTACCATCCACAGTATAGTATTGGAAAGATGGTGTAGTTGGAATCATTGAACTAGTAGGGGTAGCGTAATTGACGTGGGGCAAGTTGTAAGGAACAACAGCCTCTGGGTCCAATGCAGATACGATAATCACCAACGCATCATTCACCTTCACACGTGGTTCTGGTTGAGCCTCAAGATATTTATTAATTTCCTCTGCACTTTCAGCAGTCACAGGACGAAAATACGCCAACTGCTTGGGAGAAACGCACGAAGCCATCAATGCTACTATCAAAAGCAGCAACAAGTAACACTTTCTTAACATATCATTCAATTTTATCTATAATTACTAAATTCAAGTCCGCAAAGGTAATACTTTTTTTTCAAATACGCAAGATTTTTGTTTTTATTTCATAAAAAATCAACAGAATTCATGTTTTAGTAAAAAATCGAATAATATTATTTGTTTATGTTTGAAAAAAAACATACCTTTGCACACAAATATCATAGTGCCGATTAGAGAAGAATATGAAGAAATTTTATATTGAGACATACGGATGCCAGATGAACGTAGCAGATAGCGAGGTAGTAGCAGCCATCATGCAAACCACAGACTGCGCCATCACCGACCATATAGAAGAGGCTGAAATCATCATACTCAACACCTGCTCTATTCGCGACAATGCGGAACAAAAAGTTCAACATCGCTTACAAGAACTACGAGGCGGTCGCAATCGCAAAAAAGACACTCGCACAATCGGAGTCATCGGATGCATGGCAGAGCGTATGGGCGAAGAGTTGACCCGCGATTGGGGTGTGGATTTTGTCGCTGGTCCTGATGCATACATGGACATCCCTAACCTACTCGCACAATGTGAGCAAGGTCTTCCTGCTATCAATATTGAGCTCAGTACCACAGAGACCTATCGCGAAGTTATGCCCGCACGTATCGGTAAACAAATATCTGGATTTGTAAGCATCATGCGTGGCTGCAATAATTTCTGTTCATACTGCGTCGTACCCTATACTCGCGGTCGCGAAAGGAGTCGCGATGTAGAAAGCATCAAAAACGAAGTACTAGATCTGCAAAGCAAAGGTTATAAGGAAGTTACACTCCTTGGACAGAACGTCAATTCCTATCGATATACCAGCATAGATGAAGCGGGTGAGGAGCATGTAGTCAACTTCCCAGAACTACTCCGCACCATCGCTCAACTGGTGCCTGATATGCGCATTCGATTTACGACATCTCACCCCAAGGACATGTCCGATGAGACGCTCGAGGTCATCGCCCAATATGATAATCTGTGCAAATTCATACACCTGCCTGTACAAAGCGGTTCCAACCGTATTCTTAAACTCATGAACCGCAAGTACACCCGCGAGTGGTATCTAGATAGAATTGCTGCTATCCGCCGCATTCTTCCTAATGCAGCGATCAGCACGGACGTCTTCTGCGGTTTCCACAGCGAGACTGTAGAAGAGCACCAAGAGACACTCTCACTCATGCGAGAAGTAGGATTCGACTCCGCTTTTATGTTTAAGTATAGCGAGCGCCCAGGCACGCACGCGCAGAAGCACTTGCCAGATAACATCAGCGAAGAAGAGAAAGTAAGACGCCTCAACGAGATCATTGCCCTCCAGACCCAACTCTCCTTGGAGTGCAATCAACGCGAGATAGGCAAAACAGTAGAAGTTCTCGTTGAAGGATACTCCAAACGCAGCAAAGAAGACATGTATGGACGCACTAGTCAGTACAAAACAGTCATCTTCCCACGACAAGGAAGACACATCGGAGAACTTGTTAAAGTACGCATTTTAGAGGCAAGTGCTGCCACACTCAAGGGAGAAATTGCGGAATAATATCAATTTTTTCGATAAAAATGCACTTTTTTTAATAAAAAATTTGCAGGTTTAAGAAAAAAGCAGTACCTTTGCACTCGAAAACAATAAATTTTCATAGTTAAGGTTTAGGTTTAATGGCAACGAGAGGCTGGGAAGTTTCTCGTTGTTTCTTAAAATAACCGCAGTATATAACATTTCCATCCTACAAATAGGGTGGTTAAATTTTTATAATATGGCACACAACGAAGAAGAAAACAACAACCTCATCCCTGATCTCACAGATATCAATGAGGCGCGTAAAGCATTTATCGCTAACGAAATTTTAAATAGAAAATATTAATTATTAATTGTTAATTATTAACTACCTATATGGCTACAACTTACATGACTGCAGAGGGACTGCAGAAACTTAAAGAAGAACTCCACCTTTTGGAGACCGTAGAGCGCCCTCGTGTGATCGCTGCTATTGCGGAGGCCCGCGACAAAGGCGATTTGAGCGAAAACGCAGAATACGATGCTGCCAAAGAAGAGCAAGGACAACTCGAGAGCAAGATTGCCCTTATCAAGGCAAAAATCATGGACGCACGCATCATTGACGAGACTGCTATCAGTACAGATGAGGTACAAATTCTCACCAAGGTCAAAGTGCTTAATCTCAAGACTAACCAAGAGAAAATTTACCAATTGGTAACCGAGGGCGAAGCCAATGTAGCAGAGGGCAAACTCGCTACCACCACCCCTATCGCCAAAGGATTGCTTGGTAAGAAAGTAGGAGACATTGCCGAAGTGGTTGTGCCTGCTGGCAAACTACAATTTAAGATATTGGAAATCAGCCTCTAACATCCAACTTTAGACATTAGACATTAGACATTCAACTTTAGACACTAAACACAAATGACTATCTTTACACGCATTATCAAGGGAGAAATACCTAGTTACAAAGTGGCAGAAAACGATAAGTTTTATGCTTTTTTGGACATTAATCCGCTACAAAAAGGTCACACTTTGATTGTGCCCAAATTAGCAGAACCTGAAGCAGATTATATCTTTGATCTAGACGACGATATTCTCAGCGAGATGTTGGTATTTTCCAAGCAAGTGGCCAAGGGTATAAAAACCGCTACCGCTTGCAAACGAGTGGGAGTAGCTGTGATTGGTCTAGAGGTGCCTCATGTGCATATGCACTTGATTCCTATTAACCAAGAAGGCGATATGTCATTCTCCAATCCAAAAATGACTTTGCCTGCCGACGAAATGGCAGAAATTGCTACTTCCATTGCAAAAGCAATGGAGAAATAAGCGTAAAGCAAACTTTTTACCCCACAAAAATGCACATCCAAGCCTAAAAACTTGCGCATGTGCTTTTTTTTTAGTACCTTTGCACGTTTAATTGTTACGAACGAAATAATGAATCTATATTTTTGGATAGTACGTCTAGTTGCCCTATTTGGCCATCGCAAGGCCAAAGCGCTTGTGCGTGGACAAAAGCATGCCTTCAGTCATGCACAGCAATGGAGCAACACCCTCAATGGGCACAAGGTCATATGGATACATGTGGCATCTGTTGGCGAGTTTGAGCAGGTACGTCCTATCATCGAGCGATTGCGCCAGGAGCAACCGAAGCGCAAAATATTGCTCACCTTCTTCTCTCCTTCTGGATACGAGGCACGCAAGGACTATCCTATGGTGGACAAAGTACTCTATTTGCCTTTTGCCACCGTGCGTAATGCAAAAAGGTGGGTTAAAACCCTACCCCTTGAGATGGTTATTTTCGTGAAGTACGAATTTTGGCCCTCGTATCTCAAACAACTCAAGAAGCACAACATCCCAACCTTCCTCATTTCGGCCATTTTCCGCCCAAATCAACTGTTCTTCCGTCCATGGGGAATAGGATATCGTCGTTTGTTGTCTTGCTTCAGTCATATTTTTGTGCAAGATCTTGATTCGCAACAATTATTGGCCAAATACAATATCCAATCTGTAACCATTGCAGGCGACACACGCTTTGACCGTGTCATAGAGATCAAAAACCAACAGAAGCAGTTGCCTGTATTAGAAGGTTTTACTACGGGAGCAGACAAAGTACTCATCGCAGGAAGCACCTGGCCTAAGGACGAACAGTTCCTGGCACGCTATTTGGCAGAACACGAGGACATCAAGTTGGTGCTTGCTCCTCACGAGATTAATCCATCCCACTTACACCAGATTTTTCAATTGCTGGAGGGTCGTTATATCCGCTATACCGAGGCCACTCCACTCAATATCGATAAATGCCGCGTATTGGTGGTAGATACGATTGGTACCCTCTCAACCATCTACCGCTACGGACATGTGGCATATATAGGAGGCGGATTTGGTGTGAGTATCCACAACACCCTTGAGGCGGCGGTATATGGCATACCAGTGATCTTCGGTCCTAAATGGCAGAAGTTCCGTGAGGCCAAAGGACTACTACAGGCGCAAGCAGCATTGTCTGTGAGCAACTACAAGGAGTTCGCCAACGCACTGGATACTGCATTTGCCACCCAAGAGATGATGGGTGAGCGCGCCGCACAATATGTACAAAGCGAAAGTGGCGCTACGGAAATTATTTACAACGCACTTTTTCACTAGCAGCACTAGCCCTACTAGTCCTACTAGATTAACTAGAACTTTTAAAACATATACTTATGGCACAAAAACCTAGTATTCCAAAAGGCACGCGTGACTTCTCTCCACTCGAGATGGCGCGTCGCAATTACATTTTTGATACCATCAAGGCCGTTTTCTCGCTCTATGGTTTCCAACAGATAGAGACTCCAGCGATGGAGAACCTCTCTACCCTCATGGGTAAGTATGGAGAGGAGGGCGATAAGTTGCTCTTCAAGATCCTCAATTCAGGTGATTGGAAATCTGCCATCAGCCACGAGGCATTGGATAACGCTACTATTGGAGCGCTAACTACCAAAGTGAGCGAAAAAGGTCTCCGCTATGACTTGACCGTTCCTTTTGCACGCTTTGTAGTACAACACCGCGATGAGATACAGTTCCCATTCAAGCGCTATCAGATCCAACCTGTATGGCGTGCAGACCGCCCACAGAAGGGTCGCTACCGCGAGTTTTACCAATGTGATGTGGATGTGGTGGGTACCAACTCTTTGCTCAGCGAGGTGGAACTTATCCAAATCGTGGCAGAGGTATATCGCCGCCTAGGTATTCGTGTATGCCTACATATCAACAACCGCAAGATCCTTGCAGGTATTGCCGAGGTTATAGGTCAACCTGAGCGTATTATTGATATTACTGTTGCTATTGATAAATTGGATAAGATTGGTATTGATAATGTCAACAAGGAGTTGCTTGAAAAAGGACTTCCTACAGAGGCGGTAGAGGCACTCCAACCTATCCTCAACCTCAGTGGCACCAATACCGAGAAGCTCGACCAACTCGCTCAGGTGCTTGCTACCTCTGAGACTGGTCTCAAGGGTATTGAGGAACTCCGCACAATTTTTGAACTCTATGCTCATAGCACACAAGATGGCGATTTGAGCACCTACGATCCTGCTCCATTGCAGATTGAGTTAGACCTCTGCTTGGCACGTGGTCTGAACTACTATACAGGTGCTATCTTTGAGGTAAAGGCACTCGATGTGCAGATCGGTAGTATCACCGGTGGTGGTCGATATGACAACCTCACAGGTATCTTCGGTATGCCAGGCGTATCGGGTGTAGGTATTTCTTTTGGTGCAGACCGCATCTACGATGTGTTGGCTGAATGCAACCTCTATCCTGCGAATCTCCAATCTACCACTCAAGTGCTCTTCGCCACTTTCGGACAAGAGGAATTGCTCTACGCAGTACGCTGGGCAGGTGTGTTGCGCAGCAAAGGTCTGAGCGTGGAGGTATATCCTGAGCCAACCAAAATGAAAAAGCAAATGGGTTATGCCGATGCCAAGAAGATTCCGTTTGTGGCTATCGTAGGTGGAGATGAGATGGCAGCGGGCAAAGTGATGCTCAAGAACATGACCACTGGCGAGCAACAACTCGTAAGCTTGGAAGAACTAGTACAACTAGTATAACTAGTCAATCTAGCATAAACAACAATCGCTCGATGCATGGCATCGAGCGATTTGTTTTAAAACTAGGCGAACTAGATAAACTAGTACTGCTAGACTAACTAGTCTATCTAGCACAAAAAAAAAGAGCTCTCCATTGAGAACTCTCTTGTGTGATTCAGCTGGGGCTCGAACCCAGGACCCCATCCTTAAAAGGGATGTGCTCTACCTGCTGAGCTACTGAATCCCGAAATCGGATGCAAAGGTACTGCTTTTTTTTGAACTGACCAAATATTTTGACAAAAAAGTGCTAAAAATATGTGTTTTATTGCTAATTTCAAATAAATTGCTTAACTTTGCACCGTTTAGGCGTTTATTATTCACCGCCTATACACCTTACACCATACACTCTACACCAAAATGGACATACAATTGACATATCATCGTCGTCACACAACGACCACTAAAGTAGGAAATCTAGAGATAGGTAGCGAGCATCCTGTTCGTATTCAAACTATGGCTAACACCTCTACCAACGATATCGAAGGTAGCGTGGCACAAGCTAATCGTTGTTTTGCCGCAGGTGCTGAACTTTTGCGCTACACCACCCAAGGTATGCGCGAAGTAGAATCCCTTGCGCAGATTCACCAACGCCTTATCGCCTCATCACCTCATGGTCCTATCGCCCCATTAGTGGCGGATGTACACTTCCAATCGGATGTGGCGGATGCAGCGGCCAAAGTAGTGGAGAAAGTGCGCATCAATCCTGGCAACTATATCGATCCGGCTCGCAAGTTCAAGCTAATAGACTATACCAACGAGGAGTATCAAGCCGAATTGGAGCGCTTGCGCAAGCGATTTGTTCAATTGCTGGACATCTGCAAAGAGCACAAGACTGCCCTTCGTATTGGTGTGAACCATGGTAGTCTTAGCGACCGCATTATGTCCCGCTATGGCGATACCCCAGAAGGAATGGTAGAAAGTTGTATGGAGTTTCTGCGTGTAGCAGTAGCGGAAGAATTCAAGGACATTGTCCTTTCCATCAAAGCGAGCAATACCCGCGTGATGGTTACTACGGTGCGTCTATTGGTATGGCAAATGGCAGAAGAGAATATGGCGTTCCCTCTCCACTTAGGTGTTACTGAGGCGGGTGAAGGAGAAGATGGTCGTGTCAAGTCTGCGGTGGGTATAGGAGCACTATTGGCTGATGGCATCGGCGATACGATTCGTGTGAGTCTGAGCGAAGCACCAGAGAAAGAACTACCTGTAGCGAAAGCTTTGGTGGATTATTTTGCCAACGAACAGCAGAGTATTCGTTATGCACCAACCACCCAAGTCAAGGTGGAAGGTAATACCGTATATTATTCCAACGAGGATACTGATTGGGCAACATTCCAACTCCATGCTGCTGCCGAATGTGGACGACTACTATGGGATTACAACTGCACCGAACTGGTGCTCAACAACGAGCATTTTGCGGCAGAAGATCTCCTTCGTCTAAGCAAGGATATTCTCCAAGCTGCACGCGTGCGTATGTATAAAACGGAGTATATCTCTTGTCCGGGTTGCGGACGCACTTTGTTTGATTTAGAACAAACCATTGCCGAGGTCAAGGCGGCTACTGCTCATCTACAAGGACTCAAGATTGGTATCATGGGGTGTATAGTCAATGGTCCTGGAGAGATGGCCGATGCCGACTATGGTTATGTAGGTGCTGGTCGTGGCAAAGTCAGTCTGTACAAAGGCAAAGAGTGTGTTCTGAAGAACATCCCTCAAGAGGAAGCCGTCGAGCAACTCCTCGCCCTCATCGAGAAAGATAGATCCTAGATAATCTAGATAAACTAGCACTCCTAAACTACTCCACAATAAAAACAATCGCCCGATGCAAAACATCGAGCGATTTTTTTATCCTATAGCGCAGCGTCCTACTTTATCACTTCGCAACCCATATATGGTTGAAGCGCTTTAGGGATGCGGATGCCTTCAGGTGTTTGGTTGTTCTCTAGGAGGGCTGCCACGATACGTGGGAGAGCCAGAGCAGAACCGTTGAGGGTGTGAGCCAATGTCACTTTCTTATCCTCTGCACGACGGTAGCGGCAGTGGAGACGGTTAGCTTGGTAGGTATCGAAGTTGGATGTAGAAGAAACCTCCAACCAGCGATGTTGTGCTTCAGAATACACCTCAAAGTCGTAGCAGAGAGCAGCTGTGAAAGACATATCGCCACCGCTGAGGCGGAGGATACGATATGGGAGTTCGAGTTTCTGGAGTAAACCCTCTACATGCTCAAGCATCTCCTTGTGGCTTGCATCAGAGTGCTCTGGGGTATCGATGCGTACGATCTCCACTTTGCTAAACTCGTGGAGGCGGTTGAGACCACGTACATCTTTGCCATAAGAACCGGCTTCACGACGGAAACATTGGGTGTATGCGCAGTTCTTGATAGGTAGTTGTGCTTCCTCAAGGATTACATCGCGGTAGATATTGGTCACTGGCACCTCTGCGGTAGGGATGAGATAAAGGTTGTCGAGTTGGCAGTGGTACATTTGTCCCTCTTTGTCAGGCAATTGTCCTGTGCCATAACCACTTGCCTCATTGACTACGGTAGGAGGCATTATCTCGGTGTAACCTGCTGCATTAGCCTCTGCGAGGAAGAAGTTGATGAGCGCGCGTTGTAGGCGTGCGCCTAATCCTACATATACAGGGAAACCTGCGCCTGAGATTTTCACGCCGAGGTCAAAATCGATGAGGTTGTATTTCTTCGCCAATTCCCAGTGTGGGAGTTTGTCGTCATTTGCTAGTTGTTCGTCGGTAGCGGTATCCCAGTCGCGGATAGCGATGGTACCTTCTGCTGCGAGGCGGTCGATCATAGGTTGGTTAGCCCAGTTACCTATTTTCACGACGAGGTTATCCTCTGCGCTACCACCATCTGGAACGAGGTCGTAAGGTACGTTAGGGATAGTGAGGAGAAGTGCAGTGAGCGCCTCTTCTGCCTTAGCCATCTCTGCCTCGAATACAGGGATAGATTGTTTGAGAGCACCTGTTTGTGCTTTAGCTGCCTCTGCTTCTTCTTTTTTGCCTTGCGCCATGAGTGCGCCGATAGACTTAGAGATCTTGTTCATCTCTGCAGAAGCGTTGTCTTTCTTTTGTTGTGCTGCTTTGCGCTCGGTGTCGAGAGCAATGACTTGCTCGATGGTCTCCGCAGCCGCAGCAAAGTGTTTTTTCTCCAAGCCAGCGATAACGGCTGCCTTGTTGTCGTATATTTGTTTGAGTGTAAGCATCTTAATTTTGAATTAAGAATTTTGAGTTAAGAATTAAAAAACAAATTTCTCCTGCCAACTGCCGAGGCAATCGGTAGGAGAAACTTATTTGCCATTCCTCTTGCCGAGACTAGGGTTACCCCTTCTTATGCCTCTGCGATAGGTTGGATAGATACGTAAGACTTGTTGTTACGTTTCTTTTGGAAAGTAACGATACCATCGGTCAACGCAAAGAGAGTGTGGTCGCTACCCATACCCATGTTCTCACCTGGGTTGTGTACAGTACCACGTTGGCGTACTACGATGTTACCTGCTTTAGCGAATTGTCCACCAAAGATTTTGATACCTAAGCGTTTGCTTTCTGATTCGCGGCCGTTCTTGGAACTACCGACACCTTTCTTGTGTGCCATACTTCTTTAAAACTTGGTTTTTTAAGGGTTACACATTAAGCCAACACGATCTCTTTAACTACGAGATTGGTCAAATCTTGACGATGGCCGTTCAACTTACGATAGCCTTTGCGACGTTTTTTGTGGAAAACGAGAACTTTCTCGCCACGGCACTCGTTGTCGAGTACTTCGCAAATTACTTTAGCGCCCTCTACTACTGGAGCACCTACTTTTACCTCACCGTTGTTGTCAACGAGGAGCACTTTCTCAAATGTTACCTCAGCGCCTTTCTCAGCGTCCATGCGGTTAACAAAGAGTTTTTTGCCAGCTTCCACTTTGTATTGGAAACCTTGCATTTCTACAATTGCGTACATTGTTTAAAAATGTTTTTTAATTATTACATCGGCCGGGCGAGATACTAAGTCGTCGACGTTGGCATGCAAAAATTTGCATCATCCGTCCCCTTAGCAGCGCTACTTGGGAGCCCAAAACGCGAAAACGGCTACAAAATTACTGCTTTTTTTTGATATGACCAAATAATTGGTGTATTTTTTTATAAAAAATAGTTTTGACACCATCTAGATGGTCTAGATTGACTAGATTATCTAGATTGTCTAGATTGACTAGATAGGCTAGACAACAACAGTAGCGCAGCGTCCACTAAACAGTAGCAAAGCGTCCACTAAACAGTAGCAAAGCTAACCTACAATCCTTTCGCTACGGCTTCGTAGTATTTAGGCGATACAGGGATAGACTTTTGGTTTGGTACATCTAGTTCGGCAGAGATCATGCCTTCTTTGTCACGGCGCAGCACTTTGATGTGATTAGGATTGATGTAGTAACTTCGTTGGCAACGCAATAGACCATGTTTCTGCATCAGTTCTTCGAGCGATTTCATAGAGGCGCGGAGAGGATAGTCTTTCACTCGCTCGCCTTCCATATAGCGCACATGTACATAGTTCTCATCTGCTTCCACATAGAGAACAGCAGAAGAAGTGATCATCAGTTTGAGTTTCTGGGTGTTATCCACAAAACGCATGAGCGAGTCGTCATAGACCTCTTTCTCTTTTTCGCCCACATAAGCGAAAGCTAGATTGAGCACCACATATGGGTAGAACAAGGTAAACAACAAAGCATATAGACATCTACCCAGTATATAGAAGTACATGTATTCGCCATGGAACATAAGTGTAATGTATAGAGACATAAACAATGCCATCAACACAATCTCACATACTTCCCATTGAATCATCTTAAACCATGTCATTTTAAAACCATGATATACCAACAACACACTGCGTGAAATCATCATAACTCCCAGTAGGATACTGGCAATGATGGCAGCATTGGAATGCACCAGCACATGCTCCATCTCTAGGAGTTGGATCCACATATCTGGTTCATACAATACCACAAAGAACAACCAGAACAGAGGCATGGTCACCACAAAACTTAGATTGCCGCGCAGGGCGGTCATAACAGTCGGAAATTTGCTCATTTTAGTCTTATTTTATGTTGTGACGAATACTAAAACTATGGCATTTCGTCACAAATACGAATATTTTATCCCTATATTGGTTTTTTTCCACAAAAACCATGCCGTACTATCACATTTATTTGCTCTGACAGAAAAATGGCAGTAATTTTGCAGTCGAAATCACAATAAAATAGTAATTATGAAAACTAAACTTATTGCTCTAGGCGACTCCATCATCAAGGGAGTACTGTTGAATATAGAGACCAGCGGGCAGACGCATTATGCGCTTGCGGATAATAATATAGTGGATCAAGTAGCTCATCATTTGCGTGTTGAGCCTATTAACTTGGGTAAGATGGGTTGCACGATAGAGGTGGGTGAGAGAATCCTTGATCGTCATCTAGCGGGTGTTGAGAACGCTAATTATGCGCTGCTCTGCTATGGAGGTAATGATAGCGATTATGATTGGCGTGCGATAGCGCAATCGCCTCATGCGGAGCATTTGCCTAAGACGCCTATTAGTGTGTTTGAGAAGACGTATGCACGAATTATAAATAAGTTGCGTCAGGCGGGTATCACGCCATTGGTTATGTCATTGCCTGCTATGGATGCCGAGCGATATTTTGAGTTCTTTACCTCTAAATTTAGTGCTGGAGAGAAAAGCAATGTATTGGAATGGCTCAAGGGTAGCACAGACACCATTTGGGCAGGTCATGAGTTGTACAATGATGCTGTGAAGCGTGTAGCCAATGCGGCGGATGTGCCATTGATAGATGTAAGTATGGCGTTCAAGGATTTGCGCAAGTGTCTTTGTGCAGATGGTATTCATCCTAGTCGTGCTGGTCAAGCTAATATTGCAACAGCTATTGCCCACGCGATTGTATAGTTTAGTGTAGCTCAGGAGAGTAGAAGTTGAGTAGTGTTGAGTAGAGGTGGTTGTCGTTGTTGTTAATATAAATTTTGTTTTGCCCACCAATGCAACGAGTTGCATTCATTTGGGCAAAACAAAAGATGATCATCGAAATTTTGAGTAATTTATTATAATTTTTTACAATTTTTGGAGCGAATCCCATCCGTGTAGAATCCGTGTAATCCGTGGGCGTTAAAAAGGGATAAACAAAAGACGCAACCCGAAGGTTGCGTCTTGTTTTTTTGAAGCATGGTATGTAATTACTTACGGATACCCAACTCTTTGATGATTGCACGGTAGCGCTCGATGTCTTTAGCCTTCAAGTAATCGAGGAGGCGACGACGCTTACCTACCAACATTGTCAAAGCACGCTCTGTAGCGAAGTCTTTGTGGTTCTTCTTAAGGTGCTCGGTGAGGTGTTGGATACGGAAAGTGAAGAGTGCGATTTGGCTCTCAGCACTACCTGTGTTAGTTGCAGCGTTGCCATACTTAGCAAAGAGTTCTGCTTTTTTCTCAGATGTCAAATACATAATTGTATTAAAAATTAATTAGTTAAACGATTATGACCTCGCATGATTTTCCATCCAAACGATGTCACATTTATTGGCTTTCATAGAAAGCGGTTGCAAAATTACTGCTTTTTTTTGGATTGACCAAATAATTGGTGCATTTTTTTATATTTTTGCTACTTTTCTAACGCCTTTTTATCGCATACTCACGCCCACATACACATCACTCACCCTTATTCCACTCAAAAAATGAGGTGAATAATGCATTTTTTCGCATCATTTCTTGTATAATTGGCAAAAAAGCAGTATCTTTGCAGCGAAAACTGGAATTATTCACCTCACAAACTGATTGGATTATGGCACACCCTGTATGGATATGGCAATACGAACAATGGCCCCATTTCTGTTGGAATGATAGCAATATCATCTCATTGCTTGCGCGTGTTAGAGAGCGCCAAGGGGAGTTAATAGGTCTAATGAACGGACTCGGTTTTGATACACAGCGTCACAACGCGTTGGAGGTAATGACCGAAGATGTATTGCGTAACGCTGAGATTGAGGGCATGTTGCTCAATCCTAATCATGTGCGCTCGTCTGTTGCTAAACATTTAGGTCTTGATACAGCGGGTATGCCAGAAGCAGATCACTATACGGAAGGAGTCGTACAGATACTGATAGATGCTGTACAAAAATCGTCTGATCCCCTTACTGCTGAGCGTCTATTTAACTGGCACGCAGCTCTCTTTCCAACAGGAAGAGCGGGTATTACTCCTATCACAGTAGCCGCTTGGCGTCAAGGTGCAGAACCGATGTTGGTAGTATCAGGAGCAATGGGTAAAGAAGTGGTGCATTACCAAGCGCCTGACTCTGATCAAGTGCCTCAAGAGATGGAAGGGTTTATACAATGGATTAATCAAGAGAGCACTATTGATCCAGTACTAAAGGCCGCTATCGCACATTTATGGTTTGTTAATATCCATCCTTTTGACGATGGCAATGGTCGATTGACTCGCACGATTACCGACATGCTTTTGGCTCGTGCAGACAGGATGCCAATGCGTTTTTACAGTATGTCGGCAGCTATACTGCGCAACAAAAGGGGGTATTACGAGATTTTGGAGTATAGCGGGAAGCATGGACTAGACATCACACAATGGTTGATATGGTTTTTGCAAACAATGGAAGATGCAATATCCACTGCTATAAATAACACGCAGCGCGTACTACAAAAATCACTTTTTTGGCAACGCCATTTTTCCACACCACTCAACGAGAGACAGATTAAGATTATCAACCGCTTATGGGATGGACTAGAGGGAAAGTTGAACACAAGCAAGTGGGCTAAGATGGCACATTGTTCATCCGCAACTGCTCTGCGTGACATCCAAGACCTAGTCAATAAAGGCATCTTGCGTGACACAGGTGAAAACGGAAGAAACACCAACTATACATTGGTTTGATCCCATACTCAGAAAGAACTTCTTTTCCGCTACCCTTGCGCTACCTTTGCGCTAGAGTAAGTGACGCAACCCTCGGGTTGCGTCTTTTCTTTATTCCTTTCATTTCCCCAGAAGTATGGTCTGCATTTTGCTGAAGCAATCTTCACTATGCTATTACTATGTGATTACCATGTGATTCATATCTCTAGCTTATCCTATCATCATCATTACCACTCCGATACCACCTAGAATGTTTCGCATACTTTTACCGAAAAATAGTGTGGGAACTTAGGGAATTTAAGGAATTTGAGGAATTTTAAAGTTCCCTAAATTCCCTAAATTCTTAAAATTCCTATTAAAGAAAAAATGTAAGCAAATATTGATAATGAGTATCTTATGATCTTGTTGTTATTTCCTACGGACTTTCCACGAACACATTTACGGACATTCAAAAAAGTCCGTAGAAATTGCTTTCGAAGTCCCATTGTGTTGAAAATCAACACTCCTTTCTTCAATTCTCTATATGGCGGAACTGACGTTTGTGGCGGAAGTTTCCGCCACTTCCGCCACTTCCGCCACATTGTCGTTTCAAATTCATCTACTCTACCCCATAAAAAAATCGTGCCTAACACATAGGTTAAGCACGATTTCTTTCATGTAAACTATAGGAAGATTGTTTGGTTTAATCTGCCCAACCACTTCCTTTTGTTGGATCAATGTACATACTTGCGCAAAGGATAGAAGCAGGTTCCATCGTGAGCGCCTCTGTGATTGGTTGTTGATATTGTTTTTTCATAAGTTCATTTGTTTTAGTGTATAGTGTAAAGTGTATGGTGTAAAGGCTGGGAAGATGCGGCTTTCGCCGCAATTCTTGCCTTTAACCTCTAACCTTTCGCCTTAAAGTTTTTGTCCTTGTGCGTTGTACTTCTCGCCGTTGCGGATGATGACGAGTTGACCGTTCTCAATAAGTTTGAGAGTTTGTCCTTCTGGAGCAATAACATCCTCTGTACCTGTAGTGGTGTTTTCGCTCTCTGTACCCATGGTAATGCGGCGACGATCTGGCATTGGAGCAGGAGCTGATCCAAGGGCCTCTAACTCTGTACCATTGAAGTAAGCACGATTCTCAGCCACGCCACAACCAGTAGCTGCACACTTAACAATCTTATTGTTTTGCACCATGTACATGCCGTCCAATTGTGCATCTTGCAATACGGAGAATGTACCATAGAGTGAGTTATGATTGCCCGCAGCAGCCGTTTGATCACCACAATAGAAGAGCACTTCAGCATTGTGTGCCAAGAAGATGTATGGCATACCTGCTTCTGGAGTGAGAACTTCATCAAAGACTACACGCAAACCATCTTTACCAGCAACCTCATAGAGAGTTGCACCAAGACATTTAACGATGTTACCTGGCAAGCAGATGGTTCCATAACGACCAGCAGAAGTTGTACGACGGTGCTCTGGAACTTTAGCGTAAAGAGCGATGTCTTTTTGAGGTTTGTTATATGCGTAGCAAGAGAAGAGAGGAGAGCCGTTGTTTGGATTAAACTGCATCCAGTTACGGTATGATGAAGCTTCTGCTTTAATAGTTGCTACATTATCTGCAATAGTAATAGTCCATTGACCATTTACATCTATCTTATTCTTTTCTTTTAATTGATTAGCACTGCTAGATGCTGCATATAGGTAGTTACCATTACCTGCTTGTAGGGCAAATGTGCCATTACCTGCATCAACCAAAGTAAGAACTGATGTACCAACTGCAGGATTTAATTTCTCTCCAGAAATAGTGCTTTCTACAGCGGTACGGTTGTTACCATTATCGCTAGCTTTACTCATGGTATAGTATTTACCATCTACCTCTACACTTGCAATGATAATTTCCATACCTGCTTGGAGTTTGGATGCATCTGTAACAAGTTCCCATTCGCCATCGATAGTCTCTATATACTCATTTACGGTGATTATGCAAGTTGCAGTTGCAGGCTTGTAAGTAGCGTCACCAGCAAATGAAGCTGTAATAGTAGCAGTACCTATAGCACTAGCAAGTGCGATTTCACCTTCTGCGGTTACGGTTGCAACTTCATCGTTGCTTGATTTGTAAGTGATACCTGAAACAGAGTAAGGATTGTTTAATGTAGGAGCAGTAAATGCTTCGCCTTGAGTTAGAGTTACTGAACTTGGATCCCAAGCGAGCCCTGCATCTGCACGATTGTCTGGTTCAGTAATCTTAATATTACCCAAACCAACATTACCATCTACTTTTTCTGTATAGATGAATTTTACGTAACGAGAGGTTGACAACAATGTATGCTCTTCGTTTTGAGTGTTAGTAATTTCAGTATGAACTTCAACATCAGTATAAGTTTCGCCATCAGCAGACTCTTGTACTGAGAATGTACCGCCACTAAATGAGTTGTTTTTAATATCATAACTCAACTTCTCTGGCTCGCTATCAAAACGGATAACTACCCAGTCACCTGTACCATCAAATTTGAGTTGAGTGTTAGGCGCGGTACTTGCACTATAATCAGAGCCCAATCCATTTTGAGTCATACCTGCTGTGGCTTCAATCGCAGCCTTATTTCCATTGAATGCAAATGGTAATGTAGCAACATCCATTGCTGGGTTAGAGATTGTGATAGTATAAGAAGCAGAACCTGCATCGTGAGTAGCATCACCTGTAGTTGAAGCTGTAATCGTTACTTCGCCAACAGCAACGATAGTTACTGCGCCTGTATTTACGTCAACAGTAGCTTTAGAAGCATCACTAGTTGCATATGTTACACCCAAG
Organism: Paludibacteraceae bacterium; assembly: GCA_045532335.1. Classification (GTDB taxonomy): domain Bacteria; phylum Bacteroidota; class Bacteroidia; order Bacteroidales; family Paludibacteraceae; genus Colicola. The sequence goes on from JAZSFR010000019.1 coordinate 58,244, forward strand.
TTATGAGGGTTAGTAAGCTCTGGAGTTGTGAATGGTTCGCCTACATTAGCAGTGTATGAGGTAGTTGTATACGCAAGACCAGCAGGATCTTTGGTTGTAGGAGTATGAGATGCCAAATAGTTGTTTTTATCAAACTCGTAAGTTCCACTATATTTCTTCAAGTTACCACAAACAATCACTTGATCACCTACAGAAAGATCAGTTTTATCTGAAAAGTCTGCGCTTTCAAGTCCCTTACCGCTATACACTTGCAATTGTTTTGTAGTTGTACCATCCGCAGAAATCCAATATGTAATTGATTTATATTGATCATTATAGCTATCGACTTGAGAAATAGTACCAGTGATGTAGATACCCTCTGTTTCTCCTAATTTGTCAATAATATCAAATGCGTCTGCTACAATGTATGCAGTTTCTTTGGTGTTAGGAATAGCTTTAACGGTGATAGTATAACTTGTAGATTGTTCCTTGTAAGAAACATTAACGGTTGCAGGACCAGCAGTTGCAGTGCTACCAGTTACGGTAGGAGTAATAACCTCGTCTGCAGCATCGCTATAGTGAGCAGTAACAACTAAGCCATTATAATTAAAGGTCTCACCTTGCCAGAAAGTAGTTTGAGTAGCAGGAGTTGTGATCTCAATGCTAGTCAAAGTCTTAACTGGTTCAACAGGAGCAACGTCATAAGTAATCTCTGCATTTGCTATACGGTTTTGCGCATCAAAAGTATAAGTTACTTCTTGAGCAGATCCTGTCCATGTTTTTGTACCATCAGTATATGTTCCAGTATTGACAGTAATAGAACCCTCCCATTTCTTATCTGATGCAGGCTCTGTAAACACGATGGATTTTATCACATATCCAGCAGGAACAGAAATTGTAAATGTTTGATCTTTATAAAAACGTGTTTGAGTTGCATTTGCATACATTTGTGAAGATCCTTTGGTCGTGTAGAATGTGATGTCATTTGCTTTTCCTGACATTGATTCTACAGAAGCCGTTTGTTGTCCACTTGCAACATTCCACAACACATTATCCAATAAAACATTATAAGTTCCAGGGGTCACCTCGTTCTCAGTAATTGTAATGTCATATGTAGTTGAAACCGTTTCATAAGTTACTGTGATCGGTTGTGGACCAATAGTGTTCATATTAGGAGTTGACACAGATGTAGGAGTTACCTCTGCTGTTTCATCTGCTTGAGCAACACCGTCCTTGGTCACGCTATAAGTAGCGGTACAAGTTCCGTCAAATTTGAACACATCCCCTTGTTCGAAGGAAGTAGTCATACCAGTAACCTCAATAGACTTGAGGGTCTTAACGATAACTGGTTCTGGCTCGTCAGAAGCAGCCTTAGTATAATTCACAGTAACGCCTGTAAAACCACAAGTACCACCAATTGTCGCAGAAATTGCTGAAGCACCATTAGTTGGAGTAACAGTAACAGTAGTACCACTAACGCTAGCCGAAGCATTGGTCCATGTACTAGATTTTAAAGCTGAGGCATAATCTGTTGTAGTAGCAGCAAAGACAATTGAGGTAATTGTCACGTTTGCAGCAGGAGTAATGGTCAATTTGCTGTTTTTATAAAAACGAGTACTTGTTTTAGCTGTTGGCAAGTAATTATTCGCATTAGTCTGCGCACTTGCCTTGTCTATAACCATATTCACATCAGCTGCAGACCATATAACTTGATTGGTACTGGCTGCGCTATATGAATTAGTTGACAAATCCCATGTATAGGAAAGTGCCTCTCCGCCAGTTCCTGGGTCTGGAGTTGGATCAGGTTCTGGTTCTGGAGTTTGACCGCCAGAAGTAGCTTCGTAAGTTACCACTATTTTTGTAATCTTCACCGTTCCAGTTCCAGTAAAAGATATAGATTCTGCATTACCTGTCCAAGTATTACTAGAAACAGTTCCAACATCAACAGTTCCAACGTTACCAGTATTCATGGTAAAAACCACTTTTGTAATTGTATTGCCAGATGGAACAGAAAGTGTCATAACATCTTCACCGTAATATCTCACAATACCACTACTAGTATAAAAACCAGGTTGATTTCCACTATTTCGAGTTACCTTGCAAGTAACATCACCAAAAGTAGTAGAAACAGACTGACCTTTAGTTGTCACCACATTTTTTGTGGAAATAGAAGACAACGTCGCTTCTGCACCCCAGGCATTACCTATACCGAGCATGAGGAACATAATAATGAAGAGATAGTATCTCTTCTTATTACTTGTGCTAAGAGAAGCACATTTAGAAGCCCATTGGACTAAATTCGTAAAAGTTTTCATAAAGTTTTATGTTTTTTAGTTTGTTATTTGTTCTAGTGTAGGAGGTAAGGTGTAATTATTACTTTATTATAGTTTGTCTGTATTTAGTAGTACAAGAGATATTGGCCCCTTGCATAGGTTATCTATATTGTATTCATTATTTCTGTTAATCTGCTCTTTGTTATTTTTTGGTAATTCAGTATATTCTGTGAATTGTGTTAATTCTGAATAACGTTCAACATTATCATTTCTACCAAATAGGTTTCTATTATCAAAAATAAAACTTTCAAATTCGAAAAATCCATCTCGTGCTTCTGTGATTAATCTACTTGAATTATTTAATCTAAGTATGTTATCCAAAACATAGTCAAATGTACGGTAGCCACAATAGTACGGATAGTATCTGCATAATTGCAATGGACTTCCTAAAAGATTATGCGTCACTGCATACTCAAACTCATTTACATCATACGAATATTGCAAATCGGGGATGATATTAGGACTATTATATTTATGCAAATTAGTATTAATACAAAATTGACCAATAGTTGTATAAGGAGTCTGCAAGTTCAGTACATTTGCTGGCTGATATGCGAAATCGATTTGCTTATTTTGATCTTGATAAAATACGCCATAGGACCCAATAGAGGGAAGAATCGCACTATGTAAGAAATCAGGATTACACAACAAGCGCCAATATGCTTTTTTCTTACTTGGGTGTAGCAATTGAGGGCGTCGAGACAATAAGTCATATTGAAACCAATCGCCATGAAAAGTAAATGTTCCATCAGGTTGTAAACCATCTTTTCCTCGTGCTACTTTGGCTTGTAAGTAAGTTTCGCGTGCAATCTTTCGTTTTGGCGAGTAGGTAATAATATGTAAATCTGATATTTCTTTTGTTTTATTATGTTCGGGGGAATGTGTTGTCGGATTTGTAGTGTCAAAACCTACATAATTTTGATGTGTTTCATTAACAATAACTGTAGCACCATAGAAGAATTTAAAAGCGAACATCATCTGACGGAAGAGATTTACTTCCGACAAATTGCCTTTGCTTGTTGGCGGTGCAGCTTGCAATTGTTGTTTGATAAAATATGCCATATTTCTTTTAATTTTCGCCTAGGTGGGGGTTATTTTCTGCTTTTTAAATCACTCTTACCCTTTTCAAACTCTCTAATACTTCCCATGCAATTTGGCGGAGAGATACATATACGGGATTTTGGTTAAAGACAGCTATCTGACCATCAATAATAAATTGCAGTGCTGTCGGCTCGCGGAAGCAACTATATTTGGCAGGTATACGTTTGTCTAAGTGGGCACCACCATCTTTGTCTGCTACGATGTTGATACAATCCTCACGAGATAATTCAAATTTTTGATCCTTAAAGACAATAGCAGTGTACCAATCATTAAAGGAAAGCATTTGAGTGTCTCGGTTTTTATTCAACAACGGTTGGTAATCCAAGTTTAGACCTCGTTCGCCATTAGTAACCAGCTTACTCAACAACCCCCCATACACATTTTGCGCAATAAAAGTATGATTGCATATGTTAGCACTAAATGTCCAATACGAGAAAGAGCCTTCTGGTATACGTGTGTCAAGGAAAGAAATCGAATCTTGCCCCAATTGATGCAAAACAGATTTGGTATCTCCTTTGGTTTTGAGTAGTGTACGCAGGAGAACAGCCACAAGCACTATAGCAAAGGTATTCCCATTGTCATAGTCATCACATAAACGCTGCAAGTAGGTGATTACTTCGTACCCAAGTTGCTGTATCTCCGCTTGTGTACGAGGTACATTTTCTATTTGCGTCTGCTTTGCCATTATCAATTATCCTTTGTGGGCTTGCACCTCAATGTTTAATTCAATGTCCTAATCGCTCGCAAGCGAGCTGTTCTAAATGTTATTCCTCTGCATCGTTGAGCGGTAGCTCATCAGGAGGAGAGGTAAAGTTAATCGCACGCTTGCTAGATATAACCGTACCGCCTAACTCATGCTCCAATTGTTCTCTCGCTACATGCGCCACATTTCCCCCTCGTTGGGCAACTTGAGCATTCTCAGTAAAACCCCTAGGGTTCTCACGTTGGCTAAGCTCAGTAGCTGCCGCTTCTGCCAATCCATTAAGCATCAACTCCACATTGGTCATATTGTCGCGCAAGTTCTCTTTGCGTAAGCCTTTATGCTGCTTATACTCGCGGGTAGTCATTCCACTCCATGCTTTGGAAATAATATCTGTCAGTATCGCATAATCGCTATCCTCCTTCATTCCACCACGCTTCCACTCATCTGTCAATCCCTTGCGAATCTCAATAGTCTTAATACGCTGGTTAATCCACGCCTCAGAATAGCCCAAGCGACGATAATCGCGAATAGCTTGTTCGATGCTTTGCTCTGGATCCTGCAACTGCTCAAGGCGTTGGCGTCCTACCTCTGCCAGCCACAGCTTGAAAGGCTCGGCTTTCTTACTTGGGACAGATTGGATCAAGCGGAAGAGTTGCTCTGTGGTAGCCACGTCGGTGAGGCGCATTTTGCCGTCTGGAGCAGGGAGTTTCAACTGTCCCATGTTTTGGGACACTTCACTTCCTTCTGCTTGTAGTTTGGTTTTTAAAGCATTCCAATATTTACGAGGACGGGGGCTATCCGTCAAAACTTGGATAACGTCCACCACAGAGAAGAAGTATTGCTGCTTCTCCTCGTCCCAAAGGTAGCGCACATGCTGGCCTTGGAATAATTGTATTTGGTTATTGTCTGACATGTATTTGTTTCTAGTGTAGGGTGTAGAGTGTAAAGGCGGGGAGCCTTATCGCTTTGTTCTAACGGTTCTAAGTGCAGCAGAGCTGCTGTTCTAAACGTTCTAAAGTATAACAAAAGAAGCGCAAGCGTGATACTTGTGCCTCCTTAAATGCTTAAACAATCGCCATTTTTCTACCCAGCATTCAAAGAGTGTCCTCGGGGCATTGTCTCTTCCCCACCACCGTTGTTCATTGAATGGTGTCTAATTCGGCTGCAAAATTAGTAAAACTAATTGATATATGCAAGGAAAATGAGAAATATTTTATATTTCCCATTCTATCCAAAAATTATAGAATATTATTTTATATGTCTCCCACGGATTGCACGGATATAACACGGATAGATTTTGAAGACAACAACGACGACAACCACCTCTACTCAACACTACTCCACAGTACTCAACTTTCAACTTTTATAGTTTATGGTTTATAGTTTATAGGTAAGAATAGCAGCTTTGCTGCATTTCCTCGCCCATACACCACACACTCTCAACTACACTAAACACTCAGCTCTAAACACTAAACTAAACTCTCAACACTACTCCACCACTCCTCCTAAAGCATTGTACTCCACGCCATTGCGGCGGATCAATAACTGACCGTTGCGTAGCAACTTGGTCACATCGCAATGCTCGCTAGACACTATATCTTCCACATCAGTTGGCAGCGTCACATTCACCTTAATGGTCACATATTCATCAATCGCCAATTGCTCTTTGCTATCCTTCTCATAGCTATAGAAATGCAACTGAGTGGTGTAGTTTCCTGTCGAAAACAGATTATCCACCGCCACTAGCACTTCCTCGTCTATGTAGTCATAACCCGCAGGGAAATATGCGGAGCCGTTGAGTTTGAGTTCATAATCGCCCGCTAGGATCTCCATGCACGCATTCTCGTACTCATATTGGAAGAGTACGCTGCTGGTATGTGCCCACTTGCAGTAGAGCGTCTTTTGTAGATTAGAGGCGCTAAATGTGAACATCTGCAAGTCGCTAAAGTTGTTCTCTTGCGAGAGTTCAAAGTTCATTGCATGCGTTGAAACCGAGAAAATTGGTTTATCTGGATCAGGGAAAGTGCCCATAGGAACTGCCTCCGCACGTAGTTGGATAACAATATCCTCCACGCCTTCGGTAGCGGTAGAGAGGCGCAATTCGCCAGTATAAACGCCCACCTCATCGGTCTCCCAATAGACGGATAGTTCCACAGGTTGCTTAGCAGAGGCTCTAATAACCTCTGTGCCGCAATAGAAAGAGGTATCACCTGTGAGGGTTACAGTAATATCCTCGGTTAGGTCATTGAAGGAGAGCGTAAAACGACGCACATCGCCCCAGTCTTTCCATGACTCATCTGAAGCATAGGTGGTGTCCGGTTCCATTTGTCCCCAATCCAACACACTTTCGCTAGCGGTCATCCATGAGTCTAGCACACGGTCTGTCCACTCAGGAGCGGTAGAAGCGTAGAGGATGGTCTTGGCCAAGTAACTTGCCTCATAACCGCTATAGATATTGAATATCTCGTTGGTTCCTTGGCAGTTATTGTAGATATAGCGAGAGGTAAATCCGGCGTTCTTCACCTCCACGGTAGCATCATCTTGGTTGAACTCCTTGATGGTCCATTTTGCCTGATTGTCTAGTATATCGCTGCTGCGCAGTTTGCTGTCGCTGATAGGGCGTAGGTAGTTGCCGTCAGCATCCACAAAGATGATGTAATCGCCCTCTCGTTTAACGGTATAGGCATAGGCTTGCTCGGCGGTAACGGTATGACGCTTATCGCCATAGGTGGCTGCTACGCCTTTGATATTGTTCTTGCTGGTCTCCTCGTTGTAGATGCCCATGATGTAGTCTTCACCCTCTTTGCTGGTGCCGAAGAACACTTTGGCGCCATCGGTCAAGCAGGATAGATCTTTGACGGCATTGTAGGTCACGGTGGTCTGCTCCAGAGCGCCCAAAACGGTCACATCGCAGGTGTCAGTGAGTCCTACCGCTGTGGCTTTCACCCACACCTTAGCCGTTCCTTTAGCATTGGCAGTAAGTACGCCATCTGCTACGCTAACCACAGAGGCATCGGTGGTACCCCACTCTATGGTCTTATCGGCTGCATCCACAGGCAGAAGGGTGGCGGTGAGGGTGGCTTGCTCGCCCTCGCGGAGGGTTAAAGCGGTCTCAGAGAGGGAGATAGAGGTCACTTCTTTGTCAGGTTGATTGGCTGCATCAAAGCGATAGATGGTGATCTCCTTCATGTTGCTACCTGCGTGGTAGAGCGCAAAGCGTGGCGATGAGGTGTTGTAGGCAAAGAACACCTCGTTGTTGTTTTTGCCTGGTGTTTGGCTCACGATCTTGGCTTGACCATTGGTGATGGATATGGCGAAGTTGGTCGTAGTGCCCTGATTGACATCCAGATCGTTGGTGCCTGACTTGTGTCCTACAGGTTTGCTGCCCACATAGAGGTTCCAGTAGTTGCCGCTCTTTTTGATGGTGAGAGGTGTAGGATCATCCACGGTCACTTGGTCGTCAGTAAAGGAAGCAGAGGTGCTAGCGATATACTTCTTGGTAGAAGAGAAGCCATCGCTCACGCTAGTGCCTGCCTCGTATGCCAACACCACTTGGTCGCCATCTTGGAGGGAGGTTATGTCGGTTACTTTGATGAATGTCTCGGCAGACATTGTCATTGCGCCGATTGCGCAAGTTAAAAGTAGCAGGATCTTTTTCATGATCATTGTTGTTTGTGTCGGGTGTCGCGACTCGGGACTCCGATTATTGTTGGTGTCCGGTGTCCGGACTCGGGACTCCGATTATATTAATCACGCGTGCCGTCGCAGCGGGGGTAATCGCTGCAGCCCCAGAATGTTTGTCCTTGTTTTGTGCCTTTCTTGATCATGCGTTGGAGCATCGGTTTGCCACATTTAGGGCAGAGTGGTGCATTGGCTGATAGTGCCTCTTGTTGGCGATGCTCTAGACGGGCTTGAGTGAGACTCTCGGTAAAACCACCCTTCTGTGTAAACTCCTCAAACTGTTTGTCTATCAAGCGTGATAGCATCTGCACTAGCTTCCTGCACAATACGAACAGGGCATTAGCACAGTCCAACATATCATCAGTCATCACTAATGGTTCGTATAATGCTACCTGTGTCTTAATGCGCTCCGCAGCATCGTGCGACCAGTTGTTTTCCTCGTAGTCAGAGTGAATGAAGGGCACCTGCTGCAGGGCTTGCAAAGTTGGGTGGTTAGCTCGCCACACCTCTCCGTCTTGCTCAATGATGAGTTGCATGAGATCCTCCGAAAGTTCGATGGCACTGCCTCTCGCCACATCGGTAAGACGCATCTCGGTTTCGGTAGAGGTATTATGGCGTGCACTACCCTCAGCTATATTGGCATACACCGATCGTGCCGCCATGTACATCTGGTCGTAATGTCTTCCCTTGGGGTCATTCTGCGAGGTTAAGAACCGCTCGCAGAAACGCCTCGTGAAGATGGCTATACTATGAGCTAATACCCAAGCGTCAAGGTTGTAGTAGCTACTGCAAAAAAATCTTGATGACATATTTCTTGTTGTTATTTTGTGTCGGGTGTCCGGAGCCGGGTCACCGATTGTGATTGCATCGGGTATCGGGAGGCCGGACACTGATTATTGTTGGTGTCCAGAGTCGGAAGTCCGAACACTATTTTTCTTTCTCAGATAAATGACATACCCCGCAGCAAGGAGAAGAAGTGGAAGAACGGCATCACCGAGAGGGTCTAAGAAGGGATCTTCCCAATCTTCTGGACGAGCACGCTTCGGTCCTGGAGTGATACCCATCCCTGCATCATCTGCCATAGCAGGAGTTGTAGATAAACTAGAACCCACAGAAGGCATAGCAGAAGTAGAGTGAAACTCTACTGTGGGTACAGTAGCAACTGTAGTTGATGCCAATGTAACACCCACACCACTACCGCTATAGAATTGGATAGAAGAGGTGCTCTTAAACGAAGAGGTTTGATGCAATTTATAATCAACCGCCATCATCGTAGAAGCGCAAGCTACACAAATAACCAATAATATATATTTCATTGTTTTCATACCTAAAATCTCAAAATCTAAACATTAAACATTATTTATTGATATTTGTTACTTGTTTACCAGTAGCATCATAAATGATTCCTTCGTTGTAGATATACATCTTATCTTGATGGATGAATTTGATTGGAGCAGCATTATTACCCAGAATCATATCCAAGCCCGTTGTCGTATTATCCTTGTCTTGACTGAGAACCACATTGATCGCGAAACGATTGTTATTTTGTTCCTTATCCGTTGTGAATTTGTATTCATCAGTCATAAGGTCGACAATGTTATTTGCATCATAGTCGATAACATAAACATGCTCTACTTGTTCCACTATCTTTTCGACATCATCCAAACGGAATGTATATTCTCCCGCAGCAGGAGCGATATATCCAATAGGAATCCATTCGCTTGCATTGATAGGACTAAGTGCGTTGTATGCCAATTTATATCCACCAAAGATGGTGTAAACTGACAGCGAACCAGTCATTTTCTCAAGGTCAGCATTAATCTCGTATGCTGGACTGTATTCTTCAGAGATAAGCAAACCAGTATTATCCTGTCGTGCATCATTGCTCATAAGGATTTCAAACTCCACCTCTTTCTCAATTGCCGCTTGAGTAGAACGAGCAGGCATACTTTGACGTGTGCCAAGACCAAACTGCAACTCTCCTGTCGTACCTATTTGCACGAAGAAGTTTTTGAATGGAGGAAGTTCTGCAGTTGTGAACTTTTGTTGCCAATAGTAGGTACCATCATCGCTTGGGATAGTTACATATCTAATACCATCATCAACCCACTCCCAAGGACCAGTGCCTGTCTCTTTGAGATAACCGAGTACCAAATCAGCGTCATCCGCTCCTTGAATAGTAGTCATATATGGGTTACCCACAAGGTTCCAACCTTTATGGTTATCTGTTACATTTGCATCTTTTCCCCATGCGGTGACAGCTACTGTCTTAGCAGTTTCGGTATCTCCGCTAGCAACATTGCTCATCATTGGCATACGGAGGATAGAATACTCGTTTCCTACACCAGCTTGCAACTCGGCAGAGATTGTATAACCCACACCAGCCTTTAGGGTAGCAGCACCTAACCTGGATTCAAAATCGGTTTCATAAATCCACGTTTTCTTACTTTGATTTGCACGTGCTTCACCATCGTAAGCAGAAACATAGAGTGCAGAACCAAGTGCGATATTTGAACCATCCCAATACTTGATGTCAGCAAGTTGCACATCATATGGAACGGTGAGTGAGTACATCTGCTCAAGATCCACACGCATAATATAATCTATGGTGGTGACTGTCTTATTGAGAATGCCTTTGAGTGAGAGTTGTGGTACACCATATTTATTAATAGTGTATGCAGAACCATCGTATATCTCATCAATACCACCAAAGAAAGTTAGATTGTGTACGCTGAGTTTATAACCTTCAGCAACAGCAACCTTGGCTGTAGGATATATCGTCATGCCTAACAACGTATTCGCCACATCGGTACCGCCATCAATGGTCAGTGTAGCCCCATCGCGCACCACGACATCGGCGTATTGATATACCTTTTGTGTGAGTGTAGCAAAAGGTTCACCAGTAATAGTCTTCGCTCCGCGTGAAAGAATGATTGGCACCACCTTCGTATTGGTATAGTTGATTGCATTGTCGGTAAAGCTTATTTGCAATAACTTATTTGGATTTGTTTCCAATGGAAGATTGCTAATCTCGTAAAGTTTGCCACCCTTGTTGGTGAGTATTGGACTTGCTACTGCTTCGCCATCAACTTTTACGGTAGGCGAAGTGATAGCAGCATCAGTTTGAATAAGCACCTTAGTTGGGTACCATTCTACTACTGAGTATTCGAATGGTTGGGTTTCTGTAACAGGTAAGAAGTACAATTTGTTTTCACCTGCATTGTATGTACCCCATTTTGGTCCGACAGGCGTTCCTTCAGCAGATGTCCAATAGCGCAGATAATTTTGGTTTTGAGTTTGGTCGGTTTGCAAGGTATATTGCCAATGACCATCCACAACGGTGGTAGTAACTTTCCACTCGTAAGCGGCTAAAGCATCAGCACCTAATGCATCAATCTTTGCATAGTCTCTAATAGTAGAACCATTATTATTGTTGTTTGCCCACAAACCTCTCTGTTCGTAATTAACCGCAGCAAAACGCACACGGTCGCCATAGGCAACACCTGTAACATTGGTGTAACGGTCATTTTCTGTGGCTGTTGTTTTTACTGGCCAAAGTGTATAAGTAGTGGTGTTTGGTGCGATAGTAGTCATAGTGGTCTCATCTACCTCAATAACTACACCTAATGGATTTGTTGCTGAACTCATATCCGCAGGCAAAGCATACCAAGTTGCACCTACCTTAGTAGCAATCACAAACTTAGCAGGCAAGTTGCGGACATGGATTGTTTGATCATCTGTGACAGATGGGTTAGGTGTTGCAAGATTAGCTGATACCACCACACTTGCAGGTGTACCATTACCCTCTGCACTTGGTTTGTAGTGTACATAGATGTCTTGCTCGATAACACCACTTGGACTTGCTGTAATAGTCAATGTATTAGTTGGCTTATTTGCTTTAACGAAATTGACTGTGCAGTCAGCAGAGAAATACACATCGTTGCTATTTGAGGTAATGTTCACTTTCTCGTTAGCGTTTAACTTCCTTGCAGAAACCTTCAATGTGGATGTTGCCATAACGCCACGAGCATTAGTAGCTGTTACATATAGATCACCTGAGAGTTGGATAATTGGTTTATTAGAAGGATTGGATGAGAACACACGATTTTCACAAGTTCCTAAATATACTTCATAGTAGAAATTAGAAGCATCGTTATCTTTGTTGTAGCATTTAAAGCTCCATGATGTACCTCCAAGCTCTCTTGCTTTTGCTCGGTAATGTGGATTATTTTCATCTGTATTTTTCGAATTACCCCTATACCACATGAGATAATCACCACCAGGATTCTTGCTTACCCCCCATGTCTCAGAAGGTTCTGCAGATTGTACAGCATAATCATTCTCTATTGTATTCACCAAATACGATTTAGCAGGATATGTGCCATCCGCATTTTTTAGACGGATATTCCATCCATCACCTTTCTTTATAAATTCAAATATCTGTGCATTGTTACAAAGAGTTGTGTATGTAAAGGCTCCACTATTAAGAGCTACGGATGATGCGTACATACGTTGGTAGTGGTTATCTGCTCCAAAATACTCATCCTCATAGTAACTTGCATCACGATAGAAATACATATAGTATTCGCCTCCACTACTTAAATCGACATCTTCATTATCTTCGTACTTGGTGAAGACAGGATACATAGTAACATTATCGTTAAGCGTATAAGCCCAACCAGCAGTATTACTATAGATGGTTAGAGAAGAAGCTGGATCATTCGTTGCGGAGTTCTCATCATCAAGGTTCTCTTCACCTATCAAGTCATTATATTGTTGGTTAGCTGTCCATCCAATGAATACCCAGCCATTATAAACCATTGTTGGGAATACATCTATTGAAGTGTTCAAAGGTTGGTCTGTATAATATGCTTCTTCATGCTCAGCATCATTCCACACTAACGCATTTTCATCACCGAATGGATTATGGAATGACATTGTGTAGGTTTCTACCTCACCACAATCAGCTGCGTTATAGTATTGTATCTCTGATGCAGGTTCGAAATATACTGGATTATCACCACTATAATCAGTAAAACTATCATCATATCCAAATGATCTTACTTTGTTTGAGTAATCTGTACGAATTATGAAAGCACCGTTTGAACCCGCTTGAATAGTAAACAAAGAAGGTGTTTCAGATTTTACATCTACATTTCCATCGCTTGTATCCAACTCAAAGTATCCTTGTGATTCTTTACCAGAAGTGGTATTTTCGTGATATATAATGTACTTTTCTTCAGTTTTATTATATGTCAGAGTAAATTTAGAAGGACCATATGTTGCAAAAGACGTTTCTGGATTTCCATAAAATCCCCCTGTTTTAGCAGTTGTTGCATAATATTTGGTACCACTGCTTAAAGCATACATAAGGTATGTACCGCTTTTACCTACTTCAAACTCTTGGGTATTATCACTGTTATAAGAATACACAGAATAGTAGGTTTTATTCCCTGTTATTAATGAACCCAGAATTGTTTCACCAGCAGCGATAAAACCAGTTGGTTTGTCTGTACCGCCATTCAAACTATTGCTTGGTGCCCAACCAATGAAAGTCCACATATCACATACCTCGCTATTGGCTGTTGGGGCTACAATATTTTGTCCAGATGATGTTTGCGTTAGAGTACTAGTTGTACCTCCTGCATTCATATCCACAAACGTGAGGGTATATACCATTTCCCACTGAGCTGTATAAGTTTTGTCGCCAGCAGGCATGTTTGAAGGAACAGAAGGATTCCACCCTTTGAAGATTCCGTTCTCTCGTTTTGGATCTTCAGGTGTATCTATTATTGCACCATACTCGTAGGTTTCCACAATGTTCGATGTACTTCCACCCCAATTACCTCCGTTTGGATTCCATGTTACGGTGTATGATTTTATAGTCCATTGCGCATAGAGGGTAACAGGAGAGGTCGCAGGTTCGTAAGTGTCGCCTGCGCCACCAACTCGTGTACCACTAGTTGCATCGGTGTACCAACCATTGAAATCATAACCAGTACGAGTGGCAGCAGGCAGAGTAATGGTTTGATTGGTACAACTAGTTGTAAACAATGCTGGAGAACCGCTACCGCCATTATAGTTGTAATTTACGGTTTTTGCACCACCAAATGGTTGGGCTGTTACTATATTAGAAACAACTTCGCAGTCTTCTCCAACAGACACTACATAGTATTGATAGGAAGTACATTCTGTCAGTCCTGTGATAGTAGCAGTTGTCGTATTGACAGCAATATTATTTACAACCACTTCGTCTGTCTCTGCATTGCGTACTTGCAGTTTGGTGATACCCGTTGTTGAGCTTGGGGCAGTCCATGTCAAAGTTGCCGAATTAGCAGTAGTACCCGATACTGTCAAATTGGTCGCTAGTGCTAAAGCACAACAGTTGGTAACATAGTTGGAGTAAGAGATTCCCCCTTCAGAAACCACCAAAGATACATTATCCAGACGAGCATTATCACCCCCTGTATTTTTAATTGTCAAAGTAAATGTAGTAATTTCATCAGTAGTCTCAATATTCCAAGTTTTTTGACTTCCACTAATAGTAATTCCAGCTGTTGAAGAAGTAACATTAAATGTGGTTTTGTTAGACAAGAATGAAAGCGTCATTTTTGTAGCGCCACCAGTTGGGATTCCTGCTATAGTCCATGTGGTATTGCTTTTGGCGAGCAACAACTCTGGTGCTGTTCCACCTGCATAAGTTTCACTATAACCTTTTGTATTATTGCTTGACTGAGAATACGTGATGCTTGCGTCACCATAAATGGTAGTACCAGTACCAGTTCCTGCTTCAGATGGTTTTTTTGTACCGAAATGTCCGAAATTTTCTGCCCACAGCACAGTTCCTAGTGCAATTCCTCCACTACCTTTTGTCGCAAAGACAGCGTAGAAGGTTTTGTCGCTAGTCACAGAACTGTGCTTTGTTTTCATTTGTGCTGCGGAGCAGAGGTCATCATAATAAGCTGCATCTTGAGGTGTAGAACCTGCAGATTTTTCGCTCCAACCTAAGAATGTATCTGCACAATCACCAATTGCATCGCCCTCTGGATTACTTGCAGGAGTTTGGGTTACACCAGTGCCATTTGCAACATCCTCTGTTAATACGCTTGAATTGCCCACCATCCATGTAACGGTGTGAAGTTTTAGCGCTTCAATAGTAATAGTTACATTGGCTGTAGGGTTAGAGATAGTTAAAGTTCCTGTTGATTTATCCCACGAAGGAGTGGCACCAGTAACAGTTACATTGTCTGGTAGTGCATAGCCTATAGCAGCTTCAAAATTGAGAGCAAGGGGTTCGCTTTTAGCAATTTGCGAATGGGGGGAAGCGGTTGTACAAGTCACATTCGCTAGATTATAATCCACCCAAAAAGTCTCACTATCAAGACACTCTTTCTTGTAGAATTTGAGGGTTTGGGCACCGGTATTAACACTATAGGTCTTGTAGCTATACCAAGTAAAATCCTTATTATGTACTCCTAAATAACGGGCATCATTCGTTTGGGTATTCATAAGATACCCACTTACATCATCAACAACAAAATTTCTATTAGTATTGTCATTTACACGAACACCTGTATCACTATTGGTAAACGCTAAATAATTACCTTGATTATAATTTGATTCAAACGTAAGGTTATTACCATTTTTGTATATGATCCAAACTATTTGTGGTATTATCGATTCCAAAGATTTTCCATCCAATTTAACTGACGTTGCATTAGGCGCTCCTGAAGTAAACTTTTCACTTGGAAGAGCATATGTAACACCACTTGCAGTTGTCATTGTTATCACTACCTCATCGCCAGAGTCAATATCTCCAATTTCCGTTTCTACCCAGCGGCAGTTGGATGGGTGGACGGTGAGGGTGTAGGAGGCTGTTGCGCCTGTGTGTGTGGCAGTTTCGGTGAATGTAGCCGTGATGGTGGTTGTGCCATCTGCTTTAAGAGTGATTTCGCCTGTATTTACATCAATCGTTGCTACAGATTCTTCAGAACTAGTATATTGTACAGATTCTTTTATTGCCTCAGGATCAACGATAAGTGTTGGGAAAGTGTTGTCTGCATCAATGGTGGCAGAATAAGTAGCCGTAGACCAAGTGAGAGAGGTGGCAGTTTTGTTTGATGTCCATTGGGCGTAGAGAGTAGTGTTTGCTGTTTTATCCCAGTTCTTTGCACTGGTTCCGTCGGCTTTGTAATATTGTGTGCCACCTGAAGCAGCATCGAAATAGCCATTAAAGGTGTAACCCGTTTTCTGAGGTAAATTACTTGCGATACTTGGCATAGCAGCGTTGTAGGTTGCAGTAACACTTTTTGCACCTTCCGTTGTAGCCCCTTGGTTGTTAAGGGTAACGGTGTAAGTCTTCGCTTTCCAATACGCATAGAGCGTAAATGTAGCATCTTCCTTATCCCAATCCTTAGCACTTGTTCCGTCGGCTTTGTAGTATTGTGTACCTCTACCACCATTCTCTGTGAAGTAACCTTGGAAGTCATAACCTGCAAGAGTAGGAGGGGTAATAGTAGGCATTGGTTGTTCATAAGTAGCGGTTACAGAAGTAGTACCACCAGTACCTTCATTTGGGTTCAAAGTAACGACTGTTTTTGTGGCGCAATCGGGAACGGAGATGTAATAGGTTGTAGAACCGCCTGTTGAATAGTTTATGGTAATGTTGTTAATACCAGGACCATAAGAACTACTAGTGGTGCTGCTCGAAAATACAATAGAGCCACTTCCTGATAGGTTTGATACATTAATGGTCTTCGATGCTAATGTCGTGTTTGATGCACTTGCAGAGCCAATAGATGTTCCTCCGCTCGTTGAAACATTAACGGTCTTGTAAGATGAACCTCCATAAGTTCTTACACTGAATGTAATACTTGTAACGGTACTCAAATCAGAAATCACTGGTGATGTAATGCTGGCACCACTTTTAAGAATCCAGTAAGAAGAACCTCCACAATCAGTAGCAGTCCAACCAGAATGTGAAGAATATGAGGCAGTCAAAGTAGCAGGGACGGGAGTTCCACCTTCTTTCTTTGTGTAAACTGGATAAAGACTTTCATTGGCGGTTGGAGTATAACTACCTGCTTCAATAATGTCTGGAGCAGTAGTTGTCCAAGTGGTTTGAGCTGCTTTCCAAGTATTTGTCCAACCTACAAACTCGTAGCCATCGCAACCATCGCGAGAAGGGAGGGTAATAGCAGCACCTGCTGTTGATTGAGGGAGAGTACTATCATCATCCTTGAGAGTGACGGTGTAAGGATTTGCAGGTATAGAGGACTCTTCTACATAAGTAATTACAATCGAAGTAAGACGCAATTGAACATTACTAGCACTAGCCACATTTTGTATGTAAATAGCAGACAAACCATCTGAAGATACTGATGATACAACATGAGTACCCCCTGATATAGTTGTCCATGTTCGACTTACTTCAGAAGTATTATTTGTAACATTATTATTTGTAACTACAGTACCTGCTGTCATTGAATTTCCATAATTGGTAGAGTTATATTTAAGATCAATCTGTTTAATCTTATAACCATCTTTAGCTTCGAAAGACAATATATGTCCTTTGTACACACGAGGAGCAGATATATAAGAACTATTGACAGCTGTGGTTGAAGTTCCTTTTGATTGGGTAATTGTAATATTGCCATCTGCTGCCGTCCATGTAATGTTCGTTCCATCATGTTCTCCATCGGACAAAGAAACTGTCACTTCCGCTCCCAACATACTTCCTACACCGAGGGTGAAGAGCACGGTTAATACCATAGCAAGGCGTTTAGGCATTGCAACTAATGAATTGAAAAAAGAGTTAAAATTTTTCATAATAGCAAAATTTTATATGTTTCACGCAGCAGAGCTGCTGTTTAATTCTAGTGTAGGGTGTAAAGGCGTGCGTTAACTACACCTTAACCATCCCTTAACAATCCATTGCTTATCCTCTGCTTATCTCTCGGTCTTCTTTCGGTATTCTCCGCCACAAGGGCTCGATAACGCTTCGCTCTTCCTTCGGTATCCCTTCGGCGAAGTCACGATGAGGTTCCGATCAGGTCACGATGAGGTCACGATGGAGACAGGTGGCAAGTAATGAGCCGCGTTTTAGTGTATGGTGTAGAGTGTAAAGTGTAAAGGCGGGGACCTTCATCGCTTCGCTCTGAACCCTATGGTTATAAAAGTTCTAATACAAGACCAATAAAACCAATAAAATGACATAGTGAAGGTACACTAGTCATTTCATGGTAATATGGTCAAATGCCCTTGGGCTATTTGGAAGTTCAGGAGTTTAGGAGTTTAGAAGAACCTCAACAGAACCTATATCCTACTGAACGACACAATCAAAACACTCTGCAAAATTATAAAATAATTTCTGCATGGGCAAAAATATATATAGAAAAATGAGAATTGCTACTTGGAGTTTGCAAAATCCGCCTATCCAAAAAGTTTATTATATCCCCCACAGATTACACGGATTATTCTATCCAAAAATTGTAAAAAATTATAATAAATTAGACAAAATTATTTATTACAACAATAGAGAAAATAAAAAAGACTAGCGGGGCTAGTCTCTTTTTGGTGTAGAGTGTAAAGTGTAAAGGCAAGGTTATTTCAAGGTGAATGGGAAGGAACCGATCAATTGGCCATCCACGAAGAAATCGGCATTATACACGCCTTCTTGCAAGATTTCCTCGACCGTCCAATACATCGTACCACTCACTTCCTCACCCTCGTACTCAAAATCCTTGAAGACACTATAACCGATCTTGCTATTCTCGAATGCAAACACATCATCCATCGACTTTTGCATCAACTCACCATCAGGACGAGTCAAACGCATATACATCGTCTTCATACCCGGAGGACAAGTGATATTGCGAGCTACCGTATAATCGAACTGCAACTTCATGATCTGAGCGAAAACAGTAGTCTTACGATCACGCTTATTCAAAGCCGTCACACTGAAAGAACCAATCTCCAACATAGACGCACGAGTCACCACCTCCGTCAACTGCTCACGCTCCTTCTCCAACTGCTGAGCCTGGCGTGCTACCTGCTGATATTGCTCCTTAACCTGCTTATTCTCCTTAACCAAAGCCTTATTGGTACGATCCAGAGAATCAATCTGTTGCACATACGTTACCATCACCTGACGGACTGTCGCCAACTCCTTCTTCAACTCCGCAATACGACGAGCATTAGTGACTTTGGTGATACGCAACTCCTCCAAAAGGTCTTGGACACGCTGCTTCTCCTGAGATAGTAGTTGAACCAACGAATCATTATGGATATCAGGGGTTTGGTAGCCATCAAACTGAATGGCTAACTCCTCGTATTCGTCCTCCAACTGCTCCTTCTCAAACTCCATCTGCTCGACGATCTCCTGGATCTCAGTCTTCTGACGGAGATTCATAAATACCAAACCCAAAACAACCAATACAAGGGCTGAAATAACGGATATAACGACAACTTTAGGATTCTTCATATGTTTGCTATCCAAAAATTATAGAAAATTATTTTTTTATGTCCCACGGATTACACGGATTGTTCACGGATGGGAT
This sequence comes from Paludibacteraceae bacterium, assembly GCA_045532335.1. Taxonomy (GTDB): domain Bacteria; phylum Bacteroidota; class Bacteroidia; order Bacteroidales; family Paludibacteraceae; genus Colicola. Next base: position 77,599 of record JAZSFR010000019.1, read on the forward strand.
TCGCTACAAAAATTATAATAAATCAATTGTTAACTTTTGTTTTATATTAAGCGGTTAAGGCTACTATGCAGCGGTGAAGGCTTTGCGGTGAAAGGGTTAACCGACATTAACCGACATTAACCGACATTAACCGATTACAGCACTGGAAGGAGGGTTTCCATCTTAGTGGAACGAGAACCCTTCAACAAGATATACCTATCACGCAACGGATGCTCCTCCAAATACACACGCAACTCCTCTACCGTATCAAAAATAGGATACGGAGAAGTCGTCAAACGATACTCCTCACCCACCAAATACACCAAATCTGCCTTACGCTCCGCCAACATATTCACCACATTCTGATGCTCCAAATGCGTATAATCACCTAACTCACGCATTGCACCCAAAATATATGTATCCCCTTGGAAGGCGTTGATAGCCGCCTGCATAGAGGTTGGATTAGCATTATACGCATCCACAATCAAATGATTGTGAGCCGTTTGCATGGATTGCGAACGGTTATTGGTTGGCACATACTGGCGAATAGCCTCTAATGCCTGTTCGTGTGAAACGCCAAAACACTTACCCACACATATTGCCGCCGACACATTCTCCGCATTATAAGCGCCGATTAGATGGGTACCGGAGGGCATTACACCGGTGGTGTAAGCGACTAGGCGGCTATCGGACGCCACAATATGGCTATTGGACGGCGTTCCGCCTATTGGACGCTCTGATGAGCTATTGGATATAGGCGATGAGGCGAGAGCATTCTCATACATGCGCATGAGGAAAGGGTTGTCGGTATTGCGGAAGATAGTGCCGTTGTGAGCGACGAGGTAGTCGTACAACTCTTGTTTGGTGCGCTGAACGCCCTCAAACGAACCAAAGCCCTCCAAATGGGCACGACCGACATTAGTAATCAGTCCGCAGTTAGGCTCAGCTATTTCCACTAGTTCCTTGATGTCGCCAGGATGAGAAGCTCCCATCTCTACAATCGCAAGCTCGTGCGCGCGCGTGATTTGTAATAAGGTAAGAGGCACACCAATCTGGTTATTGAGATTACCTTGGGTATAGTGGAGATTATACTTCGTGGAAAGGACAGTAGCCAATAGTTCTTTGGTCGTGGTCTTGCCGTTGGTACCCGTAATGCCAATGATTGGCAATCCGAGTTCGCGACGCCATGCGCGTGCCAAGTCTTGCAAGGCAAGAAGGGTGTCCTCTACGAGAAGAAGAGGACCATTGGCTATGGGCAATTGGCGATGGGCGATGGGCGATGAGGCGATGGGCGATGAGGTAAGGGTAGCGAAGACTTCTGGGTTGTCGATGACGACAAGAGATGCACCCTGCTCAAGCGCCTGTAGGGCAAACTTATTGCCATCGAAATTAGCCCCATGAAGCGCAAAGAACACGCAACCTGCAGGCAGATTGCGTGTGTCTGTACTTACGAGGAGAGACTCCTTATTTCTTATTAGGAAGCTCCAATCCATAGCCTTTTTTCTTATCCTCTACCTTGAGAGCAAGGCTCAATACGAAGGCAATTACACCAAATGATGCAAAGACAATCATTGGCACCATATAACCATCGGTAGATACACGCAACTTACCAATCAACATTGGAACAAGGCAAAGACCAATATTCTGCACCCAGAAAATCAAACAATATGCTGAGCCCAAAATCTTCTCATCAATAATCTTAGGTACAGATGGCCACATGGATGCTGGCACCAATGAGAAACTAACACCCAACACCAAAATAGTACAAAGCGCCAAAGCCTTACTTGGGAAGGCAGGCAATACAAACGCAAAGACACTATGGCAAAGAACCATAATAACCGCACCAATCATCATCATAGATGCACCCTTACCCTTATAGTCAATGAACATACCCAAGAATGGAGTCAAAACCATTGCCAAAATAGGGAACCACTTGAACAAACCAGATGCCTCATCATTAGAAATCATCAATGTCTCCTCCAAGAAATTGGTAGCAAAACGTTGGAATGGGAAAATAGCGGAATAATACAATACACAAAGCAAAGCAATAATCCAGAACATCTTGGATGAGAAAATCTTACCCAAATCAGATACATGGAACTCCTCGTCTGCATCATGCATATCTGTTGCCTCGCCGATAGCAACCAATTGCTTATCAAAGCGAGCATCCATCACAGTAAAGACAGTGAAATTCAACAAACCAACTACCAACAACAATGCTGCAAACAACAAAGATGCAACCACAGAAGGATTACCTGACGCGGTGAGGAAATGTTGGCTGATAGCAGGAGAGAAAGCCATAGCGGCAAACACACCAATACGTGCGATAGCCATCTCAAGACCCATGGCAAGCGCCATCTCTTTGCCCTTGAACCACTTAGCGAGGATCTTACTAACGGTAGTACCTGCCATCTCGCAACCACAACCGAAAATCATAAAACCAAAAGCAGCCATCTTAGCAGAACCAGGCATAGCTGTCCACCAAGAGTTGAGCCACACGATATTATTGGCATCAAACCACTCAGAGATACCGACATACTTAACAGCCGCACCAACGACCATCAAACCTGCAGAGAGAAGTCCGGTAAAACGAACACCCATCTTATCGAGAATGATACCTGCAAAAATCAAGAAACCAAAGACACACAAGATATATTCGGCAGAAGCATAAGTACCAAACACACCTTGATCCCAACCCAAAGTATCATTCAATACAGATGCCAAAGGAGAAAGGATATCCACAAACATGTAGGCAAAGAACATCATCGATGCCACAAGAACAAGCACTGTCCAACGAGCAAAAGCAGAATCGCGGAGAGTAGTTTGAAGGGTTTTTGTCATAATTATGAATAATTGAAGGTGCTGCTAGTAGGACTAGTTGAACTAGTAATACTAGTAAAGCGCCTATGTTTATAAGGATTCGTCCTCTGGTTTGGGAGTCAGAGGACGAGGTTGGATTTTTTTCTTTTTTTTGAGCCACGCTGCCTTACGTTGTTCGTACTCAGCATAACGAGACTCTAGATAGCCGTCAGCCATAAGTCGCTTTGCTCCAGGCTATAGGCGAGGAGGCTAGGATAAGATATTACTTAATACCGAGCTCAGCGCGAACAGATGGAGTGAGATCAAGTGCATCTGGTGCAATATATAGCATAGACGCCTTGTCCAACACATATGTGCATCCTTGAGCAGCAGCCACCTTGTTGATAGCCTCAAGAAGCTTAGCTTGAACAGGTTGGAGGTATTCCACTTGTTTAGCTTGGAGATCTTTTTGAACAGTTTGGTAGAACATTTGCATACGTTGCTCCAACTCAGCCAACTCTTGTTGACGGAACTCACGAACAGTAGCAGACATGGTAGCTTGTTGTTGTTGGAACTCTGTCACCTTCTTGTTGAACTCCTCTTGCATATTAGCCAATTGGTTCTCGTAATAAGTTTGTACAGAATCCAATTTCTCACCCATTTTCTTGGTCTCAGGCATTACAGCCATCACCTCTTGAGAAGAAATGTAAGCAATCTTTTGTGCACTTGCAAGCATAGGCAAAACCAATGCAAGCATAAGAATAAGTTTTTTCATTGTTGTTTATGTTTTTTTAGTTAATATTCTAGTAGTTTATTTTGCGCCGAGTTTCTCGAGGACTTGGTCGGAGATGTCCAACTTGCTGGACATATAAATCAGACTTGGTTCGGAAGAACGGTCCTTGACCACATCATAACGTTTCTCGTCGGCAATATCCTGGATAGCTGTATAAACCTCATCCTGAATAGGTTTGAGCAAAGCTTCACGCTTCTTATACCACTCACCATCCTGACCGAAATACTTGCGCTTGAGCTCGAGCACCTCTTGCTCCTTGGCTAGAATCTCTGCCTCGCGACGCTCCTTCATTTCCGCAGAGAGGAAAATCTGCTCTGTCTGATAATTGGTTGCCAACACCTTAGCCTCGTTCTGAGCCGCATCGATATCCTTCTGCCAACGCTTAGAAATCATATTCAATTGCTCATTAGCCGTCTCATATTGAGGGAGATTCTTGAGGATATACTGCATATCCACATACGCCACAGAAAACTTTTGCGCTGTGATAGGTGCAAAGACTAGAAACGACAATGCTATTATTAATAGGTATTTCTTCATTTGTTCTATATTTTTTTAAGTTATACTAGTTGTGCTAGATGATCTAGATGGTCTAGAAAACCTAGAATTATAGTTCTTGTCCGAGAATGAAGTGGAATTGTGAACCACCATACTGATTAGAACCGTTAATAGGGTCAAAGCCCCAACCCCAGTCGATACCCATAAGTCCGAACATAGGCAAGAACAGACGTATACCCAAACCAGCTGAACGTTTGAGTTTGAATGGATTATAATCCTTGAGGTCCGCGAAACAGTTACCTGCCTCCACAAATGCCAATGCCCAAATAGTGGCATTCTGCTCGAGAGAAATAGGATAGCGGAGCTCCATGCTGAACTTGTTGTACACATAACCCATATTACGTCCTACTGTAGGATCGTATGGGGTAAGCGAGCCAGACTGATAACCACGCATAGAGACATACTCGGTAGAGTAACTAGAGTAGCCAGACATACCATCACCACCCATATAATAACTCTCGAATGGAGACTTGACATTCTTATTATAGTGACCTAAGTAACCAAACTCAGCACGAGTCATAAGAATCAACTTGGCGTCTGGAGTAAGCGGTGTAAAGACCTTACCCGAGAATTTCCACTTATGATACTCCAGGAGGTGGTACTTCTCTGAGGTAGTCATCTGAGCATACTGCTCGTCTGTAGTACCCCTGATGAGCGAATATGGAGGAGTGATCTTGAGTCCCAATGTGAACTGCGAACCACGTCTGGTATAAATAGGGTTGTCTATACTAGAACGTGAGAGTTGCAAGTTGAGCGCGAAGTTGTGGCTATTACCATCGGTAAGAATCATATAAGGCCAGTCCTTCATCATATAGAGTTGGTAACTCAACTCACCATAGAAAGAGAAATAGTCATCTGGCCAACTAAGACGTTTACCATATCCAAGACTAACACCAAAGGTGCGGAGATACTTCTCTGGGTCATACTCAGACTCCTGCAACTGCTGGAGATAATCGGAGTTACCAGAGTAAGCATAATTATAGTAATAGTTGTTATATAGATTCTCGTAAGCTTGATAATAGCGATCAGAGTAACCCGATTGTGTAGCAAAGAATATACTTGCACTAAGAGAGTTAGGACGCTTACCACCCAACCAAGGCTCTAAGAAAGAGACAGAAGCAGATGTATAGTATCGACCATTGGTACGGGCATTGATACTGAAGGTTTGACCTTCACCTTGAGGCACAATACGATAGCTCTTAGGATTGAACAAGTTCTGGATAGCGAAGTTGGTAAACTTGAGTCCCAACGAACCCACAAGACCCGTAGCACCCCAACCCAATGAGAACTCGATCTGGTCACTAGACTTGGTTTCCAATTGGTAGGTAATATCTACCGTTCCATCCTCTGGATTAGGTTGAATATCAGGAACAAGTTTCTCCTGATCGAAGTGACCCATCTGCGCCAACTCGCGGAGTGAACGCATAATATCCGACTGGCTACAGAGCTGACCAGGTTTGGTATAGAGCTCGCGTCGCACTACGTGCTCGTGCACGCGCGTGTTACCTACTATATTAATCTGATTGATGGTGGCAGGTTTGCCCTCGTACATACGCATCTCAAAATCAATCGTATCATTTTCAATGCGCACCTCCACAGGGTTGACACTGAAGAAGAGATAACCTTGGTCCGTATAGAGTTTGGATACCGCATCATCATCCTCGTTGAGTCGTTTGTTGAGCTCGGAGAGATTATACACATCACCTTTCTTAATACCCAACACCGCATCTAGATAATCGTATGGATAAACCGTATTACCCACCCAAGAGATATCACCAAAGACATACTTACCACCCTCATCAATAGTGAGATACACATCCACACGAGTAGAGTCAACAGGCGATTGCACGATACTATCTGCGATAATCTGTGCATCGCGGTAACCGATCTCGTTGTATTTCTCAATGATGAGTTTCTTGTCATTCTCAAACTCCTTCTCCACAAACTTCTTGGTACGGAAGATATTGACAATATTATTATCATTGGTCTTCTTCATCGCACGGTTGATCTGTGTATGCGTAAGCGCCTTGTTACCTGTGATATACAACTGACCGACACGAGTCTTGTCTTTCTTATTAACATTGACTGCCACCTTCACATAACCAGGGCGAGCAGCATCATCGACCTGAAGCACCTTGACCTCAGTATGCAAGAAACCTTTCTCCTCAAGATACTTGGTAATGATTTTCTTAGCACGATCCGCCAAGTCAGGAGTCATCTGACCACCCTGTTTGATGCCCACCTTGACCTCTAAGTCCTCTTGTTCGGTCTTTTTCAATCCACTATATACAATCTCGGAAACACGAGGACGTTGTTTGAGCGCAATCTCTAACCAAATCTTATCCCCCTCGATCTTAGTAGCCTTGAACTTGATGTCAGAGAATAAACCCTGTTTCCAGAAACGCTTGAGCGACTTGGTGATCTGGTCACCAGGCACCTCTATCTTATCTCCGACAGCTAGTCCAGAGAATCCAATCAATACGAAATCTTCATAACTATCTGCGCCCGTCACTTTAATATCCGCAATCTCATAGGTCTTGCGTTGCAAAGTATATTCAATAACAGGCAGTGGAGCTTGTGGCTCAACCGAATCAACCACAGCCACATGTGCAGTATCTGTACCTGCAACCAACACAGAATCAACCTGCGCACTCAAAGGAAGCGCAAGCAAAAATGCAAACAATATGATAATACTAAATCTGTTCACTAGTCTTTCCAAATCTTCTTTCACGACCTTGATAGTCCACTATTGCACGATAAAACTCCTCATTGGTAAACTCTGGCCATAAACAAGGAGTGAAATACATCTCAGAGTAAGCCAATTGCCAAAGCAAGAAATTGCTGATGCGCAATTCACCGCTAGTTCGGATAAGCAAATCAGGATCAGGGTATTGCGCAGTAGTAAGATGGTTAGCTACAACCTCCTCATTGATATCCTCTAGCAAGAGTTGTCCCTCTTGGACTGCTTGAGCGATATGTTTAGCTGCCTGGATCAACTCCCAACGTGCACTATAGCTAAGCGCAATGATAAGCGTGAGACCAGTATTCTGACTGGTTTGCTCAATACACTCTAGGAATTTGTCGCGGGTAGTTTGTGGCAAACGGCTCAAATCACCTATGGTTTGTAGCACGATGTTATTCTTCATCAAAGTAGGTGTCTCTTTGACAATCGTATCCACCAGCAAGACCATAAGTGCATCTACTTCTTCTTTAGGACGATTCCAGTTTTCTGTAGAAAACGCATACAAAGTTAGATATTGAATGCCCAACTCAGCAGCCGCCTCAGTAATGCGATGCACGGTCTCAACACCTTGCTTGTGACCAAACATACGTGCTAAACCTTGACGCTTTGCCCAACGACCATTACCATCCATAATAATGGCTATATGGCGTGGAATTCTATCTTGATTGATTTGCTCTTTGTATCCCATTTACTTATCTCTACATTGTACACATATCTTCTTATCGTGCGCAAACTCAAATACAAGTCCCACCGTCAAAGTCGATACGATGTCATTATTCAAAATATTTGAACCATTCATCTGATACGAGTCATTGAACTTAGCTGGATCACTCTGAACTATCACGCCCTCAAGACCATCTCCATTCAATACATAAATCTGATGCTGCCATGCTAATTGCAACTGCCAACGAGGAGCAAACTTCCACTTCAGACCCACTCCCACTGGAATATACATTGCAAAATCAGGCTCGTGGTAGGTATATGTCGTTTTTCCATTTGCATCCACTCGCGCTTTCCATCCAACCAATGGATAACCACTCTTATTAGATGCTAGCACATTATGAGCAGTCATACCGACACCCAAGAAGATAAATGGTGTAACAGGATGCATTCTCACATCGTGCTCATCTAGACCGAAGTGAAAGAAATTATATTCACCCGTCAAATCAAAATGCCACATCGGCGTTTGATATCTCCCTGGGGTAACTCCCCACTCATTATCCTCACCAAGCGTATTTATTACTCTTTGGCGCTGAGCCTTGAACTGCAATGCCCAACGTTCATCAATCTTGCAACGCAACTGTACACCATAAGCCTCACTCGCCGACATAAAAGCATAGTCAGCCAATTCGCCCATATAGTAACCAGCACCCGCTTGTGCACCAATCTCAAGACGATAAAAACGAGGCTCTGCAAAAACTGATGTGGACGTCAGAAACATCCACACCAATACTAAACCAATTACCGTATAACGACAAAGTCCCCTCGTCACTGATTAATAAGTAATCAAACGATCCTCGTACCACTTACCTAAATTGAAGATAGCGGTAAGTGAGAATAGACAATCATGATTAGCACCAAACTTCTTATTCAACTGATCGTAAGAAGGACGAGATTGAGCATACTTACTATTATACGAACCACCCTCTAAGTTGGAACTTGGTGTCAAATACAACTGATATTGGAAGGTACCCTTCAACTGAACGTTGTCATTAATACGCCACTTAACACCGAACGCAACAGGGATATAAACGCCTACTCCAACTTGAGCAGCAGACCACTCGTTACCCTCTGTAGTAATTTCATTCGAAGAACCAACTCTAGGATAAAAAGTACCAACAGAACCCTTATCACCAGGTCCTTGATAGTTATATACCTTACGCAAGGTTGACTCTTGGTTGTACATAGTCACACCTAAACCGAATCCAACATATGGTACCACATTATAAAGACCTTGCTTAGCCATCATCACATTACTCAAAGAAAGGATGTTGTACTCCGCCATAGCGTCCACATGCCACATCGCATTGTAGTAGATATTACGGGTAGCAGGATCATCCACCAATGGATCGTCAGCCTTCTTGGCGTACTCCGCATAGCACAAACGTTGACGAGTAGCTTGCACCTTAACGTGCCAGTGAGTGTCAAAACGATAACCCAACATAAAACCGAAAGTCTCAATACCTGGCCATCTTAGGTCAGATTTTTCACCAAAGCCTATCGCATCATAGGACATCACGCGACTGTATTGACCCAATCCAGTAGGATCCTGTTGACCCACATAAAAACCGACACCCGCAGAAGCACCAAACTCCCAACGGTCCATACTTTGACGAATATCAGCAGCACTTGCCACAGTCATCCACATAGGCATAAATAGAGCCACTAACACTACCAAAAACTTACTTTTATTCATAATCTTTTACCTTAAGATAGTTATTTTCAATATTCAGCCCGCAAAGGTACAACTTTTTTTTGACATATGCAAATTATTTTTTAAATAAAAATTTAAATGCATCTACAACACGCGAAATTTCAACCACATTAATCTTCAAATTTTGTGTGTTATATTTTTGTCCTTTAGGCACGATAATGGTTTTAAATCCTAGTTTTTCCGCCTCACGGATACGCTGGTCAATGCGGTTGACCGAACGTATTTCACCAGCCAATCCGACCTCACCTGTAATGCAAGTTTGCTCATCGAGTTCGATATCCATATTGGACGATAAAACGGCTGCCAAAATAGCCAAATCAATCGCCGGATCATTGACACGAATGCCGCCTGCGATATTAACGAAGACGTCTTTTTGGAGCAACTTAAACCCAACTCTCTTCTCTAAAACAGCCAACAACATATTGAGTCTTCGAGCATCAAAACCCGTACTACTACGTTGTGGTGTACCATAGGCAGCGCTTGCCACAAGTGCCTGAACCTCAATCAACAACGGTCGTACACCTTCTACCGCAGCAGCGATAGCAATACCCGATAGTCCGTCGCGGTTATTCGAGAGCAAAAGTTCGCTAGGATTACTTACTTCGCGCAAACCATCCTGCTGCATCTCGAAAATACCCAATTCACTCGTACTACCAAAACGATTCTTCTGTGCACGCAAAATGCGGTACACGTAGTGCTGATCGCCCTCAAACTGAAGAACGGTATCTACGATATGCTCTAGCACTTTTGGTCCCGCCAAAGAGCCCTCTTTATTGATATGTCCTACGATGATAAAAGGAACATTTTTCTCCTTGGCATACTGCAAGATTCGAGCAGCACACTCACGCACTTGAGAGAGGCTACCAATACTAGCCTCGATGGTCTCTGTGCCAATAGTCTGGATACTATCCACAACAACAACTTCAGGTTGTAACTCGGTCACACTATCCAGAATACGTTCCAGAGAAGTCTCTGCCATAATATACAGATTATCAGGACTTCCAGCCAGACGTTCGGCACGCAGTTTGAGTTGTTTAACACTCTCCTCTCCACTGGCATAAAGGGTCTTTTTGTCCCCCATTTTCATGAGCACTTGAAGCGCCAAAGTGGATTTTCCGATACCCGGTTCACCTCCCAAAAGTACCAAACTGCCAGGCACCAATCCTCCTCCCAGCACACGATTTAATTCTGAGGACTGCATGTCGATACGCATCTCCTCTTGCGAGAGAACATCTTGAATACGCTGCGGCGTACTACCGCGCGTAATGACACCTTTCTTGGTGGTTGTATCCACAGAAACCTCTTCCTGATAGGTGCCCCATTCGCCACAAACAGGACAACGACCAATCATCTGAGGCGCTTTAGCGCCACAGGAGGAACAGACATATTGTATTTTGGGTTTAGCCATATGCGGTTAGACGGTTAAACGGTTAAGCAGTTAGACGGTTAGAGGGGGATGGTGGTACGTTCGACGGCAAGTACCGTATTCTCAAAGACCTCTTTTGCCTCCTCGAGAAAGAGGTTATGATCATCCTCGCGTGCACTAAAATGTCCTATGACTAGTTTTCCTGCTCCCGCCAAACGAGCAATATTAGCTGCTTGTTTGGCAGTTGAGTGTGTATGCTTCTTGCACTTATCTGCATCTTTCTCGGTATAGGTTGCCTCGTGATACAAGACATCGACCCCTGCAATCTGCTCGACAATCTGCTCGCGATACGCCGTATCCGAACAATATGCATATCGCTTGCGAGGCTCTTGAGAGCGATGTTTCTCCGTAAAGAGGAAACCACAAGTAGGCACCTTATGTTTGAGCGGGATAGACTCTATCGTTAAAGTACGATCTTCCCATATCACCTCGCGTTTGCGGGGATTAATCGCGTGAAACACAACCTCATAGGATAAATCTTGGCAATGATAATCCAACATTGGGCGAAGCAATTTCTCCAAATCACCATGCGCATAGATATGCAAGGGTTGGGTGCGATTCATCATACCTAGCGTAGAGATCAAACCTATGAGTCCAAAACAATGATCGCCATGAAGATGCGAAATCAACACCGTGTATAAGCGAGCTGTCTTAACGCCCAATTGACGCATGGTAATCTGCACACCCTCACCACAGTCCACCAAGAAGGACTTGTCACACAATTCCACTACTTGCCCCGAAGGCGAGTTTTGGAATGTAGGCATCGCACTACCCGATCCCAGTATGGTAAGAGAGTTATTCATTGTTCAGGGGTTCAGAAGTTAAAAAGTTCAGAAGTTAGCGACGGAGTGACATATAAATACGCGTAAAAGCCGCCTTGGTATATTGTGGGAAATCGCCTTGAATAATCCAGCCATAATACCCACTATCACGACGGAAAACATCCGCTACACGTTGACCTTTATACTTACCAAAATTGAATATTTCCACCCCATCCGCATCATATGCAATACGTCCAGCAAAATCAGCGAAGCGCATATTACCAGTCGTATAATCCGCTAGACCATTGACATCATCCGGCAATTCGTAACGCTCCAACTGCGCCTTCAGCACTTCATATGTCGCCATCGTATCCGCATCCGCAGCATGGGCATTGGTCAGATCTTTGCCACAATAGAACTTATAGGCCGCCACCAGAGAGCGAGGTTCTTGGCGTTGGAAAATAGTGAAAACATCGATCATGCGTTTGGACTTGAGATCGACATCCATCCCCACACGCAACAACTCCTCTGCCAGGAGAGGAAGGTCAAAATGATTGGAGTTATATCCTGCCAAATCCGCATCCGCCAAAGCGGCTACCAACTGAGGCGCAATATCCTTGAAAGTAGGGCAAGAAGCCAAATCCTCGTCATAGATGCCATGCACCGCACTCGCCTCATCAGAGATATGCATCTGCACCTCTTGTCCGAGCATCATCATAGTAGGTTTAATGCGGAAGGTCTTTCCCTCCGAACTACCATCGGGAAAGACCTTATAATAACTCAACTCAACGATCCTGTCGGATGCTATATTCAATCCCGTTGTCTCCAAATCGAAGAAAAACAGCGGGCGAGTCAATTTCAGTTTCATTAGTCGTTCAATAACATTGGCATGAGCAATACGAGCAAATCTTGACCGCCTTCATTCTCTGAAGGAAGAATCAAACCTGCACGAGCAGGATCAGCTAATTGCAAAACCACATCTTGAGAAGCGATATTAGAAAGTATCTCAATGAGGAATGGCGCCTTAAAACCAATAGACATAGGCATTCCTGCGTAATCGCAAGCGATGGTCTCTTCTGCAGAAGTAGAGAAGTCGATATCTTGTGCAGAAATCTTGATGCTATTCTCGCTTAAAGCCAATTTCAAGAGGCTAGTACCGGTATTAGCAAACACAGCCACACGCTTACAAGCGTTGATCAAGGTTTGACGATCTACTACCACTTTATTGGTGTTATTTTGTGGAATAACCGCATTGTAGTTAGGGAAACGACCCTCGATTTGACGACAAACAATCACAGTGGTACCGAAGACAAACTTAGCATTCTTTTGACCAAAAGTAACCACCACATCCTCAGCCTCTTTTTGAAGCACTTGACGAAGAAGTTGAGCAGGTTTCTTAGGCAAAATAAAGCTAACCGCTTGCGCACCCTTAACAGTATTGTTAGAGTAACGAACCAAACGGTGTGCATCGGTAGCAACCATGGTAACCTTCTCCTCGTTCAAGTCAAAGTAAATACCATTCATCACAGGACGAAGCTCATCATCCGCTGTACAGAAAAGAGTCTTATTAATCGCCTCAAGAAGCACGTTAGATGGCATGGTAAAGGTATTCTCACCATCCTCCATTGGCATCTCAGGATACTCCATACCATTGGCACCTACAAAACTATAAGTACCATTAGCACTGGTGATATTGAGACTAAAGTTTTGCTCATCAATATGGAAAGTCAAAGGTTGCTCGGAGAACTCCTTGAGGGTCTCCAACAACATCTTACCAACTACAGCCACTTTACCAGCGCCTTCTGCATTTTCCACGGTCAAACTAGTGCGAATCGTTGTCTCGCTATCTGATGCGGTCAAGGTCAAAACACCACCCTCAAGGTCAAACAATACACACTCCAAAATCTGCAAACTATTCTTTGCAGCAATCACACGACTTACTGCTTGCAATTGAGCAAACAACTTCGTACTTGATACATTAAATTTCATATTTTTCTCGATTTAATTTATTCTAAATTATATATAGTACGCCTAAAGCTACTATTCGGCTGCAAAGATACAAAAATAATACCATTTATGCAAATAATTTGCGTATTTTATTTATTTTTTATACCTTTGCACTCAAATTCTGTATCACTAAACACTAAACTCTAAACACAAAACACAAAAATGATTGGCATTTTTGACAGCGGTTATGGCGGACTGACCATCTTCAATCACATACGCCAACGACTTCCCAAATACGATTATTTGTATTTGGGCGATAATGCCCGTGCACCCTACGGAACACGCTCATTTGATGTCATTTACGAATACACACTCCAAGCTGTCAACTACCTTCATCAACAAGGTTGCAACCTCATCATCCTAGCCTGCAACACGGCTAGCGCCAAGGCCCTGCGCACTATCCAACAGCACGACATCAACCCCGACCAACTGCGTGTATTGGGAGTTATCCGCCCTACCGTTGAGGTTGTGCCCACGCGCACGCGCACAAATCATATAGGTGTACTTGCCACTCCTGGCACCGTTGCTTCGGAGAGTTATGTCATTGAGTTGCAAAAACAGAATCCCGAACTTATCGTCACCCAACAAGCCTGCCCCATGTGGGTACCGCTCATTGAGTCAGGCGAGCACCTGCACGAGGGCGCGGACTATTTCGTAGAGAAGTATCTGACCGAACTACTTGAGCGTGATCCGCTCATTGATACGATTATTTTGGCTTGCACGCACTACCCTTTGCTACAAGAGAAAATAGAGAAGTTCTTGGCTCAACAGACTATCTCTCAACAAAGCGTTTCGGTCATCGCTCAAGGCGAAATTGTGGCAGAGAGCTTGGCCGATTATCTAGAACGCCATAAAGACATTTCCGAGCGAGCAATAGCAGGATCAACTGGTAGTTGTACATTCCTAACCACCGAATCCGCCAATAAATTTTCGGACTCCGCCTCGATGTTTTTAGATGAGGCAATACAAGCAAAACATATTGAGTTATAACAACAAAAATGCACTCCCGAAGAGAGTGCATTTTTTGTATTAATGTTCGACAGAAGCCGACGATTACATTACGATGTTCACGATTTTGCCAGGAACGACAATCACTTTCTTAGGTGCAGAGCCATTCAAGTGCTTAGCAGTCAGTTCGTGAGCCATGACAATCTTCTCAACCTCCTCGCGTGGAGTATCCTTAGCCACCTCAACAGTAAAGCGAACTTTGCCATTAAACTGAACAGGGTACTTTTGCGTCGCCTCTACCAAATATGCTTCGTTGCAAACTGGCCACTGAGCGTCATTGACGGTTGACCACTCTTTGCCTTCTGCTTGCAAGCACAACGAATAAGCCTCCTCAGCAATGTGTGGCGCATATGGAGCGAGCAAGACAGCGAAGGTCTTGAGGATCTCAACCTTGTTGCACTTGAGTGCTTGGAGCTCGTTTTGTGCAATCATAAAGGCAGGGATAGAGGTATTGAATGAGAAGTTTTCAATATCCCAAGTGATCTTCTTGATGAGCTTATGCAAGCTACGCAACTCCTCAGCTGTTGGCTCGTCGTTGGAGAGGCTCTCGAACATATTCCACCACTTGCGCAAGAAGCGGTGTACGCCATCAATACCGTTGGTATCCCAAGGTTTGGACATCTCCAAAGGACCGAGGAACATCTCGTACAAGCGCAAGGTATCCGCACCATACTTAGCCACTACATCGTCTGGATTCACCACATTGAACATAGACTTAGACATTTTCTCTACCGCCCAACCGCAAATGTATTGCTTGTCGGTAGGAGTGCCCATGTAAGGGTTGTCAATGTCGGTAGTACCATCCGAATAGATGAACTCCGCATTCTTGAACTCAGGCATCCAGTTGCGGAAGGCATCGATATCCAAAACATCGTTCTTGACGATATTCACGTTCACGTGGATAGGTTGAACTTTATCTTTGTACTCTGGATTGTCGATGAGGTTGTAGCTGATAAACAAGTTACCCGTTGCACCTTCGCCGATATAGCGATATACGAAGTTAGAGCGACCTTGGATCATACCTTGGTTGATAAGTTTCTTAAATGGTTCATCCTCGCAGATATAGCCGAGGTCGAAGAGGAACTTGTTCCAGAAACGGCTATAAATCAAGTGACCTGTAGCGTGCTCAGTACCGCCGATATAGAGGTTGACTTGACGCCAATAATCGTTGGCCTCTTTGCCTACGAGCGCAGCGTCGTTGTGGTTGTCCATATAGCGGAGGTAGTATGCAGACGAACCTGCAAAACCAGGCATGGTGCAGAGTTCGAGTGGGAAGACATTGATATTATCAATCAACGATTTGCTCACTACTTGGTTGTTCTTCTCATCCCATGCCCAGAGGTCGGCATTGCCAAGAGGTGGCTCACCTGTGGTGGTTGGCTTGAAGTCAGACACCTCAGGCAAGAGGAGTGGCAAGCACTCTTCTGGGAGCATGTATGGCATACCGTCCTTGTAATATACAGGGAATGGCTCGCCCCAATAACGTTGACGACTAAACACTGCATCGCGGAGGCGGTAATTCACTTTCACGCGACCGAGCCCCGTATTAGTGATATGCTCTTTCATCGCTTGGATAGCATCTTTCACTTGCATACCATTGAGGAAGCCCGAGTTGATCATTATGCCCTCTTTCGCATCAAAGCTTTGCTCGCTAACATCCGCACCCTCGATAAGTGGGATGATAGGAAGATTGAAGTGCTTAGCAAACGCATAGTCACGACTATCGTGTGCAGGTACAGCCATAATGGCACCCGTACCATATCCGCTCAATACATAGTCACTTATATAGATAGGTATCTCAGCTTTGGTGAGCGGATTGATAGCATACGAACCCGTGAAGACACCTGTCACACGGCGGTCAGCAATACGCTCACGCTCGGTACGGTTCTTTACCATTTGCAGGTATGCCTCTACTTCTGCTTTTTGCTCCTCAGTAGTCACACGAGCTACATACTCGCTTTCAGGAGCCAATACCATGAAAGTCACACCATAGACTGTATCCGCGCGGGTAGTGAAGATAGTGAATGGTTCGTCTTGTCCCTTGATAGCAAAGCGCATCTCAGCACCCTCGCTGCGACCGATCCAGTTGCGTTGAGTCTCTTTGAGGGAGTCAGTCCAATCCACAGTATCAAGTCCTTGGAGCAGACGTGGCGCGTATGCACTCACGCGGAGGTTCCATTGGCGCATGACACGTTGCTCTACAGGGTAACCACCACGAACAGAAAGACCTTCGCTCACCTCGTCGTTGGCAAGTACGCAACCGAGTTGTGGGCACCAGTTCACCTTGGTATCAGCTAGGTAGGCGATACGGTAGTTCATGAGGCGCTCTTGTTGCTCTTTCTCGGAGAGGGTTGCCCAAGTGGGGTCGGTTTGCTCGAACTTCTCAATCAACTTGCTGATAGATTGAGCCTTCTGCAAAGAGGTATCGAAGTAGGAGTTGAACATTTGGATAAACGCCCATTGTGTCCACTTATAGAAGTCAGGATTGCAAGTCTTCACTTCACGATCCCAGTCGTAGTTGAAACCAATCTTTTGAAGTTGCTCAATATAGTGAGCTATATTCTCCATGGTAGTCTTCTCTGGATGTTGGCCTGTTTGGATAGCATACTGCTCCGCAGGCAAACCGTAAGAGTCAAAGCCCATTGGGTGGAGGACGTTGAAGCCCTGCAGACGTTTGTAACGGCTGTATATATCGCTAGCGATATAACCTAGAGGGTGACCAACGTGCAAACCCGCACCTGATGGATATGGGAACATATCGAGCACATAGAATGGTTGTTTGTCGCTCTTATTGCTTACGCGATAAACACCTTTCTCAGCCCATTGAGCCTGCCATTTCTTTTCTATGTCAGAAAAATTATAGTCCATAATTATATTGTTTAGTGAACGCGCCTTTGGCGCTACTGTTTAGTGTTTAAAGGAGCGCTTTTACTTGGTTATATACATTCTCTGCGGTGAAGCCGAGTTTCTCGTCGAGCACTTTGTAGGGTGCAGAGAAACCGAAGGAGTTGAGTCCCCATACGGTACCATGCTCGCCTACAAGACCCTCGAGGTTGCAAGGAAGACCTGCGGTCAAACCGAAGCGAGTAACACCTTGTGGCAATACCTCTGCTTGATACTCTTTGCTTTGTTGGCGGAAGATAGCTTCAGAAGGAACACTCACGATTTGGAGGCGGATACCCTCAGCACGGAGGAGTTCGGCACCTGCCATAAGGGTAGATACCTCACTACCCGAAGCGATCATCACTACTTGTGGGTTCTCATCTTTGCTAACGATATATGCACCTTTCTTCACGCCTGCCTCAGAGGTGTTAGGCACAGAGGTAACATCTTGGCGAGAGAGGATGAGGGCAGTAGGAGTATAGACATTCTCCATTGCCATCTTCCATGCAGCGGTTGTCTCCTCTGCATCAGCAGGACGGAGTACCATCACGCTTGGACGACCAGAGTGGTTGTGGAGTTTCTCCATCAAACGGATTTGCGCCTCTTGCTCTACTGGCTCGTGGGTAGGACCATCTTCGCCAACACGGAAAGCATCGTGGCTCCAAACGAACATCATTTGGATCTCCATCAACGCTGCCATACGGATAGCAGGTTTCATATAGTCAGAGAACACGAAGAAAGTTCCGCAGGCTGGAATGATACCGCCATGGAGTGCCATACCGATGCAGACGCAAGCCATAGTAAGTTCGCTCACACCCGCTTGGAGGAAACGACCAGAGAAGTCATCAGCTGTAATGACATGAGTATGTTTGAGGAAACCGTCGGTCTTATCTGAGTTGCACAGATCGGCAGAAGATACAATCATGTTGCCTACGTTCTCAGAGAGGAATGATAGAGCTGCTGCAGAAGCGGTACGGGTTGCGACATTGTCTTTTTGTTGGAGCAGACTCCAGTCAAGGCAAGGTGTCTCGCCACTCATGAAGGTCTCGTACTCGTTTGCAGCTAATGGATTAGCCTCTTTCCACTCATGATAAGCAGCATAGCGTTGGTTGGTAATCTCGCGAAGTTCCTCAGCACGTTTGTCAAAGAGCTCTTGTACGTCAGGGAAGATTTGGAATGGGTTCTCAGGATCACCACCAAGGTTCTTCACAGTAGCCTCGAAGCTTGCACCAGACTTGCTGAGTGGTTGACCGTGGGTAGAAGTCTTGCCTTCCCAACTCTCACCTTCTGCACTTACACAACCCTTACCCATAGATGTATGACCAATAATGAGAGAAGGACGAGTCTTCTCGTTTTGTGCATTGATGATAGCTTGGCGGATAGCATCAGGATCATGACCATCGATATCTTGTACATACCAGCCCCATGCCTCATACTTCATGGCTACATTCTCAGAAGACACCTCATTGCAAGAGGTTGAGAGTTGAATCTCATTAGAGTCATAGTACATAATGAGGTTATCGAGTTTGAGGTGACCTGCCATACGACCAGCACCTTGGCTAATCTCCTCTTGGATACCACCATCAGAAATGAACGCATAGATAGTAGGATTATGCACCTCGCCGTAGCGAGCATTGAACCACTTAGCTGCAATCGCCGCACCCACAGCGAAAGTGTGACCTTGACCCAAAGGGCCAGAGGTATTCTCTATACCACGCTCTACATTGCGTTCAGGGTGACCTGGAGTTACACTACCCCATTGGCGAAGTTGCTTGAGTTCGTCCATAGTGAAGTGACCAGTCATGCAGAGTTGCGCATAGAGCATTGGTGACATGTGACCAGGATCGAGGAAGAAGCGGTCGCGCGCCTCCCAACATGGGTTCTCTGGATCGTGGATAAGAAACTCCGAGTAGAGTACTTGTACAAAGTCAGCACCACTCATAGAGCCACCAGGGTGACCACTCTTCGCCTTTTCAACCATAGCGGCAGCAAGAATGCGAATATTATCTGCCGCTTTTGTCATTAATTGTTTTGAATTCATGATTGTATGTTTGTATTTTTGTTATTGTTCAGTAGTTTAGAAGCGATAACCAATGTAGTAGTTAAAGCCCCAATTAAAATCGTTTCTAAATCCTAAGCCAGGTACATAATAAGGAAGCACATTCCCTTCTGCGGCATTATTAGTGAACAAGAGTTTTACTCTTCCATACCATCCCATATGCAACCCTTTCCATAAATACACTTGGCATCCCGCAACAATTTCTCCCCAACAATCAAAACGATTTTGATCATAAAAATCAATAGGATTGGATTGCCAGTAATTCGTCTGAACCTGCACATTGGTCAAATCATAATTTTGATATGCTCCACCGAAGCGCAAACCTATCAAAAAATTATCCTCTGTCTCCCCTTTCTTAACAATCGCCAAATCCATTCCTAGCCTTGCAAACCCGCCTTGCCCTTTGTGCTGTGCGCCATCTGCCCCACATTCTGCCAAAGCATAACCTAGTTCAAGCGTTGGATAGAATCGATTCTTCAGGCGCACATTAATTGCCATCTCATAATCTTGAGTCTTACCCGCTGAGCGTACCGCCTCAATGATTGGCATGGCTATATCCAGTTTCACACTTACCCCTTGATAAAGAGGAATAGAATCATTCTTTTCTTTCTCACCCCTCACACGCGCGTACGATAAAAGAGCGAAAGGCAGGAGCAACAATATGGCAAGGAAACGCTTATTCATGCATATGAACACACAAGTTATCTTGTGCCATAGGTTCCACACTCGCGTTGATTATCGACACACTATCCACTCGAGGATCACTAGACCATGCGTGCAAAATAGTATGGTAAATAGCACATCCACATGCGGCACTTATGTATTGCACACGAGGTGTGTGCTCAATAAACAAAGTATCCACCTGATTGTGATATTGCATCAAAAACTGCGTCATTGTAGTGTCAGGACGCAACTCCAGTCCCATTGTTTTGACATTCCTACCCTTTAAACTAACATCGTTTCCCACTCCAACCACCACTATGCTATCCCATTGTGCATACGAAATCGTATCCCCCGCAGCATTAACCGAGTCAGCCGAGAAGATTATCTGCGCAGCAACTTGCAACTCCTGATGGCACACTTTGTCGGGTTCGCACGAAAGGAGGAACCAAGAACCAAGAGCCAAGAGCCAAGGCAAAACAGATATGGAAAAATGGAGCCTCATTTGTTACAATAATGTTTGTGCCTCTTTCTTCAATGCCTGCAACGCAAGCTCATTGGGAGTATCTCCATTGGTCGCATAGGCTGTTATCAACATTTTGGCATAATCAAGAGCCGTACCATCTGCTGGCAACTGTTGTACAACGGTATTCACGAACGCAAGGGTCTGCTCTTTGGCATTTTGAATCATAGCCCACACTTCCTCGCCCACATACACTTGCTGACTCATATTGTGTTCATACTCCATGCGTATTGTGCGCACAAGATGCTGCTGTACTTGCAAGATAGTCATCTCTCCTAGATTGAGTTCGAGCAACATATGTTCAGGAGTAGTACGCTCGAGCAAGAGCGCGAGGCGCTCATACGCGCGTATGCGAAGAGGAGAAATTTCCTTCTGCGTTAAGCGCTTGAGTTCCCATAAACGTTTATCTGTTTCAGCTTTGTAAAACTGACGCATAACGAGCCATGTGGCAAGTAGCACACATAGAGCCGGAATACAATATTTGAGAATTTCTACCATAATCTAGACATTTAGCACTTACAGCCTGCAAAGGTAGTTATTTTTTTTGAATTATGCAAGCAGAATGCCAAAAATATCTATTTTTGGAAGATTTCGCCCAATTTATGTTTGATATAATGTTCGTCCGTAAAATGACCGCGCAGATGCGGAGTCATTTCGGCATGGGCGAAAAATTTTTGGTATTCGCGTTTAATACCCTCCCCTAGATTGGGATCATGTTGGGTATAATGGCAGATAGTATTAGGTGTATCCTTAGGTTTAAAAGCTTTAAAACGGAAGAGGTCTTGCATCGTGAGTTTGAACTCCTTTTCTCCATTTTCACGACGACCACGATATTTATTGATTCCAACGGCTTTTTTGAGCGAAGACATCGGATTAAGCACAGGGTTAATCACAAGTTTTTTGCCGTTGAAATCGGCACAAAGTACATAAAAACCACCCAAAGAGCTACCTATAAGGCACTCTACATCGGGATTTTTACCGATGAAATCGTTGATTTTGACCACAGACTCATCCACAAGATGATTCACTTCAAGTGGACACCACTCGACATCGGGATAATACTTGCGCAAGTTTGTAATTGTATCCGAATGTATCGAACCCGCAAAACCATGTATGTAAACTGCTTTCATAAGGGACACAAAAAACAAACACCCTTCCGACTCTGCGTAAGGGCGTTTGTTGTATAGAGTTATAATTAGATTCCTAAACTTGCTTTGATAGCAGGTACTTTTGCTTCTGCCTCGGCGGTAGCTGCCTCGTAGTCAGCAGGTGTAGCCATTACCGCAGGAATCTCGAAGTAGAACTTGATCTTTGGTTCGGTACCACTAGGGCGAACAGAGATCTTAAGACCACCCTCAGTGTAGTATTGGAGCACATTGCTAGTAGCATTAAGCGCCATAGTGATAGGAGTCTCCACCCACTCGCCATTCACGAGTTCTCGTTGAACGAGGGTCTTGAAGTCTTTGGTCTTCACCACCTTATCGCCAGCGATCTCCATAGGAGGGTTTTGGCGGAAGTTAACCATCATAGCTTGAATCTCCTCAGCACCAGTCTTACCTGGGCGAACCACATTGATAGTCGTCTCGCGTTGGAAGCCGTACTCCATATAAATATTAAGGAGATAATCGTAGAGGGTCATGCCGTTGTCCTTGGCATAAGCTGCAATTTCGCAGATGAGGCAGATAGCAGAAGGAGAACATTTATCACGTACAGCATCATATGGCAAGAATCCGAAACTCTCCTCACCACCACCAATATATTTGCGAGTACCTTCCCACTCGCGGATACGGTTGGCAATCCACTTGAAACCAGTATATTCGTCGGTCAAAGTCACACCTTGTGCATCCGCCATCTTGCGAATCAACTCGCTGGTAACGATGGTCTTAACGAGATAGTGCTCAGGGCGAAGTTTGCCGAGTTTCTTCATGTTATTGATGATGTAATAGCAATACATCATACAGGTCTGGTTACCATTGATGATAGTCCACTCGCCTTTGTCGTTGCGACAAACAATAGCAATACGATCCGCATCTGGGTCAGAAGCAATCACGAGGTCAGCGTTGAGTTGGGTACCAAGGTTCATACCCATGGTCATTGCCTCAGCGTTCTCTGGGTTAGGACTTTGCACGGTAGAGAAATTGCCATCAATAACCATTTGCTCAGGTACGACGTGAATATTCTCGAATCCCCAAGAGCGAAGGCACATAGGAATGATTTGGCGTCCTGCACCGTGGAGAGGAGTATAAACGATATTGAGGTCTTTTTGACGGAGAATGGTCTCTTGGTCAATCATAACGGTCTTAACCGCTTGCATGTAGTCATAGTCCATCTCGCCGCCAATAATCTCGATAAGATGCTCATTGCCAGTCATTTTCACATCAGCGAGGGTCACTTTGTTTACCTCGTCGATGATACCTTGGTCGTGTGGTTGGAGCACTTGGCTACCGTCCTCCCAGTAAGCTTTGTAACCATTGTACTCTTTAGGGTTGTGGCTGGCAGTTACATTGACACCACCTTGCGCAGAGAGGTGACGAATAGCGAAACTAACCTCTGGGGTTGGGCGAAGACTCTCGAAGAGATAAACCTTGATACCATTGGCAGCGAATACCGCAGCTACAGTCTCAGCGAAGAGACGACCGTTGTTGCGGCAGTCATGGCCTACAACAACGCTAACGGTATCGCCTTTAAGGGTCTCAAAACCACCTTGTTGTTGTACTTTCAAAAGGTAGTTAGCATAACCTTGGGTAGCTTGTGCCACGATGTATTTATTCATACGGTTAGTACCAGGTCCCATAAGACCACGGAGACCGCCCGTACCAAATTCAAGAGTACGATAGAAACTATCGATCAGTTCAGTTTTGTCCTCAGCTTCAATCATTGCTTTAACAGCAGTTTGTGTCTCGGCATCATAAGGCGCCTTAGTCCATTGCTCGGCAATGGCCAATACATTTTGAAGTTCTTCGTTTTTCATATTGCGTATATTTTAAGTTTGCACAATTTATCGGGTGCAAAGGTAATATATTTTTTGCAAATATGCAAATAATTTTGAATTTTGAATTAAGAATTTTGAATTATGCCATTTGGATAATGGTTAGGAAAGTCGGAAAAAGCAGGGCAAAGGCATAAGAATGCACCGTATATCTACCGTATATCCACCGTGTATCCACCGTATATCTACCGTAATTAAAAGGGTGAGAACTGTTATTTTTCAATAATGTCATAAACAGATAAAAATCATACTTTCAAAAAAAAAGCAATAAATACTTGTGTATTTAAGCAAAAAGTTGTACCTTTGCAACTTTAATCACACAAACAATCATAACCCCTACAAACATCATGCAAACTGTAGAAGTAAACGGACTCGTCTTTGACGAATATTTATCAGCAAAAAAGATTGCAGAAATCGTAAACCAAGTAGCTGCGCGTATTAACCGCGATTACATGGGCAAAGAACCATTATTTATTTGCGTATTGAACGGTGCCTTTATGTATGCATCGGACTTGTTCAAGCGCATCACATTGCCATGCGAAATCACATTCGTACGTCTGAAATCCTATGAGGGAATAGCTACAACTGGCGAGGTAAAAATCCTTACCCCATTAACCGCAGATGTAGAAGGTCGTGATGTGATTGTGATTGAAGATATCATTGATACTGGTTTGACCATGCACGGATTCATACAACAGTTGGAAGAGATGGGAGCCAATTCTGTGGAAATAACTTCATTCTTGTTCAAACCAGAGGCTTTGAGATATGCAGATGCGGCACCCAAATATGCAGGATTGGAGATTCCTACTAAGTTTGTGCTGGGTTATGGTTTGGATTTTGATGAGAAAGGTAGAAATTTGCCTGCGCTATATGTATTGAGAAGTTCAGAAGTTTAATATTTAAGTATGAAATTTATAGAGAAAATAGGCGAATATTTTTTGCTGATGGGTCGCGTGCTGCGTACACCTGATAGGTGGCGTATGTTTTGGCGTCAATTGAGCAAAGAGATGGAGAAACAGGGGTTAGAGTCCATCCTTATCACCTTAATTGTGAGTGTGTTTATGGGTGCTATTATGACTTTGCAAACCAAACTGAACACAGAAAATCCATTGTTGCCAGCATATTCTACGGGTTTGGTAACACGCGATTGTATTTTATTGGAATTTTCGAGTACGATTCTTTGTCTATTGCTCGCAGGCAAAGTAGGAAGTAATATCGCATCTGAGATTGGAACAATGCGTATCACCGAGCAAATTGATGCCATGGAAATCATGGGAGTTAATTCGGCGAACTACTTGATTTTACCAAAGGTAGTAGCCTTTATGGTAATGATGCCACTATTGGTAACATTGTCTATGTTTATGGGTCTTGTAGGCGGTTACGGTATTAGTGCCATTACAAGTGTGTTGCCCGTGTCGGAATATCTATTGGGTATTCAATATGCGTTTATACCATTTTATGTTTGGTATTCATTTATCAAGACTATAGTGTTTGCGTTTGTAATCGCGAGTATGGCTTCTTATTACGGTTACTATGCAAGAGGTGGTGCGTTAGAAGTAGGTAAAGCAAGTACAAAAGCGGTAGTAAACAGCAGTATCGTCATCTTGTTGCTTGATGTAGTATTAACCAATTTGATGCTTAACTAAGTATGATTCAAGTAAGAGATGTTGTTAAGAGTTTTGACGGGAATGTGGTATTGAATCATATTTCTGCGAACTTTGAGGACGGAAAAGTAAATATGATCATTGGTCAGTCAGGATCAGGAAAGACTGTGCTAATGAAGTCAATGATTGGTTTGCACCCAATAGATGCAGGCGAGATCATCTTTGACACAAGCGATGGCAAGCAACAAAACCTGGCAGGAATGACTGAGAAAGAAGTGCGCTTATTGCACAGAGAAGTGGGTATGTTGTTCCAAGGTTCTGCTTTGTTTGACAGTATGACTGTACAGGAGAATGTGATGTATCCATTGGAGATGTTTTCCGACATGAGCAAGGATGAAATGGTGGCGCGTGCACGATTCTGCTTGGAAAGGGTGAATATGCCAGAGAGGGCATTTGCGTTAATGCCAAGTGAGATTAGTGGTGGTATGCAGAAACGTGTAGCAATTGCGAGAGCTATTGCGTTGAATCCACGTTACCTATTCTGCGACGAGCCTAACTCGGGATTGGACCCAAGGACTAGTTTGGTGATAGATAAATTGATTCAAGATATCACACGGGAATACAATATATGTACCATTGTGAATAGCCACGATATGAACTCAATTATGGAGATTGGCGATAATATCGTGTTCTTGCGCAATGGTGTGAAAGAATGGCAAGGAAGTAGGCACGAAATTTTCCATGCAACTAATGAAGCATTGAACGACTTTGTGTTTGCGAGTGAGTTATTTAAGAAAGTAAGGAGCGCTGTGCGCTCGGTTTAGAGGACGCCCTTCGGGCTACAGTTTAGAGTTTAGAGGCAAGAATATGAAACGACTATTATTGATATTGACGATTGGTAGTGCATTGTGCGTTTGGGCACAGCAGAAGCCGGCACGAGTGCCTGCATACCAAGGGGTCATTGAGCGTGTACAGCCTAATGGGGACACGGTATATGTGCGGTTGCATGGAGATGAGAGAAGACATTGGATGACCTTGGAAGACGGCAAGACCTTGGTCAAAGAAAACAAAAAAGGGTATATATGCTACGCTAAAAAGAAGAAAGACGGAAGGATTGTAGCAACATGGAAAAAAGTTAAGCAATCGCGAAAGTGATTGTAGTTGAAAGATCAAAAGTTTAAAGACAAGAATATGAAAAAAATAGGTGTTTTAGTATTTATTTTTGCAATGACAATTGCAGCGTGGGCAGTACCTGCTCGCAGAACAGGCGTGGTAGTAACACAACCAGATGGCAGCGAAATAGTAGTGTATCAACATGGAGATGAGCATTTTCATTGGCAGGCCAATGAGAAGGGTGAGTGGTTGAAGTTAGACACAGATGGTTTCTATCGTGTGACAGAAGCCATGAGCGCAGAGCAAATAGAGGCGAAGCGAGCACAATCTCCTCGTCGAGCTCAACATGCGGCATATCCGTTGAATGTAGCACCTAGAGGATTGGTGATCTTGGTTAACTTTGCAGATGTTGCTTTCGAAACAGAGAAAGCAGAAATGGATAGTATGTTGGCAGGAGGAAACTACACCCGTAACTACTCATATTCCTATAAAGGAAAGACATACAACATAAATTCACAAGGTTCAGCACGCCAGTATTTTCAAGACGCATCTAATGGACAATACAATCCACAGTTTGATGTGATTGGCCCTGTGACCATTAGCAACAACATGTCCTATTACGGCAAGAATGATAGCTATGGTAACGACATGTACCCAGACAAGATGGTTAGCGAGGCATGTAAGTTAGCGGATACAGAATTTGAGGTAGACTTTACCCAATATGACAATGATAATGATGGGTATGTGGATTTTGTGTTTGTTGTTTATGCTGGTTTTGGCGAAGCTGATGGTGGTGCAAGCACCACTATTTGGCCACACGCATGGAATCTGCTAGCAGCAGGTACACGCTGCGAATTAGACGGAAAAGTTGTAGACCTATATGCTTGCGGTAATGAATTGGATCTTTTCTCAAAAATGCACACTGGAATTGGAACCTTCTGCCACGAGTTTAGCCACGTATTGGGTTTGCCAGATTTGTATGTGACCAACACAGCGTCACATTCTACGATGAACGAGTGGGATATTATGGATTATGGACCATACAACAACGAGGGCAATACTCCTCCAACCTTCTCTGCATATGAGCGTTTCTTTATGGGATGGTTGCAACCACGATTGATCGTAGATCCAGAGAACGTAGAATTAAAAGAACTTCAAGCAAGTAACGAGGCATTGTTGATATCTTCAACTGACCAACACAACTTGATTGGTAATAATCCTGATCCAACTACTTTCTACGTTGTAGAAAACCGCCAATTGAAAGGTTGGGACGAGCATCTCCCAGGTCATGGTATGATGCTAACGAAGATACAATATAGTTATAACCGTTGGTATCAAAACACGGTTAACAACTCATCAAGCAAAATGGGTGTAGACTTGGTAGAAGCCAATGGTAAAGCGACTAATGAAGGCAAAGCGACCGATCTTTTCCCAGCTGGAGGAAGCCAATATTTAGGCATTGCAGAACATGCGATAGAAGAAATAGAAGAGACCGATGGTGTGATTACCTTCAAGTACAAAGGTGGCGTTGAAAATCCAGAAACAGCAGTAGACAACACTATATTGAATCAAAAAGTAATCGCCATCTACAATATTTTGGGTCAAAAACAAACGACAACCAACATAGAGGATTTGACCACTGGTACATATATTATGGTCACACCTGCTGGTAGTTACAAAATTGTACGATAAAAATGAAAATCATATCCTATAATCTCAACGGCATACGCAGCGCCATAAGTAAGGGGTTGTTCGATTGGTTGGCAGTAGAACAACCTGATGTGTTTTGCATTCAAGAAAGCAAGGCACAACCCGATCAAATCGATGTAATGACCATGCAAGAATTGGGTTATCACAGTTATATCCATTCTGCCGAAAAGAAGGGATATTCGGGTGTAGCAATCTTCACGCGCACTGAACCAGACAAAGTGGTTGTGGGCATGGGAAATCCCAAATACGATTGTCAGGGGCGCGTCATTCGTGCGGATTATGGAGATGTGACCGTGATTTGTGTGTATATTCCATCGGGTGAAGCTGAAGGTCCAAAGTATGAATACAAGATGGAGTTTCTGGAAGATTTTCTTGTATGGATCAAGGAGTTACGCAAGGAGAGACCCAATATAGTAGTGTGTGGAGATTACAATATTGCGCACAAACCTATTGATATTAACAATTGGAAACGACAAGTAGGTGTGAGTGGATTCTTGCCTGAAGAACGCGAGTGGCTAGACCGTTGGGAGGCAAGCGGAATGGTGGATACATTCCGTATGTTTGACCAAAGCGGCGAGAAATATAGTTGGTGGAGTTTTCGTGCTGGTTCGCGTGCAAGGAATGTAGGATGGAGAATTGATTATCATTGGGTGAGTGAGCCATTGCGTGAGCGTGTAGTGGATGCAAAAATATTAGCAGAAGTAGTGCATTCGGACCATTGTCCGGTTAGTATAGAGTTGAGTGTTTAGAGTTTAGTGTTTAGAGAGATGGATAAACTAAGAACAGAGCATTTGTACAAGAAGTACGGTAAACGTACTGTCGTGAATGATGTGAGCATCTACCTAGAGCAAGGTGAGATTGTAGGTTTGCTAGGTCCAAACGGCGCAGGCAAGACTACGACCTTCTATATGACTACAGGATTGGTCTTGCCCAATAGCGGAAAGATATACCTCAATGACATGGATATATCTAGTATGCCTATGTACCGCCGTGCGAAATTAGGCATTGGCTATCTGCCTCAAGAGGCGAGCGTTTTTCGCAAGATGAGCGTGGAAGATAATATTCGTTCGGTATTGGAAATGACCAACTTCACCAAAGAATATCAAGAGCAGAAGTTAGAGCAGTTGATTCAAGAATTTAATTTGGGTCATGTTCGCAAGAATATTGGTGATCGTTTGTCTGGAGGTGAGCGTCGTCGTACAGAGATTGCTCGTTGTTTGGCTATTGAGCCAAAGTTTGTGATGTTGGATGAACCTTTTGCGGGTGTGGATCCGATTGCTGTTCAGGAGATTCAGGATGTGGTATGGCGATTGAAAGACAAGAATATTGGTATCTTGATTACCGACCACAATGTGGATGAGACGCTGATGATTACCGATAGGGCGTACTTGTTGTTTGAAGGTAAGATTCTTTTCCACGGCACACCAGAAGAATTGGCGGCCAACCCTGTGGTGAGAAAAAATTATTTGGGTAGAGATTTTGAGTTAAAAAGAAAGACAAAAGTAGAGGAATAAGTGAAGAGACCAAAAATCATATGCTTATTGGCAATATTGCTGGCTGTAGGGTGTAGTCAGGTTCCAGAGGAGGCATTACCTATCCGAGAATGTGCTGCGCCACCAGAAGGCAGGGCAGGCGCCATATGCTTTGCCTTGGGAGACACAGCCTATGTGGTAGGTGGGCGTCAGGCTAATGGCCAATACAGCAGTACAATGATGCTATATATTCCGTCGGAGAATCAATGGATTCATAGCATTGCGACTCCGCTAGAAGTTCGAGTACATGGTGTTGGTTGCTGTAATGGCAATGCCGCATATATAGGTTTGGGCTATGCTGGCGGCAGCATATACAACGATGACACACATCTGCGTGATTGGTGGCGCTTTGATCCGCAAGAGCGCAGTTGGACTAGATTAGCAGATTTTCCATCCGACAAGACTGTGTCGGCTGTGGCTTTCGCCAATGAGCAATATGTATGGGTAGGTTTTGGATTCAATGGATTTAGCGATGAGCTATGGCGCTACTCTATAGCAGGAGACATATGGGAGCCTGTTCCTCCTCGTCACCCTTGGCCCGCCCGCTTGATGGCTCCCGTAGCGGTTCAGATGGATGGCCGTCTGTTTCAAGGTACAGGTTTTCGTACGAAAAGTCGAAATGACTGGTGGGAGTTTATACCAGAATCCCAAGAATGGGAACGCAGAAAATCGTTGCCTGCTGCAGGACGCCACAATGCAGCATGCGCTGCAACGAGACAGTCAATTTGGGTGCTTGGAGGGTGGCATTATGGTGATTCGTTAACGGATGGATATCATCTGGCGGATATTTTGCGTTATAACCCCTATGATGATCAATGGATCAAGTGTGGAACCATGCCTTGCGGCGTAACAGAAAATGGTGTTGCTACAGGTATTGGCAATAGGCTCTACTTTGGTTTGGGCGAAAATGATAAAAGTGAGTTACATCAAAATTGGTATTGCCTTGAAGAATAGATATATCTTCATATTAATCAGTTGGCTATGGGTAGGTATCGATTTGTATGGTGCCGATTGGTGGCCCGTTGCAATGCATCACACCGATAGTGCACGCGATACGATATATTATGCAGCAGAGATATCTGCCGTGGCTTCATCAGGAGATGCTCCTTTATGGATTCAGGCAATGGAGAATGGCAATATAAGTTCGTCTCCCTATAGTGGTAATATAACAGCCGCTGTGTTCAAACAGGCTACCCGCCCATGCAGATGGTACGATTATGATTTTGGAGTAGCACTAACAGGGCGTATTGACACACGACGTATCACAGGTTATTTTCGATCGCTCTATGCACATACACGCCTCTATATCATAGACATTACGGCAGGAATCAAACCACTAGTTGTGGGCTCACAAAACCCCCAACTGACAACAGGCGGTTTGCTGTTTTCGGGTAATGCCTATCCCATACCACGAATCAGCATCGGCATAGATCAGTATATACCATTTCCAGGACTATATGGCTATTTGGAGGTGAAAGGCGGTCTGACACACGGATGGTTTGTGGACAATGGTTATCTAGACACCACCATTCATACGACCAACGCGCTATTGCACTATAAATTTGTAGGTGTACGCGTAGGTGGAGCGTTGCCGATAAACATAGGTTATGAGTTGCACCATGTGGGGCAATGGGGAGGAACATCTCCTTATCATGGCAAATTTCCTATCTCGTGGGATACATTCAAACATATTTTCCTGGTCCAAGGAGGAGGTAATAATCTAAGTGATCAACTGAATGCAGAGGGCAATCATATAGGAGTGCAGGAGCTATCCCTTACTGGTAAGTGGACAAATTGGAATATCACCGCATATTGGCAGACGATATTTGAAGACAAAAGCGCTAATTTTATAGGCCGCTGTAATCAAGCAGATGGATTATGGGGTATTGCGTTGCAACAAAATCAATGGCCCTTTATCAATGCGGTCACGTTTGAATTCCTGAATACAACACGGCAAGATGGTCCTTGGCATGATCGTGATGGTCAAGTGTATGGCGGAAGAAGCAATTACTATAACAATAGTAGCTATCAGCAAGGATGGACTCATTTTGGTCATACCATAGGAAATGCCATGATGACTCCAGATAACAATCGTGTGCGTGTGTACTTTGCAGGTGTGACAGGGGATATTTATGGTTTTAGATATCGATTGAAGATATCCCATTCTCGCAATTGGGGGACATACAACAAACCCAACTATTCGACCAATACAGCATGTATGCTCGAAGTGAGAAAACATGTAGAAAAAGCATGGGGGCTAGATTTTGGACTACGAATAGCAGCAGATATGGGTACGCAATACGGGAATCGTATGGGTGCCATGATAACCATTAGTAAGCAAGGTATTATACATAGTTATTAAAAATGAATATCGTGCAAATACATTCGGGATTAGGTAATCAGATGTTTCAATATGCATTTTATCTTGCACTCAAGCATCACCAACCAGATACTAAGATAGATACATCCATCTATCGGCATCGCCCCTCGCACAACGGATATGAACTAGAGCAGATATTTGCTATCGAGCCTGCACATGCCACCATTGCTGAACGCAATCAAATGGCTGATGTGGGCAAAGATTGGTTTTCCATCCTTCGTCGTGCTATAGGATGGAAACGTAAGACATATGGGCAATTCGTAGTGGAGCCAAACCCCTCGTATGGTTGGTGTCCCCAATTACTTCAAAGCGAAAATAGTTATTTGCAAGGATATTGGCAAACCGAGAAATATTTTGCTAATGTGGCAGAACAAATTAGAAAAGATTTCACCTTCCGTCGTGCTCTTAGAGGAAAAGACAATTTTTTGGCACAAGAGATATTATCCGTAAATAGTATCAGTGTGCATATTCGTCGCGGAGATTATATCAAAGAACGCCGAAGAGCGGATTATGAGGTATGTACAGCAGTCTACTATCGTCGCGCAGTAGCGTATATGCAAGCCTACGTTGACTCTCCGGTCTTTTATGTATTTTCAGATGACCCGACCTGGGGAGAGGAGCAGAATATATTTCCCGCGGGCACGATCTTTGTGAGTGGACATAAGGGCGAAGATGCATATATTGATATGCAATTGATGAGTCTATGCCGTCATCACGTGATAGCCAATAGTAGTTTTTCATGGTGGGGAGCATGGTTAGGTCAGCATGATAAGACAATCACACTAGCCCCTAGCACATGGTTTCGATATCGAGAAAGGCCCGATATAATACCCGAAAATTGGATTCGAATAGATGCAGAATAACACCTATCATATCATCATCCCTATCAAAGACTCGCTACAAATAGCGGAGCGTGCAT
This sequence comes from Paludibacteraceae bacterium, assembly GCA_045532335.1. Lineage (GTDB taxonomy): Bacteria > Bacteroidota > Bacteroidia > Bacteroidales > Paludibacteraceae > Colicola. Next base: position 110,476 of record JAZSFR010000019.1, read on the forward strand.
TGCGTGCGCTTAAAGGGCAGCCAGTAACGATTTGGAATGACAATTCTACTGCAGAAAATACCCAATTGCTTCATTCATTGGCTGAAGAATTAGGCTTCGAATGTATTGACGTGGCTACACTCACCAATCATCCATCACCTAACTACTTATTACTATTACGCCTGATGCGTCAACGTGCCATTAGCAACAACCATCATTTAATCATTGTGGAGAGTGATGTAATTGTTACAGATAGTAGCATTGCTCGAATGGTAGATATTGCACAACGACAGAATATAGGTATGGTAGCAGCAGTGACACATAATGATAATGGTAAGGTGAATTTTCCATATGAATATGCACAAAAATATCGCATTGGTGCAATAGAAACGCGCAAAAGGCTGTCCTTTTGTTGTACACTTATGACTGTGGAGATGCTTCAACGCGTGGACTTTGACCAATTAAATCCTGAGAAAGACTGGTTTGATGTTACCATCACACGTCTTTCACGCGAGAATGGATTTACAAATATTTTGCTTACCGACGCTCCTGTCCGTCATTATCCCCATTCTAGTCGCCCGTGGAAACAACTTAAATACACTCATCCACTTCGCTATTATTGGCGAAAAATATTTTATGCAAAAGACAAAATTTAATATATACAGCCTTCTATTAGTAAAAAACGAAGTGGATGTCATTGCTGCTTCGCTGAAAGACGCATGTCGCTGGAGCGATAAGATTATCGTGATTGATAATGGATCTACAGATGGAACATGGGAGCTTATTCAGCAATTAGCACAAACATATCCCCAGATTATTCCTTGGTTGCGATACGAGGGGCCATTTCACATAGGATTGCGTGCAAAAGCCTTCAAGGCTTTTCGTCATGAAATGACGTGCAATGACTGGTGGAATGTGCGTTTGGATGCAGATGAGTTTTATCCAGGTAATGTAAAAGAGTTTCTTGCTAATGTACCTAAGCGTTATCAGACAATTAAGAAGGAAAGCACCGACTATGTTCTAACCCAAGAAGATTTGTCAGCAATTGAGTTTTCAGGTAATTTTGAAAAGGACAAGCAACTCTTCTGCCACGCCTTACCAACACGTCGCAAGGAACGTCGTTTTATGCGTCATTCGGCTATATTGTGTTGGATGAACCGTTGGCGTTACCCTCACCCATGGGGAAGAGTATATCATCAGTGTATTCCTGTGGACCACTATCAGTACCGAAGCCCAGAGCAAATGGAGAAACGCTATCTCACCCGTCAAAAAGCAAAAGCAGATGGATGTGGTTCGTTTAGCCATGAGAAAGGAAACAGTTGGAGAGAATATGTTCCTACGAATCAGCAATTACAGCAACAATACCTATTAGCCAATCTGAGAGATGCTTTTCGTGCATCAAAGCAAGTGATTTATAACGGGCGTAATCAACTTAAAGTAATAGGTGAAGATATTGTCGTAAAATCATTTCACATACCTCGTTTCCCAAATAGTATTATTTATGGTTTATTGCGTGCCAGCAAAGCTAAACGAAGTTTTCAGAATGCCCAAATACTTGGTAATCTGACCCCTACTCCATTCGCATACCAAGAATACCGCAAATGGGGAATGTTGCAAGATAGTTATTATGCCTGTCAAAAGTCCAATTTGCCACTCACGTGGCGTATCGTAGCGAAAGATACCTGTTTTGCTAATCGCGAACAAGTAGTTAGAAGCCTTGGGCGATTCATGGCGCATATGCACGAAAAAGGTTGCTATTCCTTGGATTTTTCGGGCGGAAACCTATTAGTAAATGAAGATGGTACCCAAGTACAGATTGTGGACCTAAATCGCATGCGCCATTATACACATATCGACATGAAACTAGGCTGCAAGCAAACAAGCCGCCTACATCTCACCGATTGTGATTGTCGTTGGTTATCAGAGGAATATGCATCAGTTCGTGGTTTTAACCGAGAACAATGTTATCAGCAGATTTTAAAACACCATATATCTATCAGCATATAAATTGTATTGTGGAAAAATATAAAAGTATAATCGAGAAAATCAACTTTTTTGCATTTTTAGGATTACTCGCATCTTTGCCATATCCATTACCATGTTCACCGAATAGTATATCCACCCACAAAGAATAGGTCAAACTTATAGGTTTCGACTTATTCCGATACGCACATTAAGCAAGAATCCACGAGGGATACACAATGTCATAGCACGGCGTTTTTGTGGCAAATACTGATCAAAACTGTATTCCACTAGCTCCGTTCCAAAGTCATATAGATTATATCCCGTCAGTTGCACCTCAAAAGGAATTGCACCTTGTGTCCCTAGTTTTTGATTGCGCATATTGATATTACCACGATAACGCAGACGCAAATCTAGATTAAAGAACGCATCCTTGCGCATTCCAAAATGTCCATCTGCCACATTAATGCCCTTGGTATTACCAGGATATATTACTATATCCTTATCCCCTACTTCATTCACAACCTCTTTGGTCATATAATTGGCTATTGGTGTTCCATCCTTGAAATGAAAATTCATAGACAATCCCCAATTTTCGGTAATATTTGCTCCTAACTGCATACGACAAATATATGCTCTGTCTTGATCCAAGCGCCCCAACGCCTGTACTGGTGAATTAAGATTCGCGTTATTGGTATATGTAACAGGGTTGGCCATCGAATAACTCAACGCATCCACATTATTTGCTAAGGGTCCATTGCCTATCAGCGACGTACCCGACATTTGGTAACTTTGCCATGAAAGCGAGAAGAACACCTTACGGCCTGTATAGGTGTATCGAATGGTATTAGACATATAGAAGGGGGTATTATACAACACTCCCGCCGACTCCATCTTTGGGCGATACGTCAATATATATCCATCATCCGTTCTAGTGATTGTCTGGCAGTTATAATACTTACGAGCAGTTGATAATACCGCTATCTCATGTCTATCTGCCAATGTGAATCGAATAGGTATATCCAATACCACATATTGTGGTTGTTGCAACCCCTTGTCCACTTGTATATATTCTCCACCCCATTTATCTGCTACACGCTGAGAACCAACATAATACGAAGAAGTATTCATATAATCCGAACTCAACAACTGCACCATATTCCATCCATATCGGCTGCGATAATTACCCAGCATAATCTCCGCATCAAACCATTTAGCAGGGTGAAAAGCCATTCCAAACTCTGCTTCCCATGACGGCATTATTAAATGCTTATCTCTCAGCACTATGCCATCCAACGTAGCGGCCAGATCACCATATACCGTCAGCCATGGCAACAACTGCTTCTTTGCACTTAGGCGTGCCTCGTTCTCCAAGATACCTGCTGCAAAAGGCGATGACTCTAAACGATAATCATAATAATCATAGCGCACAGAATCTTCGTATTGCATATAAATACGATTCGACCAGCTATTTGTACTTGGACGGAACAGCATCAGTGAGTTGTAGGCATCCACTTCAAAACGCAACCAAGAACGAATTGGCAGTGTGTACTTAACCGCCCAACTCAATTCATGCGTCTTTCCATCTGCATACCAAGGTTCTAAGCCCTCACCATCTTGGTCTATCACATTGCGCTCAAACTCCAATTCGTTGTGATGAATATCATGCAACGCATACGACAAACCGGTAGTAAAATGAACACCTTTTTTCGCATATACCGATGCCGAATAATTGCGCAATGTCGCTTGTTCTTGGGGTGCGAATGTAAATTCAGCATTCCAGTCGGCTCTATATTGAGTAGATACGATATAATTCAAACTCCAATCTTTCACAAATGGCAATTCTCCATCCAGCTGCACTGCATAATATGGTGCGTCATAAGTGCCACTTATACCCGTTTCATCACATGCCACCTGTCTGCGCTGACCATAATTGGCATACACGCGTTGGTATAATGTCTTATTCTTGTATGGGATAGCATATCCGACCGCCATCTGACCCGATCCCAAGATATGGCTACGTTCCACAATAGGTTTCCATTGACGCTCAAAAGCAGTTTGGTGAAAGAGATGTATTAATTCTGCCGTTCCTGGCGAGATTCCACCGACCCCACCGATATTGCCACTCACCATCGCCATACTTTTGCGTTCTGAATCAGGTTGGAAATACAATCGACCACGCTCGTAATCTAAACGGAGCGATTGTTCATACATATCCATCTGAAATATTGTTCCACCCTCCTGAAAACGCGAGTCAATACGAAAATCTTGGTAATAGTATTTATTCCATTTATAGCTATTGCCTCGTATTGAAAACACCTTCTGCTCTGGCAAATACCATTCTCCTGTTGTCTCTGCTTCGTAGGTCACATAGTCAGTCATATTGTCCAAATAATGTACCAACTCACCAGACTGATACCACTCTCTGAAGAAACTACTCTCCACACTATCCACCCCCATTAACGGCTTAGCCCAAATTGTGGCACAACTGCTCCACACAGCCATGATCAAAGATACGAAACGTTTCATTTTTCTTTCTTTTTCAGAATATCTATGTTGTACGCTAAACCCACACGCAGCATATGGAATGGATAGTCTTTTATTCCATATTGGTACTGCACAAATGGTTCGAATCCTTTTATTTTTCCTGCTGCACGCAATTTGATTACCATAGGAGCATCGCCATAACGCTCCCATCCCACGTAACCACCCCACTCCGCTTGAGCAGAGAAATAACGATGGCTAAGTTTGGCCAGCAGTCCATACATTACTGCATCGTTTTGGCGAGCATCAGATGTTTGCCAACAGAGAAATCCGACAGAACCTGTCAAGCGCAAATCCAAATCTTTTATTGGAATGGATTGCCCCATAGCTAAGTCAAAAAAATAGCCCGGACTATCATAATGACGGCGACGGCTAAACTGCTCTCCACTAGCAGTTTTCATGCCTAGCCGTATAGTCATTTGGGGTATGTATTTTGCATTGTTAGTCTTAAACCATGCGTTATGCAGTATTTGTACATTGGTTGAGATATAGACATCGCCTGCCCCACTACCTGTTCCGTCTTCCTGACTATACCACTCATAAATTGGCATCCATACAGATAGATTTGCCCAACGTGTAAAAAGTGGAGCAGATATGCGAGCAAAGACATCTGCTGTCCAACTATTATCATACCCCCAATAACCATCAGCGGCTAATTCAACCTGCAATTCATCAGAGGTCAATCCATCTAACATTTCTGGAACAGGAAGTGCATTCGGACCAAAAAATGCTGGAGCCACACCTGTTGGAGTAAAGGCATAGGCGAGGGATGAACTAGCCAATATAAAAACAACTAGAATATGTTTAAGCATGGAATGTAAAGACATAATTTAGAGAAAAATTCCATATAGTGACACATCCGATAGCAATGATCTTGCTGAGATAAAAGTTGCAATGCAGTTTCTCATGCACAAGATAGATTATGAGATTGTTCAAGCCCAGTCCGATAAGAGATATCACAATGAATGAAATATACTCACGAGCGACCTCTAAATTTTGACTTTGAAATGTCCAAATGCGATTCCAAATATAGTTATTCGTTGCTGCGAGGATAAAACCAATGGAATTACTGATATATTTATTCCACTTCAACTTCTCTTTACATAGCCATGTAAAGAAGAAATCAACTATCATACCCGAACAACCTACCACGCAGAATTTTATCAAGCGTCCCAAAAGTGGCAATAACATTTCTTTCATCGCAAGTCCTCCATGGTTAATTCTTCCACTAATCTTCGTGAAATCACATGATCACCTACCGTAATCTGTTCATTATCTTCGTGGGCACGAATAAGACAGACTTTCTTTCCCAGCAACTCTTTTTCCAGATGTAACAAGTCATACTGCGTATAACGATCATAATCTTGTCGAACCAATACGGCATTATCATCATAATAGAATCGATATAAGGAAGGACGCTGGAATGAGCCATCAAAAACTACAGGCAATCCTTCTGAAGCTTCGTGAATGGCGGCATAGTATGGTCTGAGGTTTGCCAAACCCGTTCGAGCAGGTAACACATTCAGCATCAATACCACCCTCGCCACAAGCACTAATCCAAACATCGCTACCATCGTTGTTCGCACCCAACGTTTAGCGAATGGCGAACGTTCATTGGTTGGGTAAGACATCCAATCCTCTACCAGCAGCACAATCGCAGGAATAGTCGTTAGCATTGTCCAATGAGGTTCTACATGCCCTCTGATAGTCATCGCAAAGAAAAATACTTGAAAGCCTAAAATAGACCAACTCATACCCCGACGCCACATATCCGTTGAACAGAAAGCACGCACCGACAACCATATCATCAAACAGAAAGACAACGGATTAAACACCACTAATTGATTAGGCAAATAATCCAACGTATATAGCCAATTATAACTCATTGATCGATCTACCAAATGATAAGTAAACGAAGGGAAATGATTAGCATATTGCCAATACAAGTGCGGTATCAACATTATTACCGCAAGCCCTATCGCAGCCCACAATCGTTTATCACAAATCAATCTCCAATTGCTCAGCACGATAAATCCTACTGCCAAAACTGCCATGTATTTGCTGTAACACATTCCTGCGATAGCCACGCTCAACAAGATGGCATATTTCCAAGAAGTTTCACAAAGGTATTTGCGATATGCATAGTAGAACAATGCTCCAAAAAATAATAACGGTGCATCGGGTGCGGTGATGAAACCATATGCATTAAACATCACCATTGAGCCGGACACTAAGAAAAAGATATTCTGCGCTCGTTTATCTGCTCTATCCTTGATATCCAAGGTCTTCCACACAAGAAATACCGTAGCCATATGGAATAATACGGTCATCAAACGAACACTCAGATTCTTTGCTACGATGGATGTACCAGGCACAAGAACATCACTAATGAAAGTCATCAAAGCAATCATTGGCGGATGGTCAAAATACCCCCAATCCAGATATTGTCCATACAAACGATAATATGCCTCATCTGCATGAATATCGCACAACATAGCACATAATAGGTCTATCATTCCCCATACCAAAAGCAGAACAATAAACCTATTACTCTTGATTATCGATGCTAATTGCTTCATATTCTTCGTAACGTTCTTTTAATTAGGCCACAAAGATACTACTTTTTTATCAAATACACAAATAATCTAAAGTTTAAATTGTATTCTATAGAAAAGAGCTTGTAACATCAACGCTACAAGCTCTTTTTACTTACCCAAACAGATTCTTAAAGAAATTCTTTTTATCACTTGCTCCAGGACGAATATTTTCGCTCTCCTTGAGTTTCTCGATCATTTTCTTCTCCTCTTTGTTGAGTGCCTCTGGAATATAGACTCCCACATTGATGAGCATATCGCCTGTGCCGTACTGACGAGCATATTGATCGATCATTGGGAGACCTTTACCTCTCATTCTCAGCACTTTGCCTGGTTGTGTACCCGGAGCAATTGTAATCTTTGCTTCGCCTTGCAAGGTAGGTATCTGCACCTGTCCGCCCAAGATAGCCGTAGGCATATCCAGCAGCAAGTTATACACCAGGTCGCTACCGTCACGTAAGAAATCCTTGTGCTCTTCTTCCTCGATAAGCACCAGCAGATCGCCATTCACGCCGCCATGTGGAGCCGCATTACCCTTACCTTGCACAGGTATCTGCATGCCGCCAGCCACACCTGCAGGGATATGAATCTCAATGATCTCCTCTTCACGAACCACACCTTCGCCGTGGCAGTGCGTACATTTATTCTTAATGATCTTGCCCTCGCCGTGGCAGTTAGGACATTCGCTCTGCACCTGCATCATACCAAAGATACCACGTTGCGCACTCACCACACGACCCGTTCCATGACAATTTGGACATGTCTCCACATTGCCGTCTGCACTACCCGAACCGTTGCAATGTGAGCAGTTCACGAGTTTCTTCACCTTGATCTTCTTGTCCACGCCTGTGGCTATTTCTTCTAAGGTAACGCGCACACGCACGCGCAAGTCGCTACCGCGACGCACACGCTGACCGCCTCCACGACTGCCACCGCCAAAGAAACTAGAGAATCCTCCGCCGCCCATGCCCCATTCGGAGAACAAGTCACCAAACTGCGAGAAGATATCTTCCATGTTCATGCCGCCGCCACCGAAGCCGCTTGCGCCACCCATGCCCGCGTGACCAAACTGGTCATAGCGTTGACGTTTCTGTGGGTCAGACAACACCTCGTATGCCTCCGCAGCCTCCTTGAACTTTTCCTCAGCTGCTTTGTCACCTGGGTTCTTGTCAGGGTGATATTGCACCGCTTTTTTGCGGTACGCCTTTTTTATCTCGTCTGCTGTTGCGGTCTTACCCACGCCCAGCACCTCGTAATAATCTCTTTTTTCTGCCATATCTTTTTTAGTTCACTTCGTTCACGTTCTTTGCTTTGCGTTATTCTATGCTTCGCACGTTATTATGTTTTTTATCGCTTTGCGATGTTGTTTTCGTTAATAATAACGCGACTCTGTCGCATACAACGTCCCGTAGAGACATGTAACGTCGAAGACACATAACGCCCAACGGGCATATAACGTCGTTTGTAGGCGTTATTCGCCTACAACGACTTTAGAAAAGCGAATCACTTTCTCGCCCAAGGTGTAACCTTTTTGTGTGCAGTCGATTACTTTGCCTTTCTTATCTTCACCAGCAGCAAAAGTGGTGATTGCCTCGTGCAAATCAGTATTGAAGTCTGCGTCGGTTGTGTCGATTGCTTTCACATCGTTAGCTGCCAAGAAACCTACGAACTTGCTATAGATGAGTTCAATACCTTGACGCACCGCCTCAATGTCATCTGTTTTCTCCATCGCTACTTTGGCACGCTCAAAGTCATCCACAAGAGGGAGCATATCTTTGAAGATGCGCTCGCCAGCAGTAGTCATGAGTTCAAGTTTCTCTTTGTTGGTACGACGACGGAAATTGTCAAACTCTGCCATTTGGCGTAGTTTGAGGTCTTCCAATTCTGCCACACGTGCCTCGAGTTCTGCCACTTTGGCTTGCAATGGGTCAGTCTCTGACACTTCCTCAGCAGCAGTCGCTTCACCGTCATTCACCGCCTCAGTGTTGTTTACAGTTTCTACAGTTTCCTTTTCAACCTGATTTTCAACAGGTTGCTCTACTTGTTTTTTATCTTTATTCTTTGTCATAGTCAAATAATTACTTCGTAATTCAAAATTCATAATTCTTAATTCAAATTTTGTGCCATATATCTCAAGACTGCCATAATGGCAGATATACGTTATTTGTCATGGGAACGATATACGAGTTGACACTGATTTTATTTTTACGACAATTAAGGTCAATTTGGATGTCAATTATTCTTATCTCGCCATACGGCTCGAACGATCTGCCTCATTCGCATCGCTCATTCGTCTGTACGTCAATTCAATGTGGGGTTTTGTTTTTGCTCTAATGAAAAATGCAGCTATGCCGCATTTGGAGAGCAAAACAAAACTGATAATGACAGCAAGTGTCAACAGGTATATAAATCCCTTTTATTATGTTCGTATTGTTTCTCTTATTAGGTGTTCCTACTTTAGGTTTATTTGTCAACCTTTTTCCGGTTTATCCCCCCGTCATCCATTATCCAACACTTCGCTTTCAAGCGAGCTTGAGCGAGTGGTGGGTAATGGATGAGATAGATGAATCTATCTTTTTTATGAATAATTGCTCGCTTTACTTGCGTATGTGCATTTTTTGTAGTACCTTTGCACCGTGAACCTGCGCTGGGGATGTCTACACATCAGCGACGAGGGGAGCAGACATATTATAAAAGCGTTTATTAGCGCTTGTTTTGGTACTCTGAAACCTGGAAAATTTCAACCTATCCGAAACAAGAAGGCAGTAAACGCCCTTTGGGATATGACTATCCCGCCCACAGAGCATCCTTTGTCGGATTGCTCTGTTTGGTGGCTTTTCATATTCGGCGTGGGCGTTCGTTGCTTATTCTTATAGGAAAGGTACTCCAGGACCTCAGAGTAGAGAATAAGCAAAGGTAAGGTTCCACGCTTTTTCTATAATTATACCAACGGGGCGTTTGGAGCCGACTTCCCACAAAATTAATAACACAATGAAAAAACTCAGTTTGCTCCTGCTCACGCTGACTGTATGCTTCTTCACAGCGTGCCACAAAGACATTTGGGCAGAATTGGAAAACCTCGACCAACGCGTCACAAAGCTTGAAGAACTTTGTAAAGAGATGAACACCAACATCACTTCTTTGCAAACCATCGTTTCTGTACTCCAATCTAACGATTACATCACAGGTATCGTTGAAATCAAGAAGAATGGCGAGGTAATTGGCTACACCATTACCTTCGGCAAGCACGATCCAATTACCATTTATCACGGACAAGACGGCAAGGATGGCGCAAACGGAAAAGATGGTCAAGACGGAGCAAATGGCTCTTCTTCTACTCCTGTAATCGGTGTTGCTAAAGATACCGATGGTGTGTACTATTGGACATTGAATGGCGAATGGCTATTGGATGACAATGGCAACAAACTCCCAGTATCTGGCACCAACGGTAAAGACGGTCAAAACGGCTCTAATGGTCAAGACGGTACAGACGGTAAGGATGGTCAAGATGGAACTGACGGCAAGGACGGACAAGACGGCAAAGATGGTGTTGACGGCAAAGATGGCGTAACCCCTCAATTGAAGATTGAGGACGGCTATTGGTACATCTCTTACGACAATGGTGCAACTTGGACACAACTCGGCAAAGCCACAGGCGAAGACGGCAAAGATGGTCAAAACGGTAGTGATGGAAAAGATGGAGCAGACGGTAAAGACGGTCAAGATGGCGACTCAATGTTCCAATCCGTAACTCAAGATGATGATTATGTTTACTTTACTCTCGCTGATGGCACAGTGATTAAGATTGCAAAGGGTAGCGGTAGCAATGAAAAACCAAATGAGAATGACATTATTACTTTTAGAGACTTAGCAGTCAAATCTGCTTTGTTAAAATTAGGAGTAGACACAACGGGTGATGGTGAAATTTCTTATGGGGAAGCTATTGAATACAAAGGTAATATTAACATTAGTAATACAGAAGTATTTTCATTTAAGGAATTTCAATATTTTACCAATGTAAAATCCTTCCACTTTGGAAAATGTTCAAATCTATTTGAAATAGTTCTCCCTAACAAAATAACTAGTATTGATCCTAGCGCATTCAACGAATGTTCTTCCTTAATTTCACTTACGATTCCAAATAGCGTAACAAAAATTGGAGATAATGCATTTATGCGATGCTCAACACTTGTTTCAATGACACTTCCTGAAAGTGTAATTACTATTGGAGCTTCTGCCTTTTATAGTTGCGTTTCTATGAAAAATATAAACATCCCTTGTTGTGTTACAAGCATTGGTTCTAATGCATTTGTCGGTTGTTCCAGTCTTAATGTATTATACGATGCTAAAAATTGTAGCTATTCTGAGTCTTCTATGATTTTTCCGCAGGCACTTTCAATTACATTGGGAAATAATGTAGAATATATTCCTGCATATATGTTTTATAATGATTATAGATTAAAATCTATTGATATTCCTAAAAATGTAAAATCAATCGGAACCGGGGCATTCCAATTTTCTAAGCTTGCTTCTGTTACTTTTTCAGAAGGATTGGAAACCATAGATGCATATGCTTTTTCAGGAACAAACTTGACTTCAGTACACATTCCAAAAAGTATTAAAACTATAGGCTCATATGCATTTACTGGTTACAATACCACAACAACAGGTCCAACTCAGATATATTGTGAAGCGATAACTCCGCCTACAATATATGCTCCATTCAATGTGAATGCAACTATATATGTCCCACGTGCCTATGTAGAAGATTATAAAGTTGTTTGGGGTGGTTATGCTTCGCGAATTGTTGGATATGATTTTGAATAAGGAATACTATGTTTAAGAGAGGTTATGTTTATGAAGTCGTAGAAGAAGGACTGAATATGCACCCTGTTGTAATTATGGATAATTTACTAAATCAAAATGGGCGCATTCGTGCTGTCGCTTTCACTCATGATCAATACGGAAGTGCAGATTTTCCTAATATCCCATTTGATGAAAGTTTTGTTGTGAAGACAAATTCTCGAAATAAAAAGTACCAATTCCAATGGGAGAATACCAAGATTATACAAGTTGGATTTCTGAAACGACTACAGTTATTACGACATCGGCATATAGGTAGAATAACTGAAGCAGGTCTAAAATATATAGCTGAAAATGTACATGTATTTGAAGAATGCGATGGAACTGTAAAAAAAGCTAGTAAGAATAGAATTTAGGGCATACCATTGCTATTATCCTCTCACCCCGCCACTCATTCACGAGCGGGGTGAGTTTTTATATTGTTATTCTTCTTGTTCGTATCAATACTCGTATTCAAGTGCTCCTTTGTAAAACGGAAAGGTGAAAACTGAAAACTGAAAAGCCACTGAAAGCCCATAGATGTCCTATAGATGTCCTTGTTATCTATTCTATGTATTGCTCTACTTCCTCACTATGGGGATAGTTCGGGAGCAATACTCGAAGTGCCATTCAAGGCACTTCTTCATCTATGCTTATGCTAATTCCTCTGAGTGGGAACTCTTCTGGCGCTGCGCTCGGAGTGCGTTCCGTCGCACTCCTTCAGGTCCCTAGCCTGTTGGGAACTTGAGTCTCCAATTGCAATCCTTACATAGACGGCGTAATAAACACTCGCCATGAGCCATCCGCATCTCGCTCTACATAATGTTTATCTAGCAAAGTTTGTAACAATTTTTGCAATGCAGAACGATTTATACCGATTTCTTCTTGTAAGTAAGCCAATGTAGCTTTAGGTTCTCTGCGTAATTCTTGTAAAATTTTCCCATAACTTGGCGTGCGGAAAGCGATTCGCTCACCATCATACCACCATACATCTTGACTTTTTTCCGTTACAAACAGGACATCATTTTCTATCTCGTGGCAAATTAAATTTACCATATATTTATGGAATGGGCGTATATCCTTTAGTGAAGCATGTGCACCATCTGCGGGAGTGGAACCTACAATCAGATCCGCACGATGCAAGGCCTCTAAATAATCTTGTTTCAGACGGCTACGCACAACAATCATCGGATAGCCATGGCGCGAAAGAATGTAATTGACTATCAGTCGGGCAATACGACCATTGCCATCCTCAAATGGGTGAATACGAATATATCGATAGTGAAACAATATCGCTAAGTCAATAGGTGATAATTTACCTTCTTGCTCTGCCCGATTGTACCAATCAACCAAATCTGCCATCAATGCAGGTGTCTCTTCGGGAGAAGCATACTCAAATCGATCACCATAGCGAGTAATCACACTATTTGGGCGTGTCTTGTACTGTCCAGCATGAATCACATAGCTCGTTTGTACGCCTCCAGGTAACATACGATAAACCGTATAATCCTCTCGAAGTAATGTTCGATGAAGGGTACGAATGAAGTTTTGCGTAAGTGGAAGCTGCTTATCGGATGATTCTACCAACATCATTTGCAATCCCACATTGCTTGCTTTCATCTCTTCGCAGTCGCGGAAGTTGGCTTCGCCGACTATTTTCCCAAAGAGCAACAGCAACTCCGTTTGACCATAGGTGAGTGTATTTCCTTCGATATGATTGCTATTGTAGTTAAAGTCAATAGTAAATCGACGACTCAATCTATCACGATCAATTGCTGCTAATGGTTGCAGATTTTGCCACTGTGTTAATACTGTTTCTAACTTAGTATTTGCCATAACTTCTTATCATTAATGTATAAAAAACACCTTATTTGGTGGTACATAAACCACCATTTCGAGTGCAAAGGTACAACAAAAAATGCACATACGCAAGTTATGCGAGCCTTTTTTGGAAAAATTATAGATTCTCTATCTATTGAAGCAGTTTCTCTGCTACTCGTTGGAAGCTGGAATTATAAGTTTAATCTTTAGTGAATGTCCTTCGGACTACAGTTAATAAATCAAGCGCGGGCAGAAATGCTCGCGTTTTTTTATCCCTGTGAAAACTGAAAGGTGAATACGGAAAACCGCTGAAACCTCACGCGAAATATAAAAATGACATGTGGCGGAAGTGGTGAAAATGTATGTGCGGTTATTGCGGTTTTAGCGGTTATTGCGGTTTTCAAAACCGCTAAAACCGCAATAACCGCAGAAACCGCTTGCTAATTCAAGGAATACATTCATTGATTTTCAGGAAGAAAGGATGTTAGAAATGAATTTCTGCGGACTTTTTGAGGATGTTTGAAAATGGCAGAGGAAGTGTCCGTAGGAACATCAACATTTTGACCAAGTACCTGATTATCAATCATACTTGATATAAAAGACAGATACCGTAAATACCGTATTCCCCGTATTGCTGATAACCAATTACGGGATTTACGGGAAATACGGTAGCTATTATTATATACCATTATTAGAAGGTTTGCCGAATCTATACCGAAGGTTTATTTCGGGGTTGCAATAAGATTGGCAAGAGGAGGGAATCACATAGTAATCTCATAGTAATCATATAGTGATCACATAGTGAAGGTAGCATATGAACCCGTTATGAACCCGTAAAAGGTAGGTAGATGAAAGGTACTTGTTGGGTTACAATATCTCCATCACTTCGGAGAGGGATTGGACCAGGTAAGTGGCGCTCTGTCCTTCGGGGAGTGGGTCTTTGGACTTGCGAATCCAAATCTGATCAATGCCTGCGTTGATAGCACCTTGGATATCGGAGTTCCATGAGTCGCCTATCATCACTACGTCTTCGGCTTGCAAGCCATTCATGCGCAATGCCTCCTCGAAAATGCGTGGATTGGGTTTCTGGCAACCTACTTCCTCGCTCAACACGATATGTGCAAAGCAGTCACGAAGTCCGCTCTTGTCAAACTTCTCATACTGCACTTCCACAAAGCCATTGGTCACCACCGTTAGCGGATATTTCTTTGCCAAATAGCGCACCAACTCTTCCGCCCCTTCCAACAATGAGAAACGCGCAGTGGTCATATTGAGGAAGTCTTCGCTTAACTGCTCGGCGAGAGCAGTAATTAGTTGTAGATCACCGCGTTGCGGTTGTAGATCGCTCGTCTTGCTCGCTGTAGATCGCTGCGCTGTAGAGGCAAGTTTACTTCCGTGCATCAAAGGGAAGAAGAAGCGGTCAAAACTTAGGTATTCTTTGGTCACAAGGTCCTTGCCGTATTTGTCCCAAAGCTCCAGATTATGAGGTTTGTAGAGGGAAACAAACTCCTCAAGCGAAGCAAAATAGTCGCTCAGATTATACTTCTCGTACATCTCTTGGAGCGCTAGTTTGGCTGCACCAATAAAATCCCCTATCGTATCATCCCAGTCAATAAAGACTGCTTTGTATTGCTTCATGTCAGAACTCCAATGTGATTTGACCATTGATAAGTGGCGTTTTGCCAAGGTGTTTGTACGCCAATTCCGTCGCCTCACGGCCACGAGGGGTGCGTTTGATAAAGCCCTCTTTGATGAGGTATGGTTCATAGACATCCTCTATCGTACCAGCATCTTCGCCCATAGCAGTAGCGATGGTATTCAAACCTACAGGACCACCTTTGAACTTATCAATGATGGTGCTAAGTAGTTTGTTATCAATCTCATCCAAACCAAAGGTGTCAATATTGAGTGCTTCCAACGCATAGCGTGCAATCTCCAAATCAATGGCTCCGTTGCCCTTCACTTGCGCAAAATCACGCACACGGCGGAGCAACGCATTGGCAATACGAGGGGTACCACGACTGCGACGAGAAATCTCCGCAGCGGCTTTGCTGTCGATATGAATACCGAGGAGGCGAGCACTACGCTCTACAATGCCCGCAAGGACATGCGAGTCGTAATATTCCAAGTGGCAGTTGATACCAAAACGCGCACGCAATGGACTGGTTAACAAACCACTACGGGTAGTTGCGCCAATGAGCGTAAACTTATTGAGGTCTATTTGAATAGTGCGGGCAGAAGGACCTTTATCTATCATAATATCAATGCGATAGTCCTCCATTGCCGAATAGAGATACTCCTCCACAATGGGCGACAGACGATGGATCTCGTCAATGAACAACACATCGTTGTCCTCCAAGGATGTTAGCAGACCTGCCAAGTCGCCTGGTTTGTCTAAGACGGGACCCGAAGTCACTTTGAAGCCCACACCTAACTCGTTAGCAATGATGTTACTAAGGGTGGTTTTACCCAATCCAGGAGGGCCAAATAGGAGCACATGGTCCAGACTCTCGCCACGCATGCGAGCTGCCTCTACAAAAATGCGCAAGTTGCTGACAATCTTGGATTGTCCCGCAAAATCATCAAAACGCAAAGGACGCAAGGCATTGTCTTGCTCCTTCTCGGTCATTTGGTTGCGTATATCGAAATCACTCATTTTTGGTTGCTTGTTTGAAAGTTTCTTCTAAGTTTTCTATCTCGCTGATGGGTTTATCCACCTTTATCTCGCCATGGTCAATGATTATCACTCGACTACACATCTGCTTGACCTCTTGCAGAATATGGGTGGATAGGATAACCGTTGCAGATCGGGCTAAAGCCCTGTAGTTGGTAGATCGCCCTTCGGGCTGTAGATCGGCGCAAACGCCTGTAGATACAGACGGATTGCCGAGGTTGCGAATTAGGGCGCGGATATCCTCCAATTGGTTAGGGTCAAGACCTGTGGTGGGTTCGTCAAGTATCAATAATTCAGGATCACCAATCATGGCTTGCGCCAGACCTACACGTTGGCGATATCCTTTACTAAGCTGCCCTATCTTTTTGTTGGCTTCTGCAGTCAAACCTACACGTTCAATGAGGTCTTCGACCTGTTGGCTATGGGATATAGGCAATTGGCTATTGGTGCGGAGTTCTACGAAAAAGCGCAGATACTCACGCACATACATATCTTCGTAGAGCGGATTTTGCTCTGGAAGGAAGCCTACAGACATGGGCACTTGCACCTCTCCGCTAGTGGCATCCCATACACCCACCAGAATCTTCATCAAGGTGGATTTACCTGCACCATTAGGTCCTAGCAAGCCAATAACTTCACCATCGCCAATGGTTAAGTTCACATCCTTCAGCACATGTTGCTTACCGATATGTTTGTTCAGATGTTCTATGCGGATTGCCATAGCCTATTCGTATTGTTGGAACAAGAAATCATTATATGGATATCGTTGAATATGAATCGCTTTGATACGATCATAGAACAACGCCTTCAGCTCATCGATATTCGTCTTCTCTCTTGCTGAGATAAAGATACAATCGTCGTGTAACTTCGCCATCCACGTCTTCTTTAACTCCTCCAACGAGATATTCTCTCGCTTCATTGGAGTCAAATCGTCCTCCTCTTTTGGGGTATAAGTAAACGCATCCACCTTGTTGAACACCACTATTCTAGGAATTTGCGCCACTGTCTTTTCGGATTTGCGAGCACTTTGCTGTTTCTTTGACCATGGATCAGACTCCTTAATCTCCGTCTCTTTGGTCAATAACTCATTGATAGTCTGTTCTACTACTTCGTATTGCTCCTCGAAGTTAGGGTGTGAGATATCCACTACGTGGATAAGCAAATCGGCCTCACGCACCTCATCCAAAGTAGATTTGAAAGACTCTACTAAGTGGTGAGGGAGTTTGCGAATAAATCCAACCGTATCAGAGAGTAAGAAGGGGAGGTTTTCAATGGTCACCTTACGCACAGTCGTATCCAAAGTAGCAAAGAGTTTGTTCTCGGCAAAGACCTCAGACTTGCTGAGCAGGTTCATCATGGTGGATTTGCCCACGTTGGTATAACCTACGAGCGCTACGCGAACCATCTTGCCACGGTTTTGGCGTTGGGTAGCCATCTGACGGTCAATCTTCTTGAGTTCTTCACGAAGAAGGGCTATACGCTGACCGATGATTCGTTTATCCGCCTCAATCTGCGTTTCACCCATACCACGGCTGGTGGTTCCACCGCCTCGCTGACGGTCCAAGTGCGACCACATGCGGGTCAAACGGGGTAACATATACTGCAAGTGCGCCATCTCCACCTGCGTCTTCGCATAGGATGTCTGCGCACGTTTGAGGAAGATCTCTAAAATCAATATGGTTCGATCTATCACACGTACAGGCTGTACGTGGTTGTCCTTGATCGCATTTTGGTTGTGTGCGTTAAGGGCTTTTTCGATATTGCGCAACTGACGAGGAGATAACTCATCGTCAAAAATCACCATATCAATAAAGTCGTCCGTGTCAGCAAGGCTCTTGATATACTCGTTGATCTCTTGCAATTTGCCTTCGCCTACGTATGTGGTTGTATTAGGATAGTCAAGGCGTTGTACAAAACGCTTGACATCCGCAATATTATTGGTGTCAGCCAAGAAAGCCAACTCGTCCAAGTATTCTTTTGTTCGTTCCTCATTTTGGTTAGGGGTAATCAATCCCACCAAAACCGCATTCAATTTGCCCATATATTCTTATAAATCAAGTATCTTAGATTATTTCTTGAGGCACAAAACTGCACACTCATCCAAAATCGTGCAAAGGTACAAAAAAAAAAGAATATTTGCAAGAAAACCACTAAATATTTGCTTATCTCAATTATTTGTTGTACTTTTGTAGCACAGTTTTGATGGAGTAGCCGAAAAGCCCAAAGTGAGTAGGACAACGATCTAATATTTGAAGATTATGACATTCGTAGAATCTGTTGAACATGTTTTCTCAAACTACTTCAACGCACAAGGCAGAGCTAGTCGCTCAGAGTATTGGTGGTGGTATCTCTTTACAATTTTAGCAAGTACTGCGCTTAGTTTATTGGGTGTAATTTTAGACAAACTTATGGGTCTAACCTTCACCTCAACCATCCTTACTTGGGGATTTTCCCTGTTGATTTGGATACCAACTATTTGCGTACAAATCCGTCGTTATCACGACATTAACCGTAGTGGTTGGTGGATTCTATGTCCTATCGTCAATTTCATCTTCCTCTTCTTCGCCGGTGATGAAGGCGAAAATGACTATGGTCTTCCTGAGGGAGCAACCCAAGAAGAAACCACAGAAGAAACTATTGAAGAATAAGATTGCAAAAACATATAAAAAATATCGCGGGGCAATGCCTCGCGATATTTTTATCTACCTTATTGGTGGTTCTTAATGTGCCTCTAACCAATTCTCTCCCACACCACAATCGGCGATCAAAGGCACGGTCAAGTGCACCACATTTTGCATTTCGCTCACCACGATCTCCTTGACCCTATCTACCTCATTCACAGGCACATTAAAGTTCAACTCATCATGCACTTGCATGATCATTTTTGCTTGTAAGCCTTCGGCTTTTAGGCGATTGCTAATTCCCACCATCGCCATCTTGATGATGTCTGCGGCTGTGCCTTGAATAGGCGAATTGACCGCATTGCGTTCTGCAAACGAACGGACGGTTGCATTGTGTGACACAATGTCAGGCAAGTAGCGTTTTCTTCCAAACAAGGTTACAGCATATCCTTGTTGACGGGCTAACTCTTTTTGTCTTTCGATATAATCAATCACCCCAGGGAAAGCGGCGAAATAGCCATCAATCAGCGCCTTTGCTTCTGAACGAGAGCAATCTAATTGTTGTGCCAAACCAAAAGCCGAAATGCCATAGATGATACCGAAATTGGCAGTTTTGGCTTGACGGCGTTGGTCTTTGGTCACATCTTCAATTGAGACGCCAAAGATTTTAGCCGCTGTAGCTGCGTGCACATCTTGCCCCGAACGGAAGGCCTCCACCATGTGTGGATCTTGGGAGAAATGTGCCATCAAGCGGAGTTCTATCTGCGAATAGTCGGCAGACAAGAACAAACATCCCTCATCTGGAATGACCGCCTGACGAATAAGCTGTCCTCGCTCAGAGCGGATAGGTAGATTCTGCAAGTTTGGATTAGAGGATGACAATCGTCCCGTAGCCGTAACTGTCTGATTATAGGTTGTATGTATCTTTCCTGTTTCTGGGTTGATATAGGTTGGTAGAGCAGAGATATAGGTAGAAATGAGTTTCTTCAGCTCACGATATTCCAGAATCATCCCCACCACTTCATGTTTGCCTTTCAAGCCTAGAAGCACCTCCTCTGAGGTGGAGTATTGTCCCGTTTTGGACTTCTTGGCTTTGGCATCTAATTTGAGCTGATCAAATAAGACCTCGCCTACTTGTTTGGGCGAGTTGACATTGAAAGTCATGCCCGCAGCCGTGTATATCCCTTGCTCAAGGGTTGCTAATTCCTTGCTGAGTTGCTCTTCGGCCTTTCTAAGCATTTCCACGTCCACACGCACACCCGCTTGTTGCATCTCACGCAACACTTCTGTCAATGGCAATTCCACCTCATTGTAGAGGTTCCACAAGGCTGAATCAGCTTTCAATGCCTCCCACTGAATGGGTTGAGCAGGATTGTATGCCACCTCTGGATTTAGCAAATAACTCACCAAACGTCCCTCTAATGACTCTTGCGGTATTTGCTCTTCCTTCGTTATCCCTCCGTTATCCTCTCGTAGTGGTAACGGAGTGGTATCGGTTTCGAATGCTGCAAACAAGTCCAAAGTAGCCTCTGGTTTCTTCGCTTTTTTGTTAGGCGCAGCAACAATCTGTTTTGCCACCTCTGTTGGCGCTTGCTTTAACAGCGAATTGAACTCCAATTCTCTATACAAGGGTGCCAATTTATCCCAATCTTTCTCTTGACACACAAGTGCTTGCGCATCAAATTCAATAGGCACATCGGTCTTAATAGTCGCCAAGAAATAAGAGAAACGGATATCCTCCACCTGCTCCTGTACCTTACGTTGCAAAGCACCCTTCAATTGGTCGGTGTTCGCAAGTAGATTGTCGATTGAGCCAAACTGTTGCAGGAGTTGCACAGCCGTTTTCTCGCCCACTCCTTTACAACCCGGGATATTATCGCTACTATCACCCATTAATCCGAGTAGATCAATCACTTGTGACTGATGAGATATACCATATTTCTCACACACTTCTTGTGGACCTAACTTCTCAAAACCTCCCGTATGTCGTGGTCGATACATCCAGATATTGTCTGTCACTAACTGCCCATAATCCTTGTCTGGAGTCGCCATATACACCTCAAAATCCTCCTTCTCTGCCTTGTACGCTAATGTTCCGATTACATCATCTGCCTCATAACCAGGCACATCCAATACGGGGATATTCATCGCCTCAAGCAGTTGTTTGATACGAGGCACCGCCCAACGGATATCCTCTGGTGTCTCTTGTCGTTGCGCCTTGTATTGCTCATATGCCTCGTGGCGGAAAGTAGGACCTGCAGGGTCAAACGCCACAGCCATATGAGTAGGTTTAACGCGTTTGATTAGGTCCTCTAGCGTAACCACAAAACCAAAAATAGCCGAAGTATTCTCTCCGCGCGAGTTCATTCGTGGCGCACGGATAAAAGCATAATATGCGCGATAGATTATCGCATATGCATCTATGAGCAATAAAGTTTTCAAGGTAGAAAAAGTTTTAAGCGTTCTAAAAGTTTTAAGGGGTTTACCAGGCAATAGGATACAATCCTTGCTGCAGAAGGTAATTATTCGCTTGCGAGAAGTGTCCACAACCTATAAAACCACGATATGCACTCAAGGGACTTGGATGTACCGCCTCTAAGACCAAATGCTTATGACGGTCAATATACTTACCCTTGCGTTGAGCATAACTTCCCCACAACATAAAGACAATCTTCTCACGCTTTTCATTTAGCGCCATGATAGCCGCATCCGTGAGTTCTTCCCAGCCTTTTCCTTGGTGACTTCCTGCCTTATGCGCCTCGACTGTCAAGGTCGTATTTAAGAGTAAGACCCCCTGCTCTGCCCAATGGGTCAGGTTGCCAGTGGTAGGGATGGGTTTGCCCAAATCACGATTCAACTCCTTGTATATATTGTCCAAAGAAGGTGGTATCTTCACACCATCTTGCACCGAGAAGCACAATCCATGTGCCTGATTAACATCATGATAGGGATCTTGACCTATAATCACCACCCTCACTTTGTCAAAAGGACAAAGATCAAAAGCACGAAAGATCTGCCTAGCAGGTGGGAAGCATTGCGTTGTACGATAAGCATGGCGAACGAAGTCCGTCAGCAACTCGAAGTAAGGTTTATCAAACTCCGTTTGCAAGACCTCTCGCCAACTCTCATCTATACGAACTTGCATATTGGAAAGTTCTAAAAGTTCAAAAGTTTTAAGAGTTCCAAATGTTAATCATTGAGGATCAACATTGCATCGCCATAATCACCAAAGCGATAACCCTCTTTCACTGCCTCTTTGTAAGCCTTCATTACTAGCTCCTGACCGCCGAATGCTGCCACCATAATCAGCTGGGTGGACATTGGCATATAGAAATTCACAAAGAAAGCATTCGCAACTGTGAAGTTATATGGAGGATAAATAAACTTGTTGGTCCATCCTTCATAAGCTTTGATTTGTCCGTTTGTACCTACCACATGCTCCAAAGCACGCATAACCTCTGTACCAATAGCACAAATCTTCTTACCATCTTCGTGCGCTTTATCCACCGCTTTGACCAATTCGGTTGGCACACTAATTTGCTCACTCTCTACTTTATGCTTAGACAAATCCTCCACTTCAATACCTTTGAAATTACCTAATCCCATATGTGAAGTCAAAGTATATGTTTCTACGCCTCTTATCTCAAGACGTTTAAGCAGGTTCTTAGAGAAATGCAAACCTGCAGCAGGAGCAGCCACAGCACCAATTTTCTTAGCAAAGATGGTTTGGTAGCGATCCTCATCCATCTCATTCACAGGTAGATCACTAAACACTTCCTCATAGGCAGTCAAAGTCTCCTCATCCATAGGACGACGGATATATTTTGGCAATGGAGTCACACCCATTGCATATAAGTTTTGTACAAATTCATCTCCCACATAATCCGTCAAGAAACGCAAAGTACGACCACGAGAAGTAGTATTATCAATTACTTCTGCAACAATAGTGGCATCCTCGTCAAAGAACAATTTGTTACCAATACGAATCTTACGTGCTGGATCCACCAATACATCCCAATAGCGATTTTCATGTTGCAACTCACGCAATAAGAACACCTCGATATTGGCAAGGGTCTTCTCTTTTTGAGCATATAGTCGAGCAGGGAAAACTTTTGTGTCATTCGCCACAAAGACATCACCCTCATCAAAATAAGATGCTAAATCATTCATCATTTTATGCTCAATCTCACCCGTCTTAGCATGCAATACTAACAAACGTGCCTCATCACGAAAACGACTTGGGAACTGAGCAATCAATTCCTCTGGTAATTTGAATTTGTAATTACTTAATCTCATTATCTATCAAGTTTGTAAATTGTTCAAATGTCATACAATCCTCCACACGAATATCCCCAACTCTTGTTCTACGCAGCGCTATCAAGTGTGCTCCACTCTGCAAACGTTGACCAATATCTCGCGCCAAAGCACGAATATATGTTCCTTTGGAACAAACGATACGCAACTCCAATTGCATTTTCTCTTCGTCAAAACCAAGAATCTCTATTTCGTCTATCACGAGTAACTTGGCTTTGAGTTCGACTTCTTCACCTTGACGAGCCAGTTTATAAGCTCGTTTACCATCCACCTTAACGGCAGAAAACATCGGTGGAACTTGCCACTGTTCTCCTTCAAAAGTAGGAATCACTTCCTCTATCAGCGCACGCGTGATATGTTGAGTCGGATAGGTAGCATCGATCTCTTTCTCTAGGTCAAAACTAGGAGTTGTTGCTCCTAATTGCAATATCGCCACATACTCTTTTTGATGTGCTTGCAATTGGTCTATCAGTTTGGTCTTTTTACCTGTACAAACCACCACGATTCCGGTTGCCAATGGGTCCAAGGTTCCCGAATGACCTACCTTGAGTTTCTTGACTCCCAATTTCCTGCACAATAACCAACGTGCCTTACCTACCACATCGAAACTAGTCCAACGATATGGTTTATCAAATGCTAATATTTCCCCCTCAACAAAGTCCATATAGGATAGAGAATATACCTGCGCACAAGCAGTAAATAGCAAAGTATATCAACTTCTGACGACGAACGATATTTATCATAAATCGGCATGCCAAGCAACCGGACACGAAGGCCGCCACAAAACCGACCAACAAAGGTAGAAGACCGATAGAACTAGCGACCACTTCGCCAGACAACACGTCTAATAATTCCAAAAACGCTTCGCCCAAGATAGGGATCAACACCATCAAGAATGAGAATTTAGTCACACTCTCTTTCTTCACGCCGCACAATAATCCAGTAGCAATAGTAGTACCACTTCGACTCAAACCAGGCAATACAGCAACTGCTTGTGCCAAACCGATAATGATGGCATCCTTATAACCCACCTCGTGTCCGACTCCAGCGCGACGTTTGCTCAACCACTCGCTAAAATACAATAGGATGGCTGTGACACACAAACAGATACCCACTACGAGCAAACCACTACCGAACAAACTCTCTACTTGCTCTTTGAAGAACATGCCCACCACAAACACAGGTATCATAGAGACCAATATCATGGCTACATAATTCTTATCCTCATTCCATTTAGGAGTAGTAAATGTTCCTTTGAACAATTGTGCCACCTCTTTCCATAGAATGACTAGGGTAGATAGTACGGTTGCCGCATGTACAACAATAGCAAAAGTTAAATTTTCTTCTCCTGCTGTGCCTAATAGGGCTTGACCTATCTCAAGATGTCCTGATGACGAAACGGGCAAGAACTCTGTTAATCCTTGCACCAAACCTAATATCAACGCTTCCCACCAACTCATTTCTTACGAGGCTTATAGAGTATAGCAACAATCATGAGAATAAATCCAAAGAATGCTATCATCGGTCCTACCGTAATTCTACGAGTGGAGAAGATATCTGGATTGAATTCTGTTGCACCACTTGGTGCTCCAACCATTAGAGCAAAACCAACAATAATTATCACAACGCTTATAGCAATTGCTATAGCGTTTATTTTAGGTAGATTAAATTTCATACAACTTATTCGTTTTCATTCGTATGTATCGACCTGTCGCAGTCAAAGATGCTAAGAAGGTAATCAGTAAACCTGCTAGCATAACCACACCAATGATAGTTCCAATTGTTATTTTATTCAAAGGGAATAGATACACTCCTAATCGAGTAGAGCAATAATAATAAGTTAATGCCAACATACCGATAGCAATTACAGCTGCTTGGACACCTATCCAAATATTGCGACGAACAAAAGGCCATTTTATTACCCATGGAGTTGCGCCAACCAAACGCATCGTATTGATTATAAAACGTTTGGAATATATCTGCAGTTGAATAGTATTGCTAATCAGCACCAAGGCAATCACCAATAGAACGATTGCTACCGCTAGTAAAGCCAGCAACACCTTATTCAAGTTTTTGTCCAAAGCACTTACAACATCTGTCTGATATATAACTTTAGCAACATAAGGCAAGGAGGAGAAACGTGCATCCAGCTGATGAATGCTATCAATTTGAGCATATGTCTCTTTTAGACGTATCTCAAATGCATCTGTCAAAGGATTATATCCCAAAAACTTCTGTGGATCTTCACCTAAATTTTCAATATGCTCTTGTAATGCTTCCTCTTTCGAAATATAGCGAGACTCTAACACGAAAGGTGCTAGATTAACCATATTTTTCAAGCGAGTCACATCCTCCTTTGTTGCATCATGTTGCATAAGAACAGTCAATACCACATTCTCACGCACTTGACGAACTAGATCTCGGGCGGAAATGAGGACGATACACTCTAAACCGATCAAAAACAACACCAACGACACTGAGATCGTTGTTGTAAAATACATATTTAAAATTTTACGATGTTTCATTATGGAAGAAAGGGCGGTACAAGCCCGCCCTATTTTTTAGTATTGATTAATACTCCCACAAGTCTTGCTCCACATTCAATAACTCTCTTTCGATACGCTCTTGCTCTTTTTGTATTTCCTCGTATGTCGTAGCCATCTCAGGAATCATTCTATTGTAAATATTACTGATACCTACGAGGTATGAACTATATTTCTTTTGAGCAAAAAAGTCTTCGAAGGTCATACGTTTAGAATCGCTACCACGTGGAGAAACATACTGTTGAGCCATATATGGACGGAAGGAATCAAATGGCACCCAGAATAAGATCTGACCATACAAAGCTTCCATTACTGGCATGTCTTCATACATTGTCACATTATCTGCATTCATTGGAGCAATCGCCAAAATTTTGGAATACATTCGTGAGTAATGCTTGTCAAAGAAAATAATCTCTTGAATCATGTATTTCAATTGATTTTTAGCAAAACCTTCATACGAATAAGAATTGAAGGTCATTTTATCAGCAATTGAGTCATAATTCAACAACATATAATCTGAAGTTGCAATATCACCATCACTTAATTCTCCCGTTTTATCTGTATTCAAGATAGTAGGAATTTCCGCTTTAGTTAATGGAGCCACATTGAAATATGGTCTAATATCACCCACGTTGTTAGATTTGGCATAGATAGGCATACCTTTCTCAATTGCTCGCAACATAGTTCTAAACAACGAACTAAAAGCTGGATCTTCAGCTGAGATAGGAGTATACAATTGATAATTTTGTTTAAAACGCATATCAATAATACGATACACCACACGTGACCAAACCACATCATCCGTTCTGTGAAACACATTTACTAATGTATCAGAAGCTTCCTTCAACTCTTGAGTTTCAAGACGTACAATACCCATATCATCAAAGAATGGGTTAATACGATGTTGCGCATAACTCATTGCACAAGCGAGCGATGCAAGAATAACAATACTGATTTTTTTCATATTCTTTTCTATTTGTCTATTATCTTAATTCAATTGGTAGACCACGCAATTGGATCTCTTGTCCATCTGGTCCTTTAGCCTTAATATACATCAAGTTGATGGTATTACCTTGTTTTAATTTTTTGATGGCATCCAATGCTTTCTTATCAAAATGATCACCATTAACCTTCAAAGAAACACCTGTTGGCAACTTAACTTGGAAACTTACAATCTCAAATTTAGCTTGTACCAAACCATCTGCTCCATATGATGCAATAATCTTATTCTTAGGGTTAGTCAATGCATTCAATGGAATTCGATCCTCATCTGTTGGCTCTCCATTGATCTCGAAATAAGCATTTGGTGGAGGCAAGTTCTTTACTCGATAAGTATGTGATCCCATCAATACCTGACTATTTCCAATCTGAGCATATACTTCAATTGCCAAATTATCTGAAGAGTTTTTAGTAGGACTAATAACCCACACGTTTCCATCCTTTGTTACGGAAGCTTGATTACACTTCACATTTAACGAATTGCTACTAATACCAGGAACAGAAACAGAGAATTTATTCGCATAACCGCGATACATAATATTCAACTCTGTATTGGATATTGTCGCACTTGGCTCGCCTACTGTATATTCTCTCTCAAATGGTATGTATTGCATCACACCTTGTTGATCCATATAACCAATCTTACCAGATATTTTTTGTTGACCAACAGTATTCGCTACTACCTCGTATAACCCATTTCCAGCAATACGTTGACCATTCACATAATACTCAGGAGCATTTGTAGAGTCGATTGCTGCCAAGATAATTTGTGCTTTATACTTATTACCCTTCACCACGTAATCTGAGGAAGGAATCACATACGCATCAAATTTGTTTACACGCAAGTCGGTTGCATCTGTTTGTGTCAACAAGAAACGAACAGCACGACCTTCAATATGACGAATATCACTTTGCAATTTAGTCAAAACTGTGATACATGCACACATTGGCATCTCTTGGAACAAACTCTCTTCCCAAGAGATAGAGTCGCCACTAGTATTAACACTACGAGGGGTCACAAATGTCTGACGCAACTCCTCATCCACCGCAGGAGCATCTCCGGTGATTTCAATCATAAAATCTCTATAATCGTTAATCGCTCCTTTAAGTTTCTCAGCATTACCCTCGTTGATAGCATAGCGTTGAGGAACATTGGTATCATCTTGTTTCTTCAATTCGCGAACGGTTGCATTTTTCTTCGCCTCTTTTCCATCGGCTTCTGCTACCATTTCATCCTTAAAGTTCTGTACATATTCATAAAAAGCATTTGAGTGTTTCTTGATCTCCATTGCTTTATCATACCATGATTGTACTTTCTCAGGATTTTGATCCAACGCCATTTGAAACTGTCTATACGTGTCGCGGTTAGCTTCATCCATAGTCTCAATAGTTGCATGCAGACTATCATCCACAGCCACATAACCATTTAGAATAGCTGCACTGACATTGAGCGCCAACATGGCGGTCAACACCAAGTACATCATACTGATCATTTTCTGTCTCGGGGTTTCCGGACAATTCTTTGCTCCACCCATATTATATATAATATATTAAGGTACGCGCGTTAAAGCGCATTCAACATATTACCATATACTTTATTCAAGTCTGCCACTTGAGTAGCTAACTGTTTTGCACCAGCAGCATATGCCTCTTGACTCTTCAACGCCTCTGCTGCTACAGTATTCATTGTTTGAACATTAGCAACTAACGTTTCTACTTGAGTTGTCACACCTGCCACTTTTTCAGTTTGTGCTTTGTAAGCATCCACTTGAGATTGCAATGCATTGAGTTGAAGTTCATATACAGCATTCAATTTTTGCAATTGTGCAGATACGGCTACTACTTGCTTTTCATAATCTTTAGTGCCAGTTACCACTTTTTGCATATCCTCAGAAACTTGAGTGTATGTATTGCCTAATTCAGCACTCTTCTCTACCACAGTTTTACCTGCTTGTGCAAATTGTTCTGCAGCTTGACTTGCTGCGTCTAATTTAGCAGTCAAATTATTGGTTGCAGTAGTGACAGTAGCCAACTCACTCAATTGATTAGCAGTCTTAGCCAAGTTAGCAACACCTGCTTTCAATGACTCCAATTCCTTAGGATCCAAAGCCGCAGCAGCATTTTCGCCACCTGCACTACCCATAAGCGTAGGACATGGGCGTGACTTCATTTCTTCTAATAGTTCTGGATCTGCGCCATGGCCCAACAATTGTGGGAACACATTATTCCAGTGGAACTCTGTATGAGGTTTATCCAAACAACCGATAGCAAATAGCAAAGCCTCAACGCCCATACCTACCATCAACATCGCACCCGCTCCTGGGAAGTGCATAATCTTAAATAACGCACCAATAATAACCACAGATGCACCCAAAGAATAAACAGCACCAACTACTTTTTTACCTTTGTAAGACTCATACCACTCCATGAGTCTATTATTTCTATTTCCTTTGCCTGACATTTTATATTTGTTTTATAGAATTAATCTTTTTTTCTTTAATTACTCCCCGATTGCAGAGCGAACACAACGGAATCCAATGTAAGAGCGAGCTTCGTTTTGATACTCATAGGTACGCACACCACATTGCAAGTAGTAGCTAATATCCTTCCAACTTCCACCCTTCACAACTTTACGTTTCAATATTTCTGGATCATCTGTTCGAGCTACATATGGGAATTCAGGATTCATATCGTGAACATAGGTATTTGCGATACTAGAATAGGACGACGCAGTCCACTCTGCCACATTACCTGCCATATCATACAAACCAAAATCGTTTGGTTTAAATTTACCGACTGGCAAAGTTGCAGTACCAGTATCATCATGATAAGAGCCACGGTATGGCTTGAAGTTAGCGAGGAAACATCCCTCTGTATCACGTGCATACTTGTCTCCCCAAGGATACATTGCTGCGCGACGACCACCACGAGCTGCATATTCCCACTCAGCCTCGGTTGGGAGACGATATTGATGAGCTATCTGCTTGCCGCGCGTACGCAACAAGTTGGTACGCCAGTGACAGAATGCATGCGCTTGTTCCCAGGTTACACCAACTACAGGATAATCAGAATAACCTGGCATACTGAAATAACCACTTAACAAAGGATCATTATATGAATACTCAAAATCTCGTCCCCATACGGTGGTATCAGGATATACACAAATGATAGCATTGGTTAGCAAATCCTTAGGCTCACGCAATGGACGAGTAATAGTGGTAGACTGAATCACATCTTCCTCCACCCAGAAAGAATCCACGCGAACAGACGCTCCCTTTGGATAACATCCTCTAGACACATCAAAACGATTCTCTGGTTTAACTGCTTCTTCCATATTGGACCAACTATATTCATAGCGGAGAATATTGGTTTTCAAGCTGCCATATCCTCCATCATAGAACATTGGAGACAATGCTTCACTCACAGGATCATCAGATACCAAACGTTTACCCCATGGAATTTTCTTATCCCAATTTATTCTTACATTTTCGTCATCTTCCTCATACTTTGATTTAAGAGCATACTCACTATCAGCACCCTCTTCATCAATCAAAAGCATATAAGCGATGCTATCGCGTACCCAATGTACGAATTGACGATACTCATTGTTGGTTATTTCTGTCTCATCCATCCAAAATGCATGAACAGTCACCATCACATTATTATCTGACTGCGAAAAAATAGCAGATTGCTCATTCGCACCCATCAAAAACGAACCCTTACGCATAAAAACCATACCATAAGGTTCAACATCTTTTGTAGGACCAAAAGTAGAAGATCCCACCAACTCGCCAATAGGTTTATTACATGCTGACAGACCTAGCGCCAACACAATAATTGACAAAATTTTTGAAATTTTCATATAATTATTTATTTTTATTTATTATCACTACAAGTATCTCACGCTCTTGTACTTATTGGTATTTTTAGGCTTTAGAATATTAAAGCCGTAAGCCAAATACACTTCATGTGATCCATAACTTTCTTTTATCAAAGTATTCGCAGGCAGTTCGTATGTATATCCTAACTGCAAACCATTCACAATATCCAATCCCAATAATATATTCACACTACCCGCAATACGATATCCCAAACCAAAACGATAGCGTTTTTTCAATTGGGCCAACATGGTCAAATTCACATCCCAACTTGCAAAATCCGTCATCACCATCATACTTGGCAAGAGCATCCAATCCTGATTTTTCAATTGCCAGTTATATCCACCTGCCACATACATCGTTCCCCGAACCGAAACATCGGCATTATCACTTCCCCACATCAATCGAGGTTGAGTCACATGCACATAACTAGCACCTGTCCACCAACGTGGTGCAGAATAATATACACCTACCCCCATATCAAACCCCATACCTGAAGATCCTTTCTCACTATTTCCGCCACCACCCTTCATTTGATCCACCAAAGGATCATTCTCATCATGATACTCATCGTTGCCTACCCCAGTTTTTACACTATCCACCGCAAAACTCAAGTTCATAAAACCCAAATCGGCACCTACACTCAACACACCCTTTCCAATTTGAATCTTATATGCGTACTCTAAATATAAACTCTGATTGGTAAACAATCCAAATTTATCATTCATAAAACGCACACCCACACCGTGATGCGTTTTACCAATCACAAACGGAGAAGAGAACGAGAAGTAAGTAGTCATCGGCGCATCTTGGATACCCGTAAAATCCATTCGATGACTACCATATACTCGCATCAAATCCCCCTCACCGACTGCGGCAGGATTATAGGAAGACTGCAAAAACATGTATTGACCTATTTGAGCGTCAAACTGCGCGCGCACGAACAACACAACTGACAACATCACAAACAAAACAATACCACGCCTCACGATCGCGCCTCCTCAACAATCACAAATTAATATTCTTCTTCATCAAAGAAGAAATCATCTTTTGTAGGATAATCAGGCCACAAGTCTTCTATAGACTCGTACACCTCCTCATCATCCTCTATCTCTTGAAGATTCTCAATAATCTCCATAGGAGCACCTATACGCTGAGCGTAGTCCAACAACTCATCTTTGGTTGCTGGCCATGGTGCATCTTCTATCTTAGAAGCCAATTCTAAAGTCCAATACATACTATTTTCTACGCGCAATACGCGCTTGCTACTAAATTATCGTGCAAAAGTAATACTTTTTTTTCAAACACACAAATTTATTAGCATTTTTTCACTATTTTTCCCAAACAAAGAGACTTATTTCTAAATTATTAGCAACTATTCGGGATAAAACAAACAAATAATCACTCAGGCGATTCACATAACGTACCACTACGTTATCGATCTGCTCGCCACTCTCTTCCAACCATTTCACCATCCCTCTCTCTAGGCGACGTGCCACACAACGACACACATGGCACAAGGACACTTGCTCATTGCCACCGGGCAGCACAAAGTCCTTGAGCTCAGGTAGTTTTTCATCCATCGCATCCATCCAGCCTTCTAGGCGCGAGACATTTTCCTCTGCAAATGGCATATCTGCTCCAGCGAGTATAGCACCCACATCGAACAAGCGATTTTGCACCCATCCTAATTGCACATCCACATCGCTCACCCAGACGCCTTCGCATTTGCTCAACGAAGCACGCAGCAATCCCACAAAACTATTCAACTCATCCGCTGTTCCATAGGCCTCTAGACGCAAATCGGACTTGCTCACTCGTTTGCCAGTTGCCAGAGAAGTTCTTCCCTTATCACCTGTTTTTGTGTATATTTTCATAATCGCATTCTATAATTTCGTTTCCAATAATGCTGGTCAAAAAACACCAGTCCCATTTGATATAGATCAATCGTGCTGGTCACGCGCTCATCGGCACAAATTTCTCTCCATGCTCTCTCCATCTCCTCACTATGGTGTATATCATCCATCACCACCACGCTTTTCTCATGGACTTTTTGAGCCAATACATCAAAATATTTCAAACTCGCTTCATAGGTATGATTCGCATCCACAAAAGCCACATCCACGCGCTCTAAACGCCCCCTTAATTGCGTCTCATCTATCGGTCCTACAAAACACTCTATATTATTCATTTCCAACAGCTTCCAATTCTCCTTTGCAATCTTTGCCACTGCCTCACATCCTTCGTAAGTATAGACTTTATCTCGAGCATCTACACTGGCCAAATAGGCCGTTGTTACTCCCAAACTTGTACCCAATTCCACGATCGTCAACCCTTTGTTTCCCTCACGCAATTGATGCCCCAACCAATTGACCAGTCGAAACAACATCTGCGCATATTTAGTCCTAGCCAAACTACTTTTTGCGATGTCCTTAACTCGCCTTTCGTCCCTCGCCTCATGACCTAGTTGCTTCACTCCGCTTCCATAATCCACAAACTCAATCACCTGGTCTGAGATCAACATTTGCGCACGCACATTCTCGATGTCCTCCCATACATGATAGGCATGTTTGTCAGACATCACCATCCTCACCCACTCAAACAAATAAGGCGAATGAACACCCTCACCACCTGTATTCCAGGCGGTCAAACGGTGCTTTAACCACGTGCTTATACGATATAAATATGTATTTTTCTTCATAAAGGCGTGCAAAAGTACTATTTTTTTTTGAAATATGCAAAAAAAGTTGTACCTTTGTGCTCGATATGGTACTAAATTATATTTGGATAGGACTTATTCTTCTCGCAGTCATCATGGGTTGCGTGCAGTTCTTCTTTTTTGGACAGAGTGATATTTTCTCTCAGATTCTCAACTCCACGTTTGCTTCCGCCAAGAATGGTTTTGAGATATCCATTGGGCTCACTGGTGTGCTCGCTCTTTGGATGGGTATTCTCAACATCGGGCAGCGAGGCGGAGTAGTCAACACCCTATCTCGTGGCGTTGCTCCATTTTTCCGCCGTATTTTCCCCGAGATTCCGAATAATCATCCTGTCTATGGTACCATGTTTATGAATTTCGCGGCCAACATGCTTGGTCTGGATAATGCTGCTACCCCTATGGGACTCAAGGCTATGGGCGAGCTCCAGGAACTCAATTCCGATCGTTCCAAAGCCTCCAATGCGATGATCATGTTTGTCGTGCTTGGTGCTAGCGGACTCACTATCATCCCTACGGCCATCATGGCCTATCGTGCTCAACTCGGAGCGGCCAATCCCGCCGATGTCTTCCTGCCTCTTTTGATCGCCACCTATTTTGCTACTCTAGGCGGACTGCTCGCATGTTGCGCTGCCCAGAAGATCAAGATTTGGGACAAAGTTATTCTCGGTGTGCTCTTCGCCCTGACGACTTTGGTGGTGCTATTGCTCGTGTTAGCCCAACGTCTACCAGAGGAAACGCTCACTACTGCTTCTGCCTTTGTAGCGGCAGTTATTCTCCTGGCTGTGATCTGTTGGTTTATTATCCAGGCGAGTGTGAAACGAGTCAATGTATACGAAGCGTTTATTGACGGTGCCAAGGATGGTTTCAAGACGGCTATCGGTATCATCCCCTACCTGATTGCTATCCTTTTAGCGGTGGGTATGTTCCGCGCCAGCGGCGCCATGGGATTGTTGGAGCAAGGTCTTTCCCACTTGTTTTCGTTGGTTGGTATCAACCCAGATCTATCCGCAGCTGTGCCTACGGCTATTATGAAACCGCTATCGGGTAGTGGCGCACGAGGACTCATGATTGAGGCCATGGCCACACACGGAGCGGACTCTCTAGTGGGTCGTCTATGTTGTATCCTACAAGGTACTACGGACACCACTTTCTATGTGCTCGCGGTTTACTTTGGCAGTGTAGGTATTAAGAACACCCGCCATGCTGTCGCATGCTGTTTGATTGCTGACCTGATCGGTGTCATTGCTGCCTTCACCGTCGCCAACATCTTCTTCGCCTAATCACTACACTTTACACTAAACAATGATTCACTTCACCAACGACCATATCGCAATGCCCGAGATCGACTTTCGCAAGGTCGAGCGATGGATCAAAGCCGTAGCTGCTCAGCATGGTTATTCTGTGGGTGAACTCACCTATATCTTCTGCGACGATGAGAAGATCCTCTCCGTCAACCGTGAGTTTCTCCAGCACGATTACTATACCGACGTTATTACCTTTGATTATAGTACGCGCACGCGCGTGAATGGAGATATTTACATATCGTTGGATACCGTTGCCACCAATGCGCAGCAAGTGGGTGCGCCTTTTCTCCACGAACTTCATCGCATCATTATTCATGGTCTACTCCACCTCACCGGTCAAGCTGACAAAACGCCAGAAACCAAAGCACAAATGACCGCCAAAGAGGAAGATGCACTCTCCAAAATTAGCATTTTGCTATAAAACGCCACAAGTTTCTAACTTTTTCACCACAAAATTTGCAGGTTTAGCAAATTTTTCTTACCTTTGCAACCGATATCCGATGTCCGTTATCTTATAACAGATATCCGAAATACCGAAAAACAAAATACTTAACATCTAATAAAACACAGTTATGGCTAAAGTTTATCAAGCTAACGAGATTAAGAACATTGCCCTCATGGGTGGCAGTGGTTCGGGTAAGACTACCCTTATGGAATCCATGCTCTTTGAGTGCGGGGTCATCAAGCGTCGTGGTTCAGTAGAAACACAATCTACCGTCTGCGACTATTTCCCAGTTGAGAAAGAATACGGTTATTCCGTCTTTTCTTCAGTATGTAACATCGAGTTCAATAACAAAAAACTCAATATCATCGACTGCCCAGGTTCTGACGACTTCTGCGGTGGTGCTATCACAGCCCTCCACGTATCTGATACAGCAGTCATTACCTTAACTGCCAATGGTGGTGTAGAGGTTGGAACACAAAACAACTTCCGCCGCGCTGAGAAGGCGAAAAAACCTATCGCTTTCGTTATCAACAAGTGCGACCACGAGAACGCTGATTTCGAGCGTACTTTCAACGAGCTCAAAGAGACATTTGGTAACAAATGTACTCTCTTCCAATATCCTATCAACGCAGGTAAAGACTTCAACGCTGCTATCGATGTGCTCCAAGGCAAAATGCTCGTTTGGAAAGCAGAGGGTGGTGCTCCTGAGCTAAAGGACATCCCAGAGAGTGAGAAGGCTACCGTAGAAGAGATCCGCGCTCAACTCCTCGAGTGGGCAGCTGAGTCTGACGAGACTATCATGGACAAATACTTTGAGCAAGGTACTCTCTCTGACGACGAGCTTATGCGTGGTCTTCAAACCGTATTTGCAGAGGGTAGTATGTATCCTGTTATCTGCACCAGCGGTCTCAAGGATATGGGTATCCGCCGTTTGATGGGTTTCCTTGGCGAGATGACTCCATCTGTTGCTGAAGCTCCTAAACCATTGACCGTTAATGCTGAAGAGGTAGCTCCTAATCCTGCAGCTCCTACATCTGCCTTCATCTTCAAGACTTCTGTAGAACCACACATCGGTGAGGTGAACTACTTCAAGGTGATGCAAGGTACTCTCAAACCAGGTGACGATGTGTTGAACGTAGACCGTGGTACCAAAGAGCGTATCTCTCAACTCTACTCTGTAGCAGGTAATATCCGCGTTCCTGTAGAGGAGGTTTCTGCCGGTGATATTGCTGCTACTGTTAAACTCAAAGATACTCGTACTGGCAATACGCTCAATGCAAAAGATTGCGATAACCAATATCCAGCTATTTCTTACCCTGATCCTAAATACCGTCGTGCTATCAAGCCTGTTAACGAGGCAGATGCTGAGAAGTTGGCAGCTCTCCTTACTCGTATGCACGAGGAGGATGCTACTTGGGTAGTAGAGCAATCCAAGGAGTTGAAACAAGTCATTGTAGCAGGTCAAGGTGAGTTCCACCTCCGCACTCTCAAATGGCGTCTTGAGAACAACGATAAGATGATGGTTACCTACGAGGAGCCTAAGATCCCTTATCGCGAGACTATCACCAAGTCTGCTCGCGCAGATTATCGTCATAAGAAACAATCTGGTGGTTCTGGTCAGTTCGGTGAGGTACACCTCATTGTAGAGCCTTATGTAGAGGGCGAACCAGTGAAGGAAGTTTACAAGTTCGGCAACCAAGAGTATCGTATTTCTGTACGTGATACCCAAGAGATTCCACTCGAGTGGGGCGGCAAACTCGTACTCATCAACTCTATCGTGGGTGGTGCTATCGACGCACGCTTCATCCCTGCTATCCTCAAAGGTCTCATGGATCGTATTGAGCAAGGTCCTTTGACCGGTTCTTACGCTCGCGATGTACGCGTTATTATTTACGATGGTAAGATGCACCCAGTAGATTCTAACGAAATCTCTTTCCGTCTTGCAGGTCGTAACGCGTTTGCTGAGGCATTCCGCAACGCTAACCCTAAACTTCTCGAGCCAGTTTACGAGGTAGAGGTATTCGTTCCTAGCGATATCATGGGTGATGTAATGTCTGACATCAACGGTCGCCGTGGTATGGTGCTCGGTATGGAAACAGAGAAGAACTTCACCACATTGAAGGCTTTGGTGCCTCTAAAAGAGATGAGTTCTTACTCTACTACATTGTCTTCACTCACTGGTGGTCGTGCTACCTTCACCATGCGCTTCAAGAGTTATGAACTCGTTCCTGGTGATGTACAAGACAAACTCATCAAGGAGTACGAGGCAACTCAAACCAACGAGGATTAACCCCTTGCCGGTTAACCGCTTAAGCGCTTAACCGCCTAACCGATATCCAAACGAGACTGTCTAAAGGCAGTCTCGTTTTTTTCGCAAAAAACTTGAACTAATATTTGCAATTACCGAAAATTTGCAGTACCTTTGCACTCGCAATACAAAAAAGTTGCACAAACCATAAACTCTAAACACAAAACAATTATGAAAGAACCATTGACCACGAAGCAAAAACTTCGCAAAATTTTCGTCAACAAGTACGCTATCACATTGTACTTGTTCGCTATTGTTTACCTCTTTGTCGGCAATCAGAGTCTTGTCAAGCGCCTTGGTAAGGCACGAGAGATGCGCGAAATCAAACAGGAGATTCAACTCATCAACCAGCAAACCCAAGAGATAGAGAACATGCTCAATTCCTTGGACAACAAGGATAGTCTGGAGCGTTATGCCCGCGAGCACTACCAGATGCACGAAGACGGCGAAGTAGTCTACCTCGTCAACTAAACACTCAACTATCAAATATCAACTCTCATGAAATGGTCTAACATCTTACTATACAGCGGACTAGCAGTCCTATTAGCGGGAGCTGTAATGAGTATGCTCAAACTCCAACCTTACTCCGACTATGTATTGATAGCAGGAGCTTTGCTCGTCATATTGCGTGGCGCAGTCAAATCCCGCGAGCAATAACTGTCTAATCGCTTAACAGCTTAACCGAAAATGAAATCTATCACCATCAAAGATATTGCCAAAGAGTTAGGGATATCGGTTTCCACGGTCAGTCGTGCCTTGCAGAATCATCCGGATATCAGCGAGCCCACCAAGGTATTGGTGCGCGATTGTGCCAAGCGTCTCAACTACAAACCCAACATGATGGCTAGTAACTTGCGCACGAGCAAGAACACGACTATTGGTATTATTCTTCCTGAGGTCAATCACCACTTCTTTTCCTCAGTCTTAGATGGTATAGAGCAGACGGCCAACGAAGCGGGGTATAATATCATTATCTGCCAGACGGGCGAGAATGTAGAGAAGGAGATCCAGAGTATTCAAACCCTTGTATCCAGTCGGGTGGCAGGTATATTAGCGGGTATAAGCAAACAGACCCATAGTTTTCAACACCTCCATGAGGTCATCAAAACCGGTATACCGCTTGTTCTATACGATCGTCCATGTCCTTCCTTGCCATGTGACCAAGTGGTATCGGACGATTACCTCGGTGCTTTCAAAGCGGTGGAGTACCTGATTCAGACGGGTTGTAGACGTATCATGTATTTCTCTTCGCCTATGCAATTGGAGGTAGCCCATCGTCGTTACCAAGGTTGGCGAGATGCCCTTCAACGATATGATATACCTGTTGATGAGGAGATGATTGTCATATGCGACTCTCGTGCGCAAGCCATTATTGAGACCCCAGCGATACTCAAACGCGCGGATAAACCCGATGCTATTTTCTGCGTCAATGACGATTGTGCTTCGGGTGTGTTGTATGCGGCACAGATTCTTGGACTTAATATCCCACAGGACTTGTCTATCTGCGGATTCTCTGATGCGCCTCTCTGTCGCAACACTTTCCCTATGCTGACTACGGTAGAGCAGCATGGTGTAGAGATTGGCAAACATGCTTTCATTCGACTACTCAAACGCCTTAACGGCGATGAGCGTATTGCTCAAACCGAAATGATCGCCACCGACCTCATCGTACGCGAAACCACCAAATAATGGATACAGGACGCTTCGCTACAGGACGCCCTTCGGGTTATAGGACGGCACTTAGTGCCTGTAGATCGGGCAAAGCCCTGTAGACTACAGCGAAGCAATCTAAAAACTAAAAACAATGCACGAATTACTTCAATACAACAACTGGACCATTGAGCAACATCAATGGGATGCGCAGCACGAAGCCGAGATTGAGCAACAACTCACTTTCTCCAACGGGTATATCTGCCAGACTGCGCATTTCGAAGAGTTTTATTCAGGACCACAACGTCTCTGCACGTTTATCAACGGCATAGAGCATCCCATCCTCAATCTATCTTCTATCTCTATACGACTTCACGACGAGCGTCTAGACCTAGCCACATGGCAGGTCAAGGAGTTCTACCGTTGTCTACACAAGACTCATCCTTGCCTCGAGCGCCATTTCACGGCGATCTCGCCCAAGGGTGCTACCATACAAGTCAAGACTCGCCGCCAGTTACTAGAGCAGAAAGAGGTCATGGTGATCGATTATGAGATCACTTCTGTGGACTATGCTGGACCGATATCGTATCTAGCGATGCTGAGTGCTAACGAAGAGAAATCCGATTGGTATCCGCTCATGAATCATATAGGACAAGATCATTGTTGGTTGTGGATTCAGATGCACGAACTCAACCTGCAACTCTGTTGCGCCATGTCATGGAGTTCCATGTATAACAACACGCCACTGGTGCAACGCCCTATCAAGATAGAGAAACAACATACCATTGGTTACTCGCTTATCACCAATATCAAACCGGGTGACACATGTGTTTTGCAGAAGAAAGTAGTCATTATGGATTCTCGCACACACGACAAAGAACATCTTATCACTGATGCCGTACAATGCTTGACAAACTTGTAAAAGAACATATTATCCTAGGTGTGGACCCTGGTACTTTGTATATGGGTTATGCGTTATTGCATACCTCGGGCAGCAAGGTCGAGGTCATTGATTTCGGAGTGTTTGATGTCCACAAACTCGAGGACCAGTATGCACGTTTGCAGAAGGAGTTTTTCTTCCTGCAAGAACTCATCGAGAAGCACCACCCTACGGTGTTGGCCATTGAGTCGCAGTTTGTGGATAAGAACCCTCAAACGATGATTAAGATTGTCCATGCGCAGGGAGTGGCTATTGCAGCAGCCTTGAGTAAGGATATTCCTGTGCAAGAGTACTCTCCGATGAAGGTCAAGATGGCCATCACGGGCAATGGTCATTCCGATAAGCAGCAGGTGGCTGATATGCTTCAGCGTTTTTTGCATATCCCTGCAGAGCGTATGCCCAAGAAACTGGATGCCACGGATGCTTTAGGTATCGCATATTGCCACTACCTACAATTGGGTATGCCTGCTCTAGAGAAGGGCGCCAAGAACTGGACCACTTTTGCTAAGCAAAAAGGTTTGATAGACAAACAACTCACGGGGCCTAACGCCAAACTGCAGGCAGCAATGCAGATGTCCAAGAAAAAGAAATAAACACTTTTTTTCGTATTTTCGTACCTAATATTTGGTATTTTGATTTTTTTGTTGTACCTTTGCACAACTTTTGAGGTGTCAGTTACATGATCCTTTGAAACTTTTGAAACATTTAAAACTTTTTTAACAATAAAATTTACAACTATGGCTTACGTTATTTCTGAAGATTGTATCGCTTGTGGTACATGTATCGATGAGTGCCCAATGGGTGCTATTTCTGAGGGTGATATCTATGTAATTGACGCTGATGTTTGTACAGAGTGCGGCACTTGCGCAGATGTTTGCCCAAGCGGC
Source organism: Paludibacteraceae bacterium (assembly GCA_045532335.1). Lineage (GTDB taxonomy): Bacteria > Bacteroidota > Bacteroidia > Bacteroidales > Paludibacteraceae > Colicola. Next base: position 151,500 of record JAZSFR010000019.1, read on the forward strand.
GCTATTTCTCAAGGCTAATCCGCGGAATGCGTTATGCATAACAAAAGGCTCCCATCGGGAGCCTTTTTTGTTTGTGTGCTAGTTTTACTAGTCTACTAGTTATCGATTATCCTCTGCGCAGCGCCTACAGCAGCAGATTTATCGCCTAGGATCTGCCAGAGTGCCTCGTATTCAGTTTTCATTTGTGTTCGATAGTCCTCATCCTCCAATAGTCGTCTGAGTTCTTGCTCCACGTTTTGCTCTGTAAATCGACTTGCCACTAATTCCTGTATAACTTCTTTGTCAGAGATGATATTCACTAGGGTGAAATACTTGATCTTGAACATGATGGGTCGGAGCAGTTTCTCTAGGTACTTGCTTCCTGCCACGTGATAAACGGCAGTCTGCGGACATCCTATTAGGGCAGCCTCTAAGGTCGCAGTACCCGAGTTCACAACCGCAGCATGCGCTTGGGATAGTAGGTTGTAGGTGTCTCTGGTCAGTTCTTCGCCTTGTAGGTATGGTGCATAGTAGGCATCATCTATGCCAGGTGCAGCAGTTACTACGATGCCGTATTTCTCGCCTGCCACTTTGCGTGCTGCAGCCAATATCGTTGGCAGACACTTGCTTATCTCGCTTCTGCGCGATCCAGGAAGGATGGCAATTTTCTCCTTGCCTTTTGCCTCATCGCATCTCGCCTCTCGCTTCCAACTACGTATACAATCCGCTGTTGGGTTTCCCACGTATTGGCATTTGTACCCATGTTTGGCGTAGAAGGCTGGCTCGAATGGGAATATGCCTAGTATCTCATCGCAGTAGCGTGCTATCTGATGTACGCGCCACTCTTTCCATGCCCATATTTTAGGTGGGATATAGTAGGTGATTTTGGTTTGAGGCAAGTGTTGGCGGCAGTATTGGGCTATTTTGAGGTTGAAGGATGGGTAGTCTATTAGAATGAGGATATCAGGTTGCTCTTGCAGAAGTGCTTGTTGGGCAGTCTGAAAGTTGCGCGATATTTTGCCTAGGTTTTGGAACACGGCAACGAATCCCATGTATGCCATTTCTCGATAGTCCACGTAGAGGTGGCATCCTTGGGCACGCATTTTGTCACCGCCCAAGCCTACGAATAATGCTTGAGGGTCTTTCTCTAGCAATGCCGCCATCAGATTGGCGGCATGCAAATCGCCCGATGCTTCTCCTGCTATCAAAAAATACTTCATACTACATCATCAAGCCAAAACTTGCCACTATATAGGGTAATGCGCCTATCAGTACGCCTTTGGCAAGGCGCCATGTTTCTAGCGTATAGAGCACAAAGATCATGGCCATATTGGGAAATATCCCCACTTGGCATATTCGTCCTAGGATAGGTCGCATCAAGTCCCAATCGAAGTTCTCGAATGTGTACCACAGGTTGAAGCGTTCGATATACACCCATCCTACTAGGGAAGGCAAGGCCAACCCCAAGAGAACACCTATCCAATATCTATCCAGTTTTTTCATTAGATTGCCGATCACACCAACTCCACTGCTGTTTGATCCACGGAGCAGGGGTGTACACTCATATAGTGGTTATTCATTGCCCAGTGGTCGGTATCTTGTGCTTCGGGTTCGATATTGATAAACTCTCCACCAAGTTTGAAGCACGCTTCGCCTTTTTCGTCTACAGTAGGAATCATCTCTTTGCTCCAGTAGCCACGACATTGGCGTGTCCATTTCAGTCCCACGAGTTCGCCTACGGGAGCATTCACATTGTAGCAAACGCCGTAAGGTTTCTCCTCTGCCAACAGGTGTTTGGTGAGTTCCAAGATATACTTCTCCATCTGACTAAAGTCAGCTTCTGGACTATGGTCATCGATGGAGAAACCGATGGATGGTATGCCGTGCTCGGCTCCCACGAAACATGCGCCCATGGTGCCAGAGTAGATGACATTGATACCTGCGTTAGAACCGTGGTTGATACCGCTGACCAATAGGTCAATCTTACTGCTATCGCCTTCGCATATAACGTCTATGGCTAGTTTGACGCAGTCGCTAGGGGTGCCATTGGTGGTATAGACGGTCACGTTTTTCTGCCAGTCTTCTGTGCCCCAGTTAGGATCGTTGAGGGCACGGAGGTAGATGGGTTGAGTAACGGTAATAGCATTGCTCATACCGCTACGTGCACCGTCAGGAGCGACTACTGTTACGTGTCCTAGTTCGCTCATTATACGCACGATGGTCAGGATGCCTTTTGCACCCCAACCATCGTCATTTGTTACAAATATTTCCATATAGGATTATCCTACTACTTCCCAAACCACGTCAATCACTTTCTTTGCCAACGCGTCAGCCTCTTCCATGGTAGCGGCCTCAGAGTAAACACGAATGATTGGTTCGGTGTTAGATTTACGGAGGTGTACCCAACCGTCAGCGAAGTCGATCTTCACACCGTCTTTGTCGTTGATGCGCTCGCCAGCGTATTTCTCTTTGACTGCCTCAAGCACTTTGTCCACATTGATCTCTGGTGTGAGGTCGATACGGTTCTTAGAGATGCAGTACTCTGGGAAGGTAGCGCGGAGTTCGCTCACTTTGCAACCTTTTTGTGCTAGGCTACTGAGGAAGAGTGCGATACCTACCAAAGCGTCACGACCATAGTGACTTGCTGGGTAGATCACACCACCGTTACCCTCGCCACCGATGACAGCGTTGGTGCGTTTCATCTCGGTTGTTACGTTCACTTCACCTACGGCACTTGCGCTATATGAACCGCCATGTTTAACGGTCACGTCGCTCAATGCACGGGTAGAAGACATATTGCTTACGGTGTTACCTGGAGTTTTGCTTAGTACGTAGTCAGCCACAGACACGAGTGTGTACTCTTCGCCAAACATATCGCCGTTTTCGCAGATGATAGCCAAACGGTCAACGTCTGGGTCTACTACGAAACCTACATCTGCTTTGCCCTCGCGCATGAGGTCAGAGATCTCGGTGAGGTTTTGTGGCAATGGTTCTGGGTTGTGAGCGAAATGACCTGTTGGTTCACAGTTGAGTTCGATGATGTTCTTCACGCCCAATGCTTTCAAGATAGCAGGGATAGCGAGTCCACCTACTGAGTTCACGCAGTCAATTGCTACAGTGTAGTTCTTAGCCTCAATAGCAGCTTTATCTACGAGTTCAAGTGCCATCACGTCACGAACGTGATCCTCGAGGTAGTCACGACGGGTGATTTTGCCCAAGTCATCTACTTCAGCGAAGTTGAAGTCTTCTGCTTCAGCGATAGCCAATACTTCTTTGCCTTCTACATCGTTGAGAAACTCACCTTTCTCGTTGAGGAGTTTGAGGGCATTCCATTGTTTTGGGTTGTGACTTGCAGTAAGGATGATACCACCAGCAGCGTTGAGACCAGTTACAGCGAGCTCTGTGGTTGGGGTAGTAGCGAGACCGATATTGATCACGTCATAGCCCATACCTACGAGGGTACCGCATACTAATTGGTCCACCATTTCGCCTGAGAGACGAGCATCACGACCTACTACGATTGTCTTGTTGTCTGGCAACATAGCCTTACGTTGGGTAGCATAAGCAGCTACGAAACGAACAACATCTACTGGGCTCAAGCCCTCTGCAACGCGACCACCGATGGTGCCACGAATACCTGAAATACTTTTTACAAGTGCCATTTTTCTTAGTATCTTTTGATTTTTATTTTAAGATCGTATCCATAAGGGGTTACTGTGCTATTCTCCTCGCTGAAGCCTAGTTTGCTAGGGCAGATGATTTTGCATTGTGCTTCGTGGTACTTCATATATTTGAGTGCCACTTGCCATCCTGTGCAAGAAGTCTCAGAGTTTACCATATATTGCAATTTGATAGGTTCGGCGCTATCCATTGTTCCCCAGTTAGATATAGTATCTGGGTATTCTTCTAGGGTATAACGAATAAATCGCAGTAGTACCTGCTCTCCTGATTCTAGTTCGGCATTCTCACGACTAACGCTATCACCAGGAAGCACGAAGGTGGTATCTCCTAGTTCAACCATATGGAAGTAGAAATTATCGTAGTCTGGTACACGATAATAGGTATTTTCTTCCCATTGGTCATCCGCAGGGAGGGTATCAACGATATTCAATCCTTGTCGTGCGATGTAACTCTCAATGAGTTGACGCTCTTTTTTCAGTTGTTCGGAATAGATATTGCTGTTGCATCCGTATGCTGCCAACAACACTATTCCTATCAGTATCAATTGTATCTTTTTCATATATTCTTCGCCTTTTGACATTCGACTTTCAACATTCGCCTTTCAACTCTACTCCCCTACTTTCACCACAATCCTGAGATTGCTATATGGCTTAATGATAGCTGTTCCTTCCACTCCGTAGGCGGTGTACCATGGTGCGATGATTTGTACTTGTTCGCCTTGTCGTAATTGGCTGAGGGCTCTATTGATGGCCATGGGCAGTTCTCCGCTACCTATTTGTAGGTTTTCTTTGATATCTGCTACAAGGCTGTCGTTGAGTTCAAATATTTGGATATGCATATCCAAGTGTTGTCCTTTTTGCAGGGAGTCTTGTGTAGTGTGTTGTAGGATAGTGTACCAAAAACCAAACTCATCCTGCGCGTAGGTATGTAGTGTATCGTGTTTGATGTATTCGAGGCACTGTTTATCGGCTTCGTTTATCATCCGTTGATTGAAGTATAGTTGGGCCATTAGTAGAGAATCAGGTTGTGTGTCATTTCCCAGATGCCTCACGGGTTGTGGAGTCTTGTTGCATCCTACTAGGAGTAGCAATAAACCTATCACCCATATGCCACAAATATTCTGTATCCTTTTCAGCATAATACACATTTCGCTGCAAAGTTACAACAAAAAATGCATATACGCAAGTAAAGCGAGATATTTTATAAGAAAATAATAGATTTTTAATCTATTTTTATTGATTTTATAACACTCCTTCATGCATATAAATTACACCATCAAACTGGTATTTCCTGTCAACTGGATGACATATCAGTGCGAAACAGATGAAATAAAATTGGGTAAAAAGAAATAATATGAATATACATCTTTGCAACCTAGCAACCTTTTCTAAGAACACACACCTGCGCGTACGTAAGTTTTAATAACTAGGATGAAAAGATGGTAATAGGCGGCACATATATTCCGCCACCTCAACAAGCAGAGGTAGCGCAAAGGTAGCTAGACCCATAAGAAAAGCCCCTCGCAAGAGCGAAGGGCTTTTACTTTATTATATAAGGAATAATTATTCCTCGTTAGACCAATTAGTTGAGAGCATACGGAGGTATGAGCGGTAGCGCCATTGAGCGTTTTGTTGAGCAGCGGAGAAGAGCTCAGCAGCCTCTTGTGGGTATTGCTTCATCACACTGGCGAAATGTGAAGCGATTAAGACGTACCGCAGCAATGTCCGGAGGACATTGCAAGGAGTAAGTACGCCGCGCGAGTCCGAAGTAGCCCTCACCGCTACGAGGACATAGAACTACCTTATACGAACCCTTCAAGTAGGCTTGGTTTACTAACCAATAAGAAGACTACTGAAGGGTGGTTTGTGATGAAAAAGCAATACCCACAACAGAGGCTGCAAAAGCTCAAGACGCGCAACAAAACGCTCAATGGCGCGTAGATAACTGTGTATGCTCAAAACCAACAGGGACAAGGAATAATTCCTACTATCACAAGAGGAACGCGCATGCGCGCGAATATGCAAAAAGAGAAGTTACCCAATTAGGTAGCTTCTCTTATGTGTATACTTTCTGTTCGATGAAAGAAAGAGTTGGTGTCCCGATGGTTCGCAGAACACGAGATTTCGCCCATGATCCGAGGAAAAGTTAAAGATCGTTTATTCCCTCGTCATTCTTTTACCTTGCTGACAACTTTTTTACATTAGCAATTATGACAACAAGTACCTACCGACCCACGCACCAAACGCGCAATACGACTATTCACAAAGTAATGGGCTGCGACAACCGTACCATTTATTTCCACACCGTGCGCACATTCCTTTCTTCTATCCTTATCGCAGTAGTGATTGCAGTGCCTTGTGCATGGCTCATCGCACAAAGATGGTTAGAGACCAACGACTACCGCATCTCCAACTCCGTTTGGTACTATATTCTCACTGCCATTGTGGTGATGCTGCTTGCGGTACTATCTATCTCGTGGCAAGCTGTCCGCCTCATGAACACCACCCCTGTAGAGGCATTGAAGGGGAGGTAGAGGGGAGAACTAGGAAGAATAAAAAGAGAAGTTACCTTAATGGTAGCTTCTCTAAATATATATTATCAATTCTATATGCAATTCACTGATTTCTTTTTAAATAATCTTGATGAGATAAAGTCGTGAGCGGAACTAATAGCGCATAAAAAAGGAACTAGTTTTAATACACGATAATAGTGCATTTTAAGCATATCACGAGTTGTAGCCATACGAATAGCACACACTTGATTTTGCATTAATTATGGTAACCACTTGCCATAATTCGCAAATCACCTGTTTCGTCTTCTAATTCAACTCTACTTACTGGTACACGCCCCGTATAGCTAACAAAATGCATCATTAATTCTTCTATAAAGGGATGCTTTAGTTTACCGACAACAGTAATTTCACCATCCTCTATTGATTGTCTAAATCGTTCAAATCGTATGGATTTTATGTATTGAAAATCAACAAATAGCGGATCCATATCAACAACAGGATCTGGATTAAAATAATAATACCTTCCTATGTTTTTATTATGAATGAAACCTGCTAAAAAATCACTAAAAGATTTCCATTTTTTACCAGAGAGTTTATGGTCTATAGCACCATCTACTTTACTTTGGAATTCTTTTGTCTGCTGCAATGTTTCTGCAGCAGGAACTAATGCTGCTAAAACTATGAAACCGGCTTTGTCATGCTCTAAATCACATGAATTAGAGAGAATAATGCTCAATGCAGGTCCATCTTCTCCCCAATCCATTCCATCAATGATAGCACCTTGTGCTATTTTATCTGAATCTTCAAGCCATTCCATATTAATCTTCAATACGCATTAAATCACCAACACTTTTATTATGATATGTTGACTTATACCATTCAGATTGTACCATTTTTTTATATCTTTCGCGGTAATTGCGTTCTCTTGGAAAAACATAAGTTGACTTAGGAGATGTTGTATCCAGATTTAATTTTGCGTAAGAAAAATGCTTTATCCCTTGAACGGATAAACAATTATCATTGCCTACATAAATCGACAATGTATTACCTCCCAACATTGTTAATATTGTTGCTGACAACACAGCAATATCACTTGTATTATTGCGAGCCATAGTTATTTTTCTATTAATTCTAACAATATTTTTTCTATCTTTTTCTTTGATGAAGCATACATTTTCACCAATTCTTCAGTAATAGGAATATGTTCCATTCGGATGTTATGGTGGTGATTTATCCCCACAAATACTCCGTCATTAGTTCCAACACGTGGTTCGATGTCTAAATTTGCAAATTCATCATTACTTATTTCGGTTCGCAAAGACAATTTCTGGCAAGAGTTCAATTTTATAGTTTCAAACATATCCCTTTTTATAAATCTGTTGCATATCCAATTCTCTGCTGATTCATTTAATTCTAACCACTGATATTCGTAGTTTAGACCTATTGCTGAATAAATAGTTTTTAGACCTATTTCCGAGATTTTTGTACTCATTGTTTGGCACAATTTAACCACGGTTTCTTCATCTTTTGCTCGAATACATATTTTATTTTGCGAAATTACAACTAACGGCATTTGACGTTTGTCAATAGTTATGACATATCCCTCTGGTGTCATTCCACAAATAGTTCTTGAGGGCTCATCAAATAAATTCTTGCAGAAGTTAGGATCCAATGCAGGAATAAATGACAAATTTTCCGCAAAAACTCCTACAAACGCAACACTAATACAATCTTTTTTCATTGGATAATTATTTTATGTCACAATCAACTAACGAGCACCAAAACACACAGGACCAACTAATACATTCTGTGCACATAGTTTTCGCATCATCTAATCAATTATTATACAACACAAAACCCATACTATGAATAAGAGACACCTTTCGTGGTTTTGTTTCAAATCATATACCACAATGCGCCTATAACCACAATAGGTCAAAAAGGCAATCTTATACCAGTAGAGCATTTATTATTTGACATTCTCAAACTGATTTTGAAAAATTGCAAAATTTCTCAATATCAAAAGAAAGCGCGAATAAACGCCTTAAATATGTCTGCAAACTCTTACTAGTCCCAATAATTCCCAATATGAGTTTACGCTGCAAAGTTAATACATTTTTTGGACTTGACCAAACATATTGCAGAAAAAATGCATTTTTGTGGTAATTTTGCTACAAATTGTTCGCATTTTTGTATAAGACGGGCAAAAATCGTGCCAATAGGATAGCATACAAAACTTTTTCAAGGAAGGTGAATTGAATTATTGTTTGATACTGAGAAGTTGGATTATCTATAGTTGTGTTGTACATGATTGGGCGTGTATGGTGTGTATGTCCAGCGGGAATGTATGGTGTGGGCGGAGGGTGCGTGTACAGCGTGAGCGGAGGGCGTGATAGTATGCGCGGTAGTGCGCGCGATACGTTATATAAAGATATAGAAGTGATGGATGCTCTTTTCTTGTACAAGAAGGTTTGTTCCTTGTGTTTTATGATTATTTGTGGAAATTTGTTATTAATCAGGATGTTATGTTCGTGCTGTTTTATTGGTTGGTTTGAGCTATTGTATAAATATTTTATTTGTAGTAATTTTGCACTCAAAATTTTAATCTATTGAAACAAAATGCCATTTGATACAAAAGTAAAAAATAGTTCCTATTTGTATGAGGAACTAAATACAATAACCATAATATTAATTTCAAAATCAAAACGCCATGAAAAAGTCTTTTAGTTTATTTTTTGTTTGGCTTTTAGCCATGATGTGCTCCGCACAAATTCAAGTCGCTTCAACAGGAAATGTTGGCATCGGTGACACTTTGACCACTGATGTAAAACTGTTTGTTAACACAGAAGGAGATTACACAGCAGGTATCTATTCTGTTATTGAATCAACAGAAACATGGGCCCCTGCTGTACATGCTATTGCAAAATACACATGGGATCGCCAAATCGCAATTCGCGGATACGCAGCTGAATCCACGATAAGAAGTAATGGCCGTTCGTATGGTGTATATGGAGTAGCAGGCAACCGTTCTTCGGGTTATAACTATGGTATATATGGTGAACTAGCAGGAACTGCAGATGGTGCAGGCGTATTCGGAACTGCAGAATTACACCCACCTAAAATCAATGGAAAATATGCAGGTTACTTTTATGGTGATACATATGTAACAGGTGTATTAACTGCGGGAGAACTAACCACATTATCAGATGCTCGTTATAAGTCAAATATTCAGCAGATCAACTCCGCAGCATTAACTAAAATTGCAGCACTAAATCCTGTTCAATATACAATGGCAAGCAGTAGTGCTATAGCTCTTGCAAATACAGAGCAAAGCGATACTGTCTCCACCATGACAATGACCACATCTAATGAAGATTTAGCACGAGCAAACAAAATCCATTATGGTCTTTTGGCACAAGAAGTAAAAGAACTTTATCCAGAATTGGTGCATGAAGATGCAGCAGGTGTAATGAGTATCAATTACACAGAACTTATTCCGCTTTTGATTCAAGCAGTGCAAGATTTGTCTGAACAGGTGAGTGCACTATCAGGTTCTTCGAGTGCAGCCCGCAAGCAAGCGCCTAAACAACAAGATAGTAATACCGAAACAATTGCAGCAACACTATATCAAAACACTCCTAATCCTTTCACAGAAGAAACGGTTATATCGTATATTGTACCAACTGAAGCACAACAGGCGTCTATCTACGTCTATAATATGTTGGGAGAACAATTGAGTAAATACGATATTAGTGCATTCGGCGATGGTAATGTTACTATTAGTGCAAATGAACTCTATGCAGGAACATTCCTCTATTCGTTGGTGGTAGATGGTAAACTGATTGACACAAAACAAATGATTATAACTCAATAAGGTATGAAACGACTACTCTTATGTATAGTATGTTGTTGCTGTACCCTATTGTTGTTGGCAGCAACAACCAATCGTAATGCTATAGCAGCCTTTAAATTGTCTAATATTTCTGAGAGACAAACTACTTCTATGGTATATACAGCAACTGCTGAATATCCATTGGATAAAACTTCTACCATTGCAGGTTTGTCTATCAGCGGTCGCAGCCAACTTAATAGCGACACATCACTTGTGCGAATATTACTTGTTGATAATCAAGGTAAGTCATATCTTGTATATGAGGATTTTTACTTAACAGCGTCCAATATGGAATTTCAAGATATGGCTTTCGAAACGGCGTATCTTGACTCTGTGGTTCCTAATCAACTGAAAATCATTATTCGAGATGCTACTTTCTACTTGAATGATATTGCGTATGATTATGCAGACGAAACGCCAACTCGTAACTCCGTGTCAGACAGAAAGGCTCTTGCAAAGCAGCACCAACAAACGCAGGAAGAATATATGATTGACCGTTGGAACGAGTATAACGATGAAAATAATGGATTGTGGTTTGCTGGAAAAACCGCATTATCAGGGCTTTCATACGAAAGTAGAAAAGCCGCATTAGGAGCAACTAGTGATGCGTATCAATCTGATGGATTGGAATACTATGTAGGTGGTATATATGTTATGCGTTCGCATGATAATGCATCCGAAAACAGAGCAATAGATGACTCGAGCACTATTGTTCCTGCACCATCCTATAACACTTATGTCGAGTCTTTTGATTGGCGCAATCGACATGGCAGAAATTGGATGACATCTGTGAAGAATCAATTAGAGCCGATCCAGCATGATAGTCTTGGGAATGGTGGCTGTTGGGCTTTCGCTACATGTGCGACCTTAGAGGCAAAAATAAATTTACAATTCAATCAATTATTGAATTACGATTTATCGGAACAAGAATTGGGTTCGTGTACAAGTGGGAACTTATTTATCCTAAGAATTGAAAAGCGTGCTGACGGTACTAATGATACTATTCGTGGTGGTGGAAATTCAACACAAGCATTATCCTACGTAAAAAATACAGGAATTGTTACCGAAGAATGCATGCCGTTTCAAAACAACGAGTTTGTTCCATGTAATGAAAAATGCGATGCCCCTACAGACGTAATCACTATTGACCAATACAAATATCTCACCTTACATAATCAAGATACTCTAAAACATTATTTAATTAACCATGGACCATTCTATGGCGCAGTTCATAATAATTGGTTAGGTCATGCGATGTGTTTATGTGGTTATGGCACCCTCCAAGTAGGAGATAGTGTAATGTATTTAGTTCAAAGTACTAGACCTGTGATTAAATACATTAGAGAGGGGAACCCGCTGATTGGTAAAACATATTGGATTTATAAAAACAGCTATGGACTCAATAACAAAGATAGTTTTGATGGATATTTTTATGTGATTTTTGAAAAAGAATCTTTCCAAAGTAGTTTTACTATTATTAATTCAAGTATTCACAGTCAAATATATGATTCGGACGATGTTGTTTGTGAGGATCGTGATGGTGATGGATATTATTTTTGGGGATTAGGAGAAAAACCTGCTCATTGTCCAAGTTGTGCCCCTGATATTCCAGATGGTGATGATTCTAATCCCAACTTAACAGTAATGAATGAATATGGTCAATTCTTGCCAATGCTAACCCGAACAGAGGAGATGATATTCACAAGCACAACTTGGAATGCGAATAACACACTATGTGGGGATGTGTACATTCAAGATAATGCTACGTTGACTATAACCAATGCAAGCATAACATTACACCCACTATCACATATCCTTGTTGAATCAGGATCAACTCTAATTGTAGATAATAGTACGATTATTAATGCTGAAATCATTGTTCAAGATGGAGGAAGTTTGGTCATTCGAAATAATGGTATTATACAACAAGGAGAAGACGATAAAGTGGATATTCAATTAGGCGGCACATTGCAGATATTATCTGGTGAAATTCTCGCTTTTGACTAAGTCATTCAATTATGCAAAAAAGACATCAAAATAGAATGATTTATTTTCAAGAACAAGCAGAATGCACTCGAAAATATGTTATTCCATACATAGAGCAAGTATTGCCAGTTACACCCAATCTTCGCATTTTGGAGATTGGGTGTGGCGAAGGTGGAAATCTAAAACCATTCTTGGAACTTGGGTGCCATTGCGTAGGAGTGGATATAGATGTAGCACAAATAGAGAAAGCTAAGCAGTATCTGTCCGAATATTACCAAGGAGACAATCTAACGCTTATTGCACGTAATATTTATGATGTCCAGCCAGATGAAATAGGTACTTTTGATATAATTATGCTACGCGATGTGATAGAGCATATACCCAATCAAGAGCGGTTTATGCACTATCTAAAGGGATTTATGCATGGCGAATCGATTGTTTTCTTTGGTTTTCCCGTTTGGCGCAATCCCTTTGGTGGACATCAGCAGATATGCCGTAACAAACTGCTTTCGCACATGCCGTGGCTACACCTATTACCAAATGCATTGTATAAGAAGGTGTTGCAATGGGGCAAAGAGAAGTCTGGCACAATCAAAGGATTGTTGGAGATTAAGGAAACAGGTATCAGTTTAGCGGGATTTAACAAGATATTGTCCAAGGAACAATATCAAGTGCTTTGCCACACGCATTATTTGATTAATCCGAACTACGAAATTAAGTTTGGTTTGCGTCCTTGTATTGTGCCAAAGTTGCTACAAATTCCCTATTTGCAGGATTTTTATACAACTGCAATGTATTATGTAGCAAAAAAGTAATGAAATAGTTGCAAAGGTGCAGAAAAAATTGTACCTTTGCAACAAAATTATCAATAGAATAAATTTTTATATTTATGAAACGATTTTTCTCATTTTTATTTTGTATACTGATAGGTATGCAAGTATTTGCTCAAGACAAGTGGGCTGATATTTGGTGCAATACGTGGAATGTCATGGAACATGATATGGGTATGACCTCTGACACAGAAAAAACATGGCGACATTATTTAGCGAATGATACGATTATCAATGGTCAAACATATACCAGTGTTAATTATTATTGGACACTTGAAGAATCGAAAGTGTACAAAATAGCGCATGTGCGCTTTTCAGAAGACAAGAAAGTATATGCCCTTATGGATGATACAGAATATTTAGTATATGATTTTTCTGTCCAAGTTGGAGATACTATTGAAACTATCGTTGGAGCATTTTCTGGTAGTATGCTTCAGCAATTACTTGTTCATCAAATAGATATTGATGGTGCAACAAATCGTAAAACGATAACCCTATACCCCATTTGCAGAATAGAAGATGATGAATATGATGAGGACTGGGGTTATTTGTGGGATTGTTGTCCAGTGCAATGGATAGAAGGAGTGGGCTCTACAGACGGATTTTTAATGGGCTATCCTCCTTGTGGATGGGTTGGTGGTATTGGGTGTAATCTCCTTTGCGCCTATAAAGATGAGGAATTGAGATATATGGGTGGTACTTTTTATGAAGAGTATGGCTGCGAGTACAATGCTACTACCGCAGTAGAAGATATTCCGGAACCTAAATCATCATCCAAAAAGTTTATTCAAGACCATCAATTGCTCATTCAAAACAACGATAAAGCCTATACTCTCATGGGAATAGAAGTAAAATAAAAGAGAACTTTTTCAAATATAGTCTTTTATGCATCGTGTACGAGTAGTTATATTGCTATTAAGTGTCCTATATTCTATGTCTTCTTGTCACTGGCAGGAAGCAAAGAATATAATTGTAATTGCTGATAGTATTGATCAAACTGAGCATGTAATCTATGATGATACCATGGCATTAAAGAGGGTGATTTGTTCATTAGATAATCCAGCAGGAAGGATTTTGATGTCTAATACATTGGGCAAGGCGTACTACTATATGGGACGCAACTATAGCCTATCTAATCAGATAAAAGAAGCTGCCGAGTGCTACATTGAAGCAGACCGCTTGCAAATAGATGACCCGATTTCTCGAGGACGAGTGAATTCGTGCATGGGATATATCTGTGCTCAAAACAATAGCGATAGTTTGGCGTTGATATTCTATGAGCATGCAAGTAAAGATTTCTTAGAAAGCGGTAACGAATGGAGATATGCACAAAGCTTATTAAATGTTAGTTTAAGGCATGCACATTTACATCAGTTCAAAGAATCAGATAGCTTATGGCAACATGCAAAAACACATCAGTTAGATAGCTCCTACAAAGCACGTTTTTATGAAGTACGAGGGGTTTATTTTTACGAGCAGCAACAATATGATTCTGCTTTGATATGCTTTAAACTCGGACTAAACTTTCGAGACAACGAACAAGATAAATGCTTTGGGTATTTGAAAATAATGCAATCATACTATTTCGGTTATAAAAATATCGATAGTACTTTGAATTATGCTCAAAAAATTGTTTCTTTCTCTAGAAATCCAAATTATATTTCAAATGCATATTTTTGTTTAATGCAAGATGCACAAATGAACAGCAACACATCATTGTTAAGCGAATATGCTCATGCCCGAGAGGATGCTAACAGATTATTAGATCAATCTATAAGTTCCTACTCAGAAGCTATTTCTTTGTTGAAAGAATATTTATTTAACCCTTATCCTTGGCGTTGGGTATGGCTTTTACTTGCTCTTATGATAGCGATGTGCGGTGTCTTAATCGCTGGCATTCTTATTTATCGTAAACGCACAAGACTTCAATTGCATATGTCCAATGAACATATCGTAGAATTGTCGACACAATTGGAAAAACAAGAAAATGAACTTAACATAGCGTGTCAAAAGAATCATCAAACTAAAATGATTGATGAGATTCGTATCAAATATCCAACTCCGCCCAATAAGTGGAATGATTATTGCCGATTAAAGACTGACATTAACCCATATTTGAGCACTTGGCTTACAGCATTAGAAGAGTTGAATTTGACCAATAGAGAAAAAGTTCTGTGTACATTTATCTTCCTTTATCCATATCTTTCTGCAGAGGAACTTGCTAAATTCATGTGTATGACAAAGGGAGGAGTACAAGTTATTAGGACCCATGTTGTAAAAAAGGTAGGCATAACATCTACACAATTGGTGGATTATTTACAAGAAATGTCAAAGGAGATGTAGAAGGGGAATTGCAACACTTTATTGATTGCAATTGTAATTTATTGATAATCAACAAATTACCCCCCCCCCATTGGTTTATCGGTTTTATTTTTCTATTGCACAATTCGTGATATTGTTGTAATTTTGCAGAAAATTTTAACATATAACTATCATGAGAAAAATTTTATTTATTGCATTGTTTCTACTAGGTATTAGCAATGCGTCTATGTTTGGAATGGTTCAAGAGATTATCTTGAGTGAAGTGTATACGATTATGCCATTAGATGACCCTGGTAATGAGACCATAGGAGAAGGTCCTGATCCAAATCAAATTCGTGCTACTATTGATAATACACGTCTGCATGTGAATACAAGTACAGCTTATCCTCTCTATGTAGAGGTTATTGATCAAGAAACAGGCGAAGTTGTCGTAGAAGAAGAGTTCGTAGATGAAATTGAGGCTACCATAGATCAAGCAGGTTCATACACTATACAAATTTACTCTGGTAACACCATTATGACTGGTGAGTTTGAAGTAGAATAAAGAAAAAGTATTATGGAACAAAAATTGAAGAAACAATTATCATCTCAGAGAAACAAATCTCAAAAAGAGGATGTGAAAGGGGCTGGGCGCAGATTGCCTCCACCTTGGATGTTAGAAGAGAAAGAGTGAAATATTACCGATAAAATTCATAACATAATCTTATATGCTTAAAGAAATATTAATAAAATCTGTGAAATGGAAAGTATGGACATGGTGCGTGCCAAGTTTGGGTGCACTTATAACTGTACTTACATGGGGGTGCAATTTTTTCGATATGGGAATCAAAGAATCTATATTATTAGGTGTCGCATCATTGTTTACCATATGGCTTTTTCGTTTCCTCTATCTTCTATGTGAAGCACTTATTAAATATTGTCATAATACTTTTATAGACTCCATATGGGGAGATGCAATTGTTGAACTCAAAAACGCTTATTCTGAAATACATTCCCTGAGAAAACAGGAGGATATAAGTGATGGAGAATTTATCACTGTTATGATAAAGTTATGTGACACTTTGAAAAAGATTTTTGATAAAAAGACAAAAGCAGATTGCTGTGTGTCTATAAAGGTTCCCATATCAAGTGGTGATAATTTGGAGGCTTTAGAACTGTATAATTTATGCAGAGATAGTTCACATAAAGGTAGAGATACAGATCAATACAGGAAGATCAAACATCGAATTATTGCTAATACTGCTTTTTCTAAGATAGTAATTAAAATACTAAGAGGAAATCAAAAACACTTAGCTTATGTAAACAACAATATCGCAGACTCACCTGATTACGAAAATACAAGCCGAGAATGTTATACTAATGGAGTTCTTCCGTACAATAGTGAATTGGTTTATCCAATAGTACCTATTAAAGGTAATGAGACTAACGAGCGAGATTTAAAAGGCTTTATATGTATTGACTGTAACCAATCTAATATGTTTGATGAAAACCGTTACGACATCCCTATGGTACAAGGTGTTGCAGACGGAATATATGATTTATTTACAAGAAGAAACAATGGATAATATGAAAAAAGCATCACATAATATAGGTTTTGAGGTTCTAAGGAAAAGTGAAGATGTAGTGGTTCTAAAAAGAGTTCTTTCTTCGAAAAGAGGAAGAAGACGAGAAGATGAAAGGTTCTTGCCAAAATTATCAGTACATTATTTTGAAGCTAAAGAAGTAGAGCGTTTGCAAAGCCTTGCAGCTGAAATTTCTGAACGGCAAAGACAAGCTAAGAATTTAACAGGATATAGAAGAGTGTTAAACATTCTGAAATTAACATAAGTATAGTGGTAATTATGAGGTAATTATCGTGTCTACAGGAAATGTTTTCTCTAATCTCGCCCAGTTCTTTATGGACTGGGCGAGATTCTTTTATGTTCATATGAGAAGAATAGTGCAGAAATGGTAGCACATACCATTTCTGCTGCATTTGTGGTAAATGCTACCACCGAAGTATCAATAAAAAGCAGTAATTTTGCAGCGTGAAAATGAACTCAAAACAAATACTTTGCGAGCGCGTCAATTGCTTGCTCCGTGAACGAAATATCACCAAAAGTGAATTGGCTGAAGGTATTGATATGGACAAGTCTAATCTCGGTAAAATGCTCAATGGGCAGCATCCATTTGACCTTAATCTGCTTGACCCGATAGCTGAGTTCTTCGGGGTTGATTGTGAAGAGTTGATTGCATCCCCAAAAATGACTGTAAAAAAAAAGAAAGAAACAACGGTTTTGATTATTCAGACACAGAAGATCGTTCCGAAAAAGATAATCGACCAAATTTTAGAGATATTATAGTGCGCAATGCACAGTTGATAAGGTAGAAAACAATAATCTATGAGCAAACAAGATAAAAAAGAACTACGGCAGCAGATTGCGTGCGAGTGGCTGGAGGAAAACTATTTGCAGTTTGGGAGTTTGAGGCATGATGTGGTGACTGACCGCCTGCAAATCCGCATGGCGGATAGTTTAAGTGCACCCCATAACGCCACGAGCGTTATCGGGGACCCCGCAGAGGACGCTTCGCTACAGAACGCCCCAGAGGGGCTACAGTTTAGAGGCAAGGAGATATGGCGGAACCTCACCGACAAAGACATTAACACGATGGTGTGTCAATGCGTGGCGGAAAAGGGAGTGAACATATCCATCAACGAGATGTGGACTGCACTCAAGTCCGATATGGTGCCAGCGGTACACCCCCTCAGAGCATGGCTCGATGGATTAAGACCATACACGGCAGATCAGCCGGATTGGATAGACATGGTGGCGCAGCAGGTGAGGGTGAAACCTTCAGGCGAGGAGGCGAAAGGCGATAAGGCGAGAGGCGAGGAATTATGGCGGGCGTGCTTCAAGAAGTGGTTTGTGGCGATGGTGGCAAGTTGGATGAGAGATGAGGTAGTCAATCACACCGTACTCGTCCTGGTCGGTCGGCAGGGTATCTTCAAGACCACATGGCTGGACAACCTTATTCCGCCCGAACTGCGTGCATACAGCAGCAAGTTGCCACTATCGGGGCAGATAAGCAAAGATGATCGTTTGCGCCTATGTGAGAACGGTATGCTCAATATCGATGAGTTGGATGCCATGTGTGGGCGCGAAATGAACATCGTGAAATCGCTCCTCACCTCCACCGATGTCAATGAGCGGGCAGCATACGGCAGACTCAAAGAACGCCGTGTACGCTTGGCCTCGTTCTGTGCGAGCACGAACAAACGCGAGTTCTTGACCGACATCACGGGCAACCGCCGTTGGCTGCCCTTTGAGGTGGAGAGCATACAGAATCCTTTTCATACGATTATCCCCTACGAGCGACTATACGCCCAAGCCAAAGCTCTGGTGGAGGAGGGAATCTTCAGC
>JAZSFR010000004.1:0-5992 GCA_045532335.1 Paludibacteraceae bacterium
AAATGAGATGATGGGTAGCGGATAATTAAGGCGTAGCCTATTTTCTTATAAAATTTCGAGCGGACTGTAGTATGTTCAGCATTTTGCGAACGTAGCTACGAGGGAATTGGCATCAGCCAAGGCAGATGTTCGAAGGTACTATAAATATTTCACATGTGCAAGTAAAACAAACAGATTTTGCAAAAAAAACGTAGAAATTTCGAATTTCTACGTTTATTGATAATTTATTGTCTTGCTAGTTCTTTCAAACATTTGGCACAAAGGCATTTGGAAGGGTAGTGCTCCGCGATATAGCTGCGGACTGTGTCGCTGAGGATAATCCCTGCACATTGGCATTGAGTGGGATTCTCGGGTTGGCAAAGGAATTGCGAACCGCAACGAGGACATATACGATTGGGCATGATGAAGTTATTCTAGTAATTGTCCTGTGGTTGTGTACCATTGTCCATTGTGGAAAATTAGGAGTTGACCATCTTGGATCACTTTGGTGCCTGGTTTGTTAAGTATAGGGGTTTGAGGCAATGCTGTAGGGATCTCGGTGTTGATAGTGAGACCATCTAACGCAAAGTAGAGTGGGGTGTTAGCTCCCCAATCTCCTATGTCGGTGGTGGTCATCGAGAAACTAAGATGCGCGGTCTTGCCCAGTTGCACAAGTGGCAGTTTGATCCAGCCGTTGTTTTTGGTTCCATCTACAGCCAGATAGTAGTGGATGGTAGCAGTAGGTTGCATGGTACTATCTAGTGCCTGAATGATGAGTGTGAGGGTGTCTATAGGGGTGAAAGGGCGCGAATTAAACACGCCATGGGTGATACCTTCCATGGTGTTGCTGTTTTGGCAGACATACACGTATTCAGGATAATATTCTCCGTTGAAATCGATGATATTGGACGAAAATCCTTGGGATGCGCTCACCCATTCGGAGTAATAACCGATGATATATGGCGTAGCAAGACCCCCTAGTCCGCCATTGGCTACACAGCCAAACACGTTAGCTGTGTCTTGCGATACGGTGGAAACAGTGAATCCCTCCCAGCTCATGCCACCGTAAGACATACCGCTAGGTAGGTGGGAGAAGAGAAAAATGCCGTCGTTGCATACGATGGATTGGCAGGAATCGGCGTCGTTGTATGTCTCCGCCCACACATGGGTGAGGTCGTAGTATGTATAGGCTATAGGCGATGGGCTATAGGTGACGGGGTTGCCGTTGAGATCTGTCGCAGTACCGAGGTCGAGGGTTATTTGCTCGGCTTTGAGACAAACAGGCGATAAGGTGATGAGGTAAAGAACCAGAAAAGAAAGATAAAAATTTTTCATATGTTATTTATTTTAGCGACAACTTATTCCTACTCAACCTTACTCCTCTATATGCAGGTCACGTGCCAGGGATATTTCGGTGGAGGTTTCGCCGAGCCAACCACATTCTTGGTTGACACCCGTATAAACACGCACGAAGTCTATACAAGGCAAATCTACAGCCATTCCGTTTTCGTCTACCGCCCATGCAATATCCATGGCACAGAGTTGTGTAGTGTCCGTAGAAAAACCGTCATTAGGATTGCAATCTACATAACCATCGCCATAAAAACGCAATAGATAGTACGAACCATTTCCGCTCAAATCTTCGGCGTTATCTGGCAAACAAGAGCCATAGAAAGTGAGAGTGGTATCTGACAACCATTGTGGGAAATAAGGTTGCGAGTAGAAGGTGTTCTTATGTACCGCACCAGTATTGCCTTGATTGTCACTCCAAGGTATATCGCCAGATGCCTTGTGATAGGTTACAGAATAATGGTGGGTAGTTTGTGGATTGTCGTACTCGCTACCACGAAGTTGGTAGAAAGGATCGTCGGGTAGACCGTTCTGATTACGATCAATACTAACCATTACGATGCCTGGTTCGCTACTGCCACCAGCTGCATGTGAAGCGGACTGAAAAGCGTTGCCGTGTACCACAAAATCGCGCTTGCCCGGTAGATTCACCACTGAGTGATCAAATGCAAAAGTGACATAGCCACCCCATGCACCTAAAGAAATCGTACCGCGATTAGTACCAACAATGGCTTCTTCTGCCTTTTGACGCATCGTTTCGTAGGTATCACCTTCTTCATATAGAGGCAACTTGTTGACGAATTGACCGGGAGCAGGATTGTACTCTAGCACTTTAGAAATATAAGGGGAATAGGCCACTTGTTCTTCCCATACAACGACTTTAAAAGAATGTGTGACAGGGTTTTGTTGGTCTATTATCTTCAGTTGTATCTTATAGGTACCTGTATCTGCTTGACAGAAAATAAGATCTCGTTCCATGGAGATGATGGAATCACCCATTTTCCATACATAAGCTTCTCCTGGAAACTCAGGATGGAGAATGAGGGTACGCATACGTTCAATGGCATAGGTTTCATCTATGCCAAGATTGACCATTGGTATGTCGGGTTCGCAGCTAACGATAGACAAAGCACATATGAGCAGGGATATCACCCGTGCGCACAGACCATTTGCGTTTGCCTTCTTTTGAGTAGCAGTGCAGTTGTCCGCTGGATACGTAGTTTTTTGCATCTGTAACATATATATCGCCATTATATGGATTGACTAGAATACCGTATGGAATCTTGATAATTTTCTCGGTTCCATCGGTGATAAATCCATTGGATACCAACTCGTGTGTGCGAATGTTGATAATGCCATAATTGATGTTGTTCTCTTCGGATTGGGTGTTCCAATTGACGCCGTAAAAATACATAGAATCACCCACTATAACCATTTCTGAAACTGGTATATGCAACGTGTCGGTAACTTGCATGTCGTTGGTGAATTGGGAACTTTTTTCCAGGCACACAAGGGCTGAAGGTACATCTTGGTAGTCTCCGCGTGAGGTAACCCAGAGTTGACCTAGATGATCTTGTCGTATGCGATGGGGATTGGTACAAACGGGTATCTTCTGCACCTGCTTGAATCCATACATTTCTACAACGGATACGGTGGAATCATAGTCAGGAGCGCGGTAGCCACCAGAGTTGGCAGTATAGATATACTCGCCTATGATCTCAAGTTCATCAGGTTGGTATCCTACCGTTACTTTGCGTGTGATCTTGAGTGTAGCGGTGTCCACTTCGAAGATAGCACCGAGTTGTGCATTCGGGTCAATGCTCACAGGCCCTACATAGGAAGTGACGTAGGCCTTCCCGTCTTTGAAGCGGATATAGCGGCAGTTGGGTATATCTACTTGACCTATTCGACGGCATGTGTGCAAGTCCATCACTTCCACTTTGTGTGAGCAGTTGATGACTGCGTAGAGGCGGTTACCATATACTTGGATGTCGTTACCTACATCGCCTAACTCTTTGATAACATTTGGATTGCGTTCTCCGTAGATGTTACGAATGTAATAACCATTGCAGAAATCTACATAGTCAATACTTGCTTTGTTGCTACCCATATTGCCCTCGTTGAGTAGGTACATACCGATAGGCTCGTCAGGAGCGAAAGTAGACTCTGCACGCACAGGAATAGGCAGGAGTTCGTACTCGGAAGGTACGACAATCTCATCACCACGGCAACTTGTCAAACTAATGGCCAATAGCCAATAGCCAATAGCCCAAATCAATATGTAATACTTATTGTACATTTGTAGTTGCGTTTGGGCATAGGGTAGTTGAGAATCACATCATAGTCCTGCGATAGCAAGTTATTCACATCCAGCGCAACGCGGAGGGTGAACAGCCGCTTGCCTTTCGCCTCTCGCCTTTCGCCTCTTGCCTTATATATATCCCACTCGCCGACGAGAGAGAGGTCGTGCGTGTACCAAGGTTGGGTGTAGTTGTAGAGGATATTCTCCTGTTGGTTGTAGCGTTCTCCTACATAGATAAAACTATAGTTGAGGTGGTACTGCATCCAATCGTTGCTCCAACCGAACATACCTACTGCACTGCCTGAATGCCAAGGGATATAAGGTATCTGGTGACCATAGTAGTTATCTGCAGGGTCGGTGACATCGATGGCTGTTTGGTAGGTGTATTGTACTTTGGCTGTGAGGTAGAAGTTCCTAGGTAGAGTAAAATGCAAGTGCGTATTGACATCTATTCCGTTGATTTTCACTAAGCCTAGGTTGAGCATTGTCCAACGGAACTGTTGTCCTTTTGGGTAGGCGATGATTTTGTCGGAAATTCGGTTGTAGTAGTAATCGGCATTGATGCGGAACTCTGATCCGCGAAGATTGGCTACTCGGAATGGTTGAACAAAACTCAAACCGACACTATGCTGTTTAGCTAATTCCGGTTTGAGGTAGGCATTACCCATATCGGTGTAATAGAGGTCATTGAAAGTTGGGTAGCGATAGCTCTGTTTGTAGAAAGCATTGAATCGCAAATCAACCACCTGCGATGGACGGTAAGAAATGAAGACCGCCGGAGTAAACTTGCTAGTATTAGGTGCTTCTTCGCGATCACGCGCCTCTTCATTGACGAATGTGCCGAGTGCACTCGCCTGTACGCGCAGGTAGTTCTTGATATTAATAGCCGTAGCCACACTCAACCAGTGGGTGAAACGATGGGCATCCATATACATACTCAAGGCGTTATACTGCATATCGTAGGCAGCACTCATATCCCACCAATCGAAGATGCGCACTTTGTGCGCCATCGTGAAGTAGAACTCTTGTTGTAGGTATTGGTTCTCGACATGGATAAGTTTGTCGTCGTTGTTGATATAGCGGGTATAGTCGTTGGCATATTTCGCATTGACGCGAAGAGACCAACGATTGAAGAACTCGTCTTGCCAAGTGCCCTGCACAAACGAGTTGCGATCCCAAAGACGCTCGCCATTGCGCCATACATTATTGACAATTGCTCCTGGCACGCCTCGCTCGGAGTTGTAGTGGTAGAGTTGAAGTTTCCAGAAACCAGTATTGCTGTAGTAGTGATTGAGAGCTGCCTCTACACGGATGGCGTTGATATCACCGTTCTGGCGGATAGCAGTCGTGTCGTATGCTACTTCGCCCGAAGGAGTGACGCGGCGGTAGCGGAAAGGATACTTACCGCTAGAGGATACTAGTTCAGCGTTGGTGGTGAGGGACATTGTTTCGCTGAGTTTAACATCTAGCAAGATGCTAGGGTTGATGAGATCAAAACTACCTGCTCGCATTTGACCTTTGATGTTAAATGACTTGCCCTCTTCGAAGCGAGGGCGACGAGTGGTGAGATAGATACTACCTGCAGCACCAAACTCACGAGCGGATTGCCAGATATCGGATTTCTGACCATTATAGAGTTGGATCTGCTCTATGTTCTCGAGCGAGTATTTGCCCAGGTCTATCTGTCCGTTTTGCGCATTACCCAATTGTACACCATTATAGTACACACCCATGTGGTTGGTACCCATGGAACGGATATTAACCGTCTTGAGACCGCCTACACCTCCGTAGTCCTTAATCTGCACACCTGAGAAATAGCGGATGGCATCTGCCACGCTTAGGGCATTCATCTTCTTGAGTTGAACGCCACTCAAAGTTTGAGGGATAATGATATCCTTCTCTTTGACGCGAGCCGTAATGGTGTACTCATCTAGTTCCAAATGGCGATAGATGGAGTCTAGATACAAGGAATCAGTGGCACTACTTTGAGCCAATGCCACTACACACAAGAGTGTGAAAAACACTATGGATACTATTCTACGCATGTTGTTTGACTCTATACCACGAGAGTGTTCAACTAATGCATACAGCAGGTCTTCTGACTTATCGCTCCGTATGTTCGGCCTTCCCATCTAATGACAGTGACCTTAAAGATAATGAACATCGGTCTTGCGAATCACAGCAGCGGGTCTGTGCCAGAATCTCACTGGCTTCCCAAAAACTGAATGCGCTGCAAAGGTACTACAAAAAATGCACATACGCAAGTAAAACGAGAAATTTATAAGAAAATAATAGATTTTTAATCTATTTATACGGTATTCATCACTCATTCAAGCTCGCTTGAAAATGAGATGATGGGTA
>JAZSFR010000022.1:0-19930 GCA_045532335.1 Paludibacteraceae bacterium
AGAATTGAGCGCTTTTCTGTTAAGGAATAGCTGGTTCGATTGATTCTTTTGAGTTTTTTTTCTTGGTTACACATAATACTAAATCTTAATAATTGATACTTTTTTATCTGTTTATGTGTAAACCTTTTTCAGGATGGGACAGGTTGTTCAGTAGAGGTAGTAGATACGATGAATAGCGAGTGTGTGGCTATTACATTGCATGAGTTGTTGCCTATATGTATGGGTAGTTCTTTCTTCGAACTTCCATATGTAGTGGATTCTGGTTTCCCTACTACGTATTCATTGCTCTTTGATTCTATTGCACAATCTGTTGGTTTTGTTGACCTCAAGAAGCAACCTGTTGATCGTTCTGTGGATGAATTGTTGATCACTATTCCGCAGACTGTTATACCAGGACAGTATAACGCGCAGTTGGTTTTCCATAATCTGTTGAAGAAATGTGAGGATCCTACTTTTGATCTCCGTTTGGTGGTTAATTTTGCATCCGATATGATTTTCCAGAGATGGAATGATGTCTTGTCAGTTGTTTCGTCTGCACAAAACTATGGATTCCAGTTTGAGCATTTCCAATGGGTGAAGAATGGTGAGCAGATTCCGGGTGCTAATAAGTCTTATTATTATGAAGCAGATGGTTTGGATTTAGATGCAGAATATCAGGTGGAGGTATTACTCCCTAACGGAGTCAGATTGACTACCTGTCCATTTGTTCCTGCTCCATACGAAACACCACAGGCGCAAATCCAAAAGGTCGTTGAAAATCAACAATTGATTATCATACGTAATGGTGTTCGTTACAATGCTCAGGGCATGATGATTCAAACTGAGAAATAAATATAATAAGTGGTGATAAAGTATTCTAAGACAATGAAAAAGATTCAGATTATATTTGCTATTTTGCTTGCTTGTTTGGTGGTAAGTCCTGTTAGTGCTGCACCTAAGAAATATAAGAAGAAAAAACCAACTGCAAAGAACGTTACCTACAATCCCGCGCGCGTGCACGATATACATAATGTAGCAGTGTGGGGTGGAGCTGGTTATTCGGGTTTGCTCAATAACTATGCTGCTAGTACTTTTGGTACAAATTTCCAAGGTACATTCTCCAATAGTTTTATTGGCGGTGGTGGTGGCTTCTTAGGCGTAGGATATGAGTATAAGTATAAGAAGTTTTTGCTGTCAGTAGGTCCTGAGTTTAAGATTTTCTCTTCTCTAGACCGTTTCAATCTAGATGGTAAGTATGTGCAACCTCTTTCTGAGTATTCTCAACTCAAGAGTTACTCTTTCTCTACCATTAGTGAGAATCAATTGCTTGGTCAGTTGACAGTACCTATCCTTTTTGGTGCCACATTTGATAAGTTCTATTTCAAAGCTGGTGCTAAGATTGGATATACTATGTTGGGTAACTATACTCAGGCTTCTACACTGACTACCACTATTACTGACCCTAATGCATATGAGCCAGATTGGAGCGATATCCCATCCCATGGTGCACTCACTGGTACCCCTTATGCGATGCGTGGTAAGAATCCATTTGGTTTGGATATCGCCATGACCGCTGAGGTTGGTCTGAATATCGATAAGATGTTGTCAGAGGATTGGCAAGAAGAGAACGAGAAGAGACAGCGCCCTATTCGTATGCGTGTAGCTCTGTTTGCAGATTATGGTGTGTATAATATGTCTGTGGCTAATGCTTCTCAACCATTTGCTACCACGACAGAGCAATCCATCACCACTACTTCCCTCCACCAATCAGAGTGGGCATCTTCGGCTCTAAATAGCCTGATGGTCGGAGTCAAGTTTACTGCTATGCTTCAGATGAATAAGGAGAAGATTTTGAAGAAACCTAATCCACTATTGTATGTTTATACTGTGGATCAAAATACTGACAAACTTTTGGCCGGTGCTGTGGTAGAGTATAAGGCTACCAATGCTACTAAACTACGTAAGAAGACTACTGATTCTCGCGGAAAGGCAAGTCTAAGATTGGCTGAGGGTGAATATTCGTTCAAGGCTTCTAAGGGCGGATATATCCCATCGGAGGAGGTGATTTTCAACCACGTAGAGGATAAAGAAGAATTGACTATTGCTCTCCAACCAGTACCTGTTTATACGATTTATGTTCGCGATGCCAAGACTCAAACATGGATGGCTTCAGCGCTTTCATTTGTGGATGTTAATACCAACAAGACTGTATCACAAGCAACTACGGATGCTACTACGGGTAAATATACTCTCACATTACCACTTAATGCTACATATCGTGTGCAAATTACAGCGGATAATTATTTCGCTACGGATAAGTTGATCACTGATTTGGCGGCTATAGATACTATTGACTTGCAACCAATTGAGAAGAAAAAAGCCATTGTATTGCATAATCTCTATTTCGCAAGTTTCCAAACCACTATCTTACCTGAGTCTGAGGCGGCATTGCAGCAACTGTATGAGATGTTGAGTGAGAACCCTGACTTGCGTATTCGTATCATAGGTCACACCGATGATGTGGGTTCAGATAGGGATAACCAAATACTCTCAGAGGGACGTGCCAATAGTGTACGCCAAGCTATGATAGATCGTGGTATAGATAGTACTCGCATCGAAACAGAGGGCAAGGGTGAGAAAGAGCCTGTTGTACCTAACACTTCGGATGAGAATCGTGCTAAGAACCGCCGTGTAGAGTTTATGATCTTATAAAGTATTGTTCGATGAATATGCCTAAGAAGTATATATTGATTCTATTGATGGGGTTGTGTGCCAATATATTGTGCGCACAACTACCTGTTTATACATGCGATTTCGAAGACCCGGCAGAGAATAGTCAATGGGTGTTGAACTATAATTTGAGCAAACTTCAACTCGAGAATAACTGGTTTATAGGTGAGCCGGGTGATTTTTCAGTAGATGGAAATAATGGTTTGTTTATTTCTTCTGATCGTAAGGGTCGTGAACCAATATATGGGGGAACCAACACGATGTTTGTCACAGCATCTCGTGATATGTCTGCTGTGCCATCTGGCAAATATCGTTTGTATTTTGATTGGAAATGTAAAGGTAAAAGGTCTGGCGATGGTTTTTATGTGTGTTGGGTGCCTGTTGATCAAGCTACCAATAGTGCTCCTAATACCGCTGGCTTGCCAAATTGGGCGAAGGATTACAAATGCGATACCATCTTCTTTCAAGAGTCACTATGGACAACAGGACAAGTGGATATAAACCACGATGGTACACCCCATAAATTGGTGTTCATTTGGTATTCAACGCAAGGTGAGCCAATCTCTCCTGCGGCATGTATTGATAACCTTGAGCTCCGCCCTATCCCAACGGAAGTGTGTGGTACTCCTACAAATATCAAACATACTATGCAGTCTGATACCATGATATTGACATGGAAGGGGGATGCGGATTACTATGATATTCGTTGTTATGATTATAATAATGATCGTTGGATGGTGTTTAATCATATTCAAAATGATACTTGCATCATTACTGGTTTGTCAGAGGGTATCCAAACATTCTTTATTCGTGGCTATTGTGGTACGGATAGAGCTAGTGACTATGTACCATATACCAAGTTTATTTTCCATAAGGGTGTAAGATGTATTGATTATATGGACTTGGAAGGAAAATGCTTTATTGGTCAATATACTACTCGTACGAAAAATCAGCGTCCTTTCTCATATAATATACAGGTGGACCTAGGATATGATGATCCTGAAAGTAGGCATACCCTTCACTATGTACCTGATGAGTATGATAAGATGACTAACTATCAATTGCGCACCTGTCCAGAGGGCTATATTGCTTCCGTACGATTAGGAGATGGTGGTGATGGTGATGGTTCTGGCGAGTCTATTGAATACAAGTATAAAGTACAAGACGACGCCTCCGCTATTCTCAAGATTAAGTATGCTCTGGTGCTATCCAACCCACACCCAGAAACTCCTGAAGCCAATCCTCAGTTCTGGTTGGATATATTAGTTGATAACAAAGTTATTAAGAATGAATGTGGTTTTGCGATGTTTACTGCGGGTGATAGCGAGGATTCTGGTTGGTTAGAGGGAATAGAGGGTTGGCTATACAAGGAGTGGACAGAGCATTCTATTAACCTCAGTGACTATGTAGGCAAAACACTTACCATTCGTTTGGTGACTACTGACTGTCAACCAAGTGCTCACACTGGTTATGTGTATTTCGTATTGGATTGTGAGGATGGTGGATTGTCTGGTCTAAACTGTGGTGAGGATAATCCTACTACCGAGTTCGATGCTCCTAGTGGTTTTGACTATGTGTGGTATTTGGCTGACGAACCCCTAGATACACTAGATAGAGATCAGCATTTCCAGATAGAGCCATTAGATACAAATGTTTATTGTGTGAATATCATCAACAAGAATAATGCCAATTGCTGGTACACGCTTACTGCGGTGGGTAAACCTCGTGTTCCAACACCTATTGCAACCTATAGTACTCATGCGGAGCGTTGCCAAAATGTAGTGACCTTTGAGAACCATTCGTGCATATATTTGCAAAATATGGTGACAGATATCTTTGAACCTACTACCGAACCTGTTACATCCCTTACTTGGGATTTTGGTGATGGTACGATAGAGAGTACTAAATCAACTAAGATTGGTAGCACGATTCAGCATGTTTATCCTCCAGAAGGTGGTAGATATGTTGTAAAACTAACGGCTGGTATTAGTAACGATGCTTGTCAGGTAACTGACTCATTCACGATTACTCTCCCAGATCTATCAACTCCTGTAACAGAGGTGGTAGAGAATGTGTGCCGTGCTAATTATCCTTTTGGATTCCCATATGGAGGTATGTGGCTCAAAGAGGATATTGATACTACTTTCACATTGACAGCCAAGAGCACGGGTTGTGATAGTCTATGTCATCTCCAACTCAAGTTCTATGATGTGATGCGAGTGGAGTTGTATGATACCATTTGTGAGAATGGGTCTGTTATGTTCTTTGATAGAGAACTTACTACGGCTGGTCTTTATGTAGATACCCTTGTGGGCGCATTGGGTTGTGATAGTATCGTATCGTTGGATCTCGCTGTAGAACCAATGCTCTCTATCGAATTACAAGATTCTCTGCTTGTTTGTATTGATAATATGTATTTTGAACTGCCATATGAGATTTACCAAGGTCGTATGGATAGCATTGTTGTGACTTTTGATTCTGTGGGGACTCAATCCGGTTTCTTGTCAAGATATACTTTTGGTACAGAGGAGATACCAACCATTACTTTCCCAGACACCGTTGTACCTCAGTTCTACTCTTTAGTAGTATCTTATATGAATCCATACTGTCAAATCGCATCTGATACGATTAGTCTTGAGATGGCTTATTCAGCTGCGATAGCCAAGGTAAAAACCAATTTGTTGGCCATCACTAATGAGGAATATAATGGCGGTTACGTCTTTAATGCTGTACAATGGTATAGGGATGGTCTGCTTATTCCAGGTGCTATTGATTATAATCTTGCGGTTACGGATGCAGATGTAGGTCATGAGTTTACCGTAAGTTTGCTTCGTGAGGGCGATTCTATAGCGGTCAGCAGTTGTCCTATTATATACACACCCCCTCATTATGCGACGACAACTCCTTCAGCTATGAGTTGGCCATTGGATGTATATAACGCATTTGGTGTGCACCTAGGTAAAATGAACTTGTCAGAGTTTATGAATCTTCCTTCGGGTATTTATTTGTTATCAGATGAAAAGAATGCTATTAAAGTCATATTATAAAATATTATTGCTTGCGAGTTTGTGCTGCACCTCATTGTGGCTTAATGCACAAGAAGGGGTATATGTATCTAGCAGTAGACCAAGTTCATATCTAGGGTTGTCGATTGCTGGTGGCGAGGCCAATCGTATTGCTACTAAAACTAGTCCTGTGAACAACCGAGCAGGTTGGGTGGCTGATATTTCTTGCTATTATGAGTTCCACCACCGTTCTTGGCTTTGGGGTATAGGATTGGGTTTGGCGTTTGATAATGTCAACGATACAGTGGCTACGTTTACCGACTCGTTTTCGAGAAACGATATAGATGGTGAGATGGTAGATTATCAGTATGTATATACATCTTATCGTGAGCGCCAACGAATGATGAATATCACTATACCTATCTATGTGGGTGTGAATATCAATCATATCTATGCCATATTGGGCGCACGTATAGATATTCCGATGGAGACTCGATATGATGTTGATGCAACGATGTACACTCAGGGTGTTTATCCATGGTCTATCACGCCAGTGGCTTCTAAAGGAATTAATGATTTCTCTTCTCTTGGGTTCTATCGTGAACAACCATATACCTATTCGAATGAATACGAGGGATATATGCATATCACTCCTTTTGCAGAAGTGGGATATGAGTTCTTGACCACTAGCAAGATTAATATGCGTGCGGGAGCGTATGTGGCTTATGCTATTCCTGTGATAAAATCGGAGAAGGTGGCATTGGCGGACTATTCTGCTGTCAACACTAATCCCCATACACAGACGTTAGAGAACTTGAAAGAGAAGATTAGTTGGAATCCACTTGCTTTATCAGATAAATATACCTCTCTACCATATAAATTAGAAGTAGGCGTGAAGTTGTCGGTACAATTTAATGTTACGGTTAGGGGAGGAAAATGTATGTGTGAAGAATAGTTAGTCTGTATAGATTAAGGTTAACTTATTATTTATTAACAATTTAATTATTAACATTATGAGAAAAAAATGTCTCCTTTTTCTACTCTGTATGTTGACTACAGTAGTAGTTTTCGCAGGCAAAGAGTCTCAGTACATCCTCTATGAGGGTTTTGAGGACGATACAGTGCCCGCGAATTGGACGCAAGAGTACGGCTCTGGTATGCAGGAATCTTGGGCAGTAGAGCAGTCTGGAGCGTCCTTGTATCCCGAGAAAGCATTCAAGGGAAATGGCTTAGTGGCGTTGCGAAACACCACCGGACAGACACAACGTTTCAAGACCAAATTGGTTACCCCAGTTATTGACCTAACTGAGGTGTTCCAACCTATTTTGGTTTTCTCTCATGCGCAAATGCAGTATGCGGGTGATGTAGATGCATTGGTGGTTTACTACCGCACTTCTGCTACTGCTCGTTGGGTTGAGTTGGGTCAATACACCAACAAAACAAAAGGTTGGGTAAATGATACCATCGGACTTCCAGCAGCTTCGGCTACCTATCAACTTGCGTTTGAGGGTGTTGATAATTTAGGTCGTGGTGTGGCACTTGATGAGATTATCGTTCGTCCTATGCCTACTTGCGACAACCCAAGCAATATCTCTGTGGATGGTTTGACATCTCACTCTGCAACTTTGCGTTGGAATGGTTCGCTGGATACGGATAGCTTCCGCGTAGTGGTAGCTACTACTCCACAAACTAATGTTGATAGCCTTATAGATGTAGTAGCGGATGAATATGTGTATGACTTCCAATGGATGAAGGATGGTTTGAACCGTAACACTCTCTACTATGTATACATCCAAGCTAATTGTGATGGATCAGAGTCTGATTGGGCAGCTTTTTCGTTCCGCACAAAGAACCTATCTGATGTGCCATACGAGCAAAACTTCAACAAGGACTACGTACAAGGAATCGTTACACACGTAGATTATTGGACACACGGTACTAGTATCCTCAACGAGGATGGTAGCATGGCATTCCCTCCATTCGTCAACCAAGCTACTGCTTCTGGAAGTCTGAAGAACTATTCTTTCACCCAAACCACAGCGCTTGTTTTTGCTGGTGCGACCTCTACTAGTACAGTAATACCTGCAGGTCACTATGTATATGCTGCCACTCCAGAGTTGAATGTGGACAAGGTGGCGAAACTTCAAGCTACCTTCTGGGGAACTTGCTACCAATCTGTAGGTGATGAGTATGAGAGCGGACTGATTGTTGGTGTAATGAATGATCCTGCTGACTTTAGTACCTTTGTACCTGTAGATACGGTCTATGTCACTACTTCGCAAGCGTTTGATCGCTTTACCATCAACTTTGATCAATACAAAGGCGAGGGTAAGTACATCGCATTTGCATCCAACTTCATGGAAAAAGAGAATATCTTCTTCATGGATGACCTTACTATCACTGAGGCACCTGCATTGAAGAGTCTTTCTGGTATGAAGGTAATTAATAATAGAGGTGCTCGCTTTGATGTAACTGCAAATACAAACGGCAATTCACAAGTACAAATCATCGTTACAAACGATACACTTGACCCTAAAACGGCAAGAGTAATCTTGGATCCTACTGAGATTCCAGAGAGCAGCTATATTGTGAACCAAGTCATTGCTGCTAGCCAACTCCCTTACACCGTACAACTGCCAGAAGGTGGTAAATTTGTACAAGTGTATATGCGTCCTACTGATGGCACCAACTATGGCGACTTTACTCTACCTGTAAAGGTGCTTGTTCCTATGAAGTTGAAGGACGAAGTTACTATCACCTTTGAGAAAACAGATATGACCAACAACTCTTGGATGCCAAAGTTGTTGCACAACTTCACTACTTCTACCAACTCTACTGAATTCCCATTCAGCGTTGTAACTTCTCCTCAAAATTATTGCGCTACCAACCCTGCTTATCCTAGTACTTATTCTTCTACTGACTACGGATACAACTCCAATGGATGCTGTATGATATCCAAAGAGTTGCAAGAGTGGAGTGGAGGTGATGTAAAATGCCAACAAGAGATTGGTGACTACATCGCACTCCCAGAGGTAGAGGATATCAAGGGTACTGTGCTAGAGTTCTATCTGAAAGCCTATGACAAAGGATCTGGTTGTGTGGCAGTCGGTGTGATGACCGATCCATTCGATGTCACCACTTTTGATACGGTTGCTATTTGCGAGGAACTTGACTCTGAATACAAACCATTCTTGATCACCTTTACAGATTATAAGGGTACAGGTACCTTCCCCGCTATCATGGCAGTAGATGCGAAAGTAAGAGACCTCTATTCTTCTAGTTCTGGTGGTAGTGGTGGAAGTTATTCTACCTACAAGGTTTCATACAACCGTCTTGACCAAATCTCCCTCTATCCTATGGGTAATTGCGCAATGCCATCTTCTCTAGCAGACGAAGTTACCTATAACCAAGTGGAGATCACATGGGCTGCCAACGGTATGAACCAATGGCTCGTGTCTCTTTATACCGACGAGGCTTGCACCACCAAGGTGGATTCTGCTATCGTGAATGTAAATAAGTGTACTTTCACGGGGCTTGAGCCTATCACTACTTACTACTACACCGTAGCTACTGTATGTGGTGAAGAGATTACCAGTGCTATTCCTTACAAGTTTACTACTACTTGTCTTCCTGCAGAGACTATTCCTTATATCGAAGGATTTGAGGCATGGGAAGGTGGTTCTTCTACCGATGTCAAAGAACCTGCTTGTTGGACAATGGAGAAAATCAAATATACCTATAGCGGTGGTGGTGAGTCTTCTACATCTTATTATCCATATATATATAGCACAACTACTACTTCTACTGCTATATACGAGGGTAATAAGGCGCTCAGTTTCACATTGAGCTCTGCTAAAACTTATGCAACCCACGACCTATATGCTGCTCTTCCATTGATGGCAGATACCATCCAAGAGTTGCAAATGCAGTTCTATGCTAAGGGTACAACGGGTAAGAAACTCTATGTGGGTGTGATGACAAATCCAGAGGATGTTACCACCTTTGATACGGTTTCTGTATGCCAATTTACATCAGGTGACTATACTGAGTTTATTGTTCGCTTTGATGTCTATGCTGGTAAGGGTGAGTACATCGCTTTCCTTGTTCCTCTCGCTGAGTCTAACAACTCAACTTATATTGACAACATCAAGGTAGATTACCTCTCTGATTGCGAGAAGATCCAAGGTGTTAGCGCACGCAATGCAAGCACAGTGGGTGCGGATATCTACTGGCAAAAGGGTACTGCTACCACATGGAACGTGTTGCTCGCTACCGAGCCTGTTGAACTTGGCTCTACCGTGGAGGTAGATAGTGTAAAGGTTCTTTCAATAGATACCGTTACTACCATGCCATACCGTCTCACAGATTGTCCTGAGACCAATGCTCAATACTACGTCTATGTACGCGCCGTATGCGATGGTAGCGTAGGTGATTGGTCACGTCCTGCTACATTCAAGACCACTTGTGTACCTGTATCTGCAGGCGACTTGGGATTGATTGACTTTACTGCTAAGGATGTCTTGGATTGCTGGACCGTAGGTGTACGCGAGGGTACAACTGCTAAGCCTTCACGCAATAGCAATAACTACCTCTACATGTTCAATACTGCTGCCTCTGATGGTGCATATGCTATTATGCAACCATTGGATGTGGATAGCATCACTCGTTTGCAAATCAGCTTCGATGCTCACGGTGGTAATGGTGCAGCATATTTGCGCGAATTGACAGTAGGTGTAATCTCCAACCCATCTGACCTCTCTACCTTCGTGGCTGTTAAGAAGATTAGCTTGAACAAAGTTTCTGCTACTACTGCTGCTACTGGTTATGGCTTTAACGAGGCTGCACGCTATACAGTACGTTTCGATGAGTACTATGGTGACTATAATGGCGACTTTGGTAAGCAAATCATGTTTATCTCTGAGTCTGGCGAGTTGGCTAACTATATCTATATCAAGAACATCTTGGTAGATACTATCGCTGCTTGCCTCGAACCAATTGATGTGGAGGTGCTTAGCGTAAATACCTATGATGCTACTCTCGCATGGGAAGAGGGCGGTACAAACTACCAAGTACAACTTCTTGCTGACGATAAGACCACAGTGGTAGCTGATACTTTGGTGGCTGCTAACACCGTTCAGTTTACAGGTCTTGAGATGTTGACCACATACTATGCACAAGTGCGTCAAATCTGTGCGGTAGGTGATACCAGTGTTTGGTCGAACCTCGTTGCACTCACCACTACTTGTCCTACAGTATTCCCATTGCCTTATAGCGAGGACTTCGAGGGCTATGCTTCTGGTGCGGGCAACTTGCCTAACTGCTGGGACGGCTTTGCGGTAGGAACTACCACCAAGTATCCATATGTTTATACTACAGCTAAGAAGGATGGTAAGAATGGTTTCAATCTGTATAGAACTACATCTATCAGCAGTTATGCAGTTCTTCCTCCATTTACAGCTAAACCAGCAGATTTGATGATTAGCTTCGACTATCGAAATGTAAATACTTCTACCTATAAAGGAATCTTCAAGGTGGGTATCGCTACCGATGTAACTAGCGCAGAGGGTATCGATTCTACATTGACTATTTTGGACGAAGTGGAGGTTGAACCATATAAATCACCTAACAACGTATGGCATTACTACTCTAAAACATTGAGTGACTATGTAGGCGAGGACGGCTATCTTGTGCTTATCGCTCCTAAGGCAGAAGCTAGTGCATCTTCAGGTGCGATCTATATCGATAACCTCTATGTAGAGAAAGCTCCTACATGCTTCCGTCCTATTGGTCTTGAGTTGAAGACTGCTACTGCTTCTTCCGTTACACTCTCTTGGACACCTTATGGCAAAGAGACTGCATGGGATGTAGCATATGTGGCTGCAGGTGGCGATGTGGAGAATGCTACAATTGTTACTGTAGACACCACTACAAGTATCATTTCTGGCTTGCAAGCTAGCTCCGATTACGATTTCTATGTACGTGCGAACTGCGGTGATGGGGAGGTTTCTAACTGGTCTGATCCTGTTACTGCATCTACGGTATATGTCGTAGAACTTAAGGATGCTAACTGGAACTTCGATAATATCCTCACACAAGTACCTTCTCCGCTGGATAAAACCTATATGTTGGAGAAAGGCTGGATTGTGGGTAATACCGAGAGTACTGCAGTAGCTAATATCCCTCACAACTTAAAGAATACATACCACTCTGCTGGCTTTGTGAACAACCACTATGCTAAGAGTGATAGTTGTGCACTGAAGATGGGTACTACTTCTGCTACTACCAATGCATCGTATGCTATTTTGCCTATGGTTAATGCCGATTACGATACATTGCAAATCCGATTCTTTGCTCGCTCTATCTATGCTAAGGGTAGTAAGATACAACCTGATCTCGATACTGCATATTACAATACCTATTCTAAGGGTACATATATGCACGCTATCAAGATTGGTACCGTAACTGATCCTTATGATATGTCTACCTTCGAGCTACTCAACGAATATACCATTAAGGAGGTGGCTAATCCTACACCTATCGTAGAGGATGGTCATTGGGAGGAAGTTATCGTATCGCTCTATGGAACCAATGGTAAATACATTGTTTTATCTACCGATTACGACAAAACCAACGTGGTATATGTGGATGACGTAGTTATTGAGAAAGAGTCTGGCTGTTCTACTCCTACCGTTCTTACTGTGGACACCGTGACTGCTACTTCTGCTAAGATCTCTTGGAAATCAAGCAAGAGTCAATGGAAGGTTCAAGCCATTGCTACAGAGAACGATAGCATCGTGGACGAGGCTGTGGTGACTGTTCCTACTTGGACTACTACCAAACTCACACCTACTACCGAGTACAAACTCGTGGTTACTGCTATCTGCGGTGAAAACGAAGTCTCTAAGATCAATCAAGTAATCATTACCACTCCATGTCTCCCTGTTGCTGATTACGAGGAGTTCAATGTTGACTTCGAGACCAACCTCATTAAGATCGCAGTAGCTAACCAAGTGCCTGAGTGCTGGGAGGCTGGTCAATTGGTAACTGGTGGTACATCTACCTCTTATGTGCCAAAAGCAATGTTCAACACAACTTCATATCAATATTCTCGCAATCGTAAGGAAACCAATACCGATGCTGCTGCTCTGCGCCTCTATAACTATAGTACCACTTATTATGGTTCTTATGTGGTTCTCCCAGAGCTCAACTTTGATATGGATAGCGTGAGTCTCCACTTCTGGGCTCGTGCCGCTTACTTCTTTGTAAGTGATCACTCTACTGCTACTTCTCGTAATCGTCTCTATGCAAAGAATAGCGATTATCAGAAGAGTATCGTGATAGGTGCGATAGCGGATATGGAAGATCCTTCTACCTTCATTCCATTGGATACCTTCACCTATTCTCAAACATGGACGGGTACTACTGTTTACACTACAGATGATCCTACTGGCAACGAGTATTGGGAAGAGGTACTTATCCCTCTCAAGAAATACG
This sequence comes from Paludibacteraceae bacterium, assembly GCA_045532335.1. Classification (GTDB taxonomy): domain Bacteria; phylum Bacteroidota; class Bacteroidia; order Bacteroidales; family Paludibacteraceae; genus Colicola. The sequence goes on from JAZSFR010000022.1 coordinate 13,209, forward strand.
AAGGTAAGGGCCGCGTTGCAATTGTTTACCCAGGCAACGGAAAAACTTCTTACATGTTCATCGATGACATGGAGATTGTACCTGGTGACTTCTGTAGTGCAGCTACCAACTTGCGTGCTCTCAACATCACCTCTTCTTCTGCTACACTCAGCTGGGTGACCGTAGGTAATGACAGCGTACGCTTGCAATTGGCTTACAACGAGGAATTCGAAGAGGGCAATTTGGTGGTTGATACCGTACTGGTTAATTCTGCTGGTAAATTCGAGGCAACCAACCTCATGTCTGGTCAAGACTACTGCTTCCGCGTGCAACACTACTGCAGCGAGGAAGAAGTTGCTGATTGGGCAACTAGCGCACTCTTCGTAACTGACTATGCAGTTCGCTTCTTCGAGGATTTCTCTGAGGTGGCTACTTATCCTACTAACTGGGCTCGCGCTAACAACGTACCTGCTGAAGTATTCGCTGGTGAAAAGACTATCAACTATGTAGATGAGACAGTTACTGCTAACTGGCGCCGTGTTGGGGATTGTGCCTTTGCAGATTATGCAATGCGTTCACAAGCTTCTACGGGTACAAGCTCTAGCTCTAAATCGCAATACTGGTTGATTACTCCTATCATCGATATGACTACAGCTCCTGCAGATCAGACTATAATGCTCTCATTCCAAATGGGTATATCTGGCAATGGTGGCGCTATGACTGCTCCTGCTACTCCACTTGAGGATGATAAGTTCATCGTGGCTGTTTCTGAGGACGGTGGTCAAACATGGAGTGCTGATAATACCACATGGTGGTCTGATGCAGTAGAAGATAACGCAGCATATTCTTATGCACAAATCCCACAAACTGGTAAACTCTATACCGTTGACTTTACCAAGTATGTAGGTAAACGTATCCAAGTAGCATTTATCAACTATTCTGTCATGACTGCTTCTAAGAACTACATCTATCTGGCTAATGTATCCATCAATGGTGCGCTGATTGAGAATTATACTTCTACTATCTGCCAATGGAACGACTACGAGGATGATAACTTCTCAATTGATGCTTATGAACTCAATCCAGGAGAGGTTGTCGTTTATGACTATTATAAGCAAGCTTCTAAAGCAGCTGAACTTGATAAGTCTGCTACACTGACACTTAATGTCTTGAATGAGACCCTCACTACCTTCGAGGCTACTATCTGCGAGGGTGAGGATTACAAACTTGACAACTTTGATATCACCGCTGCTACCGCATCTGGCGTTTATAAGCAAAAACTCCAAGGTGCTAATACTTGTGACTCTATCGTAGTGCTCAACTTGACTGTATTGCCTAAACTCTACACCACTCTCGAAGAGACTATCTGCCAAGGTGACTACTACGAGTTTAATGGTGTGAAGTACTACACCAACACAGTTAAGACTGATACACTCAGCTCTGTAGTTACTGGTTGCGATAGTATCGTTACCCTCTACCTCACCGTCAACGCTATACTTGAAGGCGCTGAAGAGGCTCACCTCTGCCCAGGCGAGTTCGTTGAGTTTGGCAAGTTCGGTAAGATCACTGAGCCTGGCTTATATGTAGATACAGTGAAGAATGCACTCATGTGCGATAGCGCTGCTACATTGACAGTATTCGTTCACGACACAGTTTCTACTATTGTTCGTGCAGCGATCTGCCAAGGCGAAAGCTACTCAGAGGATGTTTGGGTTGGTCTTTCAGCTGCTGGTGATTATCCATCTAAACAAGAGACTGTTTGGGGTTGTGATAGTGTTGTTACTCTCCACCTCATGGTTGCTGGTGCTGACCAAACTATCTACGACAAGATTTCTGTAGAAGAGTTGCCATATGTACTCAATGGCGAAGAGCTTCTCCCTGTAGGTACTCTAGAAGGTGTATATACTAAGAAGCTTGAGCTCAGCTGCGGTACTATGACGGCGGTTATCACTGTTGGTGAGGCTACTGGTGTAGATAATGTATTCGTTAATAGTTTGGCTCTTGCACCTAATATTGTAGGTGTTGGTCAATCTACATCTATCCATGGCAACTTTAGTGCTGATGCAGTACTTGAGGTTTACCAAACTACAGGTGCTTTGGTAGTTCGTTCTAACGAAGTACGTACAGTGCCTGGTATGCCAACAGCGGGTGTATATATGGTAGTGGTTAAGTCTGGCGACCAACTCTATCAATCTATGTTGATCGTTCAATAAACCATTAAGAACATACTTTACTCAGAGGGGGTGCCATCGGCATCCCCTCTTTGTGTCTAATGACCGGTTTGGGGATAAAACAAAAAAGTCATCCAATCTTGGATGACTTTTTTGTGGTCCCACTTGGGCTTGAACCAAGGACCCCCTGATTATGAGTCAGGTGCTACTAACCAACTGAGCTATAGGACCCCGAATTAACAGCGTCTTGCCGAAATTCGCTGCAAAGGTACTGCTTTTTTTTGAAATAACCAAATAAATTTGATTTTTTGTGGAAGTGGCGGGGATCGAACCCGCGTCCAAACAAGGAACCAATATGCTTTCTACACGCTTATCTTGGCCTTAATTTTCGAGCAATAGCAAGACCCAAGCCACCAACCATTGCCTTATCTGCTAAATCTTATTCTTGCATCGCAGCCTACAAGAACCAGCCCTGATATTTCCGCACCGCTTTATCCTATCAGCCTCTGGGCGTTGGCTTGGAGCGATGTCTCGGTTCAGCACCTTGTGCCGAAACTAGGCGAATCTACTATACTTCGATTACGCAGCGAGAGCTACAGTATTGTTGCCAGTTATAATGGCGAATCCGATTAACGAGCGGTATTCATGCTCGGCGTGCTTACATACCTGTTCTACCTGCTGTCAAAACCAAACACCCCCATAAAACAGATTTGCGCTGCAAAGGTACTACAAAAAATGCACATACGCAAGTAAAGCGAGAAATTTTATAAGAAAATAATAGATTATAATCTATTTATCCGGTATTTATCACTCATTCAAGCTTGAAGAATATTGTAATATTCGATACTGAGCAGCTAACCAAAATTTCTTCTATAAAGTGGTAAATATTTACCAACAAACTAACAGAAATATATCTACTTTTGCAGCGGAAATCAATTTTCCACCCCCGCTGAAACTAGTTTATTGCAGGTTATTGCAGGTTAAACTGGCAGAAACCCACAGAAACCCACAATGCATCTTGAGAATGTTGTACCTTTGCAGCGGATTTGAGAAGAAAAGAACAAATATTAAAACGAAAATTCACTACTGTCCACTAAAAAAACGAGAGAATATATAACAAAAATTATACAAAATTGAAAAAAAACAAAAAAATAGGCGCAGTGTTTTTGCAAAACTGTGTATATAGGGGTAGAGATAGAAACTATTGGGTACCTATTGAGAGGTACACCTTAATATATATATAATCATTAAACTACATTATCTATGAACAACTTTAATTCTAATGCAGAGAAGCAAGATCTTCTCAAGGTGGTCCCTGGCGATGTACGCGATATCGCGGGAAACACTCTCATCACAACCAACCTTAACCCTAACCAATTACCTGAACTCCTAGAGGAAGCCCTCTCCGTAGCTCCTGAAGGCGAGATGCGCGACATGCTCCTGCTCTCATTATTAACCAATTGCGCCTACGCCTTGCCCGCTATGCGTATGTTGCATGGTCAACCTCATCACACCTACAGCGCAGACCTCCTGACCATGATTGTTGCACCTGCTGCTTCAGGCAAAGGAATCATGAACTACGGTCGCACGCTGTTGCAAGCCATTGAAGGTCAGACAGGTAAACAGGTGTATATCCCAGCTAATACCTCCTCTTCTGCCCTTATGAAAATGGTGGAGGTACTCAAAGGTCGTGGTATCATTATGGCAACAGAGATGGATACCTTGACCCAAGTGCTTCGCTCGGCTTTTGGTAAGATATCCGACATCATCCGTTGTATCTTTGAACACGAAGCCATTAGCCAACTCCGCCGTAAAGATGACGAGTTCATTGAGGTGCGTGACCCGCATATCTCAATGCTTCTCTCAGGAACACCTAACCAACTCAAACCCCTCTTGAACAGCCGCGAGAATGGTCTTATGTCCCGTTTCGCTTGTTATGTGCTCAATTCTACCCAAGACTTTGATGACAATGTTTGGGACGCGGATATTGATGAAGGTGTACCTCATGAGGCAGTACTTTATGATCGTTTGTCTAGCCAACTGGGTGAGCGTTATCTGTGGATGAGTGTAGCAGAGCACGAGTGCTACTTCTATCTCTCTGCTGCTCAACGCCAAACCATCAAACGTATGTTCCGCAGCGAGTATGATACCTATAGTCAAGAGTTTGGTCAGATGTTCGTCTCTACTTTGAAGCGTATGCCCGTGATTATGAAGCGTATTGGTATGATCCTCACAGGATTGCGTTTGGATATAACGAAACCATTGCCAGAGCGAGTGGTATGTTCCGATGAGGATTTTGAGACGATGATATTGATCGGTCACAAACTCCTAATGCATGCCGCTATGATGTATCAGATTTTGCCAGAGGTCAAGACCACTGAGGTGGGTGAGATTGGTAGCAATGTACTCCAAAAGCAGTTCTTCAAAATGCTTCCTGAGAACTTCTCAAAACAAGACGCTGTGAAGCAAGCTCAAGTTCTTGGAATTGCGGCACGTACTATGGAACGATGGCTTGCAAAATCTATTCAATTATTTGAAATAGAGAGAGTTAATCAGGGTAGTTACAAGAAACTTCTGTCAAAAAATGTATCTGCGTAAAGTGGCGGAACTGGCGGAATGGCGGAATTTTTTTCCGCCACTTTCGCCACAAATGCCACTTTCGCCACCCATTATTTTTGTTAATGTATCTGCATATTTGCCGAGTTAAAATCATAAAAATTATGAAAGCAGAATTAGAATATCCTATTAAATCCCTAAGAGGGAATATTGGTTCGGAGTATTACACTCGAGTAATGAATGGTAAACAAATCGTTCAACGTCGTCCTAAACGCACCAAGCCACCCACAGAAGAGCAACAAAGAGCACGAAAAGAGTTTGCTGCAAAATACGCAGTGCGGAAAGATCGTCGCTCCTAAATCCTTCCTCCCCTACCGTTACCACCCCGTTACCACTACGGAGGGATAACGGAGGGATAACGGAGGAATCCCGTGCTTAAAAAAACTCACTTTATTTCTCCGCCTAGGAGCGTGTAGCACTTGCCATCGCGTAGGATAAGTAGTTGTCCCTCGTGCCATATCTTTTGACTCTTAGGCGATGAGGTGATAGGGCTATTAGGTATAGCAGTGGTTGTTTGCTGGAAACGTACAGCTACATTGTCGTAGGCAAAATAACCTGGTGCACCTAGACCATATCCACTGGCATAGAGTTCGTCGCTACCAATAAGGTTGAACTCTACACGTGTCACATCTCCCAAGATAGACAAATCCCATTTGGTCCAATCTTTCACACCTACACCATTATTCCACAATAAAAACTCCGCAGTATCAGTCAGTTGGTTGATATTGTTGTATCCATAGGCGATGATCTTATACCAGCATTCATCGCTTACTCCACCTATTGGAATCATCCATCCGTCGCCGTTCTCAAGTAGGTTGTAGGCATAGGTGGTATTGGTGACATACATGTGGTCAATGGTGCGTTCTACACCATCAGCAAAAGCAAAAAATACGAGTTCGTTCATCATGCCCATACCAGAATCGTCAGTATAACCGAAGTGCACACAGAAATTGCTAGATCCATTAGCTCCGCCTTCTACATTATAAGCTTGTAGGTCGTACATGTAGTTTCCTAGTGACAGATCGTTGCCGACATAGTTAGACAAGGCATGTCCTCCGTATCCAGGAAACATTGCTGTAGGTGAAGGAGTATAGGAGAGTTCGGTGTTGCCTGCATCGTGCCATGCGTTATGACCATTGCCATTTCCGTATGCTGAAGCAGGGATGAGGTCAGACCAATAGGTGGTAGCATTGGTTGCTGTACCTTTGTAGTCAGAGTCCTCAAAGGTCAGGGTTCTTAACTCGTAGTCCTCTTGTGCTGTGAGGGCTACATTCATCAGGCATAGTGCCGCCCAAAAGAATGTCTTTTTCATACTGTTTGTTGTTTTTATGTTGGTTAATAATTCAATTGTTCATTGATTATATCCAACACATCCCCAACCATCTACTTCATATTTTCCCAAACACGAAGTAACATGGCAGGGTGATGGTCAGGGTGCGTGGATAATTTTTCTTTAACTCTTGAGAAATCATCCATACACAGACCATCAACAACACTATACAACACACCACTACGCCTGATATTTAAACCAAGCATATACGTGTACACGTACAATAATAATATTGAAAACCTGTCTGTCATGTCGTTGGCTCGATTCCCCGAGAGCGTTCAACTCATCAACCCTGTGGTTGATGGCATACAGCAGGTCTTCTGACTTATCGCTCCTGATGTTCAGCCTTCCCAGCAGATCGTTTTACTTTCGACTTTTGACATTCGACTTTCAAACTCTTTAAGCCAGTGACTTTCAAGATAATGAACATTGGATTGCGAATCACAGCAGCGGGACTGTGCAGGAATCTCACCTGCTTCCCTTACACTGAATGCGCTGCAAAGGTACTACAAAAAATGCACATACGCAAGTAAAACGAGAAATTTATAAGAAAATAATAGATTTTTAATCTATTTATACGGTATTCATCACTCATTCAAGCTCGCTTGAAAATGAGATGATGGGTA
>JAZSFR010000018.1:0-19116 GCA_045532335.1 Paludibacteraceae bacterium
CATTGAGAAAGACGGTGTTCAATACAACGCTCAAGGTGCTATTTTGAAGTAATAAGAATTGAAGGTCAAAAGTTAAGAGTTAAGAGTCTTGAAGAATGCGGCTCTGCCGCTAATACCTGACTTTAAACTTTCAACTATAAAGCTTAAACAAATAAAAAATGGGCTTCCTCCAACAGAGGGAGCCTATTTTTATTTCCTTGCCTTTCAACTTTAAACTATAAACTTTCAACTAAAATTTGCATATTCTGCAAATTTTCACTACCTTTGCCGCCAAATTAAGTATTAATCTGTTTAATTGGCATTCTATTAAACTGCCTTCTATTTATCCAGTTATGAAAAAAATCTCATTACTTTTCTCCGCTTTGCTCATTGCAACATGGAGTTTCGCTAACAATCCAGTACTTATAACATCTAGCGATAATGCTTCCTACTCTGCCGGGGATGCTCTTATTGTCAATGGACTATCCGCCACAGAACTTGGAATCCACGGCGAAATATCATTAATTGTATATTGGGATGGCACCGGAGGTGCTAGCACAGGTTATGCCGCTACGCTTGAGCGCAATGGAGGCAGTCTTGGTTTTTGCGACGAAGGACTAATGGTTAGTCGAAACCAAGATGCTATCATGACAATCACAGGTACCATGAATGGATATGGTAATAACACCTATGAGTTAAATGTGGAAGTTGGTCCTAAAAAACCATCTACCATTCATCTTGAAGGTACTATCACCGAAACAACCATCGATCGATTTGAACCAACCGATCTTATTGTCTCTGCAAGAGCTACGGGATATCACTTCTCTATCACTCTATTCAAGGGTTTGACCAAGAAATATGGCGAATACAACAACAATTCTATTTATGTAGAAATCAACAACGAAAGTGCAAGTCTAAAAGACAGCACAATTCTCAACTATTATCAAGACGGAGAACAAGCTGTTATAGAAGCAGCTTTCGTCAGTGGAATAGACACCCTCGTTGTTACTTTATCAGGCGCCCCATATGTAGCACCCGAAGATATTATGCCTACCGATAGTCTTTCGTACACCATCTACAATGCCACAATAGGCAAGTCATCTGGATTCAATACAGTAATGGGTAAGAATGACCAAATAGAACTCAAGATTCAAGTACCTAACGGCAATTGGATGACAGGTGTCACCCATGAGAGTTTCTCATATGGTTCTTATCTCAAAGTAGCAGGTCAGAAATTGACTATTCTGCGTGGAAACTTAAAGGTAACACAAGAAGGGGATGTAAAAACTGCAACTATCGGACTACTATGCTCCGACCAAGTGTGGTATAATATCACAGCTACTACAACAGCTCAACAAACTACCGCTTTAGACAACATCATTAACAATCAAAGCATTCAAAAATACATCTCTAATGGTCAACTAATCATCAAACATGGTGATACTGAATACAATCTTCAAGGCACAGTCTTAAAGCAATAAATTTAAAAAAAGTACGATTTTTTTGCATATTCTGCAAATTTTCAGTACCTTTGTAGCCAAATTAATTTTGAATAAATTGATATATAACAAATTATAATCATAACAGTAAAATAAAATGAAAAAGATTTTCTCAATCATCCTGCTCGCATGCTTGACTCTGGCAGTTACTGCTCAGACCAAGCCACAAGCCTTGAAAGCCCTCATGGCAAAAGAGCACTTGAGCAACACCCTGCAATCTAAGCAGCAACCTGTTCGCCAACAAGCAAAACTCGTAGCCGAGCAACCAGCTACATGGACCGCTACAACCTATGCAGCTAAAGCTCCTGCACAACTTACGGGGCTTGACACTACTGAAGTGTACTTCACTTCATTCTACGAGGATCCTTACTACATTCCTGCTGACACCGTAGTAGGTCGTAATGGCAACACTGTAATTACCCCAGCCGAATGGTATTTCGTGCTTGTCAACGAACGTTATCAATTCAACTTCGACATCATTAACAACGCCAAGCCTGAAACATTGGCTGGTACATACACGGAGGAAGACCTTGAGGAATGGTTCTCATGGTGTATGTTCCCAGAAGCAAATGGCGACACCCACTACTACAAGACCTGTGATTTGACTATCAAAGAAGAGAAAGTCAGTGACCACAAAATCAAGTATATTGTGGATGCTGTCATTTTGGCCACCTGCGGTATTGGTGGTGAGGAATATGGCTACTTCAAGGTTCACGCAGAGCACGAAATCGTTATAGCTAAATCCAAAATGGATGTAGCTCTATACAATTGTACAATGGACATAGAAGAGGACCGCTGGAGCATCAATGGTAAAGATAGTGAGGTGGAAGTAGACTTGACTTTCTTTACCGAGACTGGCGTAGAGGGTTATTACTCACACAAACTTATGGACGATGAGAATAGCAAGATCGTTCACAAAGGTGTAGAGAAAGGCATCATGGAGCTCGACGGTATCATCTACGGTGCAGAAAACATCTATGGTAGTTTGACATATATCTTCATGTTTGAGGCATTGACCACAGACACCTGCTTCTACAATGTAGCTATGGAAGCACCTGTACTTCCTAAGGATACTGTTGAGATTACCTGTACCAATGCTATTATCAACGACATGTATGGTATCTCAGATCAAACTATCCTCGTTGATGCTAGCACCAATGAATATGAGATCAATGCAGCATACAATGCTTCAAAGATCACCACTCCAGCTGAGTATCCTACCGGTTCTTCTTACGTATATTTGACAAACCTTAAAACAGGCCAACAAATTGAGTCTATCGTTTGTAACCTCAAGATTACTGGTAACAAACTCGAAGGTTATCAAGTAGAGATCACTATGTTCGGTACGGATTACAAGTACTACATTATGCACCTCTCTTATGGTGTACCAGAGGTACAAGAGACCAAAGTTCTTGACTTCAAAGAGAACGCTAAAACTATGTATTACATCCATGTACCTATCTTGCATGAGTTGCAAATGGCTAACTTCAATGGCGAATACTCTGTTTCATTTGACTTCCTCTATATTGATCAAGTGATGGGCGGCGAGTTCGATATGAGCAATATGTTTGATGAGCAAACTTTCCTCATCCACCATGTAGTAGAAAATGGAGAAGCATATGATGTACCTGTTAAGTTCGCTGAGTTTGGCGGTAAGATCTGGCAAGAGAACGACACCACCTTCCTCACCGCTTCTATCCTCGGATTCGACTCTATCCAATACGAGATTTCAATGTTCTACGCTGTTCCTGCTCCTACAGAGACAATTACCTACACCTTCAACGGTCTTGGCGATGATGTAGTTGATCTCCAAAACGCAGTTTCACAATCTGGTATTTTCGTTTTGGACGCTATGAGTGCAGATGGTCAGTTGATGGCTAAAGTCAATGTAGAGCGTATTGAGGATGGAACTATTGCTGGCACATACTACAACGATGGTAAATTCGACCACAGCGACTTCTACCCAGTATATACTTGGGTGAAAGTTTGGAATGCAAGCACCAAGGACTACGATGAGTATGCTGTACAAAAGGGTACTATGACTGTTAAGCAAGAAGGCGATATCGTGACTGCAGTAGCATCCTTCATTTGCGACAACGCGGTACAATACGACCTTACTTTCATTGCCCAATACACACGCGAGCACCTCGCATTCGATTCTGAAGAAGGCGAAGTTGACTATACATATGCACCAGAGTCTTACTACGAATTTACTACAGATTATGTAGAGAGTCATAACCAACTCTATTTCGATGTTTTGGCTGCAGACTACTCAAATGTAACAGCGATGGTATTCTTCGTAGACCATATGGATTCTGAAATCACAGTTCCAGAAGGTGTTTATCCTATCAATAATACTATGGCACTCGGTACTGTATATGCAAGTCCTGGTGTTGCTGTTGGTGGTGGTCCTATCCAATCTTATTTCTGCTACACTATTGTACAAGAAGACGGTATTCATTATGACCAAGAAGGTCTCTACTGCCTCGTTGATGGTACTGTAACAGTTAAGAAGGTTGATGGTAAATTGAGCATTGACGTAGACGCTTACAACTCATATGATTTGCCAGTGAAGTTGCACTTCAGCGAAGCTGCTACTGCTGTTGAAGACATTACAACTGGCAACACCAACATCAGCAAGCGTATCATCAACGGCCAACTTGTGATCATCCGCAATGGCCAAACATACGATGCTACTGGTGCTCTCGTAAAATAATCTAGACGAACTAGGTAGTCTAAATCTACCAGATAGTCTAGTAACAATAAAAACAGCGTGGTCATTCACCACGCTGTTTTTTTATCCCATCACCTATACACCATACACCCATAGCCCGCAGGGCGTCCAATCGCCTATAGCCTATAGCCAAGTATAGAATACCACACTCCTTGCTTCTCTATCAGCAATTGCCCGTTGCGCAATACTTTTTGGCAATTGGTAATGGGCGATTGGCAATTGGGATTTTCCATTCTCGTTGTAGCAGGCGAGAAATCATACTTTGCTGTCGCAGTTACGCTTGTACCATTGTATGTCGTAAAATTCAGCGAAATATTTCCTGCGTCATTGATTGTCATCTCGCCACTACTCATACGCCACATATGTATTGGAGTAACAATACCATTCTTCAAGTCTTCAGATACGGCATAGAACAATCTTGATCCACCTAAAGTTTCTTCTTCATCGATACGATAGCCTGGTGTAATCGTTCCAAGGTCCTCACCCTCTGCAATAGGATAAGTACCTGCTTGCAATACATCATTCATTGTATTCACACACACATAACCCACCTGTTTGCAAATACCAAAATAATTAGTTTTAATCGTCTTTGAAGAAGTCAACATCATCTCCAACTGGCCATTGCCTAATCTCGTCACTTTCACGCTATCAAAACTGACACTAGTGTTTGGACCTTTTCCCTCTGTTATACCGTAAGGACCATATTGCTCTCCACCTTCCGTACCTGCCACCAATGGCGCTTGCTCTGCATTAATCACAGGACTCTTCTCTAGCGGAGTCAGATATGCCACCACGCAGCAGTTCTCTGGTACCCATCCCTCATCAATCACATAACTTGTAGAATAGCTATACGCTTGATTCTCTACCCGAACTGTATCACCCAAAGTAGCTGTTACCACATCACGCACCACACGAGGGTGCATATACTCTTTCCATTTAGCCCCTTTCCAAGAGCAATATGCATCTTCCTGCTTGCCTACCAATCCATTTTCTTTAATCAATATACTGAGCAGATACGCTTGTCTATCCTTATTGGCCACCTGACCACTTACGGTCACATCCAAACGATGTGTCACAGCATCAAACTGATGATCAATCACCACGGATGCTTCCGCCACAGTGTCATCCTTCACAACGAGATTCTCAATACTCCATGCTCCTATCACTAGTAAACCATCTTGTTTGGTGCGATTAAACACCACACTAGGCACGGTATTCATGCCAAAAAAGTTCATCGCAAGGGCATTACCCTCTGGAATCGTATATTCATCCGTGCCGTATACTGCATGATGACTCACCCATATATAGGGAGTCGTTTGCTTGTCCAAATACTCCACTATATACTTCATTCCCATTGGACATTGATTACAATTCTCACTTGTAAAATGCTCCAACAAGAATTTTCGAGGAAAAAATGTCGGCACTTCCTGTGCCGACATTCCCATTGCCACCATTAGCAGCAATATTACCAATGATTTTTTCATTATAGATACAATACCAATGCTGATTGCGCAGCAACCTTTGCGCTACCCTTAAGCAAGCCTTGACTCGCTGCTGGGCACTTGCCATCTGCTACTGCCACATGGTACTCGCCCTCTGGAAGTTGAAAGTTGAGAGTTGAAAGTTGAGAGTTGAGAATCACTACAATAGTCTTCCACTCATCACCTACAGCCTCGCCATTCAATACATATGCCACCACACCGGATGGAGCCTCCAAGAAATGCATATTCTCACGCACTAGATCTGCATCACCCATATGGAATGCAGGGTGTGCCTTGCGCATAGCGATCAATCCTTGATAGTATGCAAACAAATCCAAGTTCTCTGCCTTCAATGACCAATCAATTGCATTGATATCATCAGGACTGCAATAAGAGTTGTGCACACCTTTCTTATCGCGCGCAATCTCCTCACCACACCACAAGAATGGCATACCTTGTGATGTCAACACTGCTGTTTGAGCCAACTTGCTGAGGCGTTGCAACTCGCCAGCCTTGAGTTTCTTATTCGCCTTCAAACGGTCAGTGAGCATCATATCATCGTGACAAGACACATAGTTAATCGATTGAGTAGGTTGGTTAGTCCATGCTTGCTTAGAGTAGTTCACCTTCTCCATATCCACCTCTGGATGCTCGATACAACCTACCAAACCAAACTTAATACTCTCCTCATGTCCTTGCTCGCCAATCAAGAAAGCGCCTTTGTTATTATCAGAGAATGGACCACGCAAAGCATCACGCATATCGTCGCAGAACGCACCAATACCTGGCAACTTCTGCATATTAGCCTTCATCGCCAACTCATCGCCTGGATACAATGGACCACCAGCAGCCCAACCCTCACCATAGAGCAACAAACTAGGATCAATGCTATCCAACATCGCACGCACTTGGTTCATAGTTTCCACATCGTGAATACCCATCAAGTCAAAGCGGAAACCATCCATATGATATTCCTCAATCCAATAGCGGCAAGATTCCACAATGAACTTACGCATCATCGCACGCTCACTAGCGGTCTCATTGCCACAACCAGATGCATTACCCAAATCACCATTCTCGGTCAGACGATAGAAGTAGTCAGGAGCAGTTTGAGTAAAGTTGCTATTCTCCACATTGAAGGTATGGTTGTACACCACGTCCATAATCACGCGAATACCTGCTTTGTGCAATGCTTGAATCATCTGCTTCATCTCGCGCACACGAGTAGCAGGATCATATGGATTAGTACTATAGCCACCATCAGGAGCATTGTAGTTCACTGGGTCATAACCCCAGTTATACTTGTTGTCACTCAAACGAGTCTCATCCACTGATCCGTAGTCATAGGATGGCAAAATTTGTACGTGAGTTACGCCCAACTCCACCAAATGATCAATACCAGTAGCCAATCCCTCTGCGGTCTTGGTGCCATGCTCGGTCCAAGCAACAAACTTTCCTTTGTTCTCTACACCAGAAGTAGCATGGATAGTCATATCGCGATGGTGCATCTCATAAATGATAGCATCTTTCGCACCCGCAAAAGCAGGACGCACATCGTTCTCCCAACCCTCTGGGTTAGTGGTTGTCCAGTCGATAATCGCAGCACGACGACCATTCACACCTACCGCCTTTGCAAATATACCAGGAGTCTCATGCAATGTCCAACGAGAACTAGGCTCTACCACTTGGAAAGTATAGAATTGACCGTTCAAATCACCCTTCACGGTCTTGGTCCAAGAACCATCTTTCTCACGCTTCATTGCCAAACGCTCCAATGGCTCAGCAGTAGTTGCATCCGCATACAAGTTCAGATATACGCTATCTGCGTTAGGGCTCCATACGGAGAAATCGGTCTTCTCCGCAGAATAAACCATCTCCTCCAACGAGCCTTGCTTCACTGGATACGCATCTACATTCTCATAATGTGGTTTGCCGCAGCAACCCACTAATAAGCCTACCAAGCCTAGCATGATTACATTTTTCATTCCTATCATTGTTTTAATTTAGTTACTCAATTTATTCACATCCGTTTTCTCTATCCTTGCCGCAGCATATTCCTTGGTCACTTCATAGGTTTTGCTACGTCTTTTAGAAGATGGCAATTCATACATCACATCCATCATCACCGTTTCCATCAGACCACGCAAACCACGCGCACCCAACTTATATTCTATAGCCTTATCCACCACATAATCCAACATATCATCGGCAAAAGTCAGTTTATATCCGTCCATCGCCATCAGTTTTTGGTATTGCTTCACAATCGCATTGTTGGGCTCGGTCAAGATATTACGCAACGCCTGCTTATCCAATGGTTTAAGATATGTCAAGATAGGCAAACGACCGATAATCTCAGGTATCAAGCCAAACGACTTCAAGTCTTGTGGGGCAATATACTGCAACAAATCGCTTTTATCCACCTGTTGCGCTTTCTTAGCCGCATCAAAACCCACCACTTGGGTATTCATGCGTTGAGCGATCTTGCGCTCAATGCCATCAAACGCTCCTCCACAAATAAACAAGATGTTTTGTGTATTCACATGAATAAACTCTTGCTCCGGATGCTTGCGACCGCCTTGAGGTGGAACGTTAACTACTGAACCTTCTAGTAATTTCAACAAACCTTGTTGAACACCCTCTCCTGATACATCACGGGTAATAGATGGGTTGTCCGATTTACGAGCAATCTTGTCGATTTCATCGATAAACACGATACCCTTTTCTGCCTTCTTTACATTATAATCGGACTCTTGCAACAAGCGGGTCAATAGGCTCTCCACATCCTCGCCCACATAACCGGCCTCAGTCAATACAGTCGCATCTACAATAGTGAATGGTACTTTCAATAACTTAGCAATAGTCCTTGCGAGCAAGGTTTTACCTGTACCTGTTGATCCAACAAGAATAATATTACTCTTCTCAATCTCCACTCCACCCTCTTCTTTGGGTTGCAACACGCGTTTGTAGTGGTTATATACCGCCACAGACAAATAGCGTTTAGCATCATCCTGTCCGATTACATATTGATCCAAGAAAGCTTTGATCTCTGCTGGTTTAGGCAATGAACCCAAACTCAATCCTTTGACATCTGTCTCGTCCTCTTGGTATTGCTTCATCTCGCGAATCATATTATGACCCGCCTCTATACATTCGTGACAGATATATACACCTGGTTGCTCTGCGCGAAACAGATTCTCCATTTCGCGCCCACAAAAAGCACATTTCTGTTTATTCTTTCCCATTTTATTCTCTAAACACTAAACTCTAAACACTAAACTATTGCCTACTATACACTTTATCAATCATACCATACTCCAATGCCTCTTTGGCTGTCATCCAATAGTCGCGATCCGCGTCTTGACGAATCTTCTCTACAGTTTGACCAGAATGATCAGAAATGATTTGGTACAATTCATCTTTCAATTTCAATATCTCTCGAGCAGTAATCTCAATATCAGATGCTTGACCTTGGATTCCGCCCAATGGTTGGTGAATCATCACGCGACTATGAGGCAATGCTGCACGCATACCTTTCTCGCCTGCCACCAACAATACAGCACCCATACTTGCTGCCATACCCGTACAGATGGTTGCCACATTAGACTTCACAAATTGCATGGTATCATAGATTCCCAAACCTGCATATACACTTCCGCCAGGAGTGTTGAGGTAAATACTAATATCGCGATCTGAATCCACAGAATCTAAGTAGAGTAACTGCGCTTGAATCACATTGGCGGTATAGTCATTTACCTCTGTTCCGAGGAAAATAATACGATCCATCATTAGACGCGAGAACACATCCATTTGGGTTACATTCAACTGGCGCTCCTCCAAAATCGAAGGGCTAATATAACTAGCAGATGCATTCATGGCATTCTCCACATGCATCGAGTTCATACCGTTAGAAACAGCAAATTTCAAAAAATCATTTTTCATATTACTATAGGTTTATTATTTATTTGCAAAAGTACAAATAAAATTTGAATTACACAAATTTTAGCTCAATAATTGTTGACAACCTTCCACCACATCTCGATAAGTAGCCTCAAAATCCCCCGTATACCAAGGATCAGCCACATCTCTATCTAGCAAAAGACGAATCTTAGGGCATGCAAGTTTGGCATCTTCATCCAACAAAGTTATACCCAAGGTATGACGCAGATTGCGGATATTATATTCCTCCATGCAGAGAATTAGATCAAAATTGGAATAATCCTCTTTGGTTATTTGTCTTGCAGCATGGCGAGTAAAAGGTACACCATGTGCAGATAAACATCGCTTAGCAGGCGGATATATATCATTACCTATCTCCTCGCGAGAAGTAGCACAAGAGTCTATCACAAACTCATCCTCTCTACCTGCCTCAGTCACCAAATGATGCATTACCATCTCTGCCATTACACTACGGCAGATATTTCCATGACATACAAAAAGAATCTTTTTCATCTTACTTAAATCCAAACACAAAATACACCGCCGCCACCAAACAAAGTGCAGCTACAATATGGTTCCACTTGACTTGCATATGAAAGGCGATTACCGAGAACACCACAAAGACTACCAAGGTGATCACCTCTTGCAAGATCTTTAGTTGCATCAATGAGAATGGACCGCCATTCCCCTCAAAACCAATACGATTGGCTGGAACTTGCAAGCAGTACTCAAAGAAAGCAATGCCCCAGGAGATAGCAATCACTCCTATTAGAGGAAGCGTCTTAAACCACGAAAACTCAGCCATCTTCAAATGACCATACCACGCCAATGTCATAAACACATTGGACGCTACTAAAAGCAATATTGTATAAAAACTATTCATATCTTTTATAGCTTAAAGTTTATAGTTTAAGGTTTAAGGGCTAGGGTTGTCGGCTTTGCCGATATTTCTCGCCTCTACACTTTACACCTTACACTCTACACCTTTTTAGGAAGATAATCAGACTTAATATTCTCCATAGCACCCCAAATCGAATCGCGCACATTAGGGTTCAACGCCTCTAACTGAGCTAACAACTGCTTTACCTCCGCTCTATTGCTCACTTTCTCCAACGGGCAGAGTTTCACTTGCTTCTCGTAGCTGCTCAGGTTAGCATATTGCTGAATATCTTTCTCCTCTATCAAGCACAAGGGGCGGATCATTTGGATAGGCATCTTATCCATCTGTAAGAGGGGCGGAATAGTCGCTACACTACCTTGGAAAATCAGGTTCATCAAGAGTGTTTCTACCAAGTCGTCTTTGTGATGACCTAAAGCAATCTTGTTGCAACCTAACTCTTGTGCCACATCAAACAATGCCTTGCGTCTGTACCAGGAGCACAAGAAACAAGGATGTTTTTCCTTCGTTTCTTTGCCTTTAACCTCTAAACTGTAGCCGCTTGCGGCGTCCTCTAAACTGCTCGCCTTGCTAGCTATTTCCGTATCACGTACCACAAAGGGAACACGCACACGCGCACAAAAATCCTCCAGATAGCTCAAATCAGAATGGTAATCTCGCTCCTTGACACGCACATGTACGGCAGTAACCTTGAAGCGAGGCACATACACCTGCGCACGCTTACCCAAGAATTCTACCAGCGCTAAGGAATCTTTGCCGCCACTCAAACCCACAAGAATATGATCGCCATCGGCAATCAGTCCATAATCGGCACAAGCTTTATGAAAGCGTTTGGTCAGTCGCGTGCGTAATTTTTCAAGCGCTATTTCTCCAGGCGTTTTGTTCATAATTGGGTGCAAAGTTAATGAAAAAATAGCAAATATCCCACAAAAATGAGGAAAAAAGCACTTTTTTTGCATTTTTTTCGCAAAATATTTGGTCAGTTCAAAAAAAAGCAGTACCTTTGCACTCGCTTTCGGTTGAGAGCGATGTTCTTTAACATTTTGCGGCAATAGCTCAGTTGGTAGAGCACAACCTTGCCAAGGTTGGGGTCGCGAGTTCGAGTCTCGTTTGCCGCTCTATAGAGAGAGCAGGACATTGTTCCTGCTTTTTTTCTCTAAACGCTCCTTGAAGCCCAAATGGCGGAATTGGTAGACGCGCTCGTTTCAGGTGCGAGTGTTGAGAGACGTGCAGGTTCGAGTCCTGTTTTGGGCACAATCTGACAAAAGAGAAAAAGAGAGATCTTTAATATATAAAACCGAAAGGTTTAACGCGCAGGTGGTGAAATTGGTATACACGCTACTTTGAGGGGGTAGTGGTCGCAAGACCGTGTGAGTTCGAGTCTCATCCTGCGCACAATTTTACTAATGAAGGATTTTCGAAAGAATTTCCTTCATTTTTTTGTTTATAACTCTCTGATAACTTGTCTATTATGTCAAACACTACATTTCTATCAGAAGTTCGATAATCGCCTTTTTCGCGGTCGTACAAAATTCCATTCGGAAACACCAATTTTTGCAGTCTTTTTTTAGTTTCCAAATCAGCATTGTGCCACCAACTACTTGTATTTGAGCACATTAACGAAATATCTTCTAATTTCTTTTGGTAGTTCGATAAAATATCTTCATACTTTACCAACTCAATGTCAATTTGACTTAATTTCCCCTTATAGTCAGAAACAACAGATTGGTAAATATCTTCATCTATTTTACCCAAAGCATATCTTTCTTTGCAAGTATTAATGTTTTTCTCAATTTCAGTTCGTTGCTTTTTAAGTAATTTTGCTGCATTAAGATTTTCTTCATTACCTTCTTTTATTATTTTTTCCACCATCTCTTGATAAGACTTGCAAAGTTCGTAAGGAAGTTCTAATGCCTTAAGTACACTCTCATATTGACCATGTAATTTGGTCGCAGACATGTTGAATTTACAACCTTTTGTGTTACACTTATAATACCAATATCCTTTTTGCTTGTATGCTGTCAGAGGTTTACCGCAGCAAGAACAGAGGACATAACCCTTCAATGGAGCATTCTCTACTTTTTTCTTATGGGTGTATTTGCCTGACCTATCAGACATGATTTTCTGTATTTTCAACCAATTTTCATATGATACTGCTTTTTCAATTTTTCCATCAATAATACCCTCATCAAGCATTTTAGACTTTATTTTTCCTGAATAGAAAGGGTTGTTAAAGATGTGGTTCAAGGTTTGTTTTGTTATATTCAGTCCTATTTTTGAAAGCATATCTAAAATCTGACTATTTAAGTAACCTTGAAGTTTCCATCTAAATGCACATTTTATCTTTTTGCCGTTCTCATCTAAAAAGCAATAGGAATTAAGACTTTTAGTTTGTAATCCTGTCTTGGGGTCTTTCCTCGTATATCCTATAGGCAGAACACCCGTATATGCACCTGATTCATAGCAATGCTTTCGACCTGAATAGAATTTATCTGCTCTTTTATCATTATCCCATGTCGCCATTAGTAATAAATTGGAAGCAATCATAATATTATCCTTGGTGTCTGTTTGGAAACCCTGTTTTACAGAGCAAACAGGAACTCCCAAATCATACAACTCTCGAATGATTCCAATCGCTTGCGAGGCATCCCTGCTAAAACGGTCGAATTCAGAACATATGATTTTTCCAACACTCAAATCCTTTTTAACAGATTTAATCATTTCTTTGAAAAGCGCACCAGGAACCTTCGCTGATTCATGTGTTCCCCCATAATATCCAACGATTTGTAGATTCTGCTCTCTTGCATATTGTTCACACAATTGCCTTTGATAATCAAGACTACCACCATTTTTCTCTTGTTTTGCTGTACTTACGCGTGTCCAGATAACACATTTTTTAGTTTTTCTAATATTATTTTTCATTTTATTTATTTTTTTACTATACACCTGCAATCTCCTTCGGTAGAGGGTTTAATTGATGTTCAATCTATGGGAGTTCCGAATGGACTAACAGGTGTGATTATACAATCTACTCCCTATTGTAGTTTAATTTAATTATGCTGCTGCCATAACAATAATCTCCATCAACTGCTGCATAAAATCATCAAGTATCTTTTTTTCATCTTCTTGCAATTTAGAAGTGTTCATTTTATTAACCTATCTTACCTCCCACAGATGTGGGTTATTCGTTTTTTCTGCCTATTTCGTAACCTATACATTAGTATGGTCATTGAAATTCTTTTACTGCCGCAGCGGGTAACTATGAAACCTAATGCTATTGTATGTATGCTATTTTCTCATCGCTACAAATATAGTATTTTTTCTTAATTATTCCGTTTTATTCAATTGACCTCCGCACCCATTAACAAACAGGGTTGGAAATAGACTTATTAAAAGTGCAATCAGTTGAAATATAAGTGATTGACTATTCAAATTTTAATAAGTAATTTAATATGCTTGTATTGTTAGTAAATCTAATAATCCGATTAAGGGTAGTGACAAATATCCGCTCAAGTAAGTCTTCAAAGGGATAATAGTACAACTCATCAATATCCACATAGCACATATTTAATGCTTTCTTAATTTGCTTGTAATTAGTAAATCTAACCTCTAATCGATATATCTTCTTATCCATTTGTAGGTTCTCTTTTATGTACTCCTTTTTGCTGATGTTGTCTATCTCTTGTTGCTTATTATATGCAACTAATTCTATCTCATTGCCCTTAATGATAAACGATTTATTCCTACGCACATTCTTCAACGAACCTATAGAGTAATGTATAAGTTTTTTAATAATAGCATATCTATCCTTAATAACCTTATTATTAATGACTAGTGTTTGACTTTCATCTTTTAAAAGTCTATAGAATCGGTTAATGACATTAATATTGCTATCCAAACAGATGTCTAATTTACTTATTCGAAAATATGATAAGTGTAGTGCCTGTTCTATATAGGACAACCCTCCCACGCATGTATAAAGAATTTCATTATCTGCCACCAAATATATGTGCGGACGATTAGGGTTGGGTGTATCGAAAAACAGTTGCCCGACATACATATTGCTGCAATATATAGCAAAGTTGTGAAGGTAAGTAGTGCATGTTGTACGCACCACCCGTACATCATTGTTCATTCCACAGATATGCTCATCTGTAATACTTGCAAATAATTCTCTCATTTCTTCGCTGCAAGTATATGTGACCTCTAATCTATCAATATTAAATTTGAATCTCGTTTTCATTTGTTTATTTTTTTAACAATACAAATATAATATTTTTTTTTAATATTCTTGAAATTTGCGCATGAGAACCTTCACAAATAAAATATTTTTCAAAAAAAATAATTCGACAAAGGGTTGTTAAAAAAATAAAAAATGATGATAAGAGGTTAATTTTTACCGTTAAGTCATGCAAAACACCCCAAAATAACTATAATCTTAAAACTGCAAATTCTACAAATATAGTAATTTTTTTTTAATAGGTGTGTTAAATATTTTTAAGTGTAACCCGTCCGAAAAATATCACGGAGAGTGGTTTAATCAGCATACCCACCAATGGTACACGAAAATTTTTTCAGAAAAATAGCAAATCTTCAACATCAAACTATTTATAATAAATAAACTACTTAAACAATATGAAACGTATATACAGAGAACTATCAGACAACACTAAAAAGAAGATTTCTACTTCAATGAAGCAATATCATACCAATAAAACCGCAGCGCAAACACAAAGAACATCCGAAAGGCAATCACAGGCAATGAAAAAATATTGGTCTAACATACCATCTAAAGAAAAAAGTACACCTTATTATATGTAATATACAACATGGGGAAATTAATTCTTGCTCCTACAGCACACATCAATCATTGCTATTGGTTATTCAACAAGAATATGAGATTACTATGGTAATATATCTGCACAAGCAAACAGCATGATATTATTTTTTGAATTATTATGAAAAAAGCTGGTAGAATTTCTACCAGCTTTTTATGCCTTAATCTTATATTCGGTCTTATTTAATAGTCTTTGTGCCCTTAATACGATATACATGGGCGTCCTTCATCCAACCACTTAAATCATAAAGATACGCCTCGTCTAATCCTTTTCGTTCTACACGAAACGCTTCATCAGAACCTAAGAAATCAGCAAATGATTCAATAGGAAATCCCCATAAAATGCCAGAAGTACATCTTATAATTTGTGCGCTCTCATCAAAAATATATTTCAAATCACCAGCTATTTCCCATTCTATATCTTGTGAGGTATACATATAACCGTCCTCTTTGTAGTATGCATTACCATTCGCTCGTTCAACATAGTGTACATGTGAATCACTTTTGATGTCATAATAATACCATACAGTACCATCTTCATCGACCGTGACCCATGTACCAACTATTGATTTTTCAGAAAATTTTGTTGTGTCTTCTGGTTCTGTTTCTCTACCAGTGCAACTAACCAATACCATTGTTGCAAATAGCAACATCATCAAAGATTTTTTTGTTTTCATAAATTTTAATTTTAAAGATTGTTGATATAAATACACAAAAAGTGTGAACTTTTGCCAATATCAGTTCTTTCGGGTCTTCCATTCCCACTACTTCTAATATATGCAGAAAGTCCACACCGAAGGTGCGAACATTCGCTATATTCTCGGAAAGTAGTTCAAATTTGGAAGAGTGAAAGAATCCTTGAAAAAGCAAATGCTTTATATGTTATGTACTTGTTGTTATCTTATCACAGGCGATTAATGTTTGATTTATGTTGCAAAGGTACGATAAAAATTTGATATGAGCAAATAAAAAACAAAAAAAGAGAGCATTTACTCTCTTTCTCAATTTAATAGCAATATATCATACTATCTCAAACTCCTTTTTCAACCGCTGAACTGTGCTTATACCTATATTTGATAGTTTAGCGGTGTTCCTAATGCTAACTCCTCTTCGCAGCAACCGCAGCACCTCTGCATATTCTTCTTTCTTCTGTTCTGTGGTCTTGCATGACCCTTCTTTGCGACCTAATTTGCCGCCTTTCTCTATGAATTGTTTGCGCCCTGATTGTAGGCGAAAGGCAATATTTTCGCGTTCTAACTCCGCGCAGGTACTCAAGGTCGCAAGCATAATGGCGGCAAATGGAGAGGGTTTGCCATTATCTTGTAAGAGAGTAAATTTTTCTTTCTGTAGATACAGATTGATGTTACTATCTATTAGGAACTTGATAGTCTCAAGCACATTGAAAGTATTTCGACCTATTCTTGACAACTCATTGGACAATAAATAATCCACCTTCTCTTGTCTGCAATACTCAAGTGTCTCTTGCAGTACTTGTCTTTCCTTGTTCTGTTTTGCACCGCTGATTTTTTCCTCAAATACACGAACTACTTGCATTTGATTTGCTGCGGCATAAGTCATTAAGTCTGCTACTTGTCGGTCGGTTGTTTGTCTGTCAGTTGTTGAACTTACTCTAGCGTAAATAACTGCTTTCATATTAGTCAAAGTATAAATAGAACACAATATATAACTTGTTTTCTTGTTGTTTATAAATTTATTTGAACACACCTTTTTTTTGAATACATTGGAAGTTTATCTCCTTTGTATTACAGAGCTAAGGTACAGCTTTTTTCTGACATACGCAAGCTTTTACGGCAAAAAAAATGATTTATTTTATAGGTAATGATGATGTGACTGAATATGTCTTTCAAAGGATAATTTGCTCATCCAATGCAAGTAAGAACTTTTAATAATAGAAAATAACCCTATAAAAAAAACAGAAAAATCAAAATAAATTTGCATATATGAAAAAAAAGCAGTACCTTTGCGCCCGAATTTGAACATTGACAAAATTAAACATAAGATTTGAGCCAATCAATAAACTCAATGAAAGCCTGTAGGCTGTCAATTAGAGTTCGATAATCCGTAAGATTGGTGCACAAGAAAGTGATTATTTATTGTAAATAGTCACTTTTTTTGTACCTACAATTCAACTATATCATGCGTAAGTTTATTATTTTTGCTTTTATCTTGATCGCTGCACAAGTAAGTGCTACCATCAAAGTCACATTCCCTGACTCATTTGCCGATGGTTGGGAGTCATATATCGGGCAAACAGTCGAGTTTACCCACCCCCTCTATGTCTGCGGCAACTACTATGACTCACTCATTCTCTCTACAGAGCGTCTGTATGTCCCAGAAGAGCATGCCATTGGGCTATCACAAGGCGATAGTACCACCTATTGGAAGATCAAACAAGATAACCGCAGCAAGATCATCAAACTATCTTGCAAGATCACCAATTACCAAGTACGAACGGGTTGTACAATCAAAAAACTGACTGCCAAAGTAGTTGGTCCTGGCAAACTAGTCACAGGTGCCACCCCTAAATTTACCAACAACAAACCTGAACCTATGCCTAAAATGCCTAAGGGTGGACTACTCATCTGCGCAACAAATATCCAAAACTATTTCTTTGATCTAGGTGGTTATGCTCAACGCAAGACTACTGTCAAGCAACAAGCCATGCAGACGCTCAAGATCAGCAAGGCGCTTACTCATATCAATGCAGATATTTATGCCATATGCGAGATTCAGCGTGGCGATAGTGCTCCACAAATGTTGGTAAATGCGCTCAACAAGATGGCTAAGAAAGAAGTGTATGCCTTTGTTTCAGATGGATGGGATAACCAAGATATGATTTCCTGCGGATACATTTACCGCAAGGATAAAGTTCGCCCTTATGGCGAGATGATACATGGTTACGCTGACACGAACAGCCACTATCACTATCGACTCATCGCCTTGGGATGGGAGGAGATTGCTTCGGGCGAGAAGTTTGTTCTCAACATCAACCACCTCCGTTCTAAACGCGGTACAGGAGCAGAGTCTAACGATAAACGCATGGCGAATGTAGATAGTCTAATGGTGATGCTCAACAAGATTCAGGAACAACAAATTTTCCAAGATGAGGATATTCTCCTTGTGGGCGACTATAATAGTTACACCTATGAGCAACCATTGCAAACCATTATTCAGGCAGGTTATGCAGATGTGCTGATGCAATACGCGCCAAAAGGTTATTCCTATGTGTATTATAGCGAGGCAGGTTATTTAGACCGAGTATTTGCTTCACCAACGATGAGTACACAGGTAACAAAGGTACAACCTTATCATTTGAATGCCGATTATTTCTATAGTCGTGGTTTCAAACGCGGTCTTGATGAAACAATCTTCCGCTACGCCGACCACGATCCAATCCTAATCCATGTGAAATTAGGCAAGTAAAAGAACGACCCAACATCTGTCTTTTGCGATATAAATAAAACGGACTTCGTGATGAAGTCCGCTTTTCTATTATTTTTCTCAATTTTAGATAATTTTTGGTTTTTATGTTAGTTTTCGCTGCAAAAGTAAACTTTTTTACCAAATATTTTGCATATGTGCATTATTTGTAGTACCTTCGAACATCTGCCTTGGCTGATGCCAATTCCCTCGTAGCTACGTTCGCAAAATGCTGAACATACTACAGTCCGCTCGAAATTTTATAAGAAAATAGGCTACGCCTTAATTATCCGCTACCCATCATCTCATTT
>JAZSFR010000003.1:0-111155 GCA_045532335.1 Paludibacteraceae bacterium
TGCACACCTGTTACGCACCCGTGCGCCGGTCGCCATCAAAAGTAGCAAGCTACTTTCATGCTGCCCCTCGACTTGCATGTGTTAGGCCTGTCGCTAGCGTTCATCCTGAGCCAGGATCAAACTCTTCGTTG
Source organism: Paludibacteraceae bacterium (assembly GCA_045532335.1). GTDB lineage: Bacteria > Bacteroidota > Bacteroidia > Bacteroidales > Paludibacteraceae > Colicola. The sequence goes on from JAZSFR010000003.1 coordinate 132, forward strand.
TAAAAAGAAATTAATTTTTAGCTCAGAATAACCTTAATCTATTGTGTACTTATTAACGGGAACCGTATAATATAAATTTCGTATTACACGTTTTTCAGTTTCCCAATTGAGTAGTTAAACTACTCTCTTGTACTACATCATTGATTAATCAAACTTTCAAAGATCACTACTGATTTCTGCATTTTTTACCGCTCACTCGCGTTAGTTGCGAAATCGACTGCAAAGGTACTGCTTTTTTTGGGACTGACCAAATTTTTAAGCAACTTTTTTCAATATTTTTTGCACTTTCTTCGTAAGTGACTGATTTTCAGTATTACGTTTTTCAGCACCTTTCGCCATTTCTTACCGCTCACTTGCGTTTATTGCGAAACCGGATGCAAAGGTACTGCTTTTTTACGAACTGACCAAATATTTCGAGAAGTTTTTTGGTGTTTTTTTGCATTTTCTCTGTAAGTATCTGATAATCAATAGTAGCATTTTTATGCACAAATTAACAAAAATGATTTCTATCAAAAAATTAGAAAATATTATAAAAAATTAACAAAAGTTGACTCCTACTCTCCTCTTTGCATATAATACCCTCCCTTTACATATAATATATATATTATATATAATGTACGCGCACGCGCGCGTACACGCGTGCACATTAGATAATAAAAACATGTGATATAAATAAAAATGACCACTCAATTGAGTAGTCATTTTTATCAATATGATGTATACTGATTATTTAGCGTAAGAAACAGCGCGTGTTTCACGAATCACTGTGATACGGATCTGACCAGGATAAGTCATCTCGTCTTGGATGCGCTTAGCGATATCGAATGATAGAAGTTCAGTCTCTTTATCACTAAGTTTGTCCGCGCCGACAATAACACGAAGTTCGCGACCCGCCTGGAGCGCATATGTCTTGGTAACACCAGGATAAGACATGGCGATATTCTCAAGATCATTTAGGCGTTTAACATAAGCCTCTACAATCTCGCGGCGTGCACCTGGGCGTGCACCCGAGATAGCATCACACGCAAGAACGATAGGAGCAATAATAGACTCCATCTCACACTCTTCGTGGTGAGCACCTACCGCATTACAAATATCTGGTTTCTCGCCATACTTCTCACAGAGTTTCATACCCAATTGTGCGTGTGGCATCTCCATATCTTCATCGCTAACTTTACCGATATCGTGGAGCAAACCGGCACGGCGTGCTTTCTTGACATTGAGTCCCAATTCAGCAGCCATAGCCGCACAAAGGTTAGCTGTTTCGCGGGCGTGCATGAGAAGGTTTTGACCATAACTAGAACGATATTTCATCTTACCTACAAGACGAACGAGTTCTGGGTGCAAGCCATGGATACCAAGATCGATCGTAGTACGTTTACCTGTCTCGATAATCTCTTCCTCCACCTGCTTGGTCACTTTGGCCACCACCTCTTCGATACGCGCAGGGTGAATACGACCATCCTGTACGAGTTGGTGTAGAGAAAGACGCGCGATCTCGCGACGAACAGGATCAAAAGCCGAGAGCGTAATCGCTTCAGGTGTATCATCCACTACGATTTCCACACCAGTGGCAGCCTCAAGTGCGCGAATGTTACGACCTTCACGACCGATAATACGACCTTTAACCTCATCATTATCAATATGGAATACGGTTACAGCATTCTCAACCGTTGTTTCAGAAGCAATGCGTTGAATAGATTGAATGATAATCTTCTTTGCTTCTTTATTGGCAGTAAGTCGTGCTTCATCCATAGTGTCATTAATGTACGCCATAGCAGCAGTCTTAGCCTCGTCTTTAAGCGCATCCACGAGTTGCTTCTTAGCCTCTTCAGCAGATAGACCAGAGATTTGCTCAAGTTGTTGCTCTGCTTTTTGATGGAGACGCTCAACCTCCTGTGCCTTGTGCTCAAGTGCTTTTTGTTGATTATCAAGGTTTTGGCGTTGAGTATTCAACTCGTTTTGAGCTCGTTGCACTTCGCCCTGTTTCTGATTGAGCTGTTGCTCACGTTGTTGTTGGCGTTGCTCTTGTTGATGGAGTTTTTGCTCAGCCTGGCGAACTTGATTCTCATGTTCAAGTTTAAGAGCGATGAATTTCTCCTTAGCCTCAATAATTTTGTTTTTCTTGATTACTTCAGCCTCTTCTTCCGCTTTACGGAGAATACCCTTGCTATTAAATCGGAATATAAAGTAGCAAATCAATGCTCCGAGTAGCAGGAAACCAAGGGCTATTAACAGATTTGTTATAGTCATGATAGTTTATTATTTAAGTTGTTGTAAAATTATTTTATTTAGTTCTTGTACTTTTTCATCTATTGGTTGCAGGCGTTGTGCGTGTGTTTCTGCACACAAATTGACCGCCATATCCAATGCCACATACACCCAAAGTTGTTCTGCAGAACTGGTTTGCATTTTCTTCTGATAATGTCGATATTTTTCGTTCAATATTTTAGCCGCATCCCTATACAAATGCTCTTGATGGGCTAGTACATTGATCGAAATATGATGCGAATCCAAATGCAGAGTAATATGTTGCTTACGCTGTTCGCTCATTGTGTTAATGCTTCGACGGCTTTGTCAATTTGCAAAATGATATTTGTTATTCTCTGCTTCGCTTTAGCACGATCCTCCGCGGTTGCCTCTGAAGCCAATAGCATTGTATGCGCAGTATGCAACTTATTATAGTCTCGTTTAAGTTGCTGAATATCAGCATGCGTTTGAATAATTTCGTCGCGCTGACGCTGATTTTCCTCTTGAAGTGATTTCACTTGCAACTGCAACTCTTGATATTGACTCAAAAGTTGAATGATGTTTTGTTCTAATTGCTCCAATGATTCCATAAGGGCAGTTGAAAGTGAAGCGTTGAGAATTAAGAATTAGAAACTATATCCAACACCTATACCGAGGATGCCTTTGAACTGTACGCGCTCAGTCGCATGTCCCTCTTTATCAGCAATCTTCACACCATTGTAGTATTTGAGTGAAGTAGAGAGAGTCACATTGAGGCACTTGAGGAATTGGTAAGAGATAGAAGTATCCCAATCCACATCAAAATTACCAAAACGACGGTTGTTGTCACGGTATCCAATAAATTCACCATTGGCATCCTTCATCTCAGTCTTATCCCATGCATATGGAGTAAAGAGACCAACAGCAGTAATAATCTTCAAATCCTTGTAGGTATAGTTGATACCACCTTTGAAGCTAAGACCAAGTTCTGCCTTAGCATTCTTGTATATCTTATTATATGTACCATCCGCATTCTCCTCTTTGCTATAAACCCAAGTAGCATATTTCTCTTGCATCTGCTGACGCAAACCAGGATTAGCTTTTTCTACCGCATTACCCACATAAGCGGTAGTAATCTTACCTGCTACAGGAGAGAGATAAAGAGAGAAAATGGAATTAGGTTTCCAATCAATACCGACAGAAATATCTGTATATGAAGGAGAAAGGAACTTAGAAATAATAGGATCAGGAGCATCCGTACCATCATATGCACGACCAAAAGCAAACTGACTCTTAAATCCAGCAGAAGCAGTAAGATACCATGCTTTATGGAACTGCCAACCCAATTTGGTGCTAAAATCAATCACATCGCTTGATTTTTGGAATGCATCATTCTTTTGGTCAATGTAAGAAAGTCCATATTCTAGGCTAAGATTGCTCTCCCATGAAAGATTATTATCATTATAAACAAGTCGCACCTTTCCAAAAGCAACGCCGGTAATATTATTATTACCACCCGCAGCCCAATTCACAAGTCCGGTAGCACTAGCATTGAGTCCAACAACACCGGTACATGACCATGGAGAAGGTTTTGATTCAGTCTCTTGAGCAACAAGCATTGTTGCCAAACAAAGAGAAACGATAGAAAGTAAATATTTTTTCATAATTTTATATTTTATTTAAAAACTTTAATAATTATCAATATTGTGCAGCATCATAGACCTGATCCGCTATTTCAGGACCAACTGTTTTCTCTATGATACAAAATGCGAAGTCACTACTTAATCCAGGACCTTTCGCAGTAATAATATTCTTAGATTCTACGACTAGTCCATCTACATAACTCTCACCAAGATATTCTTCAAATCCAGGATAACAAGTAGCTTGTTTACCCTGAAGAATACCCAATCTGCCTAATACAGAAGGCGCAGCACAAATTGCCGCAATGAGTTTATCTTGATCATTATGTACCACAAGTAAATCACAGAGAGGTTGACACTCGTGCAACTTAGTTGCTCCACCAGGCAGGATAAGCATTTCTGCGTCCGAAAAGTCAAGGTCTGCAAAAAGTTTGTCCGCTTTGACCGCGATATTGTGTGCTCCCAAGACAGACTCAACACCTGTTACCGACACGGTTGTAAGTGCGATATTCGCACGTCTGAGGAGGTCGATTGTTGTGATAGCTTCAATCTCTTCGAAGCCATTGTCCAAGAAGATGTAATTCATACTGTAATGTGTTTAATTGAGTTTAAATGTATAAGTAATTTTACCTATTTGAGGCGTATCTCCTTCTGTAAATTTAGCTTGTCTCGCCGCTTGGAGAGCCAATTGTATAGTATGTCTATCTGAAATCGTTGTTCCTTCTGCCGGAGTTGCACTAGTCACATTACCCGCAGCATCCACCATAATTTTAACCACCACAATTCCCGATTGTGTAAAATCAGATGATGGTTTAGGCATGCGTTTAACATCTCTACCATAGAGCGTCCACTGATTACCATTGGTTACACCCATACCCTTACCTACAGGATTGCCTTTCGTACCTGCCGTATTGCTAGCGGAAGCATTATCTGCATTTGCCCCCTGAGATGTACCTGCCTGACCAAAGAGAGCTGCTAACTGATTGGCTTTATCAATGGCCTCCTGCTCTTTAGCACGTTGCTCTGCTAGGGCTTTCTCTTTAGCTATGCGCTCAGCCTCTATGCGTGCTTCCTGCTCTTTGCGTTGACGAATGAGTTCTTGCTCTTCGGCACGGCGTTTGGCGTCCTCTTCCGTTTGCTTCGCTAAAGCAAGCGACTCCTCATCATCCTGAACAATCAAATCATTATCCGAAGGACGAGAAGGTGCCGCAGGAGCAGGGATTTGTTCTACCTGTGTGATAGCATCCAAGGGGCGCACATCTGGCATACCCCCACCCTCTTCTGAATCACCAAAAGCAACTACGATACCCTCATCCTCTTGTATGACAGGCGCCTTAATCTGTAACCACCACAACAACAAAAGAACGAGGCACATAGAGAGAATAGTACCTACTGAGGCTATGATATGTGCTTGAGATTGTTTGGTCACTTTTTCGTTGCGATTACGATTTTCATCTTATGTTGATTCGCTATATCCAAGACATGGACCACATCACGATATGGGATATCTTGATCCGCATGAAGCGCAATATACATCGCGCTATCTTGCTGTTGGATAGAAGACAAATACCCCTCTAGATCATTGGCATCAATTGTAACAGGTTTTTGTCTACCAAGTGCCACATAGTAATTACCAAGGTTATCAATACTAACCTTAGCCACCACCTGTTTGGTAGTAGTTTTCGCACGCGAAGTAGGCAGATTAATCTTTATATCATTGGGCGAAGACATGGTGCTTGCCATTACAAAGAATAGCAAGAGCAAGAAAATGAGGTCGGTCATCGACGACATCGCAAACATTGCCTCTACCCTATTTCGACGTTTAAGAGCCATAACTTTGGTTTAAAGTTTAAAGTTTATAGTTTAAAGGCAGGGGTTAGGCTGGTTCGTTGAGGAGATCCATAAACTCCATGGTACGTGACTCCAATTGGCGAACAACGCGATCAATACGAGATACCAAGAAGTTGTATGCGAACATTGCTAGAATACCCACAATCAAACCACCAACCGTAGTAACCATTGCTTGGTACATACCCTCAGACAAGGAAGATATCTCTATCACGCCACTGGCATTCTGCGCCATATTAAAGAAGGTCTGAATCATACCCAAAACGGTACCCAAAAAACCAAGCATAGGCGCTCCTGCAGCGATAGTAGCCATAAGCACTAACCCTTTTTCTAGAGTACTAACCTCAAGGTTACCCACATTCTCAACTGCCACCTGCACATCTTGCATAGGACGTCCAATACGAGTAATACCCTTCTCCACCATGTGCGCCGCAGGGGTATCTTCCTTGCGACAAAGTTTGATGGCAGAATCAATCTTGCCCTCTTTGATATAATCTCTAATGCGATTCATAAAGGTTTTATCCTCTTTAGTAGCCTTAGTCAGAACAACCATGCGTTCAATAAACAAATATATACCAAACGCCAACATCAGAGCGAGTACAATCATAATCCATCCGCCATACTCCGCCATAGTGAGTAGATTAATGGAATTATCAACAACAGTTTCTTCTACAACAGCCACAGTATCTTGCGCAGCTGTTAACATGGCATCCATGTCAGTTTGAATTTGAAAGAGCATATTTATATTCTTTTATAGTTTCTTTTAATCCTAAATACAGTGCATCTGCAATAAGCGCTTGACCAATACTCACCTCATCTAACCAAGGGAATGCTTGGGCGAACGCACGGAGATTTTGCAAATTCAGATCATGACCCGCATTAAGTCCAAGACCTAATTCTTTGGCTTTCAATGCCGCAGGGCGGTACATCTCAATAGCCTTAATAGGATCTTCGGGATATAATTCAGCATAAGGTCCAGTATAGAGTTCTACACGATCTGCTCCTGCCTTATGAGCATATTCCACCATCTCAGGATCTGGATCCACAAAAACAGAAACGCGGATGCCCACATTTTTGAAACGCTGAATAATAGCAGACAGTTTGGCAAGGTGGGTTTTGGTATCCCAACCGTGATTACTTGTAAGTTGATTAGGAGCATCTGGCACAAGGGTCACTTGCGCTGGTTTCACATCAAGCACAAGGTCAATAAACGAAGGTTCTGGATTACCCTCTATATTAAACTCTTGAACGATTTCCGCCTTAATATTATAGACGTCCGCACGCGTAATATGTCTCTCATCAGGACGAGGATGAACTGTAACCCCCTCTGCACCACACGATTCACAAGCACGCGCGAAAAGTTCTACATTAGGCAAGTTACCACCGCGTGCATTGCGCAGAGTCGCCACCTTGTTTATATTAACACTTAATCGAGTCATAATCGCTGCAAAGGTACAAAAAAAAAAGCACATATGCAAGATATGTGCTAATTTTCCGCAAAAAAAAGTAAACCCAACACCCGCACACCCTCGAAGAAGACTCGTTTGTCTCAGGGCGAAGATTCGGCGAAGTTCCAATGAAGTTCCAATGAGGTTCCAATGAGGTTCCAATGAAGTTCCTATGGAGACAGAGGGCGGAGAGAGAGTGTAGAGTTAAGAGTTAGGTTCGAAGAGCGCTTGCATTTCATCAAAACGCTTGACAGTATCCGAACCATATTTCCAAAGATGTTGCCGAATTTTGGACATAGGTTTGTCTTGTCCCAGTTTGGTCTTGGAGTAGAACTTATCCGCATAACAGATCAGTTTCTCTTCTAGTGTACGTGGTGAATAATCTTGGAGTGGAATCGGCAAATTTTCACGCATGATTTGCTCCATAGTGATACCCGTTCCAGTATGTCGTTCTGCCACCGCAGCATGTCTAGGCAAACCTTCTTGTCGCAGTATTTCCGCTCCGAGATAACCATGTTCAATGTATGCATGCGTGCCTAGACAGTTAATTTTAGGAGCATTGCATAGGACTACGCCCACATCATGCAACATAGCTGCCTCCTGCACAAAAACAGGATCCACTTCTCCTGACTCAACCCACTGAGGATGAGCAGCTAATATAGCAAGAGCACGGTCGGCAACCTGACGCGAGTGCGTCATAAGGATATCGTATAATTCCGTATTATCTGCGCAATATTTTTTTATTATTTGTTCGTAATCAATCATTTGCCCCAGTAAAGTTTTTCTTTAAGAGATTGCATAAAGGTTTGTCCGTTAATGCGCACCAATTTAATGGTGCGTTGTGAACGTTCAATGTGCAATTGAAGATCCTGATTTAAGACTTGACTTCGGCCATCCACGCTAAGAAGATAATTGCCGTTACGACTAGAGATTTTGACATCAATTTTGCTGTCATCTAGCACCACCAACGGACGAATATTCAAACTATGTGTAGCAACGGGTGTTAGGATAATAGCATTGACATGTGGTTCAAGGAGAGGACCGCCTACAGAAAGGTTATAAGCCGTTGATCCTGTAGGAGTTGCAACCAAGAGTCCGTCCGCTTTATACTTGTGTAGGAACTCGCCATTTAACGACACATCAATGGTAATCATACTACTCAATCCAGACTTGAGGATAGCCACTTCGTTGAGCGCATATGGAGATACAATTTTACCTCCTTGCTGGCAAGTAACTTCCAACATACGACGTTGCTCAATCGTATAGTTATTCGTAATGAGTTGATCAAGTACAGCATCTATATTATCAGTCTGGACCTCAGCAAGATATCCTAGGTGTCCGCAATTGATTCCGAGAATAGGAATATCTAGGTGACCAACCAATGACGCAGTAGTAAGGAAGGTACCATCACCACCTACAGACAAAGCAAAATCTATCGATTCCTCCGTATGAGCCACATAATCTTCTACTGAGGTAAACTCACGGTTAAAGGCATCGTGGCGAAGTTCTTGAGAGAGAACAATATTCACACCTCGTAACTGAAGAAACTCCACTATATGTTTCACTTCACGAATCGTTTCGGAGCGTAGTGTATTGCCAAAAATAGCGATTGTCATATAAGTTTAGTGTTTAGAGTTTAGTGTTTAGTGAATTTTTTAGACCATTGAGGAGCGCAGATGCATCCATACGCTTCTTGCCTGGGAGTTGAAGTTCGAGAATATCAATATATCCATCTGCGCAAGGAACGATTATATGTCCCTTTTGCTCAGAGAGTTGTGTTACTGCTGCTTTATAAACCTTTGCGCCTTTTAGGAGTTCAGCTAGCGGATGAGTCGCTGGCATTTGGTTGATCCAAGCGGCAGGATAAGGGCTTAGTCCTCGGATGTGATTGTAAACCTGTTGTGCAGGGCGAGAGAAGTCGATAGCACAAGTGTCTTTGAAGATTTTAGGTGCTTGGAGAAGCTCTATATCATTATTTTGCGGGATAGTAGGTAGAGCAACTCCCTGGTTTTCAGCATCAATGATGGTATCCACCGTACGAGTAACTAGATTGGCTCCCATCATCATAAGACGGTCGTGTACAGAGCCCACATTTTCATCATCGGCTATTGAGATACGCTCTTGGAGAATAATATTGCCAGTATCAATCTCATGTTGAAGCATGAAAGTAGTTGCTCCCGTTTCGGTATCTCCATTCATCACCGCCCAATTGATTGGAGCCGCTCCGCGGTATTGAGGAAGGAGGGAAGCATGAAGATTAAAAGTACCTAAACGAGGCATATTCCACACCACTTCAGGTAGCATACGAAACGCCACAACTATCTGTAAATCGGCATTATAGGAACGCAACTCTTGCAAGAATAATTCATCTTTGAGGCGTTCAGGTTGAAGAAGAGGTAAGCCGACAGAGAGCGCATATTGCTTCACTGCTGAGTATTGCAATTGATGTCCACGACCAGCGGGTTTATCAGGCATGGTAACGACAGCTACCACATTGTAACCGCCCTCTACTAAGGCACGCAAACTCTCGACTGCAAAATCAGGCGTACCCATATAAATAATTCGTATTGATTGCTTATCCATATTATCTAAATGTGTGGGCAAAACCTACACTAATAAGTTCTTTAAATTGTATTTGAGATATACGATTGGTTACATTCTCAATTGTTCCATCATAACGAGGATAAATAATTAGTTGTGCAGACATATAGCGATTGATAATAAAGTCAACATCTATCTCTAAATCTATCTCAATCTGCTTGTAGTTGGTAAAGAAATAAAACCTTGTTTCTAACTCTATTTCACGAATTGGTTTCCATTTCCACTCCACACGCAAGGAACTACCTATCTCATTCAATATATGTTGATTTTCTTCTAGACCAAAGTCCGCTACATTAACATAGGTCGAATCAATGACATTGGCATAAACCATCTTATAGGTTGCAGGAGAGATATTGATATTTAATCCTTTGATCGGTTTATAATCCACACCGATACCCATCGTATATCTAATCGGGGTCAAGAAAGTAGCATTTAACTTATTCGAATTCTTTTGATAACTCGGAAACAAGTTGGTCTTGAAATCAGCGAATGTGGATACATACCATTTCTTATGAACTTGATAACCAAACTTACTATAAATTTGGAAACGGTCATCCGTTGTATTCATGACTCGCAACGAGTCTCCACTTATCGTACTAACTCCCAATCGCCATTCGGCAGAGTTTTCCCATGATAAATACTTACCCTTATAATTGACATAAGCTTTCGCATTGCCCAGCAGTGAAAAAGCATTCACCGCTCCTTGATGCCAATTTTCAGTAGCATAATTCTGAGTTAATTGCAAGGAAAGTTGTGCTTGTTTGCGCCAAGGGGAATTCAAATTTCGAATCGTACGATTGCGATTCAATTGCTCTCTTCTATTCTCTTTTACTTCGGTACGATGCACTCTAGTTCGCCCTAAGTCCAACTTTCCCAAACGCGTCGGATCACTTATGCCCACATACAAATCCGCATGATTTGCCCTTATGTATCTCAAAGCATTGCGTCGAATCGCCCAGATGGAATAGGATTGTTCTACCGTAGTATCCGTCAATGAGCGTATCGGCTCTGCTACATAGAGTAATGGCAAACAGAGAGGATGTGGATAGTGCTTCCATATCGTATCACATAGCACTATGAGAGAATCACCCACCTGAAGTGTATCAGTCATATGTAGTTCCAAACTCTGATTAGCAACCAAATCCAACAGAAACTGGTCATCGTCCACCGTTTGCGCGATGGATGTAGCGATCAAGCTGGTAAGTAACCACAATATGAGGAGTCGTAATTTTATCAAGGCAATGCAGGACGCTTATAGGCGCGTATGATGAGGTATATACCCCAAATAACAAACGGAAGTGAAAGAATCTGACCCATATTGAGCAAATGACCATCCTCAAAGAGTTCTTGGTTATTTTTGATAAACTCCAACAAGAAACGTGTAAAGAAAATGATCTCTAAGAAGACGCCAAGCAGTAGGCCTTCTCGTTTATATGCTTTGAATTTCCAATACATAGTCCAAGTAACGACAAAACCCACTATGCAATAAAGCATTTCATAGATTTGCGTTGGGTGACAAGGGACTGTTTGACCATCACGAACAAAAATGAATCCCCAAGGAAGATCAGTAGGTGTACCATAAATCTCAGAGTTCATCAAGTTGCCCAAGCGAATCAAAGTAGCTGTCACACAAACGCCTACAACCAAGCGATCCATAATCCATAGAAGCGAAGTGTGAAACTTAGGCTCTTTGGAGAACACTTTACGATTAAGTAACCATGCAGCTGTCAGCAAACCAAACGCTCCGCCATGGCTAGATAGTCCACCCTCCCAAATCTTGAGAAGTTTGAGAGGATGCTCTATATATGGATTACGATAGTTGATCGTCCAACCAAAAATCTGCACCGGTTCGGTAGAAAGTCCCATGTATTGGCAATATGCCTTCATACTAGGAAGAGTGACATCATGCCATTCATAGAACCAACAATGCCCCACTCGTGCACCAATAATAAGACCTATAACCATCCACATGAATAGTTTATCGGTCCAATCTGCGGGACAATTCTCGTTTTTATACAATTTAACTTGGATAAGATAAGCAAGGTAAATACCTATTGCCCATAACAAACCGTACCAGCGGACACCTCCATCGCCGATGTGAATAAGAATCGGATCTACATTCCAAGTTACAAAGTCTAACATCATGCTTCAGCTTTACCGTGACATTGTTTATACTTCTTACCTGATCCACAAGGACATGGGTCATTAGGACGAGGTTTCTTCTCGACGCGAATAGGTTCTGGACGTTGTTGCTCGCGTGTGTCACGACCAGCGGCAGCCGCTTGACCAGACGCTGCTGCTGCACGAGCGACAGCATCCTTTTGAGTACGGTAGCGAGAATAGTCTTGACGTTGTTGAGCATGTGCTTGACGTACATCCTCTGGATCACGATTAGGAATTTGACCACGGAACAAGATAGAGATTGTGCGTCTATTAAAGTTATCCAACATCTGCTTGAAGATATTGAAAGACTCCAATTTGTAGATCAAGAGTGGATCTTTTTGCTCGTAACTTGCATTTTGAACAGATTGCTTGAGGTCATCCAATTGACGAAGATGATCTTTCCACTCATCATCAATCACGAAGAGCACCATGCGTTTTTCAAACTCACGAATGATCTCACGGCACTCAGTCTCGTAAGCCGCCTTCAAATTCACTGCAACATTATAGACCTTCTTGCCATCTGTGATTGGAATGAGAATATTCTCATACATTGCTCCACGCTCTTCATAGACTTGTTTGATAACAGGATATGCTACCTTTTGCAAGTTCTCCATACGGCGTTTGAACACTTCCATAGCAGCCTCTGCTAATTGTTCTGAGAGAAGATTCTCTTTTCCAGAACGGAAAGCATCCTCTGTAAATGGAACTTCCATAGCAAATACTTGCATCACATCTAGTTGGAGCGCCTCATAGTCCATCATCGCACGGGCATCTTCCAGCATAGCGTATGCTGTATCGTAGATCATATTGGTAATATCCACACCAATACGCTCGCCCATAAGAGCGTGATGACGTTTAGCGTAGATAACATTACGTTGTTGATTCATGACGTCATCGTACTCGATGAGGCGTTTACGCATACCGAAGTTATTTTCTTCCACTTTCTTTTGCGCACGTTCAACGGCATTGGACATCATGTTATGTTCGATCATTTCGCCTTCTTGGATTCCCATTTTATCCATAATACCCGCCAAACGATCAGAACCAAACATACGCATCAAATCATCTTCCATACTGAGGTAGAACACACTTGATCCTGGATCACCTTGACGACCCGCACGACCACGCAACTGACGATCCACACGACGACTCTCATGACGCTCAGTACCAATAATAGCTAGACCACCAGCATCCTTAACCTCTTGAGTAAGTTTGATATCGGTACCACGACCCGCCATGTTGGTAGCGATTGTCACTACTCCTGGGCGACCCGCCTCAGCCACGACATTAGCCTCGTGTTGGTGAAGTTTGGCGTTAAGGACATTGTGTTTGATCTTACGCAAAGTGAGCATACGACTTAGCAACTCACTGATTTCCACAGAAGTTGTACCCACCAAAACAGGACGCCCCTCGGCCACCAACTGAACAATCTCCTCAATAACTGCGTTGTATTTTTCACGCTTGGTACGATAGAGACGATCATTCATATCTTCACGAGCAATAGGACGATTAGTAGGAATAACCACTACATCCAATTTATAGATATTCCAGAACTCACCAGCCTCTGTCTCAGCTGTACCCGTCATACCAGCAAGTTTGTGATACATACGGAAGTAGTTTTGGAGAGTGATGGTTGCAAAAGTTTGGGTAGCGCCCTCTACCTTCACATTCTCCTTCGCCTCTACGGCTTGATGCAAACCGTCAGACCAACGGCGACCATCCATCACACGACCTGTTTGCTCATCGACGATCTTAACTTGGTTATCATCAATGATATAGTCCACATCTTTCTCAAAGAGAGTGTATGCCTTGAGCAATTGATGAACAGTATGTACACGCTCTGACTTAATGCTATAGTTTGCTAGCACCTCATCTTTCTTCTGCTGTTTTTCCTCTGCAGAGATATCCATCTTCTCAATATCAGCAACCTCACTACCTACATCAGGCAAGACGAAGAACTTAGGATCATCGGTATTGCCAGTAAGGGTATCAATACCTTTATCTGTTAGCTCAATGGTCTTATGTTTCTCATCAATCACAAAATAGAGTTCGTCCGTAGCAATGTGCATGTTTTTCTCGTTTTCTTGGAGATAGAACTCTTCTGTCTTTTGCAAACGCACCTTTACACCTGGTTCACTGAGGTATTTAATGAGTGCCTTGCTCTTTGGCATGCCTTTGAAGACACGGAATAGAGCTAACTCACCTGCCTCGCGTTCTTTATCATCCGCACTAGCCATCTTGGCTTTTGCTTCTGCAAGAAGTTTAGTAGTAAGGGTATTTTGCGTACGAACAAGAAGTTCGACACGATGTTTGTATTCATCATACATTTGGTCCTCACCTTTTGGAATAGGTCCACTGATAATCAATGGTGTACGAGCATCATCAATCAAGACAGAGTCCACCTCATCCACGATGGCATAGTTGTGACCACGTTGCACAAGGTCCATTGGACTAGTCGCCATGTTATCACGAAGGTAGTCAAAACCAAATTCGTTATTGGTACCAAAAGTAATATCACAAGCATAAGCACGACGTCGCTCATCAGAGTTAGGACGATGTTTATCAATACAATCTACAGTAAGACCGTGGAACATATAAAGAGGTCCCATCCACTCAGAGTCACGCTTAGCGAGGTAGTCGTTGACTGTTACCACGTGTACACCCTCATGGGTCAAAGCATTGAGGAATACAGGCAAAGTAGCCACGAGAGTCTTACCCTCACCTGTAGCCATCTCTGCGATCTTTCCTTCGTGCAAAACAATACCACCTATCAACTGTACATCGTAATGCACCATATCCCATACCACCTCGTTACCACCTGCAGTCCATGAGTTGTGATAGATAGCCTTATCACCCTCGATTTCCACAAAGTCAAAACGAGTATCTGCCGCTAAGTCGCGATCCATCTGGGTAGCCGTTACAGCAATCGTCTCGTTTTGAGCGAAACGACGAGCGGTACTTTTGACAATAGCGAAGGCATCTGGCAAAATATCCATTAAGGTCTTGTCATAAATATCAAGGATCTCTTTTTCGAGGGAATCGATTTCGTTATACACCTTTTCGCGCTTATCGATCTCAAGAGATTCGATGGTAGCTTTCAACTCCACTATTTTAGACTTATCCGCAGCTACAGCATCTTGCAAGCGTTGCATGAGCGCCGCACTGCGTGCACGGAGTTCGTCATCTGTCAAAGCATCTATCTCAGCATAGATCGCTTTTATTTTTTCTACATATGGCATCACAGCCTGCATATCTTTTTGCGACTTGTTGCCAAATAATTTAGTAATAATGTCTATAAAACCCATATTTATAGTTAATAATTAATAGTTAACATTTAATATTCTTTTTCGTCAATTCGTATAACCATACAAATCAGCCTGCAAAGTTACAAAAAAAAATGCATATATGCAAATTTTAGTTGAAAGTTTATGGTGTATGGTGTATGGTGTATAGGTGTATAGGCGAAGGGTGAAAAAACAGGGAACACAATTTGTGTCCCCTGTCTTTATTTATTCAAAGATATGTGTGGGCTTATTTCACAACAGCACCTTGTACGTTATACTCAATTCCATTCAAAAGAATATGGAGATAACCGTTCTCGATGGTTTTGAGAGGTGCGAGTTCAGGAGCAACAACATCCTCTACAGCAGAATCTACAGACTCTTCGAACTTTACACGCAAAGCATCCACGCTTATCTCACCCTTCTCAGAAAGGAATGAAGTACCGCGAACAATCTTGAAGCCCATGAATTGGTAATCTACACCTTCTGGAAGAGCAGACATATCCGCCTCTTGGTAGAGCCAACCTGCGTAATCAAGGTCACAGATCTTGGTATATTGGATATCTCCTTCAACTGCCCA
This sequence comes from Paludibacteraceae bacterium, assembly GCA_045532335.1. Taxonomy (GTDB): domain Bacteria; phylum Bacteroidota; class Bacteroidia; order Bacteroidales; family Paludibacteraceae; genus Colicola. The sequence goes on from JAZSFR010000003.1 coordinate 15,922, forward strand.
TTTTGCATATAGAGTATTGAATGTATAATCACCGAAGATATGCATACCAAATGTAGAGAGACTATTACCCTTGATAGCAGTAACATCATCCACAAGATAAACAGCCTCACCATTCGCTTCAGCGAAAGTATAAGTCAACTTATTAGAAGCCAAGCCTTCGAACTTAGAAGCAGTGTTTCTCAATGTTGAAACAGATGCAACACCTACAGAAGTTTCCTTATCGCCCTCGAAATAGAGTGAATCCAAATTATTCAAGATTGGAAGAGAAGAAGTCACTTCGTCACCAGTTTTAAAGGTAACTATTACAGGATCATTTACAATCACACCATTAACATCTACTACTTCAGCACCAATAACCATCTTATACTCAGAGTTAGGTTTGAGTGTACCTGCCTTCAATTCAAACTTAGCAGATCCATAAGGAGCAGGAGCTGCACCATTGAGTTTCACATTACGAGAAACAGGACTAATGTCATTACCCGCAGCATCATATACTTTGAAGTATTTATTAGATGAGTTAGCCAACTTATTATCAAAGATAGCAATGAAAGCGGCATCTACAGGGTTACCTTCTGAACCATCAACAGGATAAGTTTGAATTACTCGCACTGCACCACGGTTTTGAGTACGGAATTTGAAGGTAAATGGTTCTTGCAAGTGGTTATCAAATGTAGCATCTGGGTGGCAAGCGCCAGTACCCAAAGTAACAGTATACTCTGTACCTGGCTCGAAACGTGAAGCAGGTTTGAAGCGCATGGTATGAGCATCATCCTCAAAAGTAATAGTACCCTCTACAGCTGGTGTAATAGTAAGAGCGGCTGCTGTTTCCTCCTCATTCATATCCCAGTTAAAAGAGAATGTAAGATTAGTAGAAACAAGAACACTATCTGTAATCTCTACCTTTGGACTATAGTCAAGTACTACAGGAGGAGTTTCACGTTTCATCTGCAAACCAAAGTTTGCATAAGAGATTTTATCATTCTCAACAACCAATGTATCTTCTTGTGGATAATAACCATTAGGCATCGCCTTAACTACGTAAGTACCTGGTTTGAGATCCCAGAAGAAATAGCAACCATTATACAATGTATCAGTGGTGTAAGAAGCTAATTTTTGACCATCTTGCCACAACTCTACTAAACCATTAAGGATAGGACGGAAGACATCACGAGTATTCTTATTAGGTTTATAGTCAGGGAAAAGTTGTTTTTGATACACATCATGGATTTTACCACCGATAGCACCATAAGGTAATTCTTTTCCACAGAACCATGTATAGAAAGTCTTAGCAAAATAGAAAGATTCTTGACGCTTGTAATCAATATTCACAAGTCGGTAAGTCTCAGGAAGATAATCGTGCATCATACCCTCGGAAATAGTACCAGGTACATCCAACCAACGGAGCACACCATAACCATTGCTCCACCCCATAATGTCGCGAGCAAAAGTCTTGTCACCTGCAATATAAGGAACACGTGTCCAGCAGCTTACTTCATTCATATATTGGTTATCACCCATCAATGTAGTAATTTTACGACTGGTTTCTGAATGTACTGGCATATGGCTATAAGTACGATTATCACCAGGAGTTATACCAGAATAGAGTTGAAGAATATAGTTAGAAGGATTACCCGCATTAGAGTGGATAGAAAGCATGAAATCGGAGTTCCAAGCATCTGCCTCAGCTACAATCGCAGACAAAGAGCGGTCGTCATCCTCTGTATTCGTAATACGAGAAAGTTTGGTTTGGAAGCCGAGTGCACGAAGCATAGTATCTAGGCGAAGCCCCTTATCGAGGTTAGATTGGCTCTCCCAGAATGTTTGTTCTTTGGTATAACCGCCGGCTTCGTTTACCTGTCCGTTGATAAAGATAGGATATAGATACATACCACGGTCATCACCGCCATAACCGCCGTGACCTGGATTGATGTAAATCTTATAAGAGGCAGCTTCTTGAGTCGCAACGCGTTTTGCCTTACGCTCCATCTCTGCCAATAGGTTTGCACTAGGTTTTTGTACCAGGCGTGGAAGTGATTTGCGAATAGGTTGCTCGGTTAGATTAAGTTGCAACATGCGAATTTCACCTTTCTCATTGCTATAAACAACGCGACCTGAAACAGCATCAACATTTGGATAATAGCCCATATCTTCTGCTTTTGTCAGGGCAACACGCTCCTCACCATCCACAGACGCCATCATAATCTCAGAAGAGGTGATAAAGTATCCATCATGTTGATCATTCATACCAACTACATAATCATTACCATACCAAACAGGAGCATTGATGTTACCCAAGTTGACCAACTCTTTACCTGTCAAATCACAGATAGCGGTACCATGCAAGGTATTAAAGAGAATGTACTTTTTGTTAGGAGAAAGTGATGACCAAATATAGTTCACATCACCATGAGGTTTGAGGACAATATGCTCGCCGTTACGATAGAGATTGAGATTAAGATCCTCATTATCTACACGAAGTTCAGCATCCACATCAGTTAGTCCAGCTACATAACGAGCATTTTCTGCTGCGAGATAAGTAACTGTTTCTGCATCAACAAAGCGAGGGAAATAACCTTCACCTAACTTGACATCGCTCAATACGCGAATCTCAGCATTAACGAACAATGCAGCAGAGATTGCAAGAAGAAATAAAAATGTTTTTTTCATATAATATAAATTTAGATATATTTTACTTGGTTACTTGTTGTCCCAAAACATCAAATATTTTATCACCAGTTTGAATGTATAGAGAACCATTCTTAATATACTTCAAGGTAGTAGATTGAGATGATGTAATATTATCTACATCAGTAGTTCCTTCAGCAAACACCTCGATAATACCAGGAAGGGTTACAAAACATGCACCATTTGGTGTTCCTGTAGTAGGGATCATCTTTAGAGATAAGAATCGCAATGGATAAATTGCTACATCATCGCCAAAACGCTCTTTCACATCTATTTCAAGAACATGTTCCTCATTTGCAGCAACATTTAAGAAAGTGATTTGCTCAGTGGTTGTAGAGTTGTTAGCACGAATCATCACAATTACCTTTTCAAATACTGCATTAGAAGTCATTGGCACAAGCACTTTCTCTGGTAATGAGTAAAGAAGTGAATCTTTAGACAATTGCAAGAACTTGTTACGACCAGAACCATAAGTAAAGTTCAATGTAACAGGAGCAGAAGCATCTTGAGGGACAGAGAGAGATGGGTTGAAAGATGTAGGAGAACCGGTAACCTCCCATGAAGCAGCATTACGGAAATCATCCCATACCATTTGATTAGCTTCTGCGACCTCTACATCTACGATTATTTTGTCGTAGAAGGTACCTAGTCGACCTGTAACTATGGTTCTACCATTTTTCAATCCTACGATTTCACCATTTTCATTGATAGCAGCTATTGTTGGATCTTCTGATGTCCAAGTCAATGCATCCGATAGAATCTCAACGGTATTATTACCTACGGTACCAATCACTTCAACCTTGTATGGATGATAAGAGTCGCACAAAACTGAGTCTAATCGAATTTCAATAGGAGCAGAAGCTATGATACGCACATCTAATTCAGTAGTCACATCACCCCATGTTGCTACCAGTTTACCACCTTTCTCACCAGAAGCCAAGAAACGACCATCTTCTAACACCTCACCCACTTCAGGATCGCAAGAAAGTTGCACACCTGTAACATTAGGTTCCACTAAAACACCATACTTATTATATCCCAAGAATTGAGGAGCAGCCACGCCATAACGAGGGAGATAATAGTTAGGCATATAAGGAGCAATAGAAACTACAGTATTATCTACTTCTGGCACATGAGCCACAGCAAACATTGCATTTGTAACGGCACGTTCCTTACCATCAGAACCATTATTCATTTGATCAAATGGGCGAATATACATACATGAACTGCCGCCACCGTCCCAATTGACAGCATTCCATGCACCATGATGTTTAAGAATCTCAGCCATTACTTTAGTAGTACAACCTACACTGGCACCACGACCATCCACAACAATCATAAATACGGTATCACGGGTTTGAGAGACACCGAAACCAGTACGAGGGTGCAACTCATTCCAGAAACCAGATTGTGCCACCTTGCCATCATCAAGAATCATAGCCTCATAGTGGTCACCGCCTATCAATTGTGCAACATTAACCAATTCATCATCGAGACGCATCTCAAATGAGAGTGTTATTTCATCACCGACATTGAGTTTGTTCAACTCTTTTTGCATAGAACCATGACCAGAAAGGACGGCATAATCGGCAGCTAAAGGCATAGAACCTACATTTTCTTCTTTTGCAAGAACTTTGGCTTTCATAGTACCGGTTGTTTTCCAAGTTTCGCCTTCTAGCAATTGGATTTTCACCTCAGTACCATAGGCGTTAGAACCTGTAGTTGTTCCTAGATGATGGTTAAAAAGTACCAGCTGATTTTCATCACGATAGTCATTTACATGGTGAATGGTGAGAGTTGTATCGTATGGCATCTCCACCTTCAATGAATAAGTGTGCGTGTACGCAGTTACACCTCGACCATCAGCATCAATACCACCATGACGACGACCTCCGCCAGAACCCGCAGGTGTAAGTGCATATTGATTATTAATAATCGTAGTACCTACAGGCGCTTCATATGCAAAGAAATCGCCATTGACACCACCAAAATAAATCTCCGTATCTGTGGTGCTACGTTTAGCCATGCTTGAAGGTACCTCACACCCAGTTACCTTGCTTTTACCCAAAACTTGTTGCACTTGTACATAAGGATCACGAGTATCTACTGCTAAAAGAAAAGCATCCAGACGACTTTTGCCATTGTCGGCACGAAGGAGGCGTAACTCGTAATAAGTAGAACCAGGACCTGCAGGGAACATAGCAAGGGTATCGATGGTATACTCGATACCATTTAAAGATATAGCATAGGAAGATGCTATACATAAAAGAGAAAGTAACGAAAGTAAAATTCTTTTCATGGTATATAAAATTTAATATTCAATCACCTTAAAATAAATTAGACTGCAAAGGTAATAAAAATTTTGCAAACATGCAAATTTTAGTTAAAAGTTTATAGTTTATGGTGTATAGGTGTATAGGTGTATAGGCGAAGGGTGAAAAAACAGGGAACACAGTTTTGTGTTCCCTGTCTTTTTTTATTCAAGGATATTTGTTGGTTTATTTCACAACAGCACCTTGTACATTATATGTAACTCCATTTAGAAGGATGTGGAGATAACCATTCTCAATATGTTTGCGGTTAGCATTTGTATTCAACTCGACATTTTCCACATCAGTTGTAGAAGGTTCAAATTGTACACGAATTGCATCTACGCTAATATCGCCTGACTCAGAGAGGAAAGAAGTACCGCGAACCAACTTGAAGCCCATAAATTGGTAATCTACACCTTCTGGAAGAGCAGACATATCTGCCTCTTGGTAGAGCCAACCTGCGTAATCAAGGTCACAGATCTTGGTATATTGGATATCACCTTCAACTGCCCATTTTGCATAAAGGGTATTGAATGAGTAGTTAGCAAAAACATACATACCAAGAGTTGATTGGCTGTTACCTTGAATTGCAGCCACATCGTCTGCTACATAAACAGCCTCACCATTAGCCTCAGAGAAAGTATAAGACAATTTATTCGAAGCAAGACCTTCCAACTTAGAAGTTTTATTAATCAATGTTGAAACAGAAGATGTACCTACAGAATTCTCTTTGTCGCCCTCAAAGAAGAGAGAGTCAAGAGCATTAACCATAGGAACTGAAGGTTCAACTTCGTTGCCAGTAGTAAAGGTAATAGTTACTGGGTCATTCACAATCACACCATTTACATCTGCAACCTCTGCGCCAATCACCATCTTATAAGTAGAATTAGCCTTCAATGTACCAGCCTTCAAATCAAAGCGAGCAGATCCATAAGGTTCTGGAGCAGCGGCATTGAGTTTCACATTACGAGCAACTGGACTGATATCATTACCTGAAGCATCGTATACCTTGAAATATTTATTAGCAGAGTTAGCAAGTTTACCATCGAAGATGGAGATGAATGAAGGATTCAATGGAACATCTACTGCACCATCTGCAGGATAAGTTTGAACCACTTTCAAATTACCACGCATTTGAGTACGGAACTTGAAAGAGAAAGTCTCCTTAAGGTGATTTTCAAAGTTCACATCTGGATGGCAGGCACCGGTTCCCAAAGTAACTGTATACTCTGTACCTGGTTCAAAACGCTTAGTTGGGGTAAAGCGGAGGCGACGACCACCATCCTCATAAGTAACCTTACCATCAACAACAGGTGAAACAGAGAATGCCGCAGTAGTACTATCTTCTTGAGCATCCCAGTTGAAATCCAAAGCCACTGTAACAGATACCATCTGACTATCAGTCAACTCTACGTGTGGGCTATAAGAGATAACCTCAAGTGGACTTTGACGTTTTGCAGTCAATGCAAAGTTAGCATATGAAATTTTATCATTCTCAACAACCAATGTTTGCTCTTGAGGATAGTATCCTTCTGGCACAGCTTTCACTACATATGTACCAGGTTTGAGATCCCAGAAGAAATAGCAACCATTATACAATGTATCAGTTGTGTAAGAAGCAATCTTTTGATCATTTTGCCACAATTCTACCACACCCTTGAGGATTGGACGGAAGACGTCACGAGTATTCTTGTTTGGTTTGTAATCAGGGAAGATTTGTTTTTGATAATCATCATGGATCTTACCACCAATAGCACCATTAGGCAATTTAGCATCGCAGAACCATGTATAGAAAGTCTTAGCGAAATAGAAAGCTTCTTGGTACTTATAATCGATATTCATCAAACGATAGGTTTCAGGCAAATAGTCGTGCATCATACCTTCGGAAATAGTACCAGGCACATTCAACCAACGGAGCACACCATAACCATTGCTCCAACCCATAATATCGCGAGCGAAAGTTTTATCACCTGCAATCATAGGAACGCGAGTCCAACAACTAACCTCGTTGCTGTATTGGTTGTCACCCATAAGAGTAGTGATCTTACGGCCCGCCTCAGAGTTAGCAGCTGTAGGCATATGACTATAGGTGCGATTATCACCTGGAGTCATACCAGAATAGAGTTGGAGGATATAGTTAGAAGGGTTACCAGCATTAGAGTGGATAGAAAGCATAAAGTCAGAATTGAAGGTATTAGCTTCCACTACGATATCGTAGAGATCCATATCACCTTCAGAAGTATTGGTAACACGAGACATTTTGGTTTGGAATCCAAGTGATCTTAGGATAGAGTCTAGACGCAAACCTTTATCCAAGTTAGATTGGCTCTCCCAGAAACTTTGCTCACGGGTATATCCCTCTTGTACTACTTGATTAACGAAGATAGGATAGATATACATGAGACGGTCGTTAGAATCCCAACCACCGTGACCAGGGTTAATATAGATCTTGTAATCTGATGCGTTTTTGGTAGCAGCGCGTTTTGCACTGCGTTTCATATCTGCCAAAAGATTGCCATCGATCTTTTTTACTAAACTTGGCACAGATTTGCGAATAGGTTGCTCGGTCAAATTGAGTTGGATCATACGAATATCACCACCCTCTGTACCATATACGATACGACCTGAAAGGGCATCAACACTTGGGAAGATACCCATACCTGCAGGATCAGTAAGTTGTTTATATTCTTGACCATCTACAGAAGCAATCACAATAGCAGCAGAAAGGTTGAAGTAACCATCGTGCTCACTATCCATACCTACCACATAGTCATTACCATACCATACAGGCGCATTGATTTCACGACCAAGGTTGATAATTTCCTTACCTGTCAAATCACAAATTGCTGTACCTTTTTGTGTACGGAATAGGATGCGAGTTTGATCTGGAGACAAGGAAGCGCAAATGTAGTTCACATCACCATGAGGTTTCAATACAAGTTTTTTGCCATTACGATAAAGATTGAGATCAAGATTCTCATTATCCACGCGCAATTCTGCATTAAGATCTACTGGAGCTGCAACATATTGTGCATTTTCAGCAGCAAGATAAGTAACGGTCTCTGCATCTACAAAGCGTGGGAAGAAACCTTCGCCCAACTTCACATCGCTGAGTACGCGAATCTCAGCACTTGCGAACAATGCAGCAGAGATTGCAAGAAGAAATAAAAATGTTTTTTTCATACTATATAAATTTTAATTATTATCACTTGGTTACTTGTTGTCCAAGAACATCATATGTTTTATCACTGGTTTGAATAAAGAGTGAACCATTCTGAATATACTTCAAGGTGGTAGATTGAGATGATGTGATATTATCTACATCAGTAGTTCCTTCTGCAAATACCTCGATAATACCAGGAAGTGTTACATAACATGCGCCATTTGGTGTTCCAGTAGTAGGAATCATCTTAACTGACAAGAATTGCAATGGATAGATAGCTGCATCATCGCCAAAGCGCTCTTTCACATCTATTTCAAGAACATGTTCCTCATTTGCAACAACATTTAAGAAAGTGATTTGCTCTGTGGTTGTAGAGTTGTTAGCACGAATCATCACAATTACCTTTTCAAATACTGCATTAGAAGTCATTGGCACAAGCACTTTCTCTGGTAATGAGTAAAGAAGTGAATCTTTAGACAACTGCAAGAACTTGTTACGTCCTGAACCATAAGTAAAGTTCAAGGTAACAGGAGCAGAAGCATCTTGCGGAACAGAGAGAGATGGGTTGAAAGATGTAGGAGAACCAGTAACTTCCCATGAAGCAGCATTGCGGAAGTCGTCCCATACGATTTGATTAGCCTCAGCAACCTCTACATCAACTATGATACTATCAGAGAATTCGCCAAGTGTACCAACAACGACTACTCGGCCATTCTTAACGCCTGTAACTTCACCTTTTGCATTTACGGTTGCGATAGAAGGATCTAAAGACTCCCACTCTAAAGCATCTGCCAACACTTCAACTGTATTATTGCCAACAGTACCTAAAACTTCAACTTTATATGGGTGCAATGCATCGCAAAGAACTGAGTCTAGACGAATAGAAATAGGTGCAGAAGTAACGATTCGTACATCAAGATCAGTTGTCACGCTTCCCCATGTAGCAGTCAATTTACCACCATTCTCTCCTGATGCCAAGAAACGACCATCAGGAAGGATCTCACCAACTTGAGGATCGCATGAAAGTTGCACGCCTGTCACATTGGTTTCTACGAGAACACCATACTTGTTATATCCTAAGAACTGAGGAGCCGCCACACCGTAACGAGGAAGATAATAGTTAGGCATATAAGGTGCAATAGCGACTATATTATTATCCGTTTCAGGCACTTGTGCTACAGCGAACATACCATTGCCACAGGCACGTTCTTGACCATCCGAACCATTATTCATAGGCCCAAGAGGACGGACGTACACACATGAACTGCCGCCGCCATCCCAGTTAACAGCATTGTATGCTCCATAGTGTTGGAGAATCTCTGCTAATACCTTGGTGGTACATCCAGTACTTACGCCACGACCATCAACGACCAACATGTATACGGTATCACGGGTAAATGAAGCACCAAAACCTGTACGAGGGTGTAACTCATTCCAGAAACCATCTTGAGCCACCTTACCATTTACTAGGATTTGAGTATAGTTGTCACTACCAATTGCTTGTGCAATATTTACTAATTCATCATCAAATTTGATTTCGAAATCAAGTGTAATCTCATCACCTACTTTGAGTTTGAGGAGTTCTGTTGCCATAGTACCATGACCAGAAAGTACAGCATGATCTTTATCAAGAGGCATTGATCCTACTTGATCTTCTACCTTAGTTACTTTGGCTCTCATAATACCAGAGGTCTGCCATTTTTCGCCATCCAAGAGTTGGATTTGCACCTCAGTTCCATAAGCATTGGTAGCAGTAGTTGTACCATTGTGGATGTTATAAAGAACCAATTCGTTGTCTTTACGTAAATAGTTGGCATGTTTGATTTCAAGAGTAGTATCAGCAAGAACAAGATTCATTGAGATAGAGTGCTTGTTAGCGGTGATACCTTTGCCATCTGCATCGATAGCACCTAAGCGTCGTTTGGTACGATTAGCGATAGGCGTATGAGCGTATTCGTTATTCACGATAGTAGTACTAACAGGTAATCCTACTTCATGATACGCAGATGTAGATTGATCATCTTGGGTTGTAAAGAAGTCACCATTAGCTCCAGCAAAGAAGATTTTGTTCTCTGTAGTGCTACGAGTTGCCATTTTAGATGGAGTTTCTGTACCTGTAATTTTACCTGTACCTAGCACTTGCTCAACTTTCACATAAGGATCGCGAGTGTCTACTGCTAGAAGGAAGGCATCTAGACGACCTTTTCCATTATCCGCACGGAGGAGGCGTAGTTCATAGTACGTTGTACCAGGACCAGCAGGGAACATAGATAGAGTATCGATGGTATACTCGACACCGTTCAGTGAAATAGCATAGGATGATGCTATACACAACAAAGAGACTAACGAAAGTAAAATTCTTTTCATGGTATGTAAAATTTAGTAGTTAAATTCGTGTGTTATAAATTTAGCGCACAAAGGTAATAAAAATATTGGATATATGCAAATTTTTTTGTCTAAAGTTAGAAGTTTTTAGTTTAGTGTTTAGAGTTTAGTGTTTAGAGGCGAGAAAATAAAAAGGAGTGCGTCGTGTGACGCACTCCTGAATTATGGTTATTTGAGTTAAAATAACTTCTAAGTAAGCCTTAGAGAATTACTTAATCTCAGCACCGAGCATGTTGTATTTAACACCGTTCTTGATTACTACGATGTTACCGTTCTCGATGATCTTCTTAGCCTCAACCTTAACAGTCTCAACATCCTCTACAGCAGAGATAGTAGGATCGATAGTCAAAGTGTAAGCACCGTAACCGTTGTTGTTAGCGTAGATGTAGAGGGTAGCCTCTGTCTCGCTTACTACGTCAACTGAAGGAACAGCTGTACGGCAACCGTTGGTTGTAGAACCAAGACCGTTGTGTGGGAAGTACCAAAGTGGCTCAAGGCCCTCAAATGCACGGTCAGCGTCAGCAAACTTGTAGAGTGCGAAAGCAGAAGTTGGAGAACCAGCTGTGTTGGTAGCAGCCATAAGGAGGAAGTACTCCTTACCTACTTGGAACTCGATGAGACCGTTGTGACCTTGGTTCATAGAGATAGTATCAGTGTTCCATACTTTAGTACCTGTAGGAACGTTGATGAAGTCGTCGATAAGCATTGCACCTTCCTCTGGTGAACCGTAGAACAACATTGGCAATGTGTTGAAACCGTCAACATAGAAGAGTGAACCATCCTCAATTTGTGGGAAGATTTGAGGAGCTGTACCGAAACCAGTAGCGTTAACGAAGAGTGATTGGTCAACAGCTGGGTCGAGAAGAACAGCAACTTGCTCGCCTTCGCCAGCAACGCCACCCTCGATCAACCAACGATATACGTTCCAAGAACCGTTAGCGTCAGCAGCCATGATAACACCATTCTTAGTTACATCACCTGCAACACCGAATGCGTCGAAACGGAACTTAACCTCGTTCAAACCTGGGTTCTCCCAAAGAACGTCCTCGATGAGTTTGGTGCAAACACCTGTCTCAAGATCAACAACGTAGATGAAGAATGTTTGGCAAGTAGTAGCACCTGTCATACAAGCACCGATCAAGCAGTTACCAGCTTGGTCGAACTTGAGGTCATTGTAAGGAAGAGTAGTCTTGTCAGCCCAAGTAGTGTTACCTACAGAGTCAACAGTAGCAGCTTTGAAGAGAGTGTCAGTACCTTGGAGTACGATAGGATCGAGCATATCACCAGTCTTACCGTCAACGCGTTTGATTTGTTTGAGCTCACGGTCGATGAAGTACATGATACCGTCCTTAGCAGCCATACCACGAACATGGTCAGTAGAACCTGGTTTGTTAGCAGCGAAGTTATCCTCGATGTTAGAGATTACCCAGTTGTTCTTCAAAGAGTAGCGACCATCGTGACGAACAGGATATGTGTAATCCTCAACTTTACCTACAACAGGACGAACGATGTCCTTAGCATCACCAACGAATTGGAATACATAGTGCCAAGCCGCAACACCAGTAACAGTTACCTTGCAACCTACTGGGTAAGCAGTTGGGTCAAGAACCATCTTGTAGCATTTTGCTTTGTTACCAGCAGCATCTTGTACAGTTGGGTTGTTGTAAGAATCGTACTCAACGATAGTTACGCCAGGAACAGTAACGCGTGTAGCGAAGTATTTGTGCTCGAGAGAGTCAGCTACAAGAGCAGCGAGGTTCTCATAAGCAACGATATCGTACAATGTACCAGCCTCAGTAGCCTCGATAACTGCACCAGAAATCTCTGGAGCGTCACCGTACATAACTTTCTTACCCTTAACAGTGATCTTTTGACCTACCTCGCAAGCTGGAGTCTCAGATGTGTAAACAAGGATACCACCAGTAGCATCTTGGATCCATACATTCTTGCCAGAGATGAAGTTAACAACACCAGAAGTTTTAGCCTCTGTATCGTCTGCCAATGCGCGAACCTCAGCGATAGTAGATACATAGTCAACCCACTTAGCGTAGAGAGTACCAGTTGTCTCAGCGTTAACGGTAGTTACTTTGTCGCCAGAGAAGTCAGCAGCAGCATACCAACCGTCGAAAGTTTTACCCTCGAGGTAAGGAGCGTTCAATACGAACTCAGCTGTTGGCTCAGTTGGGTTAGCGAAAGCGTGTTTCCATGCAGGCATGAAAGCGTCAACTTTACCAGCTACGGAGAAGTCTGCAGATACTGGCCAAGCACCACGCTTGCTCTCCAAGAAGAAAGCAGCCACAGCATAACGCCATTGTGCAGAAGTAGTACCCTCTACAAGCGCGAGAGCATTAGGATCAACGTTTTGAACAGAAATGATGTAAGCCTCAAGCCAGTCCCATTTCTCAGCATTCAACATGCCAGTAACATCAGTCAATTTACCGCAGATAGTAGTAAATGGATCTGCAGAAGCTTTCAACTCGTCCAAAGTAGCAAGACCGGTAACACCGCACTCTGCCATACATGCTTGGAACATGTCGTTTTTAGTCAACCAATTGTCATCATTGGTCACACCACCGTTCAACTCATAAGAAACGGCAGCAAATGAAGTCACAGCTACAAAAAGAGCTGCAAAAAAGATTGAAAATCTTTTCATAAATTTGTTGTTTTTTGGTTAATAAATTGCTTCCTCATCCGTGTGGACACGTCCACGGTGGACCTCGGTTGCGTTAAGTAAATTAATTGTGTTGTTTATCTAATTGTTAATTAGTTTTCTATTTTATTGCTAGCGCAAAGGTAGCGCAAGGGTAGCGGAATCCTATGGTAATCCTATGGTAATCCTATGGTAATCCTATGGTGTTTACTGAAGAATAGAACCAAGAATATTGTAACGTTTGCCGTTGCGCAGGATATAGACATGTCCATTCTCAACCATCTTAGTAGGAGTGGTAGAAATCGTCACATTATCTACATCGGATGTATCCTCTAAGCCATTCACGCCACCTGCGACACCCATATTCACCTCCACCACTTTAGAAGGATCAGTATATCCACCCTCTTTAACGGCAGACACACGGATATACCATTTACCTGCTTTAAGCGTAGTTGTAGTATTGGTAGCAGCAGGGTCGTCTAGACGAATCTTAGTCGTATTGCGTGGAGCAAAGGTCTTGGATGTACTAAGTTCCACTTGGAAGCCAGATGATGCTTGTTGTTTCCAAACAATCTTCAAATCCTCTCCCGCAATATCTATGCCATTGGTTGGCCAAGTGATAACAGGAACAGGAACATACTGCGCTTTGGTGCGGAACTTGGTAGTAGTTGTCATTACCTGTATGCCATTGAACTCAGCCGTTGCACGCACATAGTAGTCGCGAGAAGCCAAGAGGTCGAATGGCAATTTGTAGCTATTGGTAGATAAAGTACCCACGTGTACCATAGATGCCTCGTCAAATTTGGCTGTAGTTGATAGTTCAAAGGTATATTTAACTGTTGAATAGTTGACCTTGTCGCACACGAAAGTTGGTGTTACGAAGTCACACGTATCTCCATCAGCAGGGGATTGCATACGGAAATAAGATCCCTCAAAGGCATGGATACTTGTGAAGGAATCCTCCTTATTCATACTACGTGTACGCACGCGCCAGTAGTATGTTCCATCATCTTTGAGCCAATAGATCTTACCCAAATAGAAAGTAGGCTCAGCCACTTCGTACTCATAGTCGATCTCTGAGAAGTCAGCAGACTTAGAGAATTGGAAGAAGTATGAGTCAGCCCCTGTGACAGGTTTCCATGTCACATTGCATGGCATAAGTGCAGGCGTATTGTTCAACGGATACGTAATCTCAGCCACAGGCGACTTGCCCCATGAGGTATTATCCATCGTGCGTGCAGGGTGCTCGTTGCCATAACGATCCAACACAGCCACCGCATAAACAGATGGAATAGAAGCATCAAGAGCAAACTTATTCGCCACATTAAATTCGTTGGTATAGGTTGTACCCAAGAGATATTGGCTAGAGTGTGCTATGCCAGGTTTGCCAATCTCTGATGCAGGTATTTGATACACCACATAGCGAAGATTAGACTTAGGTGCTTTCCAAGTGAGTTTATTACCCGACTTGGTGATATTGCTCACATAGAGGCACTCGTTGGTAGAAAGCCAAGACATTTGTGGCACCACAGCCGCATTGGTATTGACATCCGACTCAATGTAGAGGAAGAAGTCCTTGGTGGACATACCATCTGAGAAGCCATACCAGCAACTACCCGGTGCATCCATACGGTCGTATAGGCGGTTGAGTTCGGTTTGTGCGCCAATCTCATCTTTGTGGAATTGACCACTAGACAGAGATACGTTATCAGAAACCATTGCACTTAAACTATGGCTTACATACATATGACGATTGAAATGGCACGCCATATCTGACCACCAATGAGCAAGCAAGTCATAGTTGGTGGTAGATTTGATGGTCCAATAGATTTGAGGAGCCATATAGTCAATAGTCTTCTCGTTGTACCAAGCAAGAGGATCGGCATAGATTTGGTTATACTGCCAGTCGCTAGAAGGAGAAGGACAAGGTTCTACGCCATAGACTGGAGCAGAAGTGTTTGCCTTACCTGCCACACCCGCAGGACCGATACCGAACTTGACCCAAGGTTTGGTAGCCTTGATGGCATCGTTGACCATGCGTACCATAAGGTTGTTTTGTGCACGACGCCAGTCAGCACGTGACATAACATTAGCCGCTGTGTCTTTGTACGCATTATATTGTGCATCATCATACGAGTTTTGATAACCCGATTGATGGAAATAGTCGTCGAAGATAATACCATCCACATCGTAGTTCTTAACGATATCAACAACTACCTTGCATATTTGCTCGCGCACTTCAGGTAGGGATGGATTGAGGATAGTGATATCACCACATTTTACCAGCCACTCGGGATGGGTGTTGTGATAATCTTTAGGATCATTCTTACCATAAGTAGCATCCGAAGAAGCATATCGGTAAGGGTTGAGCCACGCATGTACCTCAATACCACGTGCGTGGGCAGAATCAATCACGAGTTGGAGAGGATCGTAGGTAGGCTCGCCACCACGAGTACCTGTGAGGTACTGACTCCATGGCTCGTATTGAGATTTGTACATCGCATCGCAAAAACCACGCACTTGGAAGAAGACCGCATTGAGGTTAGCCTTCTCGTGGAGTTTAAGGAGCGAGATCATGTGGTTTTGTTGCTTCAATTGGCCAGCAGCATCAGCTTGGCTATGTGGATTAGGCCAATCAATTGCCCACACGGTAGTTAGCCATGAGGCACGAAACTCACGCTTGGGCTGTGCATGGAGCGTAAGCACCATGCACAAGCCAAGAGCAAGAAATGATATTTGTTTCAAGCAATTCATAGAAGTGCCTTAACGTTTTTTAATTAGAACAATTTAGCAGTGTAGTTGTTTACGGCTACGCCATAAGCCTCAACTCCCTCAACTAAGCAAGTAACCGCTCCATCAGCTACGTGATAACAGTAGATACCACTAGGTGGGAATTTGCCTTCTCCACCAGGAGCGTTGTTACGATAAGCGAAGTAAACGCAATCATTTACCTTATCGTAGGTCATTTGGCAGATACCAATAGCCTCAGAGCCAGTACCCTCTTTAGCGGGAAGGTTACCAGTGGTGTTACTCTCGAACATTTTGCCATCAAATGTTACAGCGTAAGGTTTGAGTGCATTCTTAGAGGTACCAACAGAGTCGAGTTCAGCATAAGTACAAGCATAGAAACCATTGTAACCTGCATCCATGATATGCACACAGATCTTCTCGCTACTAGGAATATAGACAAATGATTTAGGAGACATACCCTCGAGCATAATACCTGCTTTAGGGCGGTTGGTGTCATCACCCTTAGCAATAGCTGCATCCAAAATATCACCATCAACGAAACGATAGATACCATTACCGTTGTAGAAACGTGTCCAGTGCCAAACATTGTTGATTTTGCCGAACATACCTCCAATGGTACCGAAACCCCAACCATAGTTGAAGTAACCGAGAGTAGCTTGTTGTACATACCAAGGATACTCAGAGAGGCTATATACTTTTTCACGATCTGTTAAAGGCATTTTAACCATACCAGTATTACGATTGGCGTAATACAAATCTTCTCCCTCGATATAACCATAGAAAGGATCGTCAAACGCAGCTTGTCCCACATTAGAAATCACGGTTTGCACCTTGCTACCATCTCTAGAGATAACAGATATCTTGCCATCACCCAACACACCACTCACATCGTTTACATAGTAGAATTGTTTACCTGCATCAAGCACATAGAGGTTTGTATCAACCGCGCTAAAGAGGATGTTTAATGGGTGCTGACCAGAAGCAACTCCTAAATCATATGACTCAACATTCATATCTTCAGGTTCTTTACCACCAGTCAATTTGTGCGCCTTAATATTACCACCGACTACTGCATAATACAGAGTAGGGACCGCCTCATTGTATGCCACTTGAACATTCAAAAATGTAGGTTCCAAAGCCTCTCCTCCTAAAGTAACATCCAAGCGCACTTGTTGTGAACCAACGTGAGAAAATTTCACTGGAGCCGGAAGATCTGTTACATCTTTTCCTTCGAATGTAGGATAGTCATCACCATTCTCATTCTTGGTATCAGCAGGGAATGTCCAGTTGAAGGTAGCAGTTTTTCCGTCTGGGTTAGGCAATTCCACTTCGAAAGTAACAAGCGTACTACGCACCTCTAACACTTCATCGCTGTACATAACTTTTACAATTGGTTTTATAGGAGCAATCATAATGGATTGTACTTTCTTTTTATCACCAATGGTCAAAGTCACTTTGAAAGTACCCGCTTTAGAATAACGATGATAAACCGTGTCACTAATTACTGATTCTGTTGGTGTTCCATCACCAAAATCCCATACGATATCACCTTTAGTATCTTCAGGAGAAGTATTGACAAAAGTAATCTCAGAGTCCACATAGAAATCCAAATAATATTTTGGATCTGGCAAACTATTTGGATTGATATAATAATCAAAAGATACCGCGTCTCTTGGGAGGACTTCTTCCTCTGGTATATTGTCAACACAAGACATTGCACAGATAGGGAGAAGTGCAATCAATAGGGTCTTCAAAAAATTTGTCTTCATAATATTGATATGTTTGTCTTGTTAATATTAATTAATTGTAATTTTCTTCGAATCGGTAGAACTATATGTACCGCCAGTATAAGCACCCTCTACGTCTTTAGCAGGATCGAAACCTTTCTTATCATAAACGCGAAGTTCGGCGTTGATGTAATAACTACGTCTGTACTCAATAGAGTAACCATCCGCACCAAGAATCAAGTCGTAGAATGTAACGTGGTTTTCCCAAACGCTATCGATATCATGCTTAATTTTATCATAGACATATTTTACGTCCTCTACTTGAGGTTTGGTAATATATACATCAAAATAATTCCATCCTACAGTATCAAGATCCCACTTAGGACCTTCAGTAATTGGAGTAGAATCCAACTTAGTAGAAATAGTATCAAACAAGGTTTTACTCCAAATAGTATCATTCTTTTTGAAGAACTTATTCCAAGAGTCGGTATTCTCATTGAAAGTAGAGTCTGTCATCCATTGCACATAAGGCATCTGATCGCCATTAGGAGTAATGATAGTATCGGTCAAATGACTCAGACCTTGGAGAACGTTCATATATGCGTCATAGTTACGCTCTTCCTCAGAAGGATTCATCTTAGCTGTTACACCCTCTTTGAATTCTGATGCAAAGTTCTCACCAAAATAATTGTGCAAGTTTTTCTCCACTGTGGTATCACTTGTTTGAGGATTTACCCAACTCAAAGGGACGAGGGTACTACTGATTGGAAACTTATCTTCCAGATAGAACGCTCGTAAAGAGTCATTCCACAAACTTTGTGAATGTACATAAGACTTAATAGTTTGTAATGCACGCACTTGGGCAGTAGTACTAGTCGTATAACTATAAGTGAACGCTTTGATAAGCGAAGCAGTTACCAATTTTTCTTCTTGCTCAAATAAGTCATACCATACTTCTGTGTGGTCAATGTAACTAGAATCAACAGATGAATAATATTGTGCTTTGAATCCTACTGACTCACCCGCTTTAGCCGTTTCACCAACTTCATACCAGTAAGCTTCCGGTCCAACAGCACCAGTAATCGTATTCCCATCAAAGAAATCATGCTTTTCGCATGAAGCCACGGTCATGAGTAAGAGACCTAGTGCTAGTGTTTTGAATATTGTTTTCATATTTTAATATTATTAGTCTTAAGTTTTTAATTACATCCAAGTAAACGCTGCAACATCATCGTCAAGTTGTAGTACAGCATCATTTCTTTTTGCCCAAATCAAACGTTTTTTCAAGATGCGGTAATCAAGGATTTTCTCACCTGCCGCATTGGTGGTATAGTATCCCAAACGTTCAAGCTCAGATCTGTTATACTTAACTTCCGTCTCGGTATCTGCATTGAGACGGTTTACCCAAGCATTAGGAGTCAATTTTCCAGAAACTCCATTTACGAAATCTTCAGGAGTACACCAATATGCTTCATACAAGTTGTAAGGACGCTCCAACGAGAGAGTTAGTTTAAAGTTAGGAGCGTCTTTAGCAAAGAGGGCATTAGCACCATTGTGCACGTTCTTAACATCATATATAGCTACAGGCGCTTTACCAGAAACCACATATCTAATTCCGTTTTTACTAGAACTATAGTTGTAGCGACGCATATCGGTCCATTGCTCTGGTTGGAGATACATGGCTACATACTTTTGTTGCATCAAATCCGCAAGGGTAAAATCTGTTTCTTTAAATTTAATTTCAAAGAAACGGTTGTATTGGTTCAAATCATGATCTTTCAAAGTAGCTTCCTCAATACCATAACGTTTCATATTCTCTTTAGTAGCCTCCATAGCAGTTTGATATGCCTCATTGAACGCACCAGCCCAATATTGAGCCTCTGCTTTGATAAACATCAACTCTTCCCTGGTAATAATAGGAATATAGCCTGTATTAGAAACTAATGGATTAGTGTGAGAAGATTGTGTTAGCAAATCAGGATAATCAGCAATGGTTTTGCTAATATCCATTCCAATATTGCTCTTAATGTGGAGCATACCAGTAAGTTGGTCACGTGGTTCCATAATCTTCGCAGCGCGAGGGTCAAGAGCATATCCACGAGTATTTTGGTAAATACCATCGATACTACCTAGAATACCGTGTAGGAAGAAGGTAGTAGGGATAGACTCGTCGAGACGGTTTTTACGGCTCTCCCAAGTGTTAATGATCGGTTTCGCAGGTCCCCATGGGCAGATAGATTCGAGTATACCACCAGGATAGTGATATTGAGGCTCTTCAAAACTAGCCAAAGCATCATCTACCAAACGAATAATCTCTTGGCGAACCTCAGGAGTATTCTCCCAGTTAGGCAATTTGCGCAACCATAGACGTGCCTTAAGAGCCTTACAAAAACCTTCCCATTTGGTCAAGTCACCACCGTAGATACGATCCATCTTAGAATTGATCAAAAGATTGGTTTGTGCTTTAGTCCAAGTAGGATCTTGATAGAGTTTTAGCAGTTCATCTGCCTCTTGGAACAACCAATCATACACCTCTGCCTGGGTATCGTAGGCAGGAGAAGAACTTTGATATACTTGAGAACGTGGCATATCACCAAATGCATCGGTAGTCATCATAGTTGACATAAGCATGATAGTACGACCGATGAGGATAGCATTTTTATATCCTTTTTCCTCTGCCAATTCGTTCATCATTTTGATATTAGCTCCTAAATCATAGAAGTGACGACGCCACATTGGATGTCGGTTCACACCAAGGAACTCCCAACCTTGGCTATATGGATAAGAACCTGTTTGACTCTTACCCGTAGTGGTAAGTGCTTGGCACATATACACACCATACTCAGCGTGGTCATAACATAGTTGTGAAGTATAGAACATTGCTACAGGCAACACTTGATCTACCGATGTTGAGATAGGTTTATCAACACTTTTGTTGTCACCTAGGAGATCAACACAACTTGTTAAGAACATTGCTCCTAGAAGAGCAGGTATTATCATAAATAACTTTTTCATATTCCTTATATTATATTAGATTAGAATGAAGCTGATAGGCTGATATTGTAACTACGAGTAGATGGAATAGGAGTATCATCAATACCCGCAGCACCAGAACCCTTAGCAGAAGTAGATGCGTTGCAGACAGGGTCGCTACCTGTATATTTTGTCAACAAGAACACGTTGTTGCAAGTAAAGTTAACTTTGAGACCTTTGAAGAAGTTTTGGTTCTTCATAAGTTTCGCAAAGTCATAACCCAATGTCACATAACCGAGACGGATGTATGAACCATCCTCGATGAAGTTGGAAGATACATTGTAGAAGTAGTTGATGATATTGGTTTGGTTGAGCGTAATAGGTTTGGTATTAGGCAAATAAATCGTATTACCTGCATCGTCTGTAGTCTCGTAATAACCATTAAATACCACTTGACGACCACGGTATTTCTCGAGGATATTGTGGTTACCACTTGAGAGAAGGCTACGACCTGTAATATTCGCCACATCACCACCAAGACGACCTTCAAAAAGGAATGAGAATTGAACACCGTAGATGTTCATGCTAGAGCTCAAACCTGCTTGGAAGATAGCCTCACGGTTACCAATCAACTCGTTTTTATTAGGATTGATTTTTGGGAAGCCATTTTCGTCAACGATAACTTGACCATAGTATGGACTATTCTTATCCATTACACGCAAATAGTCTTTACCACTAAGCGCGGTAGTAGAACCACCAGGGTAAGCAGTTGCAAAGATATCACCATATTGACCAACTGTACTCTCAACCACATTCTCTGGGAGGCTTACCAAAATACCACGGTTAAGACCAAAGTTGAGTCCGAGGGACCAGTTAAAGTTTTTGCGTCTTACAACATCTTGATCCAATGTAAACTCAACACCTTGGTTACGTAGAGAAGCCTCATTACGTGTTTGTAAGATATAACCAGAAGATGGAGATACACGCACGTTAACAATTTGGTTGTCCACTTGAGTAGAATAATACGCTACGTCCAAACGAGTTCTGTTGTCAAAGAGTTTCAAATCCATACCAATTTCCCAAGAGTATGACATCTCTGGTTTCAAATCATATGGGGCATACGTACTACCTGCGTCAATACCATAACCACCGTCTGGGAACTGAGTCCATTGTTTGAATTTACGGTCATAGAGGTATGCAGGCGCATCCTTACCTACAACCGCATAGTTACCACGGAGTTTCCAATAAGAGAACCAGTTATCTTTTGTCTCGTTCAAACCAGGAATCAGCTCAGAAAGGATAACACCGGCTGTTACGGAAGGATAGAAGAATGGGTTATAGTTGATGGTAGAAGACCAGTCCCAACGACCTGTAACAGAGAGAGAAGCAAGACCTTTGTAATCCGCACGGATTTCACCAAAATAACCAAAACGTTGAACATCACTATGGTTAGCAGCACGATCAGAAACCTCTACCCACTTAGAGTTCGTATTAGATAGGTTATATGTACCTGGGAGAATAAAATCCACACCATAGTTAGACATAGAGAAACCCTCAGACATTTTCAACTCAGTACCAACCATAAAGTCAAGAGAGAAATCTTTAGGCAACTCCCACTTATATGAGATATTAGCACCTGCTGTCAAGAGTTGGCTGCGACTCATAGAAGCAGAATAAGAACCTAATGCAGAAGATTTACCCAAATTGGTAATATCATCGCTAGTCAAAATATAGTTATCTGGATGCAAGTATCCACCAGTCAAACCTAGGAGATCAAACACTTGGTCTTTAGAAGTAGATTGTTTCCACTCTTGGTACTGGAAATATTTATCCCAATCAGGATAAGTTCCCGCAGCTACTGTTTCATAATCTTCAGGTTTATTACCCTCTGGTTTAGACACAGAAGGGAACACATTGCTATCGTCCCAACGAGGAACCGTATAACTATCTGAAGATGAGTAGCTCACGTCATAACTAGCACGTGCTATAATTTGGAGATTCTTGATAGGTTTAAAGGTTACGCTACCATTGATCACATTACGCATCTTCTTAGCCACACCATCATCCTCATAAATGCTATAAAGAGGACTAACAGGAGATGATGTTTTAGTATCACTCCAATAGCGGTGTGTAGGAAATCCATTAATAGAATTTTTATAGTCAAGAATATTGTTATTGATAGGCCAACTATAAACAGAACTTACACCACTTGTAGAACGAGATTTGGTATCGGTGATGTTTACACCCATTTGGAATGTCACCCACTTAGCTGGAGTATAAGAAGCCTTGATAAGCGCACCAAAGCGTGTCTTATAATCTTCAGGGATAATACCATCACCTCTTGACCAGTTAGCAGAAGCATATGCTTGGAATTTCTCGCTACCACCAGTAACAGAGAAATCATACTTATGGTAGAAACCTGTCTTGAAGAAGTTGCCAATATTGTCATAAATAGTTGCATTTTCATCCAACATAGGTCCCCAACCGCCAGAGGTTTTATCTTTATAGAAACCAGCTGCACCAGGTCCATAAGTTTGTTGGAGTTGTGGAAGGCGAACGGCTTGATCCCATTGCCAGCTACCATTAGCTTGCACTTTGATCTTACCAGCCTCACCTTGTTTGGTAGTAATCATGATAACACCGTTGGCAGCATCTTGACCATACAAAGCAGCCGCAGCAGCACCTTTGAGAACGGTAATATTCTCGATATCATTAGGGTTGATATCCGCAGCTGTAGAACCACCACCAGAGATAGCCACACCATCAAGAATAAAGAGAGGCTCGTTACTTTGCATATTATTCACGGAAGAGATACCACGAATAATAATTTGACTAGAAGCGTTAGGAGAACCACCAGAGTTGGTCACAGAGACACCGGCAATTCGACCTTGGAGAGAGTTAACAAAGTTAGCGCTCTTGTTCTCGGTCAAAGCGTCACCACCGATGTTTTGCACAGCGAAGTTCAAACGTTTCTTCTCTTGTACCACACCCATCGCAGTTACAACCACCTCTTCCATAGCGATTGCATCACCCTTAAGGGTAACATCCATCACAGGACCAGAAACTTTGAGTTCTTGTGAAGAGAGACCTACATAACTAAATACCAAAACAGCGTCATCTGCCACTGTCAGCTCATAAATACCATCAAAGTCAGTAATAGTACCGTTTGATGTTCCTTTCTCAAGAACGGATGCACCGATTACAGGAAGTCCGTCCTCCGCAGACATGACTGTACCAGTTACTGTAATGCTAGCCATCATAGCTGCAGAACAGAACAAGCAAGTCAACACAAAGAGTATTTTCTTCATAAATATCAGATATTAAATTATTTATCTATTTATTGTTTATTCTCACGATATGCGTCCATCGCTTTCTTCACGCCACCATGGAGGAGCAACAAGTCTTTCGCCTTATCATACTCAAGACCCAACTCCTCAACGAGCATACGAGTACCGCGGTCCACCAACTTCTTGTTAGAGAGTTGCATATTGACCATCTTGTTACCCTTCACACGACCCATCTTGATCATGGTGATGGTGGTAATCATGTTACAAACGAGTTTTTGCGCTGTACCTGATTTGAGACGAGTAGAACCAGTCACAAACTCAGGACCCACCAAAGGTTCAATAGCAATCTCAGCCACTTGACCAACAGGAGAACCCGGGTTGCAAGAAACAGAGGCAGTCAAACAACCAAACTCGCGTGCGCGCTCGAGCGCGCCTATTACATAAGGTGTTGTACCTGAAGCCGCGATACCCACTACCGTATCAAGGGTAGTAATATTGTGATCCAAAAGTTCTTTCCAAGACTTCTCTGGATCATCCTCCGCATTCTCGACAGGGTTACGCAATGCATGGTCACCACCCGCAATAAGACCAATCACGAATGATGGTGGCATACCGAATGTAGGAGGAATCTCACTAGCATCCAACACGCCAAGACGACCACTAGTACCTGCACCCATATAGAAGATACGACCGCCTTGCTTCATGCGCTCCACGATACCTTCCACGAGTTTCTCAATTTGAGGAATACACGCCTTGACAGCCAAAGCCACCTTTTGGTCTTCCTCATTCATCTCCACAAGCAATTGACCAACAGATTTTTGGTCCAAATTGTCGTGCAATGAACTTTGTTCTGTAACTTTTGTAAAAGCCATAATTAATTAAGAATTTTGAATTATGAATTTTGAATTACATTGTAGGAACTACATCTTTCTTGTGGTACTCCTTCAAGCCCTCCATAGGACCTTGGAGAATCTTACCAACTTGGAAACCGTTATCAACCAACACCTTCTTCAACACATCTTGGTAGTAATAAGCGATTGAGCCAATGAAACCTACAGGGAGAGCAGGATATTGAGGCAAAATACGCTTAGCGAAGTAATCGAAGTGATCATAAACGAGTTGTGCGATCAATGGATTATCCATATTCTCAGAGCAGAACTTGCTCAATGAAGCCAAATAACGATTTGGGAAAGGTTTGCGGTACACATTCTCAATCACATCCGCAGCAGTGATACCATATTGAGTCAAGAATTTCTCTTTGAGCTCGTCGCTAAGCTGATTCTTCAAGAGGTCAGCCACGAGGCGTTTACCAAGTACCGCACCACTACCCTCGTCACCAAGGATAAAACCCAGAGCAGGAACATTCTTCTCAATCTCCTTACCATTCCAGAGGCAAGAGTTAGCACCTGTACCCAAGATACAAGCCACACCAGTCTCCTCGCCAAGCAAACCACAAGCAGCACCTACCATGTCAGAATAAACCTCAATCTTAGCACCCTTGAAAATCTCCTCCAACGCATAAACTACCACAGGGATCTTCTCTGGAGTACAACCAGCGCCGTAGAAATACACGCCTGTAATCTTACCAGCCCACATCTCACCAGCCATCTTAGGCAACAACTGATTGTTGATGCTATTCTTGATAGCGTCAGATGTTTGTTGGAAAGGATTGATACCATCTGTAAAATACTCGCTGCAATGACCATTAGCCGCCATTAAGCACCAATGGGTCTTGGTTGAGCCTGAATCTGCAATTAAAATCATAATTTTTAAATTTATTTAAGTTGTTATTTTATCCAAAATTAGCTGCTACACATAAAATAGCTTGCAAAGGTACATATTTTTTTTCGTACGCGCAATAGATACCCTGCAATTTATGTTGTAAAACATATAAAAATATTTTATTTCATTTTTTTTTCGCAACCGTTTGCATAATTTGAAAAATAGATGTAACTTTGCAAGCGATTTAGTATGGATTATTGCGTAAAATCACAAACACATATAAAAAATCATGAGAAATAATCTTAGTCAAATGATTTCTCTCAGCAAAATCGAAGAGAAATTGTACCGCCCTACGGACGCTTATGAGCAATCACGCGTTACCCGTATGGAGCACGTAAACACAACTATCGTAGAGAAACCTCACGAGGGTATCGCTGCTGTAGCTGCACGTATTGCTAGTTTGATCAACCGCCGCGCAGCAAATGGTCAAAAAGCCGTTCTCTCATTGGCATCAGGTCGCTCAATGCGCGACTTGTTTGTAGAACTCGTTCGTCTTCACAAAGAGGAGGGTTTGAGTTTCAAGAACGTAGTGGTATTCGGATCTTATGAGTTCTATCCATTGACAGACGCTTCATTGGGTAGCATGGGTCAAATCAAGAGCCAATTGCTAGATCAAGTGGATATTCTCCCAGAGAACGTACACACTTTCCCTGGTGATCTTCCAAAGGAAACTGTATTTACTTTCTGTGAGGAGTACGAGAAAGCTATCGTAGAAGCTGGTGGTATTGATATCCAAGTATTGGGTATCGGTCAATGCGGTAACATCGCTGTAAATGAGCCAGGTACACAACCTAACTCTTCTACCCGCCTTGTGATCATGGACGGCAACTCTCGCATGGACGCTAAGTCATTGTTCGGTCACGCAACACAAGTGCCTACATGCGCGATTACATTGGGTATTGACACTATCCTCCAAGCAAAAGAAGTTATTCTTCTTGCTTTCGGTCAACACAAAGCAGGCATCGTGAAACAAGCAATTGAGGAAGTAGCCAACGCTGCTTGCCCTGCATCATACTTGCAATTGCACAAGAATGCTTCATTCGTTATTGACCTTGAGGCAGCAGGCAAACTCACTCGTATCAATCATCCATGGAAAGTAACCAACTGCGAGTGGACTGACCAACTCGTTCGTCGCGCTGTAGTATGGCTCTGCGAGCAAACCAAGAAACCTATCTTGAAGCTCACCAACAAGGATTACAACGACTACGGATTGAGCGAACTCATCACCAAATACGACTCTGCATACAACTGCAACATTAAGGTATTCAACGATTTGCAACACACCATCACTGGTTGGCCTGGTGGCAAACCTAATGCAGATGATACCAACCGCCCAGAGAGGGCTAATCCATTCCCAAAAGATATCGTAATCTTCTCTCCTCACCCAGATGATGACGTGATTTCAATGGGTGGAACCTTCCAACGTCTCATCAACCAAGGTCACAACGTACACGTGGCTTATGAGACTAGTGGATGTATCGCTGTTTGCGATGAGGAAGTAGTACGCTTTATGGACTTCATGAAGGGTTACAAGCAAATGCTTATCCCTGGCGACGAAGTTATCGAGAAGAAGTACGATGAGTACATGCACTTCTTCAAGAACGAGAAAGTGGGCGATAACGACACCCGCGAGATCCTCAACCTCAAGGCTCTTATCCGCCGTGGTGAGGCTACTGCAGCTTGCCGTTACATGGGTCTTCCAACTGAGAATATCCACTTCCTCAACTTGCCATTCTACGAGACTGGTACCATCAAGAAAGGTCCTCTCTCACAAGCAGACGTGGATATCGTGAAGGCTCTCCTTGAGGAGGTTAAGCCACAACAAATCTTCGCTGCAGGTGACTTGGCAGACCCTCACGGCACACACCGTGTATGTCTCGATGCGGTGCTCGCAGCATTGGATGAGTTGAAGCATACTGCTGCATGGGATGAGTGGTTGAAAGACTGCCGCATCTGGATGTACCGTGGTGCATGGATGGAGTGGGAACTCGACCTCGTAGAGATGGCTGTGCCAATGTCTCCAGAGGAGCTTCGCTCTAAGCGTAATGCTATTCTCCGCCACGCTAGCCAAATGGAGTCTGCTCCATTCTTGGGCGATGATGAGCGTTTGTTCTGGCAACGTGCTGAGGATCGTAACCACGACACCGCTAAGATGTACTCTGACCTCGGATTGGCTGAGTATGAGGCTATTGAGGCATTCGTACAATATCACATTCTCTAAGTTTAGTGTTTAGAGTTTAGTGTTTAGAGAAAAGAAAATAACCAAATTTATTTTTTGAAATAATATGAAAAATATCACATGTTTTATTCCTTTCCAAAGTGAGGAACAAGTAAAAGCTACCGTAGCTAACTTGCAAGCGCAAGAGCTCGTTGCTGACATTCATTATTTGCACGGTGACATCCGCTCTACCGCTAATGTTCGCGAGATCGCTGCTAAAGCTAACACCGAGTACACCTTGATCTACACCAAGTACACCACCCTCTCATTCGTTCTCTTCGCTCTTGAGCGTATGGAGGCACTTATTGAGGACACCAAGGCTGCTATGGTTTATGCGGATCACTTCAACCAAGTGGGTGAGGTTCGTACCAACGCTCCTGTTATCGATTACCAATTGGGTTCTGTACGCGACGACTTTGAGTTCGGTTCTGTTCTCTTCTATCGCACTAGCGCATTGAAGGAGGCTGTGGCTCGTATGGACGTTGATTACCAATACGCTGGTCTCTATGATTTGCGTTTGAAAGTGAGCCAAAAGGGCGCTTTGGAGCACATCAACGAGTACCTCTATTATGATGTAGAGCTCGATAACCGTACCACTGGTGAGAAGAACTTCGACTACGTTGATCCAAAGAACCGTGGCGTACAAATCGAGATGGAGCAAGCTGTTACCCAACACTTGAAAGACATCAACGGTTACCTCGCTCCTGGTTTCAAAGATGTAGATTTGAACTGCGAGGGTTTTGAGTATGACGCAACTGTAGTTATCCCATGTAAGAACCGCGTTCGTACTATCGGTACCGCTATCAAGAGCGCACTCAGCCAAGTAGTACGTGCTCCTTATAAATTCAATGTTATCGTTGTAGATGACAACTCTGAGGATGGTTCAGTAGATGTAATCAAGAGCATCGTTGCTGAGGGTCACGAGAACCTCACTTACATCGCTCAAGATAAGACATGGCACGCTATCGGTGGTAACTGGAACGTAGCTCTCCACCACGAGAAATGCGGTCGTTTCGCTATCCAATTGGACTCTGACGATACATACTTCGATGAGAACACTGTTCAAAAGTTCATCGATGCATTCCACGAGCAAAACTGCGCAATGGTAGTTGGTACATACCAATTGACCGACTTCGACGGCAACTTGATTCCTCCAGGCGTAATCGACCACAAAGAGTGGACACCAGACAACGGTCGCAACAACGCATTGCGTATCCACGGTCTTGGCGCACCACGTGGTTTCTACACCCCAATGCTCCGCACAATCAACTTCCCAACCACCAAGTATGGTGAGGATTATGCTGTTGGTTTGCGCGTAAGTCGTGAGTATCAAATCGGTCGTATCTATGACGTAGTGTATAACTGCCGTCGTTGGGATGACAACTCTGATGCAAACTGCGATATCGTGACCATGAACAACAACCACTTGTACAAAGATCGTATCCGTACATGGGAGTTGAAGGCACGTATCCAAATGAACGAGGGAAAGTAATTTGAACCTTTATCAACAAATAACAGACATGTTCTCCCGTGAGCTTGATTCTCACGGGAGAGCATTCGTTAACTACGGAGCTTTGGATCAAGTTGAGGTCAAGGATATGACTATCGACGGTTTTCCTGCCAAGCTCTTTTTCAACCCAGCTCGCGTGCGCAGCGTGATGGCAGACGTTAGTCCCGAGGCCCTGCAAAAACGCGCGTGTTTTCTTTGTCCTGATGGTTTAGAGCCTTTGCAACTCACTACCGTTTGGGACTCCCCTACGGGTCAAACGTATTTTATACGTGTAAACCCCTTCCCTATCTTTAACCACCATTTCACCATCTCGTCCGCTATCCACGAACGCCAAACTTTTGCTCCGCACATGGAGTCAATGTTGCATTTGGCTCAGGCGATGCCCGAGATGAGTATTTTTTATAATGGTCCTATGTGCGGTGCGAGTGCACCTGACCATATGCACTTCCAAGCAGTTCCAAGACATAGTATGCCGATAGAAGATCATTTTGACACCAATTACGCCAATGCCGTATTGGTGCAAGAATCTGATCTGCAATCCCATCTAACAGCACTAGAGAAAGTGCTATCCATGGCAAGTATTCCAGAGAACGCCAGCCAAACAGGCTCTCTCACTGCAGGTGCTTCCCGCACCGAAGAATGGGAACCACGCTGGAATATCATCTCATGGTACGAACCAGCCTCTTCGCCTAATAGCCTTATCGCCTCATCGCCTAAATTCAACACAATCGTGTTCTTCCGTCGCGAATCTCGCCCTCAATGCTTCTTTGCCCCTGAGAACGAGCGTATTTTGTTCTCTCCTGGCACCGTAGAGATGGGTGGCGTAGGCATTGTTGCCAACCGCGAGAGCTTCGACCGCATCACCCCAGAGGTGCTCCGCTCTATGATTCAAGAAGTAGCAGACAAAATCGTATAGTTTGTCGGTTTGTGTACGATTCTTAAGATTTCCTTCCCCTATACTTTCCTTATACCTTCCCTATAAAAGACCAAGGAAGAACCAAAGATGAACCAAGGATAAACCAAAGAACTCCGCACAACAAAAAGTGCGTTTTCTTAAGATTGCTGTTTCTTTCCCCTCTCTTATACCTTGCCTTATTCCACCGAACGAACACCGAGAGACGACCGAGAGAAGAGCGAGAGAATACCTTCTCCCAAAAAGTGTATTTTCTTAATACAGACTTCCTAAAAAGGTTGGCTTAATACCTAAAAACGTTTACTCCTTTCTAAAATAGTTTACGTTGTATACGCTGTTCGCATTTAGTTCAAAATAGTGAATAACGGGTACAAAAATGCCATTTTCTAAACAAAAATGCACTTTTTTGGCATTTTTCTTGAGATACTGACAACTTTTAGCAGTTTGATATAGTAATTTTGCCGCCGATTTAACAAAATCGTATGTTTAACTGCTAAAAACCACACTTATGGCTACTGCTCAATCATTACGAATCCCTTTCCAAGAATTTGGATTTTTTACTCAACTATCTCAAGAATCATCAACCAAAACCTCTTCACACACCCACATTTTAGAAGAAAGTCTTCTAAATATTTGCAAATCCGAAGAAAATTCATTACCTTTGCGCAAATTTTTCTTAGACACACTCTATTTTAAACACAACAACATGGAAGTTCAAATTAAAGAAAACAAAATTTTTGCACCATTGCTGGACAAATGGTTAGTACTAACTCCTGAAGAGAAAGTACGTCAGGAATATATCCTGCGTTTGATTGAAAACTATGGCTATGCAAAAGAGCAAATGCGACAGGAAGTTTTAGTTGCGGAAGGTAATGGGCGTGGCACTGGACGAGCAAGAGCTGACATTGTTGTTTGGGCATCTCCTGAAGAGGTAGATAAAAAGCATCCTGTGATAGTCGTAGAGTGCAAAGCGGAAAATATCAACATCTCGGTAGGGGATTATTGGCAGGGTTCTCATTATGCTCGTTATATGAACGCTCCTTTTTTCGTTACCACAAACCTTAAGCAAACAAAAGTGTTTAAGGTAAATATTAACGAATATCCCAAGGAGTTGGGTGATGAAATATTGGATATACCTTCTCTTGAAGATTTAAATGATAAGAAGAAGTTGCAGAAGGTTATGGATAGAACAAAGAGCTTTACTCGTGAAGAGTTTAGCAGACTTTTATTTAGATGCCATAACATTATCCGTAATAACGATAAATTGTCACCAGAAGCTGCTTTCGATGAAATTAGTAAAATCCTCTTCATGAAAATACGGTATGAGCGAAGACCAAATGAAGATAACATATTTTCTTTGAAGCAATTCCAGAAGGAGGAATCTTATTATGAAAAAAACATCCGTCCTGTGAATATCCAACGTAATGGTGCAAAAGATGATATACCTTATATGGATTATTGGTTCGAATTAACAAAAGCAGAATTTGCAAAAGATGATTTATTCGAACCGAATGATACCATTAAGATTAAACAGACTAGTTTTGAATCTATAGTAAAGGAACTAGAAAAATACAATCTCTCAACCACATCTGATGATGTCAAAGGAATTGCTTTTGAAAAGTTCTTGGGTAAAACATTCCGTGGAGAATTAGGACAATTCTTCACGCCTCGAACTATTGTTGATTTTATGGTAGAGTTGCTTGATCCGCAAGAAGGTGAGATTATCTGCGACCCATGTTGCGGAAGTGGAGGTTTTTTGATAAGGGCATTTGAATATGTGCGTGAGAAGATAGAGCAAGATATAAAGTACCAGAAAGAGCAAATAACAAAATCCGTGTTTGGTGAAAATATTTCTTCGGAATCCGAAACTAGCGATGAAGAACGCGCTAAAATCAATCCCTATATAGAAGCATTAGAGCGCGAATTGAATACTTCTTATGAGGGTGGTCGTTTGCATCATCTGGCTAACGACTGTATCTTTGGCACCGATGCCAACCCGCGTATGGCACACACATCTAAGATGAATATGATTATGCATGGTGATGGGCATTGTGGTGTTCATCATAGGGACGGGCTATTAAATATTAATGGAATATTTGAAAACCGATTTGATGTAATTCTTACCAATCCTCCTTTTGGGGCTCGTGTAGAAAAGGAACTCAAAGTGACTGCGGCTGATTGTATCACAGATCCTATAAAAATAAAAGAATATGAAGAAAAATATGGGAAAGAAGTTTATCAACAGGCGATGTTGCAGGTTAATGGGAATGTAAATAAATCTCTATTAAGTTTATTTGAGGTGGGTAAATTAAGCGGTTTGACGGAAGTCCTTTTTATTGAGCGCTGCCTGCGACTATTGAAACCAGGAGGACGTCTGGGAATTGTTTTGCCTGAAGGTGTTTTGAATACAACAAATCTCCAATCTGTTCGTGAACTATATGAGGGCATGGCAAAAATCATTATGATAACTTCAATTCCTCAGGATGTATTTGTTGCGTCAGGTGCAACAGTAAAACCAAGTATCGTTTTCTTTAAAAAGTTCACTAAAGAAGAACAAGAACAATATAAGAAATCTCAAAAAGATGCTCGAGACCAAGTAGAAGCTAAATATACAACAGAATTGACTGAGCTACAAGAATTTATCAATGATAAAAAGAATTCTCGTGCGGATATAAAAATAAAAAAGACAGCATTAAAAGCTTTAAAAGCACAAATTGAACAAGAAATAAAACCAATTGTAAAACAATTATTTGATTACCAAATCCCAATAGCTCAGATAGAGAAAGCAGGTATTACAACGACAGGTGCAGAGTGTGAGAATGAATTAAATGCTCTTTTGGAAGAATACACACCATACCGTACAGAGAATAAATTGTGGCTATCAGATACACTACATTATGCCTATAAGGTTGAAAACAATGAAATGTATAGACAAGTTAATGGTGGAACTTGGGTTAAAGTGAAATGATTCCTATGAAATATCTTAATTTGGTTCATCGTCGGGATTTGTTCAATTGGAGTGTTGCATACCATTTGGGAATAGGGCATTCTTATTCGGATAAATATCCATTAGTGGCGTTAGGTGTCTTTTTGTATAGAAGCAGAAACATAATTGATGTCAAAGATGATATTGTATATAAGAGAGTTTCCATCAGTACCATCGGAAAAGGGGTTTCAGTAAGAGACGAAAGACAAGGCAAAAAAATTGGTACCAAAAAACAATACAGAATTAATTCAGGACAATTCCTTGTCTCAAAAATTGATGCGCGCAATGGAGCTTTTGGCGTGGTTCCATTAGAAGCGGAAAACGCAATTATTACTGGTAATTTTTGGGCTTATGATGTTGATTACAATTTGATTGATCCACATTATTTAGCGTTAATTACTAGAACACAAGAATTTACTAGTTTTTGTGAAAAAGCAAGTAATGGAACAACAAATAGACATTATTTGCAAGAGTCATTATTTTTATCTCAAAAAATACCACTACCTTCCCTCGAAGAACAAAACAAAATCATTGCTACATATAACGCTACCATTGCTCAAGCAAAGCAATATTCCACCCAAGCAAAAGATATTGATAAGCAAATCGAAAAATATTTGCAAGAGATACTAGGCTTAGGAATCCAACTGAAAACAAAATCAAAAACGTCATATTCATTCCTCCGTTTATACAAATTTAGTGAAACAAGGAATCGTTGGGATTTGAATAAGGTTAGAAATTCATACAAAGGAAATTATGAATTTGTGTGTTTATCAGATGTTGCATCTAAAATGTCAACAGGTACAACACCGCCGACACGCAATAAAGAATATTTCAATGGAGATATTGATTTTTATACACCTGCAGATATTGGTAGGAATATGTATTTAGGAGATGCAGAAAGATACATTTCACAAATCGCGATAAGAGATAATAAAGCACGTTGTTTTTATAAAGGGGATTTGTTATTTGTAGGCATAGGTTCTACTGTTGGTAAAGTAGGTCTTGTTAACAAAGAATTGGTTTCGTCTAATCAACAAATAACAGGTATTACGTTTAATACTCAAAAAATACTGCCTGAGTATGCTTTTATATACATGCATTATTTTAAGGAAAATACAACTGCTAATCAATCCAAGACAACACTTCCAATTGTTAATCAAGAAAAAATCGCAAAAATTCCACTTCCTTTACCTCCTATCAATGTCCAAAACGAGATTGTAGAACACATTACCGCATGGCGTAAGAAGCAGAAGGATTTACAACAAAAATCCCTCACTCTCCGCCAACAAGCCACCCAACAATTTGAACAAATAATATTTGCATAACTATGAATATTTTATACATATTTGGTAATGGTTTTGATAAAGC
Source organism: Paludibacteraceae bacterium (assembly GCA_045532335.1). Taxonomy (GTDB): domain Bacteria; phylum Bacteroidota; class Bacteroidia; order Bacteroidales; family Paludibacteraceae; genus Colicola. The sequence goes on from JAZSFR010000003.1 coordinate 50,632, forward strand.
ACTAGGGATGGCAACTAGTTATCCAGAGTTTTACGATTATCTCAAAGATAAAGTAAATGGCGGTAGTGTTTTGCTTCAAGAAATGCAAAAAGAAATAACTAGAGATACAGAGTTATGGGCGGATATGGAATTAGGATTGGGTAAATTTACCTCAATTACCAATAATATCGAAGAGTTTGATGCATTTTATTTTGAATTAAGCGAGCATTTGAGAGATTATCTAAAATATGAAAATGATAAATTTACACCTACTGCACAACTAAAAGTAAAAGTTAAGGAAGATTTGACCAATATTCGTAAATACATTGAAAATTTAGGCAAGGCTAGATTTGACGATTTTTTTAAACCATACGGTAACTCATATAAGGAAATAAATGTAATTACACTGAATTATACGAATTCATTTGAGAAGATATTTAATATAGCTACCAATGGAAATAATATAGGTTTAAATAATGCTCAACTACGACAAATAATTCATTTACACGGACAATTAGACAATTCTATTATACTCGGAGTCGACAATGAGAGTCAAATAGCCAATGAAGAGTTTAGAAAGATAGAAGACATCAAAGATTGTTTGGTGAAAATGCAATCTAACCAAGCAATGAAGGAAACGAGACATGTTGTTTGTAAAGATTTAATTGATAATGCTCATTTGATTGTATTATTTGGAGTTTCGCTTGGTGATACAGATGCTTGTTGGTGGAAATATATAGGAAAAAATCTTGAGAAGAGAAAGAATCTCGCAATAATACAGCATTTATATGCTCCAGAAGAAGTTCCACCTACTCAATTGCAAAAACGAGGTAGATTAGAACGTAAACATCAGCAACTTATCCTACAAAAATTAGCCATTGAAGAAGGAAATAGAACCGATGAGATAAAAAACAAACTATTTTTCACACTCAATAAATCTATATTTAAATTATAATCAAAGCAAAAAAACATTAACCACACATTATGTTCCGCCTTAAATCTGTATATATCAAGGATTACAAGAATATCCAAGACCAAACATTTGATTTCTCTTCCAATACGGGTTATATAGCCCTTATTGGCTTAAATGGTTCAGGCAAAAGTAATCTCCTAGAGGCTATAAATATAATATTTAATGAATTATTAGATATTCCACATACAGAAAATGTAAATGGTTACTCTATCACATTCCAATTAAATGACATAGAGTATACACATACAACGGTTGATGATACAGAAGAACATAATCTGATTCCTTTAAATGCTGTTAATAAAGAAAATTTACCATCATCAGTTATTGCTTGTTATAGTGGCGAAGATTTGAGACTATGGCATATAGCATATGAAGAGTATTATATGCAATATTTTAAAAATGCCATACGTGATAGATCTTTCGCTCCGAAAATAATTTACATCAATAAATATTGTTGGAAAATAGCATTTATATCTCTTCTATGTTCTGCAAAGGATTCTGTTAAAGAATTCTTAAAAAATGTTTTTTCAATAGATGATATTAGATCTGTTGATATTCATTTAGAAGCAGATGCAGAGCAAAGGGATAAATTTGCAGACCATACAGCTTGTAGATGGTATGATTCTATTAAACATTTGCAAGATGAAGATGAAAATCAATTGATCAATGCCAATACTCTTGCAACAACAGATATGATGATGTATGGTGCACCGAATTCATCTGCACCCGATTATGTTTTTCAATTTTTGTACTTGCTATCACTTCCCAAAAAAGACCTGAAGAAAAAACAAACTGTTGACAAACTAATTAATAATATTAAGATAAATATTAATGGTATTAGTTTTGACAATTTGAGCGAAGGTGAAAAGAAACTGATACTTATTGAGACTATTACTCAAATTCTCGGTGATGAAAATTCTCTTGTCCTATTGGACGAACCCGATGCGCATGTGCATATAGAAAATAAGAAAAAAATATTGGAGACAATAGCACAATATAATGGACAAACGATTTTTACTACCCATTCGCCTTCTATATGTAAATATATTCCTAATGGAAGACCTCTATATCTTTGCGACAATGGAAAAAATCAGAAAGTAAATAATCATTTTGAAGCAGGATTAAGAATAATGCCAGATACCAGTCTGTCCTATTTGCTCTTTAATTCACAACACCTTGTTATTACTGAAGGGAAAACGGATTGTTTATACATCAATAAGGCAATATCATTACTCTCCCCTACCTATCCTATATTAGAGCACAATACGGATTTTATATCAGTTGGCGGAACCGATCCTGATTGTGTAAAAGAGTTGTTAATGCGTATCCCAGATATAGAAAATAGAAAAATAATAGTTTTAGTAGATCGCGATGAGGCTGGACTAAAATGTGCAAAGGGAGTTATAAGTAATCAGAATTTAAAAAAGCAAGATCTTGTAAATGAATACCCATTATCAAAAATGAATTCTATGCTTTTAATGCTTCCTAATAATCGAGGAGATCAAAAGGATTTTGTTATAGAGGATTATTTTAGTAATGCAACCATTAGAAACTTAACGATTTCTAAAATTCAAACGGATTTTTTGGATGATACAACATTTTTAAATTTTCCTAAAATAAAAAAAGACTTAAAAGATATATATCTACCTTCTTATGCAGAAGGGTGTACCAATGCCGCAGATTTTGAGGGATTTAAAATACTATTGAATAAATTAGAAGCAATATTACGATAGAGATGACAAATGTAACATATCTCATAGGAGCTGGTGCAAGTGCAGGCAAACGCGATAGAGAAGGAGCTATTCTTGAAGGTTTGCCATGTGTCAATGAAATCTCAAAAAGTATCAAAGATATTGTTTATTTGATAGATACGACTCCTATACCTACGGATTTAGCATGGACAGACACTTGTATTGGTTTAAATTCAATAACTGATTGGGAATCTGCACGCCAAAAACTTCTAAAAAGTTTCAAATATTTATATTTCCAGTGTGAGCAACACGCAACCATTGATACATATGCAAAGAAGCTTGTATTGAAAAAGAGGACTGAAGAACTTAAGTACATAGAGAAATTGTTAACATTGTTCTTTATATATATTCAAATGCAAAATCAAATTGATTCTCGATATGATACTTTCCTTGCTAATATTTTAGAACCTAATTTGCATTTTCCGTCTCACATTCGTGTACTCTCATGGAATTATGATAGCCAATTTGAATTAGCGTATTTTGGATATGATGAGATAAATGATTTGACAATAGGACATAAGAATTCCATATGTGATAAGGATTATGAAATAATCAAAATAAACGGAACAGCCACTTTTGCAGAGCAAAAAAGAATTATAGAGTTACGAAAAGATATAAAACAGAAATTACAGAAGATAAAGGATGATATAGACGGAAGCCCTTATATGCGTAAGCAAGAAACGTGGTTATTGGAGTTTGTGTATCTTTTTCAATTACACGTATTTGGAAAAACTGATAATACCCATTTATCTTTCGCTTTTGATGATATTGCTTCTTCTGTAAATCTTACCAATTGTGTAGATAATATCATTAAGAGAACAGATGTGCTTGTGATTATAGGTTATACATTCCCATTTTTTAATAGACAAATAGACCGACAAATATTACAATGTATCAAACCCAACACAAAAATCTATATTCAAGACTTAAATCCAGAACGCATTAAACAATCATTGATGGCTGTATTACCAGATTTTCCAGAAGAACAAATCTTTCTTAGGAAAGATGTTGACCAATTTTTTCTCCCTCCTGAATTATAATAAAATAATCGTTCATAACCATGGGCAAGACCGTAACCACATACCTCATTGACGGAGATCCAAAGGGAACTCGTTACGCGTTTATCAGCAACAAGATTTGTCAAATGTTTGTTGTACCACGCTCAAATTTGTCATATCTCAACGAACAAGAAAAACTGCAAAAGCCTGCTTTCTATGTTCTCATTGGTGAGGATGACACAACCAAGCCACAAGCATATATTGGCGAAACAGAAAATTTCAAAGAGCGCGTAAAAGATCATGATAGCAAGAAAGCATTTTGGCAAAAAGCTCTTATCTTTGTTTCTAAAGATGCAGATATGACCAAAGCCGATGTGCAATATCTGGAGCATAAAGCCATTGCAGAAGCCAAGAAGGCGAATACATTTATTTTGAGCGATAACAAGCAAACGCCCAAGGCGCCTAACTTGCCTGAATATCAACGCGATGCCATGGATGAGTTTTTTGAGGATATCAAGTTCTTGGCGTCATTCATTGGCTGCAACATCTTTGAAATATCACAACCTAAATGCGAACACTTGTTCTTTACAAAAGGGCGTGGGTGTAGTGCAAAAGGTTTTTACAGTTCAGCAGGTTTCACTGTGCTCAAAGGAAGTATTATTGCTAAGACCTCTGTACCATCTTTAGGCTGGCAAGATAAACGCGCCAAATTATTGCAAGAGTACACAGAAACTCACAATGATCAGTTGATATTAACTTCAGATAAGACATTCTCAAGTCCAAGTACAGCAGCCGACTTCTGCATCGGCAGCAGCAATAACGGCTGGCTCGTTTGGAAAGACAAAGACGGCAATACCTTGGATAGCATATATCGCAAACAATTGGAATAATTAAAAAGAGTACGCCTATTTATCTAAAATATCTAATCCCGTCCGCATTGCGGTCGCAATTAATAAAAGACAACATCTGCAACCATACATGGAAAATAAAAACCTCATACCACTGTCACAAGCCGTTGAAACCATTAAAACGGCTATCCTTCAGGGACAACACGAAGCACTAAAAGGAGCTAATCGTGTGCAATTGGCTGTGTATTATGGAATAGGAAAATATCTATCCAAAAACACACGCAACTTTGCATACGGTACGGGGGCACTCAAAGCTATCAGCCAGCAACTCCGCAAAGAGATGCCTGGATTGAGAGGATTTTCAGAAACGAATCTCAAGAATATGAGATTGTTTTATGAGCAATGGACTATCTTAGATGCTAATTCGTCAGTCGCGACTGACGAATCTACTATTGAACAATCGTCAGTTGCAACTGACGAATTGCAAATCGTTAATAATCAAATTGATATTTATCAGACCATAGCAGTTCCTAATATTGCTGAGTTTCCTGTAGATAGCTTTTTCGTTGTCCCATTCTCGCACCATGTAGAGATATATAAGAGAGTGTCAGAACTCCCTGCACGCTACTATTATATCCATCGAACAGCAGAGGAACACCTCTCTGTAGAAGCACTCGAACGCCTCATCAAACAGCAGGCATACGAACATCAAGAGAATGTACCTAACAACTTTACGCAGACCTTATCCAACTCTTCGTTGGCACGTAAAGCGGTTATGATGTTCAAAGATTCTTATATGTTGGAGTTTATCAACACCGAAGAAATCGGCGAACGAGATATTCAAGATATAGATGAACGAGTTGTTGAACAACAAATTGTTCAGAATATCAAACAATTTATAATGACCTTTGGCAGAGATTTCTCCTTTATTGGCAATCAATATCATTTAGAAGTTTATGGTGTAGAGTTCTTCCCTGACTTGCTTTTCTTCAATCGTGAACTAAATGCTTTGGTTGTTGTAGAACTGAAATTAGGTGAGTTTAAGACTTCATATTTAGCACAGCTAACCACTTACTTGCGTATCTTAGATGACCATGTACGCAAACCGCATGAAAATCCGCCTATTGGCATTGTTTTGTGCAAGTCTGCCAATAAAGATTTTGTAGAATATGTTATTCAAGATTACAACAAACCAATGGGCGTAGCCACTTACAAAACAGGTGCTGACATGCCCGACCGTTTACGCAATGCTTTACCAGACATCGAGCAACTCAAACAACTCATAGCTGATAGTAACAAATAATATCCCCATGCTTCGCCAATACAACCGCCACATATACATTGCTTTGCTATCCTTGCTTACGCTGTGTCTGCTTTGCGATTATATCCCTGCACTCCGTTTCCTTGCGACGTGGGTAACTCCTCCTGTGGTGCTGTTTATTGGCTTAGTCTTCGCCCTGCTTTGCGGACAAGCCTACCCAACTTTCAATAAGAATGTATCTAAGAAACTCCTCCAATACTCCGTCATCGGTTTGGGCTTTGGCATGAATCTCCAAGCCTCGCTGGCATCGGGTAAGGAGGGTATGCTCTTTACGATTATATCCGTCGTTGGCACTTTGCTCATCGGCATGTTTATCGGTTGCAAAGTACTGAAACTCAACCGCAATACCTCCTACCTCATCAGTTCGGGCACAGCCATTTGTGGCGGTAGTGCCATTGCTGCCGTAGGACCTATCATCAAAGCCAAAGATACCGATATGTCTATAGCATTGGCTACGGTATTTATCCTCAACGCCATTGGTCTGTTCCTCTTTCCTATTTTGGGTCATTGGTTGGGACTCAGCCAACAAGAATTCGGCACATGGGCTGCTATCGCCATTCATGATACGAGTTCCGTAGTGGGCGCAGGTGCCGCTTATGGCGAAGAAGCCTTGCAAGTGGCAACAACCATCAAACTCACCCGTGCGTTGTGGATTATCCCACTAGCATTAGTCACATCGGTCATCTTCCGCAGTGAAGGCAAGAAAATTAGTATCCCATGGTTTATCTTGTTCTTTATTGCCGCCATGCTCATCAACACTTACCTACTAGTAGACTATCCACAGGTAGGTAAATTCATTGCGGGCATCGCACGCAAAGGACTTATCATTACGATGTTCTTTATCGGTGCTTCCCTATCCGTAGATGTCATCAAATCGGTCATCAAATCGGTCGGCATACGCCCCTTGCTGCAAGGCATCTTGCTTTGGATCATCATCAGCGGAGCTAGTCTAGCTTATATCCTTTTACGATAATAATACTCACAATCAATAGTACAATGAAAAAGATTCTCCTATCCATCATGGCACTAGCCATGTTACTGAGCAGTTGCACATCCACATGTGACAAGCCAACCAATGTTATTTATCTCATCGGCGATGGTATGGGTTTTGGTGCCGTATCATCCTTGCTATTAACAGTAGATGAACAAACGGGCTTTGAGATGGCACCTGTGATTGGACTTAACGAGACTTGCTCTGCTAACAACTATGTGACTGACTCGCCTGCTGGTGGCACTGCACTTGCTACAGGAACACGCACTTGCAATGGTTTCCTTGGCGTAGGTCCAGACAGTTTGCAACTGACTAGTATTCTCAAAAAAGCCCAAAAGATGGGTAAAAAGACGGGTATTGTCGTGAATACCACTCTCACAGAAGCGACACCAGGAGCATTCTACGCAGGAGTAACTTCTCGCAAAGATAGTTATACCATAGCCAAACAATTTACCGAAAGCGATGTGGATATCGCCATTGGTGCAGGGTTGACAGCTTTTATCAATCGCCCTGACTCTGTGGATATGACCGCGGTACTCATCGACAAGGGTTATGATGTATATCTAGATTGGAAATCTGTGCTCAATAGCCAGTCAGAGAAGTTTGTAGGCATCCTACAAATGAGCGATGTTCATCGCCGCAACAAACCAAGCACCAAGACTGCGAGTGCTGCTGATGGTGCAGAGGTATGTTTGGCAGCCCAATTAGCAGCTACCAACGAAGCGAACGATAGCATCCGCTTTGCCGAACCAGACCGATACCTTGAGAAAGCTTGTATCAAAACGCTGGAGCAATTGGAGAAGAATGCCCCAAAAGGATTCTTCCTGATGGTAGAAAGCGCTATCATCGATGGCTACGGACATAATAACGATGCCGAAGGTATGGTAGAAGAGATGCAGGAGTTTGATCGTACATTGAAAGCACTAGTAGCTTATGTCAATAAGCATCCAAATACTTTACTTGTTGTAACTGCTGACCACGAAACGGGTGGAACAAGCGTTTCATACAAAAGCTACCCTGTGAACCAACCAGAGGGTATGCAACTCAGTTTCAGCACTAAAGGTCATAGCGGAACAGTAGTTCCTATCTTTGCCTACGGCGCTGGTGCAGAGAATTTTGCAGGTATATTCCAAAACAAAGAGATACCTGGTATCATTGAAGAATTAATCAAATAACTATACACATATGAAACACGAAATTGCAGTGGGCGTAATGACCGCCCCAAAGATAGAGGCCGTAATCCCAGGTCCTCACTCCACCCCAGAACATCCTACATTCCTCTTGAAGAATGTTCGTATCGGTATCGGTTTCCACTGGGACCGCCTCGAAGATCAAGAGTTTGAAGGTACACTCGAAATACGAGACAATGCAGATGGCACACAAACAGCGATCAACCGCCTTGATGTGGAAGACTACCTCAGTTCGGTAATCACCTCTGAGATGTCTGCGACTTCATCACTAGAACTCTTGAAGGCGCACGCCGTTATCTCCCGCAGTTGGGTGTTGCGTCCTATCATCAGTCCTTCTACTTGCACCGATAAACCTGATTTGAGCGACCCTGATCGCCATGTGATCTGGTACGAGAGAGATGCGCACGAAGGTTTTGATGTATGTGCAGATGACCACTGCCAACGCTATGAGGGTATCACTCGTCGCGATGAGCATCCAGAGGCTGCTGCTAATGTGCAAAAAGCCATTGACGCTACCCGTGGACAAGTACTTATGTATGAAGGCAAGGTATGCGACGCACGCTTCTATAAGGCTTGCGGTGGCGCGACCGAAGTATTTGAGAACGCTTGGGCAAACGAACATTATGACTACTTGGAAGCTGTTCGCGATGAGATTGGCACTCCATTGCCTGACTTGACCATCGAGGAGAACGCGCAAGAGTTCATCCGTACTGCACCTCCTGCCTATTGCAATACCAACGATCACGCCATCCTCAGTCAAGTATTGAACAACTACGACCAAGAGACCAAAGATTTCTATCGTTGGACCGTGAAATACACCAAAGAGGAATTGAGTGATATTATCCGTGAGCGTTCGGGTATTGACTTCGGCGAGATTCTTGACCTTGTACCTATCAAGCGCGGTCCATCTGCTCGTTTGTATGAGATGCAGATTGTGGGCAGCAAACGCACTATGGTGATTGGCAAAGAATTGGAGATTCGCAAATGGCTAAGCAAGAGCCACTTGTACAGTAGTGCATTTGTGGTTGATCGCAACGAGGCAGGCGACTTTATCTTGACGGGTGCAGGATGGGGACACGGTGTAGGTTTGTGTCAAATCGGTGCTGCAGTAATGGCTGCCAAGGGTTATACCTACGAGCAAATCTTGGCGCACTACTTCCCTGGAAGTAAACTAGAGGTAATTTGATTCTGCCCACAGATTGCACGGATTATCACAAATAAATAAGATTCATGAATGTCTGTGAGATCAGTGGGAAATAAGAAGAATGTCCAGAATATATTTCATATTGTGTTTGCTTGGGTTGGTGTGCGTGGCATGCCAACCCAAAAGCACATCATCTGTCACGGATGATACCGCTGGTTTTACTATTGATATTCAAAACGATAGTACGATTATCACTATCTACTCGCCTTGGCAGAAGGAGCAGGTGATGCAACAATTGACTATAGGCAATGGGCTATTGGCTGAGCGTGTAGTCTGCACCTCGGCTACGCATATGGGTTTTATCAGCGAGTTGGGGATGATGGACAAAGTGGTAGGTGTTTGTCGCCCAGAGCGTGTCTATAATCTGAGTAAGGAAGAGCGTGAGCGCATCACAGATATTGGGGATGATATGCAACCTAGTATGGAACAAATCCTTTTGCTCAATCCCGATCTCGTAATCCTCTATACCTACGCACAAGGCGACCCTATTCCCGCACAAGTAGAGGCATTGGGTATCCCTATTTTGTATTGCAACGAGTGGACAGAGACTACCCCACTCGCTCGCGCTGAATGGATACGTGTGTTTGGTGCCGTCTTTGGTTGCCAAACGAAGGCAGATAGCGTGTTTGCTAGCGTCAGAGACGCTTACGCGCAGTTGAAAGTTGATAGTTTAAAGTTTAAAGGTAAGAGCATCATGTCCGGAATGTCGTGGCGAGGGACATGGTATGTACCTGCTGGTGGAACATTCATGGGCAATCTATTCCGCGATGCGGGCGCACAATACAAGTATGAAGACAATCCTTCTACCTCATCTATTCCGCTGACCATGGAGCAAGCTATTCAGGATTTTGTTCAAGCGGATGTGTGGGTAGGATGCGAAGCCAATAGTTTGAAGGAATTAGAGGCTATAGATAAGAAACATACATGGTTCAAAGCTTTTCAAACAAAGGAGGTATATAATTTCCGCCGTCGTGCTTTGCCTAGCGGAGCCAATGACTTTTGGGAGTCAGCTACCGTTCATCCTGAGCGGGTGCTACAAGATTTGCAGAAGGTACTGCGCGGCGATACTACGGATTTGTATTACATCACGCTGCTGAAATAAACAACAAACAAAAAAGAAGCAGTAGCCAATTGCTTTGGCATGTATTTTGTATCTATACTTACAGGAAAGGACAACGCTGTTTCTTTCCTGTAATTTATTAACCCATAAAACTAAACCAACTATGACAACTGGATCAAAAGTACTATTGGCTCTCCTTGGTGGAGCAGTAGTAGGAGCGACAGCAGCTTTGTTGATGGCTCCCAAGCGCGGCAGTGAACTGCGCGCAGAGATCGCGGCAATCGCTCGCGAGAAGTACAAAAACATGAACTTGGATGAAGTCTCCAAAGTGGTGGATAAAGTGATGAAACGCATTAAGAATGGCATGTGCAACTGCCATTGCAAAGCCGACATCGAAGCCGCTGTGGATGAAGCAGCGAAGAAGTAAATTTCAGCGCCGGAGGCGAGTTATATATCCAAAGGGATGTTGCATGCCTTCGGCGTTATTATGTTGGATGTGCCTTTGGCACGTAAATTACACATACTATGGCTACAACGATTTACAATCAGTTACTAACTGATACACAGGAATATATCAAGACGCAATACAAGTTGCTACAAGTAAAAAGCATTGAGCAAACGAGTCGGTTGATAGGAGTGATTATCACGATTGTGATGATAACAGCCATCGTAGTGATTGGACTCATTTTTCTCGCAATAGCATTGGCAGCATGGCTCGAACAATGGTTACCTATGTGGGCATCATATTTGGTAATAGCAGGGGCCATGTTACTGATTGCTTTGACTGTCTATCTGGGCAGGAAATGGTGGTTTGTACGCCCTGTAGAAAAACATCTAAGTGAGGTGATACTAGATGACACTACATCACTAACAAGACAGAAGCAATCAATTGAAAACCAATCTACTATGCAACGCGAGTTATTGCAGCGCGACATGAGTAGCATCAAACAAGAATGGCTACAGATTGAGCGCATTCTGCAACTGATTCGAAATATTTTCTCCTAATTCTTACTATTAATCACTTAAATCTCAACAACTATGACTAAATCATCTATGATTCTCCTTTCTTTGGGCATGATAGTCCTTTTTCTAGGCCCTTTTATAATTATCGGTGCGATTAAAGATCGCAAAGAAGCCCGCCGTAAACAAAAAGCAAGTAAGCAATAAAACAAGAGGGTGTGTCGGACTGCGACACACCCTCTCTCAATATAAGATAGAATATTACTTGCTAAAATTGATCATTGGCATCATATTGCTATTACCTTGGATTTGGGGCATCTTGCCATCCCATTTCTCAATCCAATCTTCTAGCACGATGTTGTGGGTCAAAGAAGCAGATATTGTACGGTTGTAGTAGGCCTCTGCATCCGCTTTGATCTTCATTGCTTGTGCCTCACCTTCGGCTTTAGCAATTGCAATCTTGGCATTTGCCTCGGCTTGTTTCACCTCGTTCTCAGCCTTCAGCGCAGCTTGTACAGCAGCATTCTTAGCGTCAATCATTTGGCGAAGTGACTCTGGAGGAGTAATCTGAGAGGTAAACTCGGTCACAATAAAACCTTCTGCAGTGAGTGTAGAATCCAACATCACGCGCACTTCTCTTTCGAAACTAGCACGACTGGCCATCAGTTCGTCAGAAGTATAGTTGTTGGCAACTACACGGTATGCGTCATAAATAACAGTACGCATATATCCTGCCTCTATATCGCTCAACGAACGGCGGTACTTGAAGAACACATCCGTTGCCTTATCACGATTGAGGTAGTATGCCATAGTAGGATCCATCTCGAAGATAGCAGCATCTTTGGTATTCACATTAAATGGATGATAATCTACGCGTTGTACGAAGATTGGATAAGTAAACACATCCGTTGTGATAGGACAGTAGAACACATAACCCGTTACAGGAGTGGCATCCAATGTACCTTGCTCTGTAAGCGAAAGTTTGTTGAACTTAATACCTACTTCGGATGAATCCACGCGTGTGCAACGCACAAACACAGAACAGAAAAGAATGGTTGCGATAATAACAACAATCGTCATCACGCCTTTGGTTTTGAAAAAATTGTTCATAATTATTATAGTTTATTGTTTGAAAATTATACATATTCAGGTGCTATCAACCGCTGATATGCCACTCGTGGAGAATGATCTCGTGTATAGATGATACCGCAGCGAGAGAAAGCGGCCCTCTCAATCAGGTTAATCATACGCTGATTATCCTGATGGGTATCTATGCGTATATTTGTACAACAGGCTGTGCACCAACGCAAAACCACTTCAAAAACACCCTTATGCTGACCATTGGAAGCTATGCGATGAATAGTGCCATATGGCAGTTCATCATCCACCCATGCGCCATCTTCAATCACGTCGTAGGTTGGATCTTTGCCAATGAGAAACACAAAGGTTGCGCAAAGTTTTCCATCAGTCTCCACCACATAACTCACACCACGCTGAATATCCTCCTCCAACTGATTAAGAGAAGGATAACCATCCCCCCATTGGGTAGGATTGCCATCTGCCACCATCTGCTCCCTCGCATGAGCAAAGATAGATTGTAGGGCATCGATGTCGGCGTATGTGGTCGGGCGAATAGTCATAACTTAACACAAATTACACAAAATTAGAATCAAAAATTATTGTGTATCAAATTTTACTCTGCAAAGGTACAAAAAAGTTTTGATATACGCAAGAAAAAAGAAGTAATATCCATATCGCGAGCCATACAACCTAACAACCTAACAACGAAAAATAAAAATTCACCCGCGCGCGTACGTGAATTTTAAAAACAAGATGATAGGTTGTGAGGTTGTGAGGATTTCAAAAAAAGTGCTCGTTTTCTTGCGTATGTGCGTATTTTTTCGTATCTTTGCAGTCGCATTTGATTAGCAGACTGCAATAACATAATTAACCATTAAACTAAATAACTATGACTGTACATGTAGCATCGTTTTTAGAAAGTATCGGAGGGTCAATTGACAAGGATCATTACCTCCGTCCTCTCCCAGGCAGACCAGGTTACGCTGCCTATTGTCACAAACCAGATTACTCCAAGAAGAAGCGCAAAGAGATGTCAGAGCGACCTATGGTTAAGGCGTTTAGTCAGGTATCGGCTCAGGCAAGTGCCATCCTGCGCGACCCTGTGCAACGCGAAGCGTGGGCAGAGAAACACCGTGCTGCCTTGCGCGAAGCTAGCAGACATCAGCGCATGCCAGACGCAAAAGGTAAACCTGCGGTGCCTGCGAGGTTGTATGATTACATTAAAAAAGAGTTGTTTAAGTCTCGGTGATAGCTGCTTGATGATACGCTCATCATTCGGTGAGGTTCCGATGAGGTTCCGATGAGATTCCGATGAGGTTCCGATGAGGTTCCGATGGGGATAGGTGGCAGATAGAGGGCAGGTCATTGGCAAGAAAGAGGGAAGTATATGTAAAATTGCATTATAGTCTAAGTGAAATACAATCTGTACAAAAATCGTATAAGTTACTGATAGCGTAGAATGGCAATGTTGTACCCTCGAGGGCACGACCTCGCTACGCTCGCCCACCTCAAAACCACTGCTACCCACGCAGCCCATACACACGTTTTCTAAGCATGAAAATAAATTTTCGCTCAAAACACTTGTGTATGTGCGTATTTTTTTGTACCTTTGCGCGTTTTTTGCAAAGCAAAAGGGAAATGATCAAACATGACGGCATAATAATCGCGTTGAATGAGGACGGCACCGCCCTCGTGCGCATTGTGCAAACGAGCGCATGTGCTGCGTGCAAAGCCAAAGCCATGTGCGCCAGCGCAGAAAGTGCGGAGAAGGAGATGACGGTTGTACTCTTAGGCGAAAGTGCACCCCAAAAATCAGCAGATTTTTCGGGGACCCCGCAGGCGATGAGGCGAGAAGGCGAAAGGCGAGGCTTTGCAGTAGGCGATACCGTAGAAGTGATGGTGCAGCAGAAGATGGGATGGAAAGCGGTGGTACTCGCGTACCTGCTGCCATTCTTTGTAATGCTGGCAGTGATGTTTGTAGGCAATGGGCTATTGGCAATGGGCGATGGGGCGACAGGGCTATTAGGCGACGAGGCAAAGAGAGAAGCCGTGCTCGGTACGGTAGCACTTTGTGCCATGGCGCTCTACTACCTCGTGCTAGGCATGTTCAAAGATAAGCTTCAGAAGGAATTTAGTTTTACAGCGAGAAAGAAATAACTAACAAAAATATACAAACACAATGAATTTAATTCTGATTTCTTTAGCCGTTTTGGGCGTGACGGGATTGGTAGCAGCGGTGCTACTCTATTTCGTGGCTCAAAAATTCAAGGTAGAGGAAGATCCACGCATTGATGAGGTGCAAGACGCATTGCCTGGTGCTAACTGTGGCGGTTGCGGTTATGCAGGTTGTCGTGCGTTTGCCGAGGGCTGCGTAAAAGCAGGTTCATTGGACGGATTGCTCTGCCCTGTAGGAGGTGCACCTACTATGACAAAGGTAGGTGAGATCTTAGGTTTGGCAGTAGGTGCTGTAGAACCTAAAGTAGCAGTAGTGCGTTGTAACGGCACATGCGAGGCGCGTCCTCGTACGAGCATTTACGATGGCGCTAAGAGTTGTCAAATCATGCACAACTGTTATGTGGGCGAGACGGCTTGTCCATTCGGTTGTCTCGGTTGTGGCGACTGCGTGAGCGCATGTGACTTTGACGCTATTCACATGAATCCTGCCACAGGATTACCAGAGGTGGATGACGAGAAGTGTACCAGTTGCGGTAAGTGTGTGAAGGCATGCCCAAGAAACATCATCGAATTGCGCAAGAAAGGTCCTAAGAGTCGTCGCATGGTAGTGATGTGCGTAAACAAAGACAAAGGTGCAGTAGCACGCAAGGCTTGTACCAACGCATGTATCGGATGTAGCAAGTGCCAAAAAGTGTGCGAGTTTGATGCGATTACAATTGAGAACAACTTGGCATATATCGACTACAACAAGTGCCGTCTCTGCCGTAAGTGCGAAGATGCGTGCCCAACAGGTGCCATTCACGCAGTGAACTTTCCAGCACGCAAACCAAAGGCAGAAGCGCCCGCAGCGCCAAAGACTGCGCCAGTGGCTTCTGAGTTGAAAGTTGAAAGTGTAAAGTTGAAAGACGAGAAAACAGAGGAGGCAAAGGCATGAAAAGTACATTCCGTATAGGTGGAGTACATCCACATGATAATAAGCAATATTCTGTTCATCAACCTATCACCGAGTGTCCATTGCCAGCGAAGGCGATCATTCCTTTGGTGCAACACATCGGTGCGCCTGCACAAGCAGTCGTAGAGAAAGGACAGAAAGTGAAAGTAGGTGAGTTGATCGCCAAGGCAGGTGGTTTCGTAAGTGCGAATATCCACGCGCCTTTCAGCGGAACCATCACCAAGATTGACACCACCATCGACGCATGGGGCATGAAAATGCCAGCCATCTTCATGGATGTGGAGGGCGACGAGTGGCTCGAGACGATCGATCGCAGCACAGAACTCGTTCGCAAATTGGATTACGAACCAAAAGCCATCATCGATAAGGTGCAAGAGGCAGGTATCGTAGGTTTGGGTGGTGCATGTTTCCCAACCCACGTCAAACTCATGCCTCCTCCAGGTAAGACCGCAGAGGTGCTCATCGTCAACGGTGTAGAGTGCGAGCCATACTTGACTTGCGACCACCAACTCATGCTCGAGAAGGGCGAGGAGATCATCATCGGTATCCAACTTCTCATGCGTGCGCTGAACATCCAAAAAGCGATTATCGGTATCGAGGCCAATAAACCAGATGCCATCCAACACATGACTGCCCTTGCAAGCAAGGTGCTCGGCATTGAGGTGAAGGCATTGAAACTCAAATATCCACAAGGTGGCGAGAAACAACTCATTGATGCTTGTATCCGTCGCCAAGTGCCAAGTGGTGCATTGCCAATCGAGGTAGGCGCTGTAGTGGATAACGTGGCAACGATCTATGCCGTATATGAGGCAGTACAAAAGAACAAACCATTGATCTCTCGCGTGATGACCGTGACAGGTAAGAGTCTCGCTAAACCAGGCAACTACGATGTGCGTTTCGGTACACCATTGACCGAGGTAGTAGCTCTTGCGGGCGGCGTGCCAGAGGATACAGGTAAAGTCATTGGCGGTGGTCCTATGATGGGTCGCGCGATGAGCAATATCGATATGCCTAGCAACAAGCGCGTGAGCGGTCTGTTGTTCTTGCCAGAAGCAGAGAGTATGCGTCAAGAGATCACCAACTGCGTTCGCTGCGGTAAGTGCGTAGGCGCTTGTCCGATGGGCCTCGAGCCATGGCTCCTCAGCAAACAAGCATGGCACAGCATGTGGGACGAGATGGAGGATCACAACATCATGGACTGCATCGAGTGCGGTTGCTGCCAGTTTACCTGCCCAAGTCACTTGCCATTGCTCGACTATGTACGCATGGGTAAAGCGAAAGTAGGAGGACTTATTCGTGCTCGTCAAGCAGCGAATAAGTAGTTGAAAGTTTAGAGTTTAAAGTTTAAAGGCTAGAATAAATGAAACAATTTATAGTATCTCCCGCACCACACTTCCATAGCGGTGATAGCGTGCGGAAAAATATGCTGTTGGTGATTATCGCCCTGTTGCCAGCTTACGCAGTCAGCGTATGGCAATTTGGTTGGGGCGCATTGATCACCACCGCTATCAGCGTGGCAGCCTGCGTGTTGTTCGAGTGGCTGATTGCGAAATATCTATTGAAACAAAAATCCACTATCGGTGATCTGTCTGCTGTATTGACCGGTCTGTTGTTGGCATTCAACTTGCCAAGCAACTTGCATTGGTGGATTGTTATCATCGGTGCCTTGGTGGCTATCGGCGTAGCGAAAATGAGCTTCGGTGGATTGGGACAAAACATCTTCAACCCTGCTCTTGTGGGTCGTGTGTTCTTGCTCATCTCTTTCCCTGCTCAGATGACCACATGGCCAGTGCCACAAGGTTTTGCGACCTCTTATGTGGATGCTGCTACAGGTGCTACTCCTCTTGCAGCCATAAAAGTGGCTTTGACTGGCAGCGACAGCATGATGAGCGCTGTGCCAGAGATGTGGGATATCCTCATCGGTAAGATGGGTGGTAGCCTTGGCGAGGTGAGTGCATTGCTCCTTCTCGCAGGTGGTGTATTCCTCGTGATTACTCGCGTGATCACATGGCATATCCCAGTAAGTATCTTGGCTACTGTGGCATTGTTTGCTGCGGTGACTGGTTGGGCAGGTATGTTGCCAGAGAGTGTGGCTACAGGCGAGTATGTGATGCTCAGTCTCTGCACGGGTGGTATGATGCTGGGTGCGTGGTTCATGGCTACTGACTATGTGACCTCACCTATGAGCAACTGCGGTAAACTGATCTTCGGTGTGGGTATTGGTGTGATTGTGATGGTGATTCGTACTTGGGGTGCTTATCCAGAAGGTATGTCATTCGCTATCCTTATCATGAATGCCTGCGCACCATTGTTGAACCTCATTCGTCCAAAACGCTTTGGCGAGAAAAAGAAAGCATAAGGAGGACAAGACTATGGCAAAATTACAAAGTTCATTTAAGAATATGTTGCTATCGCTGACGCTCATCGCGTTGGTGGCTGCGGCTGCTTTGGCTGGCGTATATATGCTGACCAAAGATCCTATCGCTGCGGCAATGACTGAGAAGCAACAAAGCGCTATTATGCAAGTGCTCCCAGAGGTAGAAGGCGATATCCGTATCGCTGAAGCTGAACAGAGCAATGGCGTGACCCTCTATAAAGCGTATGTAGGCGAGGAGTGGATCGGTACTGCCGTAGAGGCAAGCACCGAGGGTAACCAAAACATGCCATTCGGCGGCACCTTCCGCTTGATGGTTGGTTTCAACAATGTAGGCGATGTGGTTCGCTATGTGGTATTGGAGCAAGCCGAGACCCCAGGTTTGGGTGCACTGATGAGCACATGGTTCTGCAATCCTGACAAACCAAAATCTAACATCCTTGGTAAGAATCCTGCTACTACCAACTTCAGCGTAAGCAAAGATGGTGGCGATGTAGATGCTATCACCGCATCAACCATCACCTCGCGCGCGTTCCTTGAAGTAGTAGTAAAAGCATACAACGGTATTGCACAACAACCTATGCCAATCGAGGCAACGAGCGGTGCAACGCAATTAACAACAGAGGAAGGAGGCCAACAATGAAAAATAAAGCATTAAACACCGTATTGAACGGTATCTTGCGCGAGAACCCAGTATTCGCTCTCGTGCTCGGTATGTGTCCTACCTTGGCGACTACCACTTCTGCTATCAATGGTATGTCCATGGGACTCGCTACTACCTTCGTGCTTATCTGCTCGAATGTGGTTATTTCGCTCTTGAAGAATTTGATTCCTGATAAAGTGCGTATCCCTGCGTTTATCGTGGTGATTGCTACTTTCGTGACCATGGTACAACTCTTGATGCAAGCCTATCTGCCTGCTATCTATGAGGTACTTGGTTTGTTTATCCCACTGATTGTGGTGAACTGTATCGTACTCGGTCGTGCAGAGGCCTTTGCTGCTAAGAACACCGTTGGCTTGTCTGCTTTGGACGGTCTGGGTATGGGTCTTGGCTTCTCATTGGCATTGACTTTGATTGGTGCAGTGCGTGAGTTGCTCGGTACTGGTAGTTTGTTCGGTATGAACCTCTACAGCGAGATCTATGGTATGTTGATTTTCGTGCTCGCTCCTGGTGCGTTCATCGTATTGGGCTATTTGATGGCATTGGTACAAAAACTTTTGAAGAAATAAGATTATGGTATATTTTCTGATATTTATCTCTGCGATATTCGTGAATAATATCGTATTGAGCCAGTTCTTGGGTATCTGTCCATTCTTGGGCGTAAGTAAGAAAATCAATACTGCGCTGGGTATGGGTGCTGCCGTGTTGTTTGTCATGACATTGGCAACATTGGTGACCTACCTCTTGCAACAACTCTTGAACGCTTGGGGCTTAGGCTTCTTGCAAACCATCTTGTTTATCTTGGTGATTGCTGCCCTCGTGCAGATGATTGAGATTATCCTCAAGAAGATCTCTCCATCGTTGTACCAAGCTTTGGGTGTGTTCTTGCCATTGATCACGACCAACTGCTGTTTGTTGGGTGTGGCTATCATGGTAGCTAGCGGCACATATAAACTGCCTATGGGTGCAGAGCCAGGCTTGTTGACAGGTATGTTGTTTGCCATTGCCACAGCTATTGGTTTTGCATTGGCATTGGTGTTGTTCGCAGGTATGCGCGAGCAATTGGCTATGGCTAAGGTACCAAAAGCGATGCAAGGTACTCCTATCGCTCTGCTCACCGCCGGCCTCTTGGCTATGGCATTCATGGGCTTCAGCGGCGTGGTGTAAGGGACACTAAACGATATATAACGAAAAATACAGTTTTGCTTCGGCAGAACTGTATTTTTTTGTATACAAGATGGACTATTCTACATAAAAAATGATTGATATATTGTATATATCAAAAAAAAGTAGTAACTTTGTCGGCAAAATCCTTGAAGAACATATAAAAAAGCTTATGAAACGATTTATTTTATCTATTTTGGTTCTTGCGTTGGCATTAGGTGCAAGTGCAAAGAACTATTTAGTTAGTAGTGAAGCAACTACTGATAGTGCAAAGATTAGCTACAAGGGAGCAGAGTATGTGGTAGGAGTAGATGCCTTTGCTAGTATTGCGGCATTGATGAATGCCAATCCAGAAGCAAACTCCAATGTATATGTAGCTCCTGGCACCTACAGCGAAGCCATTACCATCAATGTCAGTGGTTTGAAGTTCTATGGTAACAATGCCTACTGCGAGAGCCGCTCAAAGAACCGTAATTCATCGGAGAGTATCATCACGGGCCGTTGGACCATCGCAGCGAACAACATCGTGGTGAATGGTTTCACCTTGCAAGGCAATGGACAGATGTACGAATGGAATGCTCGCAATGGAAAAGCTATCTCGGGATTTAAGTTCTTGTACAATGTCGTTACCGGTTCCTCCGTAGCTAAGAGCGCAGAGTATGGCGTGTTGCAATTTGGTCATTATGCAGGTGCTAGCGAAATGCAAGACACCCAATGGCAAAACCGCTATCAAAACTTTGAGATTAAACACAATGCTTTCAGCGGAAGTGCACAAAACAAGGCTAACTTTGTAAGCATTAGTGGTGCGTTTGGAACAACCAGCATTGAGGACAACACCTTTACTGATGGCGGCACTAGTATCTACTTAAACAATGGTAATGGTACCATGAACATCAAGAGCAACACCTTCAAAAATGTGGGTGACACCAGTCGCGTGGCACAAGGTAGCACCTATGGCGAATTCTGTATTTCGATGAGATATTGCTGCAAAACTGCTAGTAATATATACATCCAGAATAATGTGTTCAACAACTGCCATGGTCAAGGTTCGATGTACTGTTTAATCCGTTTCTTCAATGGCGACAAGAGCAATACTATCATGCCACTGGCTACTAGCAAGATATACATGAACTACAATATCTTTACCAAGAAGCCATTGCACTCAAGTCGTGACTACAATTATGTATATTACAGCAACGACGAATACACCGGCAAGGCATTGACCATGGATTGCCGATTTAACGAGTATGACAATAGCGAACTATGTATCGGTACGGTTTATCTCCCAGACGAGACAACAGCGGGACGAGTATTTGCAAGCAGCATGGGCGAATTTAACTTCGCTAGTAGTGCAGGTACTACCGCCGACTATTTTGCATCTCCATGCGGTACGACCATCAAGAGTCAAACCATGAAGTCCACTCGCGTATGCCAAAGTTTTGATATAGACGAGACTACGGGTGATATGTATTTCCTACAGATTGACCCCAACAACGGTGCAGCAGGCTATGAACCACAGACCGTTACTCGTTACTACAAGAAATCGGATGGTACAACAGGCAAACAATATATGTATCTAGGCAATGCGGCGCATGGTAGTAATATGGCTGTATGTCGCATCAATGGTACATTGTACATCTTCACTGGCGGTAATAGTGAGACATCCAAGAGTACCTCTAGAGCTATCTGTATCTTCCCATTCGTTAGTGGTGCTACTGCTAACTTACAAAAAGAATCCTTCACATATAATAACAAGACATACACCATCAAGAAGATGACATCAGGTAATGGTCATACCAATCAATACCCATCTATTGACAAGCAAAATCGTCTCTTGTGCGAGTGCTCACGCTCGTCTAACTATATGTACTTTGTGATCTATGATCTGGATGATGCATTCACCAATCTTAGCGAAGCGACTATACTCAAATCTATCAAGATAAAAAAACTCACCGAGGCATATTCATCTTCCAGCAATGCCTATAAAAGTATTGATCAAGGATTTATGTTTTGGCCATTCCAAGGATTTACCATCAACGGCGATTACCTCTACATAGCAGAAGGAATGGGAGGAACGACTAATGGTCTTGATGGATATACCGTAGTGCCAGACAATGGTAGAAATATTCCTATCGTTATGCTCAATGCTTATAACTGGCGTACAAATACTTGGTCCTACCGCAAACCTGTGATGAAGAGTGCCATCATCAATATGTCACACGGTGAACCAGAAGGATGGAAATTGCGCAGAGGTAGCAAGGGCAGAACCAACATGTATCTTCAAATCGCCAATGGCGCCAGTGGCTCACGTGTAAACAACGTGTTTGAGTATGTAGCAGACATCGTGACAGGATACAAGTACAAAGTGCCTGCTGTGACCGTTACCCCATCCGTTACAAGTTTAACCTACAACACCACATCGTTAGACGCAGTGGCACAAACAGTTAAGATAACCAATGACTATCTACTGGGAGGATTCTATGCTGTGATCACAGGCGAAGATGCTAACGACTTCTTAGTACAATATGCCACTACCAACAAGCATGGTAAGGTATGGGATACCAAAACAGATGTCAAGGTCACCTTCACACCTAAAGAGGGTAAGACTACCTACAAAGCCAACTTGCGTATATCCACCCCTAATGCAACGGATATCGTAATTCCTATTCAAGCCACCTACACTGCTCCAACTCCTCCTACTCCACCAGTCACACCTGATAGCGTACACTATGAACTCAACGGAGGCGAGTTGCCAAAGGCGGCAGAAGTACCTACTAACGACTCATTATGGACTGCATTCAAACCTTATTACAACACGTTCTACGGTTTGAACCGTGCCGATCAACCTATCACAGCGGTATCTACTTTTGCTGCTGCTAAGATGTGCGAGATCATGACGGCAGCAGAGTCAGAGTACAAATGGTTGGGTGACTATCTCACCGAGGTAGCCGAATCTCAAGGATATACATTGACGAGCGACACACTCGCTGATGGCATGGAAGCGCTATGGCGCTGGCATGTACATAGTTTCTTCAATTGCAATAAACATGAGTCTTGGCCTCAAACGGCAGACTTTACCGAGGCAGGTAAACCAGAGGCATGGGGTTCGGAATACCAACAAGTGTACGGCACAGCAGTCGTACTACCAGCAGTGATTACAGAAACCTTTGTATTGCCAACTCCAATCAAAGAAGGACACACCTTTGGCGGATGGTATTGGGAAGCAGACTTCTCAGGCGATCTCGTTGAGCAACTAGAAGTAGGTGCCAAAGGCACATTGTATGCTAAATGGATAGAGAAAGATCCTACTACTACCTATCTAGATACACTGGGAGCCACCACAACGAAAGTGGTTAAACTATTCAAAGATGGCAGAATCGTGATCTGGAAAGATGGAATATACTATGATTTGCAAGGTAATATCATACGATAACATAACCATAGAACAAACAAATAGATAGAATGAAAATAGATTGGAAGAAACTATTACCCTACGCTGTGGCGATTGTAGCCTTTGTGGCAGTGGCAATGATTTATTGTGCACCCCTGCTAGAGGGCAAAGTATTGGTGCAAGGTGATGTAAACAACTGGAAAGGTGCAGCACAAGAAGCACGCACTTTCTACGATGAGAACGGTACGCGTACATGGTGGACCAACTCCATGTTTGGCGGTATGCCTACTTATCAGATTACAGGTAGCCTGCCATCAGGCGAAGTACGCAATGGTATGGCAAAAATCGCCCATCTCGGCATGGAAGGTGGATGGGAAGCCATTGGTATCATCTTTGCCTATTTCTTCGGTTTCTTCCTCATGCTTCGTTGTTTCAAGGTTAATCCGTGGCTGAGCATCATTGGTGGCTTAGCTATAGGATTCTCCACCTATTTCTTTTTGATTATCCCCGCAGGACATATCACTAAGGCAATGGCACTTGGTTTCCTTGCACCCGTTATAGGTGGATTCTATGCTATTTTCCGCAAGCAATATTGGTTGGGCGCTCCACTCATGGTGCTATACGGCATATTGAGTATCAATCTCCACCCACAAATGACCTATTATATCTTCATGCTAATCGGTATTATGGCATGTGCAGAATTGTATATCCATATCAAAAATAAAGCATGGAAAGAGTTAGGTATATCTGTCGGTGTAGTAGCTCTCTCATTGTTGCTCATTGTAGGTACCAAGATTAGTTGGTTAGAAATGAACCAAAACTACCTCAAAGAGACCATGCGTGGTGGACATAGCGAGCTCACTCGCGCAGGCGATGACAAATCCAAACCTGCTGGATTGGATTTTGATTATGCTACGGCATGGAGTTATGGTGTGGGTGAGACGATGACTTTCCTTATTCCTAATTGGGAAGGTGGTGCAAGCGGATATAACGTAGGCGAGAAATCGCAACTATGTGAGACCATGAAGCAGAATGGTGTACCTAAACGTTCGGCAGAACAATTCTGTGGACAAGTACCTACGTATCGTGGCGAGAAAGCATTCACGAGCGGTCCTGTATATATGGGAGCCATTGTCTGTTTCCTCTTTGTACTCGGTTTGCTGATTGTGAGTGGTCCATACAAGTGGGCATTGCTTGTGGCTACACTCTTCTCCATAGCTTTGGCATGGGGAAGAAACATGATGTGGCTCACAGAACTATTCTTCAACTACTTCCCAATGTACAATAAGTTCCGCGCAGTGGAGAGTATCCTCGTGGTGGCAGAGATCACAATGCCATTATTGGGTATTATGGCGTTGCAACAAGTAGTAGAGAAGAAAATCGCATGGGATAAGTTGAAGATAAACATTCTTACTGCCGCAGGTATCACAGGCGGTCTATGCCTTGTATTTGCCTTGTTTGGTGGCGCAGTAGATGTCACCAGTAGTTATGATGGTCAATGGGTTAGTCAAGTGCCAGCATGGTTGCGTGATGCAATCTATGCGGAGCGTGTAGCAATGATCAAAGCCGATGCTTGGCGGTCGCTAATCTTCATTGTTTTGGGAGCAGGAGCAGTATATTTGTATGCGTGGAAATCCCAGTCACTCAACACTCAACACTCAACATTAAACTATGCACTATACGGCGCTCTAGCGGTACTCGTGCTCGCAGATATGATCCCTGTCAACAAGCGCTTCTTTGGCAATGATAATTTCGTAAAGGCAAAGGATGCTGAGGCATATTTCAAGATGCAACCCTACGAGCAACAGATTCTACAAGACAAGTCATATTATCGTGTGCTGAACTTGGCTACTAACACCTTTAATGACGCACGCACCAGTTATCGACTGAAGTCTATCGGTGGTTATTCTGCTGCTAAATTGCGTCGTTATCAAGACTTGATTGATGAGCACATCTCTCGTGAAATGAATCCGCTGATGCAGACCGTAATGCGCACCCAAGGATTTATGCTACCTAATGAGAACGCAGGCAAGGATTTCCCCGTGCTCAACATGCTCAACATGAAGTATGCAGTTATGCCATTGCAAGGTGGCAAGCAAGTTCCAGTACAAAATCCATACGCGATGGGCAATTGTTGGTTTGTGGACGAGGTAATTTTGGTGGATACTCCTGATGAAGAGTGTGCAGCATTGCGCACATTGGATCTCCATACACAAGCTGTAGCGGACAAGAAATTTGCTGCATCCCTGGACATTACCCAACCAGAGGTAGCACCGTTGATGGCATTTGATCAGAATGCCATTACCCTCACCTCTTATGCACCTAATTGCCTAGAGTATATCGCCATGACCGAGCAAAACAAAGTGGCAGTTTTCTCTGAGATCTATTACCCACACGATTGGCATTTGTATCTAGTGGATAGAGAGGGTAAGAACAGCGTAGAAATTCCTCTTGCACGCGTTAACTACACCCTACGAGCTGCCGTTATCCCTGCGGGTGCACATCAATTGCGAATGGTATTCGAACCACATGCTTTGAAGACAGATAAAGCATGTATGGCTATTCTTATTCTTGCATTGCTTTTGAGCGCAGGTGCATTAACATCCCCATTGTGGAGAAAGAAATAAATGATCAAAAAAAGTATTAGTCTATGAAAAAAGTTCTATTTTTGTTTGCGATATTGGGAACAACCCTATCGCTCTGTGCTCAAACTACAAATGCATCAGTGGTTGTACTAGAGGAAGATTTTTCACTATGTACTGCAGGTACACCAGAGCAACCAGATAGCGAAAATATTGCACCTGGTACGAACTATGTATATGAAGTAGATGCAGCATATACCCACCAACCTCATTGGTCAGGCTATTATGTATTCCAAGCTGGTGGTTGTGTAGCTATATCCGAGTACGACTACTATGGTTACATATACGGAGGTCATATCTCTACTCCAGAGGCTGAACTATATGGCGAGGCGACCATCAGTTTTCGTGCTCGTCGAGCTGGTACTACTCCTCTTGCAGGAAAACTGGACTTATCTTTGTGCGATAATACTTCTGGCCGTTTGGAGTCTGTAGAGTTTGATCTCACGACCGAATGGAAAGACTTTACATGGACCAGTGACAAAGGCACCTTCAACAATAAGAACATCTTCCAGTTCTCAACTGTAGGCGGAACTATCTTACTAGATGATATCAAGGTTACACGCGTGCGCAACCGCACACCGGGCGTAGTAGCCAATCTGCCCAAAAATAACTCTGCCACCGAATTCATAGCCAACTGGCAACGCAGCCAAGTGACAAACATTGACGGATATTTGTTTTCTGTATGGTATAAGGATATGCCTGAGGAAGAGATCAGCGGCACACTATCCTACGACTTTGAGAGTATCCAAGTGAAAGCGGATGGAAAGACTATCGACACCGATAATCCTGGCTATCCAGCGGGTTGGAGCATCGATGTGTCTAGCCAAGGTAGCCAAGACATGTGCACAACCAAAGGCAATTATAAATCGGGCAAACAAGCCATCCATTTTGATGCAGAAGGCGACTATATCTTGACTCCAGAAACACCTGCACCTATCCATAAAATCAGTTTTTGGGTGAAGCCTAGCAGTATGGCCGAAGAGGAATATAACTACTCCATGGTGGGCGTACACGTCAAGAATATGGATGGCAAGTGGGAAGCAATAGCTAATCTCCCTAATTATTGGATGGAAAAGAATGGTGGATACCTCACTTTTGAAGGAGATGAAATAGGCAATTACGTCACTCAAGTGAAATTGGAGTGCGTCGGGTCGTATGGCATTACTTTTGCCATAGATGATATCACATTGGAATACCTAACACAAGCCTTGCCTGTCCAATGGATCACCGATAGTCTGGTGGTAGATACCTTCTGCGTAGTCAGCGATATTGACCCAACGAAAGACTACTTCTACCATGTCAAGGTCAAAGAAGGCGATATGATATCCGAACCTAGCGAGGACATCTGGGTAGATGGTATCCAAGGGGTGACACCAGTGGCATTGCCAGCATCGGAGGTCACAGAGAATAGTTTCACCGCTAATTGGGAGCAGAACTACCATGCAGGAAGTTACAAACTTAATATCCTACAGACTACCACAACCAAACAAGACAACGAAGAGGTCGTGATACTAGAAGAGGACTTCAGCGGCATCAAAGATGGAACATTTGACAATCCAGGTTTCTCATGGGATTTGGTACATAGCCTAAGCGAAAATGGTCAAAGCGAGCACGATTGGTTGCTTACCTACCCTCGTTGGGTTGTGGGTATGGCAGGTAGTCAAGGTCCTAACTACTACAGCGGCAAGGCAGGCTTGGTAGTAGGTCCTGAAATGAAATTTGGCAACAATGCAGTCAAAGTATCGTTCAAAGCCTACAACAAGGTGCCAGGCGATCGCCTCTGGGTAATGATTATCAAGAACCATGAAGCTGCTCAAGCGGAAATAGGTATGCCTGTAGCCTTTAGTGCAACAGCAAGTGGGTATATTACAGATTCTGTCGTATTGTCGGGTATCGACTTTGGCAATACTCCACTACATGTGGCATTTATGAGCGAGCAAGGCGAGTACTATGTGGATGATATCAAGATATCCTTCATCGTACCACAAGCAGGAACATTGGTAGAGATTCCATATAAGACGATTGAGGTAACGGACACTTCATATACCTTTACTAACTTGCCAGAAGGCATTACAGATTATGCGTATAATGTAATGGTGAAACGCACCAAAGACTTCTATACCTATACTTCTAACTATTCTAACACTATTGAAGTCAAACTAGTTAGCACGGATGTAGAGGACGTTACAACCAAACAAAGCAACACCCACAAACGCCTACATAATGGTCAAATCCTCATCCATCGTGATGGTAAGACATATAGCGTGATGGGAGTGGAGATTAAATAATCGTAGAATGATTACCCTGATTATTTGCACATACAATCGAGAGAAGTATATCGGTCCGCTGTTGGATAGTATTGCTAAGAACGACTATCCAACAACGGATTACGAGATTGTGTTGGTGGATAATAATTGCACGGACAACACACGCAGTGTATGCGAGCAGTTTGCCGTAGCACATACGGATATCACATTGCGCTATGTAGTGGAAACAGAACAAGGACTTTCTGCTGCGCGCAATAAGGGTATCAAGGAGGCCAAGGGGGATATTATCATTTATGTAGATGACGATGCCTTGGTGGATAGTGATTATATCCGTATTTATGCAGAACACTTTGCTACTCATCCCGAAACAATGGCGGCAGGTGGTCCTATAGAGCCATTGTACGAAACGCAAGAACCAGCTTGGATGTCACCATACACCAAAGCTTTGCTAACGGCATGGATGAACTATGGCGATAAGGTAAGAGAGTACCCCAAAGGTCGTTATCCAGGCGGAGGCAACGCTGCATATAGAAAAGTGGTATTTGATAAGGTAGGGCTATTCAATACGGAATTGGGCAGAAAAGGCAATCTGCTTTTGGCGTCAGAAGAGAAGGATATCTTCGACAAGATGAAGGCACTCGGGATGAAGGTGCTCTATCTACCAACTCCTGTTCTCCACCACTGTATTCCTCAGGCAAAATTAGAAGAAGACTATTTCAATCGTTTGACCTTGCAGATTGGTCGCAGCGAACGCATGCGTACGCGCGCTATATCAATGGGTAAATACCTCAAACGCCTACTCTCCGAAGGTATCAAATGGGGAGGAACATTGGCATTATTGGGCATCTACACACTACAACTCCACCCTATGAAAGGATGGAAACTAGTGCTCTTTCGCAGAAATGTAACAAAGGGATTATTGGGTGGTTAAGATATAATGCCCAACCTCTTGAACACTAATTCACAACTATTCTTACCACTTGTCTCGCCCCAGAACTTATCCAATATTTTCTGGCGAGCGACTGCTTCCATGGTGTAATCGTTGGTCGAAATTACCTGAATGAGTTCGTCGAATGTATAGACTTTTCTTCCGACAATATTATCTTGAATATCAAAGATAAACTCACGACTATTCACATACTCCTCATAGTCATAATGGAAAAGTATGACATGTTTCTCAGGCATAAGGACATAGTCGTATAAGATAGACGAATAGTCCGTAATGAGTACATGGGTGTATGGCAAAATGCAATACATATCCACATTGCCGTCCAAGAAAATCAGATTGCTATATTGTACCGATTTATCAATAATGGTATTGGCATGGGGTTTCATCAAGACACACGCATTCTGCGCCGCAGCACAAGCATTGAGAGCGTTGAGGTCAAAGCCATTGGCAAAGCACTCGCGCTGTGAATCACGCCAAGTAGGCATATACACCAATACGGTTTCGTACTGCTGAATATGTGCCACTAGTTGCTTGGTGGCTGCTGATTCATGTTTCTGGATAAATGCTTCCACCTCTGTCAATGGCTTGTTCAAAAGCATATTACGAGGACAACCCGTTTGAATACATTGCTCTTTGCTTATACGAAAAGATAAAGAGAACACCCCATCAAAAAAGTCGGTAGTGGAGACCATATAGTCAGGACGACGAAATGGAGCTGGGTGGAAGAAGGTATCGCGAATATCACGCTCAACATAGCGTTTGGCCAAATCACCTTTGGTGATACCAAACTCGATGGCTTTCATCGGTACTCCATGCCATAGATTGACAATCTTAGCACTACCCGCTAGGCAGAAAGCAATATCGGATGAATAGGAATTGACAAACCAGTATTTCGCTCTAAGCGCATACCAAAGTCCCTTAAGCGACGCTACATAGTAGGCAGTATAACCCAAACTACAGATATGTGCTACAGTGGACTTTTTGGTGGAAATCCAAACAAGTTTGCGGTTTTTGACATGCTCGTTGGCATAGATAAACTGGTATTTGGAGTTATCATTGAATCCACCTCTGTACGAACCAAAAACCAATATCTTACTCGTTCTAGGAACGAGGTAAGACAATGGATAAACCATGTAACACAAGAGATATGCTATGAACTTAGCAAACTGTTTCATTATTCGCCGCGCAGTTTGTGTAATGTCTCGTTGATCAGTGTGCTAGATGTACCTTTGGTATATGGGAAATACACCACTTGGGCACCTACTGCTTGGAGGTCAGCCTCAATCATGTTCCATTTGTCAGTACCTTTCCAATCATCACCCACGAACATAACATCAAAATGGTATTTCTCCCATGCTTCCATCTTGTTCATGTTCTCTTGAGTTACCACCTCATCCACATACTTGATAGCCGCCACGATTTCCTTGCGTTCCTCAAATGGAATGACCGCTTGCTTGTGCTTGTAACTCACCAACTCATCGGTGGATACACCTACAATAAGGTAATCGCATTGCGCTTTGGCTTTGCGCAGCAAGTTTAAGTGCCCAATATGGAAAAGGTCATACACACCAGTAGTATAACCCACCTTGATCGGTTCGTACATATTGAGGAACTGCTCAAGACAGTAGAGTTGCCATTTCTGATTGCCCGTGAGTTGACTCATATCAATGTCACGACGAAACTCAGGGCGCTTAGGACCACACCAGTCCTTGAAGTACGCATCCACCGGACGAGGCATTGGTACCTTATTTGGTACAGGAATCTCTGGGTATTTTATCTGCATCAATTCGCGCACGAGATACTTAGACTCTCCATTGCGCACACGAGTCAAGTCTAACGGATCTGCCATGCGGAGCAATGCATATGGATCGGTATAAGGCATACCTGCCGTTTTGAAAGCATTGTAGTAGGAACTAGAAGACTCACGACTAAAGACATCATCCATAAATTGGAGGAAGTTTATTTTCTCTCCTTGGCGATAACGCTCATACAGATACGACATGTCTACTGGTTCTCTCAATACGCGAACAGGATTAAGGAAGGTATAGCGCTTTGCAAAATCCTCTACCGTCCAGTCTTTGGAAAGCAATTGATCCATTCCTCCGAAGATAAGGTCGCTGCTCTCGCCTACAATCAAGCGAGTAACGCCATCTTCTTTGGCTTGTAGGGCCGCCTGATAAAGTTGTGGTTCGATAGAGTGAACGGGGGCATGTTTGGAGCGCATAACAGGATCAAGGCAGTTTTGCACGGTGTTCCAGTCGATATCCACATAATGTAGATTCAACCCATAGTATTGGGCATAGTATTCTGCACGAGCCAACTCCTCTTTTTGGTATTCACCACCCAAGAAACGGAAAGTATAGGCATCACAACCTGGCATATAGGCAGCCAAGATAGCAGAGTCCATACCGCCAGAAAGGCAGATACCTAGTTTCTCGCCTTTGAGAGATTCGAAGACCTTTTGGATGGCCTTATCTATCTCCGCCGCCGTACGAACATAAGTAAAATCTTTGCTATCTGGCAATGGTATATTCTCGTGATGTAGTCCTGGGTAAAAATCCATGCCTTCGCGCTCTATGTAGCGGAAAGAAAGGTAGGAACTCATGCAAAAATTCTTGTTAATCATATATCTTCTTTGAATGTTATTTTCTTGTTTTGTTCTTCGCCCTCCACAATGTATATTGGCATATGAGACATATACTCATACACTACACCACAATCGTCTGTTGCTGGTAAATGGCATGCAGAGCAAGCCTGTATATCGCAAATATCCACTCCTAGTGCCTTGGCATACGCCTCGGCTATTAACTCTAAGCGGAAGGCTTGGGGTGTTTGTGCACGCATGATAGTAGAGCGTTGTGGTATTCGTGCTACTCTCCCGTCCACCATCTCATAGACCGTGTCGGTACTTGGGATGGCTACTGTCACCGCCTCATGTTCCTCAAGCGCCTCACACACACGAGCAATGATCTCTTGGCTCACAAACGGACGCGCTGCGTCGTGGAGGAGGAGGTTGGTTATTGGTGTAGGGTGTAGAGTGTAGGGTGTAAAGGCACGGATAGCATTCACACTCGACTCCCATCGCTCTTTGCCTCCAGGAATAATCTGGCGAACTTTCTGCCATGCATTAGCCAGAAGCATTTGCTCAGCATAGGCAATATAATCAGGGTGCATCACGATACACACCTCATCGATACAAGGCGATTGCTCAAAAGCATTCACAGCATGCTCCAAGACCGAGCGACCGTCTGCTAAAGGAAGCAATTGCTTTGGGATATTTCCTCCCACGCGTGCTCCTATACCTCCTGCTAATATGACAGCGATGTTATACATTGACTTTCAACTTTCGACTATTCACCTCTCGCCTCAAGAATCATCTCCGCTATTTCACGGATAGCACCTTCTCCACCTTTCTTGGTCAACTGAATAATACCAGGAACCGCCTTCACCACCGCTACCGCATTGGCGGGACAAGCCGCTACACCTGCGTGTTGCAAGAGATCTAGGTCGTTGACATCATCACCTACAAAACACACCTCATCTAGAGTGATTCCCAATTCCTTGCAAATCTCCTTAGCTGCATCAAGTTTGGTCATCTTCACACCATCCACCACACGACCTACGCCAGTATATACATATTCCAAACCTAGTTTCTTGCCGCGTTTGAGACCAATATTCGTATTCTCGCTAGTCAATATACCACAAGGAATGCCAGCCTTGCGCATCAGGACAATACCCATGCCGTCATAGACGCAAAACTTCTTAAACTCATCGCCACTTTCGGTATAATACATACCGCCATCGGTCATACAACCATCCACATCGGTCAAAAATACTTTTACTGGTTTCATGCTACAAGTTTGATTATTCGGGCGCAAAGGTACGATTTTTTTTTGAAATAACCAAGAGCACTTATCTATTTTCTTGATAAATACAAAAAAACGCTACACAATTTGTGTAGTCCGCAAAAAATAAGTACCTTTGCAGTCAAATAGCGAAAATGAGAAAAAACGGTTACATATTTATCGGTTTAGTAATACTATTGTTTGCATTGGCTATTCTGAATATCTGCAACGGTTCCGTCTGGATCTCGCCTCATCGTCTTATCAACATTGCCAATAGCCAATCATCAATAGCCAACATTCTCCTCCACCTCCGTTTGCCTAAGATGCTAACCGCTATCCTTGCTGGTGCTTCGCTGTCGGTGGCAGGATTGATGATGCAGACCCTATTTCGCAACCCACTGGCAGGTCCTTATATCTTAGGCGTCTCCTCCGGTGCTAGCCTCGGTGTAGCATTGGTAACAATGTGTGGAGTAGCTGTGGGTAGTAGTGGTGTGATTAGTGGAGCCGCCATCCTCGGCAGCATACTGACGATGTTGCTCGTGATGGCTTTTGCGCGACGTATTCGCAGCAATGTTACACTATTGATTGTGGGTATGATGGTAGGTAATATCGCAGGTGCATTGGTAAATATGATTCAGAATTTCGCCAATCCCGATTCACTCAAACTATTTATTGTCTGGACATTAGGATCACTCAACGGAGTCAGTTGGGACGAGCTTCCCACATTGGCTATTTGCATACTCATAGCCACGATTGTTGTGCTTATGCTCATCAAACCACTCAATGGTCTATTGCTCGGCGAGGATTATGCGCGTGGATTGGGTATTCATGTAGAACGCACCCGTTGGATGATGATTTTGGCATCATGTTTGTTAGCAGGTAGTGTAACGGCCTTTTGTGGACCTATCGCTTTTATCGGAGTGGCAGTACCTCATATCGCACGCGGCATTTTTGCCACCAGCAACCACCGCCTGACGGTACCCGCCTCTGCACTGATCGGAGCAAATATCCTGCTCGTCTGCGATATACTGTGTAACATGGGTACCTACTCGTTGCCAATCTCTACAATGAGCGCCCTCTTTGGTGCACCTATTATCTTGTGGATTGTTTTGAAAAAGAAATAAAGATGCGAAAATTTATTTGGCTCATATTCTGTTTTGCATTGGTGGGTTGTAGCACATCTCGCTCCCTTCCCTTCAGGGAGGGGTTGGGGGTAGGTTTATCTCCCGACACCACTGCTCTCCCCGCATTCCCGGCAGAGGTATTATATGTGATAGGTGCACAGTGGGAGGCAGATAGTCTATTGCAACAAGAATTGAGCATTGCGGATTATATGGAGCAAGAACTCATTCGCCTCTATCCAGAGATGGCATACAAGGGGTATATCAATCGTCTTTGCGCTGTAGCCGACCGCCTGCTAGCGGACTCCAAGCAACGCCCTACCCTCTTTGCTCCTCAAAGACAAGAGATATCTTTCGGCAAAACATCTATAGGGACTCAACCCCGATCTACAGGCGCTGCCGATCTATATCTCTACCTCGACTCTCTCTCTCAATCCGAAGAGCTACAACTCATGGATTTTACGCCACAAGAGCAAGCCGATTGGGACGCATTGCAGTCGCTCGTTCACGCCCCACAACCACTTACACGCGAAGCATTTGACACGCTCAATATTGAATTCTTTGACGAAGAAAATATCCTCATAACGCTCTTACTTTGGCGAGGACCTCGTATGTTCTACCGTGTATTGCAGAGCAAAGCTCGTGCCGAGAAATTGGCGTATTACTATTATGGCGAGGCCACCAATAATGGTCGCCCTGGCGACGCCTTCAAGCATATTTATGTCAATGTGCTATTGCGCACATATATAGGCGATTGGCTCTCGCACGCCATCATGGATGTATTTTGGGAATGGAAAAGTCCCAATGCTCCTTGCGACCATTTTATGGACCTGCACAATAATATCATCGGTCGCCAAACGCGCTACCAAGACTTTACGCAGATTGATGCGCAATGTTCTGACACCCGTTATTGGTTGCAATGGGCAGAGAATGTGCAACATTTCGTACAAGATTCTGTAAATGGCCATCGCCAAGGTTGGGACAAAGAGACTCCCACCTTCATCGTTGAACCCGCAGCCAAACAGGTCAGCTCCGAGCAATATATCTACTGGGATAAGTAAATCCCTATTTTCTCTCCAAATACTTTTGTGCAAAGGAGCAAATCGGGCGGATGGTGTACTGATGCTCGGCAGCCCATTCCACGACTGCCTGCATCAGCATCTTTCCTATTCCTCTGCCACTCTCATAAGCATAAGTATGCAGAATAGACATTTCTCCATCTGCCAAACTAAACTCTATCTTACCGACTACCTTGTCATCCTCCATGGCAAGGATAGTGCTATCTTGAAAAGTGATTGTTATCATATTGGTATGAACTGTTTAGTGGACGGCGCAAGCACCTACTGTTTAGTGTTTAGCGAACTTAGTTTTCAAACTGCAATTCGCCGTTGCGAAGGATAACAATAACGGGTTTGGTGTGATCCACTTTACCTGCAATAATACTCTTACTCAATTCGTTGAGTACTAAGCGCTGCAACGCACGTTTCACAGGACGAGCACCGAACTGTGGATCAAAGCCTTCCTGGGCAATATAGTCAATAGCATCATCCGTTACTCGCAGGTCTATTCCACTATCCATCAACATCTTATGTACACCCGCGATCTGCATAGACACGATATCACGAATCTGTTTCTCATTGAGCGGAGTGAACATAATGGTCTCATCAATACGATTCAAGAACTCTGGGCGAATCGTTTGCTTCAACAATTCTATCACCTGCTGACTCGTCTGCTCATGTGGAACACCTTGCTCCTCATTCTCTCGAATCAATTGACTACCTAAATTAGAGGTAAAGATAATCAGCGTATTCTTAAAGTTCACCGTACGACCCTTGTTGTCGGTCAAACGACCGTCATCCAACACCTGTAGGAGGACATTGAACACATCTGGATGTGCCTTTTCGATCTCATCAAATAGCACCACGCTATAAGGTTTGCGACGGATAGCCTCAGTGAGTTGACCACCCTCATCATACCCCACATAACCCGGAGGCGCGCCAATCAATCGAGTGGCAGCAAACTTCTCTTGATACTCCGACATATCAATGCGCGTCATCATATTCTCGTCATC
This sequence comes from Paludibacteraceae bacterium, assembly GCA_045532335.1. GTDB lineage: Bacteria > Bacteroidota > Bacteroidia > Bacteroidales > Paludibacteraceae > Colicola. The sequence continues at coordinate 86,599 of JAZSFR010000003.1, forward strand.
AAACAAGTAGTCCGCCAAAGCTTTGGCCAACTCCGTTTTACCCACACCCGTCGTTCCCAAGAAGATAAACGAGCCAATTGGTCGTTTAGGGTCTTGCAAACCAGCACGAGAGCGACGGATAGCATCACTAACTGCCTGAATAGCTTCATCTTGCCCCACCACACGTTGGTGCAGTTCTTCCTCTAAGTGCAGAAGTTTATCGCGCTCAGATTGCATCATCTTGGTGACTGGTATACCGGTCCAACGAGCCACAATCTCGGCTATATCATCCTCATCCACTTCCTCTTTGATAAGACTCTCACCTTGCATCGCGTGCAGGGCATCTTGTGCCGCTTTGATATTCGCTTCCGATTGTTGCATCTTACCATAGCGAATCTCTGCCACCTTGCCATAGTTACCTTCACGTTCTGCCACTTCCGCCTCATGCTTCATCTCCTCGATACGCGCTTTTTCGTTTTGGATAGTGGCAATATAACCCTTCTCTTTCTCCCAACGCGCATTCATCTCTTGGGCTTGCGCTTGCAGTTCCTTTAGCTGATCCTCGATAGCCGATAGTTTCGCCTTATCGTGCTCGCGTTTAATAGCCTCACGCTCAATCTGCAGTTGCATAATCTGGCGATTGAGATCATCCAATTCCTCTGGTTTAGAGTCCACCTCCAAACGTAGTTTAGCGGCCGCCTCATCCACAAGGTCAATGGCTTTATCTGGCAAGAAACGATCGGATATATAGCGAGTTGAGAGTGTTACTGCTGCTATGAGCGCATCATCCTTGATACGCACTTTGTGGTGGGTCTCGTAGCGCTCTTTCAATCCACGCAAAATAGAGATAGTAGCCGCTTCATCGGGCTCGTCCACCATCACCATCTGGAAGCGCCGCTCAAGGGCTTTGTCGGTCTCAAAGTACTTCTGATACTCGTCCAAGGTAGTCGCTCCCACGGCACGCAGTTCCCCTCGTGCCAAAGCAGGCTTGAGGATATTAGCGGCATCCATGGCGCCAGAGGTCTTGCCAGCACCCACGAGCGTGTGTATCTCATCTATAAAAAGGATGATTTCACCCGCCGCACTAGTCACCTCTGTGATGACACCCTTGAGGCGCTCCTCAAACTCGCCTTGGTACTTCGCACCAGCAATTAGTGCACCCATATCTAGGGAGTAGATTTGTTTCTTTTTGAGGTTCTCGGGCACATCGCCACGAATGATACGATGCGCCAGACCCTCCACAATAGCGGTCTTACCCACACCAGGCTCGCCGATGAGGATAGGGTTGTTTTTGGTACGACGTGAGAGGATTTGTAGCACGCGACGAATCTCGTCGTCACGACCAATCACAGGGTCGAGTTTGCCCTGTTGAGCACGTTCGCAAAGGTTGATAGCGAACTTCTGTAGGTTTTCGGTTTTGTTGTTCATTGTATTCATAGTTGTTGTTTTTTTAGTCATTAAGGTCCTTAAGGTCGTTAAAGACTTTAAGGTCGTTACTAGGTGATAGACAAATCCCATACCAAAGCCTGTAGACTGACAAAATGGCAGTCCACTGTATTTTTCTAGTCTAATTTAGACAAGTCACCTGCTTTTCTCTTGTAAATTACGCACAAAATCAATTCATTATTCCCCGTTGTATTCCCCCTACTTGCCACCTGTCTGCATAGGGACTTCATAGGAACTTCATAGGGACTTCATCGGAACTTCATCGGAACTTCGCCGTATCTTTGCCGTAAGATCCCCGAGAGAAAGAAGGCACATCGCCCGATGATTATCGGGTACTCCCTTTCCTATATCCCATAGCCGCTTGCGGCGTCCTATAGGCACAAGTGCCGTCCTATAGCCCTTCGGGCGTCTTGTGCGCTTGCGCACTCGCCCCTAAACCCGAAACAATAGGTGCATTGCGCCGTTCACCCTTAAAAACTTTTAAAACTTCTAAAACTTTTTCAACTCAAAATTTGCACATCCGCAAATTTTGTTGTACCTTTGCACCGTAAACCTGCGCTGGGGATGTCTGCACATCAGCGGCGAAGGGTAGCAGACATAATTAAAAGGCGTTTATTGGCGCTTGTTTTGGCAAACAGAAATCCTGCAAAATTTCACATACCCGAAACAAGAGAGCGGTAAATGCCCCTTGGTGTGTTTAATTCGTTGTGTCCACAACGATGAGCATATCAGCGTGGGCATTCATTGTTTATTCTTGTATGTAGGGTCTTGCAGGAACCTCTGTTTGGAGAATAAGCAAAAAGAGGTTCCACGCTTTTTCTATATTTATACCAACGGGGCGTTTGGAGCCAACTTCCCACAAAAAAACAAAATAAACAATGAAAAAAATCTATTTTTTAGGGCTCTTAGTTTGCTCTATGTTCATGTTCTCAAGTTGCGAAAACAATGGTTTAGGAAGTGGATCAACAGGGAAAGGTTTGGTTGGTTATTACACTGATTTGAGTTGTGCTGCCAAAGCTTCTGATTTCAATGCGATTAATCAAGCGATAAATAACGGTGAAGTATTGGTGGAAAAATCTAAATATCGTGATGAGGTTATAGCGGATTATAGTGTGTTTATTGAGAATAATGGAGCTTGGAATGATACGGGTAATAATCTTGGTCGCTTTAGATTTTACCTTTCGGATAGAAATAAGGCCTCTCTTTACCCTGTTATTCATATTATTGACAAAAATACTATAGCAAAACAGGGCGTATCCTGTTTTTTATATAAAGAAGGTTATGGAAATGGCGAGCCTATCTATAAATTCTATGCTGGACCTATTTTCGGAAATATGGAATATGTTGCTAATTACGACTGGACTTACTACACATACACCTACATTGCAGACAATAAGATAGCTGTTTCCAATGGCGATATCTATACAATTGTAGATGGTGGGTTAATAAAAGATGGCAGTTCTAGTATCTTGAGCAAATATGATCCTACCAAATTACACTGATAATTACTAAATAGTTGTAGTATGAATAATCGGTTTATTTTTCTTATAATGTTATGTTGTTCTATGCAACTAATGGCGACAAATCTAGTACTGCAAAAAACTAATGGCGCACAACAGTTGCAAGATATAGCAGTTATTGGCAAATGGATATTTGTAGAAGATGACTTACAACTACTCGGTCACGATGGTACTATATTAGCGCAAGAACCCATCAAAAATGTCCGAAAAATAACTCTTATCAATTCGGAAGATCTTTCTGCTACAGAAAATATAGCAATTCCAAATATTGTTGTATATCCAAATCCAACACAAGATGTTCTTTTAGTGAAAGGAGTTGAGCTGCAAACGTTACGAGTATTTGACTTACAAGGTCGTTTGCTAAAAACGACAGATGATGCGCAAGTAACTGTAAGTGATTTGGCATCTGGTACATATCTTTTGCAAGTAGGAACACAAGTGGTTCGTTTTATTAAACAATAACAATTAAAATAGAATTACAATGAAAAGAGTTACAATATGTGCGATATTTATCGCTTTATCATCATTCATTTTTGCTCAAACATATATGTCAGTGTGGAAAAACGGAGTAAAGATGGATATACAAATTTCAGTCATTGATAGTATCACTTTTGGAGATACTGGAACATCTAATGGTATCGGTATTTTTTCTGTGAGTCCAAACGATAAAGTTACTTTCTCGAAGGGCAACTTGCAGTACGCTCGTTTCACCAACACATGGTCATTCGCAGAAAATCAATGGGATGTAATAGGTACAGATAATCTAACTGGTGGTAGCGTGTCTTCTGATGAGTATGGTTATGAAAAAATTGGCGATGATTTGGCAGATAAGATTGATTTGTTTGGCTGGAGTGGAAGTGATGGAGAAAAATTTGGTGTAAGTACATCTCTAAACAACGATAATTATTCAGGAAGTTTTGTAGATTGGGGTACAAATGAAATTGGTAATGACCCTCGTAACACATGGCGTACATTGACTCGTGATGAGTGGAATTATGTAATGTTTAATCGTCCAAATGCGTCTTCTCTCAATGGTATAGCTCAGGTAAATGGTGTGAACGGTTTGATATTATTGCCTGATAATTGGATATGTCCAAAAGATGTTAGATTTAAATCTGGTTTCCATATCTATGAAGAAATAGAATATTACGCAGCCAACCAAACATTTACCGCAGATCAATGGTCACTACTCGAAGCCGCAGGTGCTATTTTCTTGCCAGCCAGTGGTGGTGGTGAAGGCAAGTATGTGGGAGGGGTGCAGGGCTATGGCTACTATTGGTCTGCTACAGAGTACGATAGTAGGGAGGTGGTATACCTAGAATTCAAATCGGACGGATTGAGCATACTCAAGATGGGGCGCCAGTTCGCTCACTCTGTCCGTCTCGTTAAGGATTTGTAATAATTTCTACAACAATAAATTTCTCTCCCTGCAAGTCATTGGATTTGCGGGGTGAGTTTTTATATTGTTATTCTCTTGCTCGTATCAATGCTCGTATTCAAGCGCTCCTTCGGCAAGGGTTCGGTATCCCTTCGGAAAAAACGAAAACTGAAAACTAGAAACCTAACAGCTACCGAAAGCCAACAGATATCCTAGAGATCTCCTATGATGCTCCCGAAACCCACAGGGACTTTGTAGAACTTTCAGTACAAATAGATAAAATCTATTTTTTCTCATAATATTTTCTCACTTCGCTTGCATATATGCTTTTTTTGTTGTAACTTTGCGGCAAAATTGTGCAAGATCAACAACATGAAACGAAATATAGCCATCATAGCAGGAGGAGATAGTTCGGAATATGGAGTTTCACTTCGTAGTGCTGCGGGTATCTATTCCTTTCTAGACAAAGAGAAATACAATATCACCATCGTTTGCCTTCGTGGCAATGATTGGAAAGCGCAAGTAGGCGAAGAGGAGTGGGTAGCGATTGATAAGAATGATTTTTCGTTCACATACAATGGAACTAAGAACACTTTTGACTTCGCATACATCACCATCCACGGCACTCCAGGTGAAAATGGCGTATTGCAGGGATACCTAGATTTGATTGGTCTCCCATACTCATGTTGCGGTGTATTGGCAGCGGCTATGACCTTCAACAAGTTCACTTGCAACCACTACTTGAAGGATTTCGGTGTTCGCACTGCCGCGAGCATACTCTTGCGCAAGGGCGAGAACCGACCTACAGCCCAAGAGATCATCAACGAGGTAGGACTTCCATGCTTCATTAAGACCAATGTAGGTGGTTCATCCTTCGGTGTAACCAAGGTCAAGACCCTAGAAGATGTTGAGCCAGCTATAGAGAAAGCCTTTGCCGAAGGCAATGAAGTCATTTGCGAGGCTTTCATGAAAGGCGTTGAAATCACTTGCGGTGTCTATAAGACCAAGAACAACGCTGTAGCTTTTCCTATCACAGAGGTAGTTACTAGCAACGAATTCTTTGACTATGACGCTAAATACAATGGTCAAGTGGACGAGATCACTCCTGCACGTATTCCAGATGAAGTGCGCGATGCGGTACAAGCAATGACCTTAAAGATTTATGACATCCTCGGTTGTAAGGGTATTATTCGTGTGGATTATATCCTCACAGAAGGTTGGACTATCAACCTGCTTGAAGTCAACACTACACCCGGTATGACTGCCACATCGTTCATTCCGCAACAAGTACGCGCTGCAGGTTTGGATATCAAAGATGTACTTAGTGATATTATAGAGGATCAACTCCTGAACTCCTAAACTCCTAAACGAACATACGGACATGGATATTAACAACGAGATATTACAACTCAATTGGAAACGCGAACCATACGGTTTGTACGAGCCTATTGAATACACACTGGCTGCCGGTGGCAAGCGCGTGCGCCCACAATTGGCCATGATAGCCTGCGAACTCTTTGGTGGCAAAGCCCAAGAGATTGCTCCTGCGGCTATGGCATTGGAGGTGTTTCACAACTTCACTCTCCTCCACGATGATGTGATGGATCATGCCGAGGTGCGCCGTGGTCGTCCAACAGTTCATGTCAAATGGAATGAGAATACTGCTATCCTTTCTGGCGATCAGATGTTGATAGAGGCATACAAACTCCTATCAGAGGTTCCCGCAGACAAACTGCCTACCGTCTTGCAACTCTTCAACAAGATGGCCACCGAGATTTGCGAGGGACAACAATACGATGTAGACTTTGAGAGTCAAGAGCACGTAGCAATAGAGGAATACCTCAAAATGATTCGTCTTAAGACAGCCGTTTTACTTGCTACTGCGCTCAAGATGGGTTCCTACATAGCGGGAGCGAGCACCGAGCAACAAGATATGCTATACGAGTTTGGTATCAATATCGGTCTTGCTTTCCAGATCCAAGATGATATCCTCGATGTTTGGGGCAATCCAGAGACTTTCGGCAAGGCAGTAGGAGGTGATATATCTTGTAACAAAAAGACTTATGTTGCTCTCACTGCGATGCAACTAGCAGATTCTACGACCCGCAAAGAGTTAGAACAATGGTTTACGCAAGTTCTAACGGATAACACCGAGAAAATCGCTGCTGTCAAAACTCTATACGAGCAAGTAGGCACCCGCACCAAGTGCGAACAAGCCGTGGAGCAATACACTGCCCAAGCATTATATTTGCTCAACCAATTACCACAAAATCCAGCAACCGAGCAACTGCGTCAGTTAGCCAACAAACTCAACACAAGAAAGAACTAGAACTTTTGAAACTTTTTAACCCCATAATATATGCCTTACCGTCGATTACCTAAAACAGATCAAGCACGTCTCCGCGCTCTCAAACAAGCCATACGACATGCTGGCGAAGTCGCATTCAACCAACAAGCGGTCAACTATGCTACAATAGCTGAAGCGCAACGTTTCCTTATGCAGTTTGAGAATCAAGTAGCACAATACCATGCTAATTTTGACTCCAAAGTGTCGGACAACAAACAGTATCGCCACAAAGTGCGCAATGCACGTATGTACATATCACACTTCATTCAAGTGCTTAATCTTGCGGCAATACGAGGCGAAATCAAGAAAGCTCAAAAAGAACTCTACCACTTGGATCCCAACAACCACACGCTACCAGACTTGAGTACAGAAGAGAAACTTATTGAGTGGGGAAAGAATATCATCGAAGGTGAACAAGCCCGTACTAGCCAAGGCGGTTTTCCTATCTACAACCCAGCTATCAACAAGGTAAAAGTGCATTACGACATCTTCCGTGAGCATTACACCACCCACAAACTGCACACCAAAACCCATAGTCGTGTGTACGAGAATATTGAAGATATGCGCGCGCAAGCCGATGTGCTGATTCTCAATATCTGGGATCAAGTAGAAGCCTTCTACAAAGACGAACTACCATACGCCAAACTACAAAAGTGTCAAGCATATGGTATGATCTACTACTACCGAACAGGGGAAGCCAAACTAACTCCTCAAACGGATCAAAAGATTATCGAGAGCCAAAAACAACAGACTACACTAGAATGGTCTTAGATGGCAAGACAATACGATGAACACGTTGGTCATGACGCGCAGCTGGTACCTCATCCACCAACTGAAAATCATAACCCACGCCCACTAAAACGGCGTGGGTTAGTTTTTTGATAAAGCGATCGTAGTATCCTCCTCCACGACCCAAGCGACGACCTTTGGCATCAAACGCTACTGCTGGTACAATGACCACATCAATATCTCCTGTATATGCAGGAGTCGTAGGCTCTGGAATACCAAATTTACCACGATGCATATGTGCATTACCCGCATAAGGATGCACAGTCATACCTCTGCGATGACTAACTGGAAAAAGCAAGGTCTTTTCACGCTTATACTTCTTTACTAATGGCAGTACGTCCACCTCATTCTGAACAGGATAATACAACAACACCGTCTTCGCTTCGCGAAAACAAGTCATCTGTTCCAGTTGTTCTAAAATCTGCTGAGAATACATCTGACGGTCTGTTGCAGACATCACTCGACGTTTCTGCACTAGCAACTCACGTACCTGATTTTTTGCCACCTGCAACTTATAACTTGGTAAAAGTCGCAACAAATCCTTAATGTTAGTTTCGAAAAGCATATCGCATCCTATTTGTGGGTACAAAGGTAGCATTTTTTTTTCATTTACACAAATTATATTTGTATAATCAAAAAAAAAGTAGTAATTTTGCAGGAAATTTGATTACTATGCGACAACTCATATTTACATTACTCACTTTAGCAATCGTATTAATTGCTTGCGAGACAAAAATAATAGTTACTACATCAGACGAAAACAGGGTAGATGCATTTACCTTCTACGAAGATACGCTCAACCCTGGTCTTACCGAAGCTACATATAAAATTGAACATCGCACTTATCCAGATACAGGACTTATCTATAGTAAGGATTCACTTCGTTTCGGCACTCGTTTGGATAGCGTAGTTCCATATATCACGTACAAAGCGACACCTGGATCTGCTACCTTCTACTTGCCTAATGACACCATCGTTAGTACAGGTTATGATACGCTTGACCTTACTCAAGGACCTGTGTATTTACACGTCATCGCATCAGATATGACTAACGAAAGATGGTATAAGATAGACATTCACGCCCATCAAGTCAATCCTGACTTGTATGTATGGACTAAAATGACAGACAACATTTTCCCTGAGCAATACTACGAAACGAAAGCATTGTACTTCAACGGGCAACTCGTATTGTTTGTAAACAATGGTCTTTCCACACAAATATACACATCCAAAAATGCTACTAAGTGGACGCTATCTACTACCCCACTTACCGGTCTCCCTACCCCTTGCAGTGTAAAGGATATAGTTCAAAAAGATGATCAATTATATTACATCAACAACAATCGATTATACCAATCTTCCGACTTGCACAATTGGAGTGTTACGGACTATAGCACATCTGATTTTGAGCCAATTAATATGCTACTCGCCTACAACGACCAAGTATGGTGCATTGTTCAAGATACTACGACCAAGCAATTGGCCTTGGCAACCATCCAAAACGATAGTATTGTGCTGAGCACAGATATTCTCATCGACAATAAAAATGCGCTAGATAGTTTCCCTATTAGCGATTTTGCAGCCACTGCTTTTGAAAGTAGTAGCGAAAGACCTCGTGCTATGGTAGTCGGCGGACGCAATATCAATGGTAATCCCGTGAACAGTAGATGGAACTTTGAATACACCCCTAATGACAAGAAATATCGTCTTAAAAACTTCACGATTTCTCAACCTACTTTCCACACCCTAACAGGAGCGTCTATCATTCAATATAATGGACAACTTATGATGTTCGGAGGCATTGACAACGACCTAGAGTGGAATAGTAACATTCTTTATTCCGACGATGAAGGTATGAATTGGTATGCACCTGATTCTGCATGCAACCAATTGCCTGCAGAATATCAAAGTCGTCAAAATCAATCAGTCATTGTAGAACAAACAAGCATCTATCTCATCGGAGGTCAATCTCATACCGCTTCGTTTAGCGATGTGTACCGCGGACGACTCAACTCTCTCCAATAAACTCCCATGAAGGATTTCAAACTACACATACAGAACGAGTTCAGTCAATACGAAGATGCTTTCACAGAGGCTTTGGGCACTACCCATCCCCTCCTATCACAAGTTCTCAACTATATTCACCAACAACGCGGCAAACAACTGCGCCCCATATTGGTGCTTCTTTCTGCTGCCATTTGTAGGGGTATTACCTCTAAAACCCTGCAAACAGCAGTCGTATTGGAGCTTACTCATACCGCCTCACTCATACATGACGATGTGGTGGACAACTCCCCTACTCGTAGAGGTAGCAATTCGGTGCATCAACAATGGACCAACAAGATTGCCGTCCTCACGGGCGACTATATGCTGGCTAAAGTCATCAGTCTGCTCGCGGAACTTCGCAATGCCAATCTGCTCAATATCATTTCCTCTATGAGCAAATCGCTTACCGAAGGCGAACTGCTGCAACTACATGCGGGCGACACGATGTGGATTAGCGAGAAACAATATTATCAAATCATCGAACAAAAAACCGCATGCCTCTTTGCAGCATGCAGCGAAGCAGGAGCCGCAAGTACGGGTGCCACCTGCCGCCAAATAACCGCATTGCGTAAGTATGGTATGCACCTAGGCATGTGTTTCCAACTCAAAGATGATGTACTAGATTATTCCGATATTGAGGATATAGGCAAACCCACGATGAATGATATTCAAGATGGCAAAGCTACACTTCCGCTACTTATCTCTCTGCAACGAGCGGGCAAAGAAGAAGCCGCACGCATTCGCGAGAAAGCAGAAGCATTAGCCAGCAAATCTACGGATATCAATATCTTTGAGACAGAACAAGACATCAAGTCTTTTGTACTGCGTTACGATGGTATTCGCTACGCGCACCAGGAGATGGAGAAACATCGCAAGAAAGCATTAGAGGCCTTATCTATCTTCCCTGACAACAAATACAAAGAGAGTCTAGTAGCGCTCCTAGATTATGCTATCAATCGTATGAAATAAAAAAGACAGCTTCAGAGCTGTCTTTTATTTTATAATATATCTTGTATCTTCTGAGTGATATCCTCTCGCACATTCTCATCCGACAAGGTGCTCACCACTTCCTCAAAGAATGCTTGCAGCAATAACTTAGCTGCCATGTCACGACTAATACAGCGTTGTTGCATATAGAATAATGCCGAATCATCCAATTGTCCTGTTGTAGCACCATGACTAGCCTTTACATCATCCGCATAGATCTCCAACTGTGGTTCGGTTAGCATATCTGCTTGACGAGATAGCAAAATATTACGATTGGTTTGATATGCCTCCGTCTGCTGCGCATTAGGTTGAATCTTTAACTCTCCTCTAAAAGAGCCTTTCGCTTCATCATCCAAGACAAACTTAATGATCTGGGACGAATACCCACCACCTATATTATGTATCACGCGCGTGCGCATATGCGCTTGCTGCGAATCGTGCAACAATCCCATACCATATATTTCGCTGCGACAGCCCTCTCCGTTCTGCTCCACAGTCAGTGAGGATTGCCACTGAGCATCAACCTCATCCTGAGACAAATATAAGATATGCACACGCAATACGGAACCCGCCTCTTGAACAATATGCCAATCTACATTGGACTCGTTGATCAGTACCAACTCTCGCGTCTCACCCGCAGCTATTGTATAATGAACTACTGACATTGCCTTTAGGGTTAGAGTGTTATATCTCATTGAGGAAAGCATAACCGTTCTCCTCGAGTTCGAGTGCCAGTTCTTTGCCTCCAGTACGCACGATCTTACCATCTGCCAACACATGCACAAAATCAGGCACGATATAATCCAACAGACGTTGGTAGTGGGTAATCACGATAGAAGCGGTATGAGGAGTCTTGAGTGCATTCACACCCTCTGCCACTATTCGGAGTGCATCGATATCCAAACCAGAGTCAGTCTCGTCCAAGATAGAGAGACATGGTTCCAACATGGCCATTTGGAAAATCTCATTGCGTTTCTTCTCACCACCAGAGAAACCCTCATTCACAGAACGATTAGTGAGTTTGTTATCCATACCCACGAGCGCTTTTTTCTCACGCATGAGTTTCAAGAAGTCAGTCGCTTTGAGTGGTTCTTTACCCTCATGCTGACGTTTCTCATTAACCGCAGTGCGCATAAAATTAACCATAGACACGCCAGGAATCTCCACTGGGTATTGGAAGGACAAGAACATTCCCTCTCTCGCACGTTCCTCTGGGGACATCTCCAGCAAGTTCTTGCCGCGGAAAATCACTTCACCTTCTGTCACGGTGTAAGCAGGATGACCCGTCAACACATTGGACAAGGTGGATTTACCTGCACCATTAGGACCCATAATAGCATGCACTTCACCCTCATGAATAGTGAGGTTGAGTCCTTTGAGTATTTCTTTACCAGCGATAGTGGCATGTAGATTCTTTATCTCGAGCATATTGTCGTTAGTACAGTCTCACCGACTGCTTGTAAGGTTTGTTTGTTTATATTCTGTATATTATCATGCTGAGTATGCCACCAATGAGCAAATCCAGTCTCTGTATTCATCTTATAATCGATCACATCCACACAAGGGATACCCGCAATCGTATTTACATAGTAATGGTCATCGGTTATTGGATAATAGGTGGCTTGTTGCACAAAATAGCGACCATATCCCAGTTTGCTCGCTTCGCGCCATAGACGCTCCACATAACTTCCAGCATATTGCATCGAGAAATACTCTCTTGGGAAAGTAGCTGACGGATCACCCACCATATCCAGCAATACGCCATATTGACACTTGACACCAGACATTCGACATTCAACATTCGACTGCTTATACTCTTTCGCCCACCATTGACTGCCCAAACACCAAGTATGATCCCGTTGTGTACCCGTAAAATGCGCAGGCGTACCCATGTCTTCACAATCGAAGAACACCACTTGTACCGTAGGGATAAACTCGCCTTTTGATTTACGAGTAGACAACTGGCGCACCATCTCTAGGATCACTCCTACGCCACTCGCACCATCATTAGCACCCATAACTGGTTCAAAACGATCCTCATAGAGTTCTTCTTCATCGCTCCATGGACGGCAATCCCAATGAGCACAGAGCAAAATCGCGTAGGATGTATTACCCTCTAATATGGCAACTATATTACGGATCGCTTGTGGCTTACCCGCATAATTCGTCATTGTGCCATGCTGACTCTTGACTTGGGCACCATGACGAACCAACTCGCTCACTAGCCAATCGCCGCATGCCTCATGTGCCGCGGTACCCGGTACACGCGGTCCAAAAGCCAACTGCTGAGCAATATAAGTATATGCAGAGTCCGCTGAAAAAACACAGCGGACATCTGCAGGAGTAGTATTGGTTTTGGTCTGACAAGAACACAGAACCAAGCATAGAGCAATATAGAGTAGTTGTCTATAAATCAAATTAGTGGATATTCAATTCACTTACAGAGCGATGGTTTTGGATAGCCAAGATAGTTTGTGCTATTGGTTTAGCCATAGACGCAATGCTAACTTTTGGACAACGTGCTTGATCGAATGGGATAGAATCGGTAAATACCAACTCCTCCAACGCTGAAGAAGCCACGCGTTCACAAGCTGGACCTGACATCAATCCGTGAGAAACCAATGCGCGAACAGACTTAGCACCCGCCTCTTTCATCACTTCAGCAGCCTTGCAAAGTGTACCTGCAGTATCAGCAATATCGTCAATAATCACTACGTTCTTATCTTTTACATCACCCAACACGCGCATCTCACCAATTTGGTTGGCATTAGGACGGTGTTTGTAGCAAATTACCATAGGTACATCTTGCTTGGTGAGCGCAGTCAACTTCTTAGCGAACACCGATGCACGTTTGGTACCACCCACATCAGGAGAAGCCACGATCAAGTTATCCAAATTAAGCGCTTGTACATAATCTGCCAATACATTTGCACCATAGAGGTGATCCACTGGGATATCAAAGAATCCTTGAATTTGGTCAGCATGCAAATCCACTGTGATCACACGGTCTGCGCCCGCACCTTGAATCATGTTTGCACACACCTTAGCGCCGATAGACACACGTGGTTTATCCTTGCGGTCTTGACGAGCCCATCCAAAATAAGGAATCACAGCGATTACCTTATATGCACTCGCGCGCTTTGCTGCGTCGATAGCAAGCAACAACTCCATAATATTATCGCTCGATGGGCAAGTAGATTGTACGATGTACACGGATTGACCACGAACAGACTCTTCAAAACTCACGGCAAACTCACCGTCAGAAAAACGAGCAACTTGGATATTACCCAATGAACATCCTAAATACTCACAAATACGCTTAGCTAGTTCACCTCCTTGAGAACCCGCAAACACTTTGTAGGGACTTGTTTCCACTATCATGACAAACAGATTTTATTAGTTATTTTGAATTAAAGTGCAAAAGTACTACTTTTTTTTGAATTTCGCAAATGTTATTTGCATATTTCAGCAAAAAATCGTATCTTTGCACAGAATTTGTATATTGGCTGAATATGACCAACAAAGAACTATACCGTGAATTATGCCTTCGCACCAGCGATTTACCTATTTTCATGCAAGACTGGTGGATGGATGCTGTCTGCGCTGGGAAACAGTGGGACGTACTCTTGAGTTATGACTCCAATGGTAATATCCAAGCGGCTATGCCGTATCTCATACGCAAGAAAGCATGGATGAAGTATATTGTTATGCCCCAGCAAACACAGATAGGCGGCATATGGATTGCCAACGACAGTAGAGATCAGGTAACAGAAATTTGTCAAGATTTTACACGTCAGTTGGAGAACTTAGGTTTGAGCTATTACTACCAGCACTACCCTATCGGCAGCCCCGCTGTAGATGCCATGCGTGCACTCGGTTTCAAGACCAAAGAGCGCGTAACTTATCGCATAGAGGATCTCTCTGACTTGGACAAAGTCATCAATGCATTTTCCAAGAATAAAAAACGACAATTGCAGAAAGCGCTTTCCTTGCACGCAGACATGAGCATGAGCGTAGAGGATTTCTACCGTTTTCATGTACAGTGTCTCCAAGAACAGGGTAAGCAAATCAGTTACTCACGCGAATTTCTGCTCGTACTCCACCGCAAGACTCAACGCCTAGGACAGAGTCAGATACTCTCCATATGCAATGCTGACAACCAAGTACTTGCAGCAGCCTTCCTCGTTTGGGACAAGCAGAGTATGTACTACCTTATTCCTTGTTACGACCTCAAATACAAAGATTCAGGCGCTAGCGCATTGCTCCCACTTGAGGCCATCAAATTAGCCCGCCAAAAGGGAGTTGCTTTTGACTTCGAAGGCAGTATGATCCGCGGTGTAGCCAACCATTACAAACAGTTCGGCAGCACCCGCACCTTGTACTACAGCGTAGAGAAATACTACAAGTGGTATTTCTGGTTTGCTAATGCATACAACTGGATTAGAGAAAGGAAAATGCGATGAAAGTATTATTCTTGAGTGCTTGGTACCCTACCGAACGCGATGCAATGGCTGGACTATTCGTTCAAAAGCACGCCGAGGCGGTTATGCAGCAAGGAGCAGATGTAAAAGTTCTATATACCGAAGCAAAAGGAATACGATGGTATATAGAAATGTGGAAAATGTGGCGTACTCTGAAGCGAGAATGGGGTTTACCCGACGTAGTGCAGATGAATGTATTGGACAAAAATGGTCTATTGGCAAGTTGGCTGAAATTTCGCTATCGCATACCTTATGTTATTATTGAGCATTGGACGGGTTATTTACCTGCTAATTTTGCTTTTCGTCAAGGTTTGCATGGTACAATAATGAAGAGTATTGCACGCCATGCTGCATGTATATTACCCGTAAGCAATATGCTAGAAGCAGCCATGAAAAATTGTGGAATAGAAAATAATAACTGGCAACGCATCAACAATGTAGTAGATGATTTTTTCTATCAACCGATTACTCATATCAGCATTCCTCAAAAACCAGCAGATAAAACACGACTATTACATGTAAGTTGCTTTAGTGAGAGAGCCAAAAACATACAAGGCATATTGCGCGGAGCAAGGAAGATAGCCAACGAGAGACAGGACTTTGAATTAGTTATTATCGGCACTGGCGTTGATTATAAAATGGATGTGGACTATGCCAAGTCACTTAATTTCCCAGAAGGTATAGTGCACTTTATAGGTGAACAAACTCCTCTACAAGTGGCAGAATGGATGCAGCAAAGTGATGCCTTTGTGCTATTCTCAAGATTTGAAACCTTTGCGATTGTTTTAGCTGAAGCCATGGCAGTAGGTATTCCGATTATATGCAGCAAGACCGCTGGTATTGCAGAATATTTACCCACAGAGTGCGGAGTCGTAGTAGAGGTGGAAGACGATGTCTCTTTTACAGAGGCCCTAAGAGAGATGGTTGCTCATCACAATAAATATTCACCAGAACAAATACGCAAATACGGGCAACAATACACCTATCATAGCGTAGGAAAAAAACTAATGGAAATTTACAACAGCGTATTATGATTAAGTTATTCCTCTAATGATTTGTCATAGTTACGCACCAATAGCGACAACCAAATAAACTGCGCCGCAACAGCTATAGCCGTGCCCATTGAATAGCAAATAATAGCAAGAAGAAAATTGTTGGACACAACACCTATACATAGTCCAACTACACGGCATACTGCCAACAATATCTCGAATAATAGTCCCTTCTTTTGTTGCATAAACACATCCGACAAATAGCAGGTACTACCTGTTAGCAGCGAGAAATATAGCCATGGCAACATCCAACGTATATACTTGCCTACCATACGCCACTCCTCGCCCAATAACCATGCCGATAATTCAGGCAACACGATTGCTATCACAGCAAAAACAGGAATTATCACACAACTACCATATCCCACAAATCGCCCAAAAAGATCGCCAATCTTCTTGGAAGCGTGTACACGTTCTGTAGTATTTTGGTATAAAACTTGATACAGCGCACGAGTAATAGTACCAATAGGCGTATAGCCTAAAAGCAATGCCATACTCAATAATCCCACCTGTTGAGCGCCAAAGAAAGGGGTGAGCAATAAGATTGGTAACTGACCTGCAAGCACATTGATGAAACTGCGTGGAAGAACAAATAATGGGAAATTGCGGTACTCATAAGCTTGAGTGCGTATATTACTCCACGATAATGCACACAATGGGCGTAAGATATGACGACAACTCAATGCCACACTAGTCAATAGGGAAAGCAGAGGCGCGACTACCGCAGTATAGATCATGCCGCCTTGCAATGCACCTGCGTACCCCATTCCTATCTTTCCACCAGCCAAAAGCATACTCTGCGAAATCTGATAACCACTAATCCTACCAAATGCCTTATTACGTATATACCAGTAATTCAATATATTCCACCCCCCAACTAGCAACACATAAAATGGCATCAACCAATAATACCAGGACAATTTTGGCGACTTAAACAAGATGCTAATCTGTTCCGAAAACAGCACACTTACCGCCACCAAAACCGTAGTCAAGAGCAGCAATAATAGCGACAAATGTGTCAAAGCAACAGCGTCTTTTTCATGTTTAGGAAGCACTAGTGCATAGTAATAATCAGCAATAGATAGTACAATCAACACATTACCTATACTCAAGAACAGATTGAGCAGACCAAAATCCTCAGGCGCGTATATGCGCGTTAATATAGGGTAAACCACCAATCCGATGACCTGAGCCACCACATTGGCAGAGAGCAATTTGGTAAAATTGCGAACTCCTGAAGATTTGACGATTGAACTTAGACTCATTCCGACTGCAAAAGTAGTCATTTTCTCGCAAAAAAACAAAAAATAATGATATTTTTCGCAAAAATCGTGAATATATTTGCACAAATAAAAAAAAAGCAGTAAATTTGCACACTGAATTGACAAGAATTTTAAAAACTTTAAAGATATGCAACTGAAAAAATCACCAAAAGCAAGCTTGGAAGACAAGAAATTGGTCTATGTATTGATGGGCCTTGTTCTTGTATTGAGCATCTGCTATGTCGCTTTCGAATGGACTGAGAGAGAAGTGACAAAGTATGAAGTATCTGACACAGACTTCTTCTTTGAAGAAGAGATTGACATCCAACAAACTACACAAGAGACTCCTCCTCCACCTCCACCACCAGCACCACAAGAAGTTGAGGTATTGAATGTGGTAGAAGATGACGTAGAGGTTGAAGAGATCGAGATCAACACCGAGGATGACAAGGATGTTGAGGTAGTTATCGCTCCTCCAGTAGAAGCTCCTGTAGAGGAAGAGGAAGAGGAAGTGATTTTCATGGTCGTAGAGTCTATGCCTGAGTTCCCAGGTGGTCAACAAGCACTCTTCAAGTATCTTGCTGAGAACGTTAAGTATCCTGTTATTGCACAAGAGAACGGTATCCAAGGTCGTGTTATCTGCCAATTCGTGGTTAACAAAGACGGTAGTATAGTGGACGTAGTAGCGGTACGTTCTTCTGGTGAGGCTTCACTTGACAAAGAGGCTATCCGCGTGATTAAGTCCATGCCTAAGTGGAAACCAGGTAAGCAACGTGGTAAACCAGTACGCGTAAAATACACCGTACCTGTGAACTTCCGTTTGCAATAATCTCGCCTCTAGCCTATAGCCTATTCGCCTATAGCCTATTTGCGAAGCAAAATGGATTTATCCATTCAAAACATAGAATATTGTAAGGGTGTCGGCGCTAAGCGTGCCGACATTCTTCGTAAAGAGCTGGGGGTGAAGTCGGCTCTCGACTTGTTATACCAATTTCCATACAAATATATAGACCGTAGTCGCTTCTACTATATCCACGAAATCGAGGACGAGGACACCTACGTGCAGATTATCGGTCATATCACCGAGTGGCACACCGTAGGTGCTGGAGCAGCTCAACGCCTTACTGCGACCTTCACCGATGGCAGACACACCATCGAACTCGTTTGGTTCAAGGGTATCAAGTACCTCAAGTTAGAGCGTAATGTCAAGTATCTGCTTTTTGGCAAACCATCTCGCTTTAACCATCAATACAATTTTGTGCACCCAGAACTCACACCTATGAGCAAGGTGCAACCCGAGATGACCAAGGGTCTTGAGCCACACTATAACACAACAGAGGGCATGAAACGTGCTGGTATGAACTCCAAAGCTATTCGTACCATCGTTGCCCAACTCATCCCTTATCTTCGCCAACAGAGCATACCGGACACATTGGGTATGGACATCGTGGAGAAATACCATCTCATGGGACTCTGCGAAGCACTCTGCTATATCCACTTCCCTAGCGATATGATTGCTATGCAGAGGGCAAGGGAGCGAATGAAATTCGAAGAACTCTTCTATATCCAGATGCAGATCCTGCGTCAAATGAAACGACGCGAGCAGAACGAGGGATTCACTATGCCTATTGTAGGCAAACACTTCAACACTTTCTACAAGACCTGTCTCCCCTTTGACCTCACCAATGCGCAAAAACGCGTAGTACGTGAGATACAGGCGGACATCAAATCGGGCAAGCAGATGAATCGCCTATTACAAGGTGATGTAGGTAGCGGCAAAACCATGGTTGCTCTACTCACTGCCCTCTTGGCTATTGACAATGGTTACCAAGTATGCATTATGGCACCGACCGAGATCCTTGCCAATCAGCATTACGAGACTATTAGCAAATTGCTCTCAACTCTCAACTCTCAAATCTCAAATCTCAACCCTCAACTCTCAACTCTCAACTGCCAACTCCTCACCGGTTCCACGACTGCCAAGCAGCGCCAACCTATCCACGAACAACTGCTCAATGGCGAGATCAACCTTCTCATAGGCACCCACGCCCTCATAGAAGACTCTGTACAGTTTGCCAATCTAGGACTTTGCATTATCGATGAGCAACACCGTTTTGGTGTAGCGCAACGTGCCAAACTATGGAATAAGAATGCTCGTCCACCACATATCCTGGTCATGACGGCCACACCTATTCCTCGCACCCTAGCGATGACTGTCTATGGCGACCTCCAGGTGAGCATCATCGATGAACTGCCACCGGGACGCAAACCTGTACAGACATTGCATTATGTCAATACCAGACGCACATCCATCAATCAGTTCATTGAGCAGCAGATCTCGTTTGGACGACAAGTCTATGTCGTTTACCCGCTCATCAAGGAGAACGAGAAGATGGAGTTACAAGATTTGCAGAATGGTTATAACCAACTCTGTCAGACTTTCCCCAACTACCGCATATCCATGGTACATGGTCAAATGCGTGCCAAGGACAAGGATGAGCAGATGCGTCGTTTCGCCAGTGGTGAGACACAGATACTGGTGGCCACTACCGTTATTGAGGTAGGTGTCAATGTTCCTAATGCAAGTGTAATGATTATCGAGAATGCCGAGCGTTTTGGTCTTAGTCAACTGCATCAGTTGCGCGGTCGTGTAGGACGTGGCGCAGAACAAAGTTATTGCATTCTCCTCACCAATGTAGAACAGAGCAAGGATACTCGCAAGCGCATGGACATCATGGTAGCCACCAACGATGGTTTCCGCATAGCTGAAGCCGATCTTCAATTGCGCGGTCCTGGTGATTTGGAAGGTACACAGCAATCGGGTTTACCATTTGAATTGCATATCGCAAGTCTCACCCAAGACGGCCAAATCCTAGACATAGCGCGTCAAGCAGCCATGGAGATTCTAGATGCCGATCCATTGCTAGAAGAAGTCCACAACCGTATATACAAACAGCGACTCGATTTTCTTCGAATCACTGCTGGTAATTGGGGAGAGATATCCTAGCCTTTGAATCGGGAGTCGGGAATCACGACACCAATCATCTCGGTGGACCCATTGGTGGACGTCCACCATTCTCGTACATTTGTTGTTGCCATGCCGCAGCACCTTTAGCCTTCAATCCGCCCATGCGATTGAGTTTGTAGGTGTAGGTCAGCATAAAGTAAGTAGGCAGGGTGTTGAATTTCTGGTAACTAACGCTGGTCTCGTTGACGGTTTGCACGATATTCTTCTTGTCGTTTAAGAGATCATATACTTTTAGGGTCAAGGTTGAATTAGCCCATGTTTTGTCTAGTGAGAAGTTCCATATCAGTTCGTTTACATCGGTCAAACCTTGGTATCCATGGCGAGATGTATAGCTCACGTCAGTCGCGATATTCCACGACTTAGGCAAGTGGAAAGTCACATCACCCGAGATAATCCAATCACCTATATGACTGATATTCTTTTTATTGAGTGAGTTATGGGTTAAGGAATAGACATTGGTATTCTTTACACCTATATCCACTATCTTGTGGGTAAAGCGGAGTGTAAGGTCGCTACTCATGCGGAAGTTACCCGTCTTGGAAGCATCACCCAAAGGCAATTGATCCGCCGCTATCAGTGCTACAATCTCATCGGCATCCTGTTCGCGAAGCACATACGCCACGCGTTGGTTGTAGCTCACTGCTGTACGCGAGTGAAACTGGAACATCTTCTTGCAGAATGGCGTGTTGCTCATGAAGTGTGCTCCCACATACCAAGGAATCATCTCCGCATTGACGGTTTGTAGATAGCGTTTGCCAGTTTGGTCATAGATAGTATTGTTGGTCAGCGCATCTTGCGTAAGGTTGGCATTCATGCCCACCATCATACTAGAGAACTTTTCTGGATTAAACTTCGAATACATTGCAAAGATATTGTGGCTAAAAGCTGGGTTTAGTCCCAAGTTACCTACAGTTTCGTTCATTGCATCGGAGTTGTTGCGCACTGGCTCCATCTGCTGGATAGTAGGCTGATTAACGCGTCCGCGATAGACGATACGGGCAAACTCCTTCTGTCCGAACTTATAGCGGAAACGCACGTTTGGCGACCAGTTCCATCTATTATATAAGGTATCGCGCGCGAGGATACCACCATAGTAGGTCTTGGAATAAGTCTGCGTAGCCAACACACGCGCACCGGCTGTCAAGTCAATCTTCTCGCTCACCCAACGGTAGTTCAGCTCCAACTGCTCGGTGTACATATTGTTGCTAAGCGCGTTGGAATACACACTATCATATTGATACGCTCCGTCCAACATAGAGTATTGGTCTTTCACCGAGTTGCGATTGCTACCCGACAGCGAGAGTACGGTTTCGATAAAATGATTCTTGCCATAAATTGGTTCCACAAACGATGTGCGCAGCGAGTAACTTAATGCATTATTAGTAGAGAAGGTATTTTGGTCCACTAACGCAGCATCTGTTAGGTAGTCAAAGGCATAGGTAGTATCACTTTTCTCTGTATTCTTAAAAGTGAAGTTGGCTCGCATAGTGAGTGCGCGACCTGGCTTAGCAAACTTATGATTGTATGTTGCACGCATGGAGGCAGAAATCTCCTCTTGGAGACTCTTTTGGTTTTGATAACCATCGTTGATGATTACGGAATCGCGTTCGTAAGTATAGTCGTTGTTTTGCTCAGATCGTGAGTTGGAGTAGCTGATTTGAGGACGGAGGATAATCTTGTTCATTGAGTCGATTTGGTATTCCATCTCCAAGCGCATTTGTGCGTCCCAAGCGTGGGTCATTTTCTCGGTAGAGTCTTGGTCGATATAGGTAGCCTCCTCGCTATAACTCTCTTTTTGCGATTGGGTGCGTGTGTCGTTGGTGGAGTGATTGATCGTTGCATCGCCACCCAATAGGAGCTCCGTCTTATCGTCTTTCTTCTCTAGTTTGCCGGTTAGGTCAATATTGGTATTCACGCCCAAGTTCTCTGAGGCGGTGATACCCGCGTTTTGTCCGCCAAACCAACCTCGTCCGCGGCGTGAACGAATCTCGTTGGTGTTATTAGCACCACCGACAATGGTCGTTTGGCTTTCGCCGAGGAGTAGGTTTGTGAAGATATTAGCGTTGTAGCGTGCTTCGTTTTCGAGGAAGTGCTTCATACGTTCAGCATCCGTAGTTCCATACGCAGGATTGCCATAGTCGAACCAACCGCCATTATCCGTTACCATGTCTGCGCCTACGGCACCCGAGTAGTTGCCAAACACGCCTTTCTTGCGGTTTTTCTTGAGACTGAGGTTGATGATTCGTTCCGTTTCATCGTCCTCAAATCCTGTGAGTTTAGCCATTTCGCTCTTCTCGTCAATCACTTGTATCTTCTCGATCATATCGGCTGGGATATTCTTGGTGGCAGTCTGCACATCATCACCAAAGAATTTCTTGCCGTCAATACGCACGGCTTTAATTTCCTCGCCATTGATGGTTACGTTACCCTCTTTATCCACCTCTACACCGTTCATTTTCTTGAGCAGTTCCTCTACGGTGGCGGTCTCTGACACTTGATAAGCAGCAGTGTTATACTCAATGGTATCTCCCTTGACGGTCATTTCCGCAGCGCGTCCTTGCACACTCACCTCCGCCAGGTGTTGCACCTGTTCTGCTAGGCGGATCGATGGCAGATCCAAGTCTGCATTCTTCATCTCCACTATTTGGCTATGCTCATTAAAACCCACAGACGATACGATCAGTTTGTACTTACCTGGACGGATATTGCTAAGGATAAACAATCCATCATTATAGGTCTGTGCTCCTTGTACCAGGGTGGAGTCTGCACCTTTGTATTCAAACAAACGCACAGTCGCCATCTCTATAGGCTGTCCATCCGTCTTGGAGAGGATGGTTCCTGATAATGTTTTTTGTGCCATAGCTGTCAGTGCCATAACCCAAAACACGAGTATAAAGGTTATCTTTTTCATATCTTAATCTAAACAATGCGTCGATTATGCATTTTTTGGCAAAATAATACAGTGTATTATGACAAAAACTGTGCCATTATTATTCCCGAGGCACTTTATGCCGTTCTGTAGCGTTAGCGTTCAGTAGGCACTCAGTGCCGTCCTAAACGGGCTATCGAATACGATTGCCCGTTATAGTATAGACCTCATCGCCACGGATAATGTATAGTTGTCCATCGCGGAATAGTTTTTCTACAGTCACACCATCATTCTCCATATTATCTACGCCTGTAACAACTGTAGACTTGAAGGTCAGCACAACTGTCATATCAGCATTTACCAGCAACTCAAGTGGATTAGTATCGTATGTTTCACCTCCGACTTCCCAGTTCACAAACTCATAACCAGCATATGGGGTAGCGGTCAGAGTAGCAGTAGTGCCATACTCGTAGACTCCGGCACCCTCTACTATACCCATAGTAGAATCGTTGATTAGAACTATCACATTGTACTTAACCGCAGCAAAAGTAGCTTCTACGGTTACATCGCTAGTAACGGTAAGAGTCAATGGATTATCGGTTACGGTATTTTCGCCAACTGTCCAACCTACAAACTCATAACCTTCGTTCGCGGTTGCAGTCAAAGTGGCAGTTGCTCCATAGTTATATACACCAGCGCCTTCTACACTACCCATTGCTGGATCATTCACGGTTGCGGTAACAGTATGCTCAATCGCTTTGAAGGTAGCCACTACGGTTACATCGCCAGTAACGGTAAGAGTCAATGGATTATCGGCTACGGTATTTTCGCCAACTGTCCAACCTACAAACTCGTAACCTTCGTTTGCGGTTGCAGTCAAAGTCGCACTTGCACCATAGTTATACACACCAGCGCCCTCAACAGTACCCATTACAGGGTCGTTTACAGTTGCGGTAACGGTATGCTCAATCGCTTTGAAGGTAGCCACTACGGCCACATCGCTTGTAACGGTCAATGTCAATGGGTTGTCTGTCAATGTGTTTTCGCCAACTGTCCAACCTACAAACTCATAACCCTCGTTGGCGATTGCTGTCAAAGTCACACTTGCACCATAGGTATATACGCCAGCGCCTTCAACAGAACCCATTGTTGGATCATTCACGGTTGCGGTAACGGTATGCTCAATCGCTTTGAAGGTAGCCACTACGGCCACATCGCTTGTAATAGTCAATGTCAATGGGTTGTCTGTCAATGTGTTTTCGCCAACTGTCCAACCTACAAACTCGTAACCTTCGTTTGCGATTGCAGTCAAAGTCGCACTTGCGCCATAGGTATATACACCAGCGCCTTCTACAGAACCCATTGCTGGATCA
>JAZSFR010000011.1:0-110534 GCA_045532335.1 Paludibacteraceae bacterium
AATCGCCAAACAACAACCTATTAAGGAAATTTATCAACTCTTTTAGGATACCTAGCAACCTTTTTAGGAAACCTATCAAAAAGTGACGATTCTTAAGAAACCTTTCCAGGAATAGTGTAAACCTTTTTCAGTTTTAATCAATGTAGAATTATAAAATTTGGATTTTGAATTACAAAACAATATATGACACGTCACGAACAATTAATCGAAGCCTTACAACGTAATTTTGGATTTGATTCATTCAAAGGAAATCAAGAAGCAATCATCAACAACCTCATGGATGGAAAAGACACCTTTGTGCTAATGCCAACCGGAGGAGGTAAGAGTCTGTGCTACCAGTTGCCATCTTTGCTGATGGATGGTGTAGCTATTGTGATCTCGCCACTGATCGCGTTGATGAAAAACCAAGTAGATGCCATGCGCAACTTCTCAGAGGAAGATGGCGTGGCACACTTTATCAACTCATCTTTGTCTCGTCCTGAGATTCACGCAGTGAAGGAGGATATTCTATCTGGCAAGACCAAACTATTATATGTAGCACCAGAGTCGCTAAACAAAGATGAGAATGTAGATTTCCTGAAGGAAGTTAAGATATCTTTCTACGCTGTAGATGAGGCGCACTGTATATCTGAATGGGGTCATGATTTCCGCCCCGAATATCGTCGTATCCATCCTATCGTGGAGCGTATCGGCAAAGCACCTATCATTGCGCTGACTGCCACAGCTACCCCAAAAGTACAAAACGATATCCAAAAGAACTTGGACATGATGGACGCTACCGTATTCAAATCTTCGTTTAACCGCGCCAACTTATATTATGAAGTGCGTCCAAAAACAGATGATGTGGATAAGGATTTAGTGCGTTACATCCGTACGATGGACGGCAAGTCTGGTATCGTGTATTGTTTGAGTCGCAAAACCGTGGAAGATCTAGCAGCAACATTGTGTGTAAACAACATCCAAGCTCTTCCTTACCACGCAGGTATGGACGCTGCTACGCGTAGCGCTAACCAAGATGCGTTCTTGATGGAGAAAGCCCAGGTAATTGTTGCTACCATCGCATTCGGTATGGGTATTGACAAACCAGATGTTCGTTTTGTGGTGCACTATGATATCCCAAAATCATTGGAAGGATATTACCAGGAAACGGGCCGTGCGGGTCGTGACGGCGGCGAAGGTCAATGTATTAGTTTCTACTCACCGAAAGATATTGAGCGTTTGCGTAAGTTCCAACAAGGCAAACCCGTGTCAGAACAAGAGATCAGCAACCAGTTATTATTCGAAACGCAATCGTATGCGGAAGCATCTATGTGTCGTCGCAAATTATTGTTGCATTATTTTGGTGAAGAATACAAGCAAGAAAACTGCGGAAACTGCGATAACTGCCGCAAGAAATATAAGATGGTAGAAGCTACCGAATTGCTAGGAATTATCTTGGAGACTATCCTACAACTGAACGAGAAATTCCGCATAGAACATATTGTGGATATCATCAAGGGTAAAGAGAGCGCAGCTGTTTTGTCCTATAAACACAATGAATTGGAGAATTTCGGTTCAGGTGAGGATCAAGATGAAACGACTTTGTATGCTATTATTCGTCAAGCAATGATTGATGGATATGTGCGTAAAGACATTGAATCTTACGGAGATTTGAAGTTAACCTCTAGTGGAAAGAAATTTATCAAACGTCCTACTCGATTTGAAGTACCAATCGAGGTACAAGGGGATGACGAAGATGGCGAGATGGCAGCAGGTGCAGTTACCTGTGCTGCAGCAGACGATGTATTATTCTCCATTTTGAAGGATCTGCGCAAGAAACTCAGCAAGCGCATGAATGTGCCACCATTTGTGATTTTCCAAGACGGTAGTTTGGAAGCAATGGCGACATCCTATCCTATCACAATTGAGGAATTGCAAAACATTCCTGGCGTGGGTGTTGGTAAAGCGAAACGCTACGGCGATGAGTTTATCAAACTGATCAAGGGATATGTAGAGGAGAACGATATTATCCGCCCAGAAGACTTGCGTGTTCGTACTGTAGCCAAGAACTCAGCTCGTAAGATTGCAATCATCCAAGCTATTGACCGCCGCGTAGCGCTAGATGATTTGGCAGAGCGTTTGGGAATGTCCATGGACGAAATGCTAGAGGAGATTGAGGCTATCATGTACTCTGGTACCAAATTGAATATCAAGTACTTTATCAGCGAAGTGGTAGATCCTGATGAAGAGGCGGATATCTATGACTATTTCCGTCACGCCGAGAATGACAGCATTCGTTTGGCAATGGAAGAGTTGGGCGAAGACGACTACGACGAGATCAACGTTCGCTTGGTAAGAATCAAGTTCCACAGTGACCTTGGAAACTAGTTTAGTGAACGCCGCTAGCGGCTATAGGACGCTTCGCTATAGGACGTCGCCAAGCGACTATAGGCAATAGGAATGAAAAGAGGAGAAATTGATATTATCACATTGGGTTGTTCAAAGAATCTGGTAGATGCAGAACGACTGATGCGTCAATTGGAATTGGCGGGTTATCGTTGTGTACACGACTCTCCACAACCCAAAGGAGAGATTGCCATCATCAATACTTGCGGTTTTATCGGCGATGCTAAAGAAGAAAGTATCGAGATGCTCCTGCAATTCGCAGAGCGTAAAAATAGAGGCAGACTAAGCAAACTATATGTCATGGGATGTCTATCTCAACGCTATGCAAAAGAACTGCCCGCTGAAATCCCCGAAGTGGATGGATGGTTTGGAAAGTTTGATTATCTTGGGATTGTCAAAGAGTGCATCAACACACGCCAGTCGAAAGTTGAAAGTTTAAAGTTTAAAGGCAAGGATTACGAGCGGACGCTCACTACCCCATCGCATTATGCATATTTGAAGATTGCAGAAGGTTGCAATCGATACTGTTCCTATTGTGCTATACCGCTCATTACGGGTAAGTTCACATCAAGGGACATCGGGGACATTTTGGAAGAAGTAAAGTGGTTAGTGGGCAAAGGCGTTAAAGAGTTCAATGTGATTGCACAAGACCTATCTAGCTATGGACTAGACATTTACGGCGAACATCGATTAGCTCAATTGCTAGATCAAATGGCACAAGTAGAAGGCGTAGAGTGGATCAGAATACACTATACCTACCCTACGGATTTTCCTTACGACATTCTACCCGTGATGGCTAAGCATAGCAATATTTGCAAATATATGGATATTGCGTTGCAACATTGTTCGGACAATATGCTCAAACTGATGCGCCGCCGCATCACTCGCGAGGAACAAGACGCGTTGATAGCACGTATTCGCGAGGAAGTCCCTGGCATATGTTTGCGTACGACTTTATTAGTGGGTCATCCAGGAGAAACGGAGGAGGATTTCAATGAGTTGTGCGAGTGGGTAAAGACGATGAAGTTTGACCGTTTGGGTGCGTTCGCTTACAGTGAAGAGGAAGGTACTTATGCCGCTAAACACTACACAGACGATATCCCACAAGAAGAAAAGGATCGTCGTGTAGATACCATCATGGCGATACAACAGACGATTTCATCGGAGATTTTGAGTCAAATGGTGGGTACCCAACAGCGCGTAGTGATTGACCGCGAAGAAACGGATTACTACATCGGTCGCACGCAATATGATTCGCCTGAAGTGGATTGCGAAGTGCTGATTAAGAAGGAAGGCGATGAGGCGATGAGGCGAAAAGGCAATGAGGCGAAGGGAAAATTGAAGATTGGAGAATTCTATACTGTAAACATCATAAAATCAGAGGATTTTGACCTCTATGCAAGCCTATGAAAACAAAAGACTTGATTCAACACATTGCTACCTCCACCTCCATGACTAAGACTCGTACGGAAGAGTTATTGGAGGCTACTGTAGCCGTTCTACAAAAGAAACTGTTGAGTGGCACAAGTGTGCAATTGCAAAATTTGGGTACCTTGGAAATGAAAAAACGCAATGCCCGCATTGTGGTACACCCTAAAACGCATGAGCGTACCGAAGTGCCCGAAAAAATGCAATTGGTATTCAAACCCAACCAAGCAGTCAAAGATATGTTCAACTCTAAAGACAAGGAGGATTAACTATGGCTAACGAGAAAATGACATGGATCGAATTGCGTAAGGCAGTAGCAGAAATGGCAGGTACTTCAGAGCAAGAAGCTACCACCTTCTTGAATGCATTAGTTGATGCTATATTGGTAGGATTAAAAGAAGACCAGCAAGTGAAACTCAAAGGCATAGGTACATTTACTCTCAAAGCTATGGCTGCACGCAAGAGTGTAAATATTGCCACTGGAGAAGAGTTTACAATAGAAGGGTATAACAAACTGACATTCAGCGCAGAAGCATTGCTCAAAGAGAACGTAGAAAAACGTCTAGAAATTCCTTCAACGATTGAAGTGGTCAAAGAGTTAACCGATGATCCTTTAAAGAAATTAGGCGAACAAGCCGAAGAGATTGTAGATATTCTCGCAGACTTGGGACAAGTGGTTTCTGGAAGTAGTGTTGAGGTTCAGGAGAGTTCAGAAGTTCTTATCTCGCCAGAAGGCTCGAACGATTATTCGCAAGCGAATGTTCAGGAAGTGCAGGAAGAAAAACCTGATGATGAAGCAAATGAAGCCCCAACACCAGAAGAGCCAATAGCGGAGGTCATTCAAGAACCTGCAGTAGAGATCAAAGAGAAACCTACTCAAAAACCTACATGCAAGTGCCACAAGTGGGTATGTTGGCTAATCGGTGCTATCCTACTCTTGGGCATAATAGGTACAGGCGTCTATTTCCGTGCAACCCTGCAACAATGGTGGCAATGTATGCAAGATTGTCAGCCTGTAATGGAAGTAGAGGAGATTCAGGAAGTAGAGGAAGTACCTGTTATTCAGGAGATTCCATTAGCAGACCAACCTCGCGAATATGTGAATTTTATCGGCATTGAGCGCGTGGGAAAAGATAGTCGTTTGGCATGGATAGCCTATAAGTACTACGCACAAAAAGATTTGTGGGTGTTTATCTATGAGGCCAATCGCGACATTATTAACGATCCTACT
Source organism: Paludibacteraceae bacterium (assembly GCA_045532335.1). GTDB lineage: Bacteria > Bacteroidota > Bacteroidia > Bacteroidales > Paludibacteraceae > Colicola. The sequence continues at coordinate 5,045 of JAZSFR010000011.1, forward strand.
TATATACGACCAGGACAACATATTAGAATCCCTGAATTGGATGAGAAATATCGCAATTTGTATAATCCAGAATTGCGCCAACTAGTAGATAGTTTGGCAGCGGAATATCTTAAGTAATTAAGAATTAGGAATTGAGAATTAAGAATTGAATCAAGACTCTATCCATATACACGGTGCTCGCACGCACAACCTGAAGAACATCACGGTAGATATACCTAGAAATCAACTAGTTGTCATATCTGGTGTGAGTGGTAGTGGCAAGTCTTCGTTGGCTTTCGACACATTGTTTGCCGAAGGTCAACGTCGTTATGTAGAGAGTCTGAGTGCCTATGCCCGCCAATTCTTAGGGCGTATGCAAAAGCCCGATGTGGATTTTATTGATGGTATTCCTCCCGCTATTGCCATAGAACAAAAAGTGACCAATCGCAACCCTCGCAGTACCGTTGGTACTGTCACGGAAATTCAAGAATATTTGAAATTACTTTTCGCACGTGCAGGCCATACCCTCTCGCCCGTGAGTGGAATGGAAGTCAAACGTCATAGTGTGCACGATGTAGTGGAATGTCTCAGGCAGCAAGAAATAGGCAGCAAGGTATTGCTACTCTCTCCTATTGTGGCTGAAAAAGTAGAGGAACAGATTCGTATTTGGCAAGAGCAAGGATTCTCACGATTATACCGTGTCAATGCCGATGGAATCGGAGAAATATTGCGCATTGGTGCCTTCACACAAGGTGATACCTCATCAAACACCTATCTGCTCGTGGATCGTATCGTGGCAGATGGTGAACAAAGTACATTCAACCGCTTTGCGGACTCCGTCCAAACAGCGTTCTACGAAGGCAAAGGACAATGTCAATTGCTCGTTACCGCACCAGATTCCACTGATAGCCAAATATATACATTCTCCGAACGTTTTGAGGCGGATGGCATTACTTTCGTTGAACCAACCGAACACTTGTTTGATTTCAATAGTCCACTTGGCGCATGTCCCACCTGTGGTGGATCTGGTTTTGTGAGCGGTATTGACCCTGATTTAGTGGTGCCTGACAAATCAAAATCTATTTACGAGGGAGCAATAGCTTGCTGGAGAGGAGAGAAGATGAGTCTTTGGAATGAAAGATTGATTTATACGGCAAGTCAGTTTGATTTTCCTATTCATACGCCATTCTACGCACTAACTGCTGAACAGAAGCAGTTGATATGGACGGGTAACGAACATTTCCGCGGATTGAATGACTTTTTTCACGAGCTAGAAAGCAAGCAATACGCTAAGATCCAATATCGTGTGATGTTGAGTCGCTACAAAGGCAAAGCCACTTGCCCTGATTGCAACGGCGGACGACTCCGCAGAGAGGCGCAATACGTATGGGTAGGCGGTAAGACTATCACCCAACTCTGTCAAATGCCTATCACAGAATTGGCGAAATGGTTTGAAGCATTACAACTCTTGGAGCACGAACAACTAGCCGTTCAACCTCTGCTCGTGGAGATACGCACCCGATTGCAGTTTATGCAAGATGTGGGATTGGGTTATTTGACTTTGGCACGTATGTCCGCCACACTCTCAGGAGGAGAGGGACAACGTATCAACTTGGCTAAATCATTGGGTAGCAGCCTTGTAGGATCGTTATATGTATTGGATGAGCCTAGTATCGGTCTTCATCCAAGGGATACCCAGCGCCTGATTCATGTGCTCCAACAATTGCGCGATCTAGGCAATACGATCGTGGTCGTAGAACACGATGACGAGATACAAAAAGCAGCTGATTACACCATTGAGATTGGTCCTAAAGCAGGTCGCCATGGCGGCGAAGTGGTATATGCTGGTAGTCCAAAAACGGACAAGTTTACCTATAATATCCCTGCCTATCGTCGTGTATGGAACAACTATATTGAGATTCAAGGCGCTACGGAGAATAACCTCAAGAATTTGAATGTGCGCTTTCCTCTTAACGTGATGACCGTGGTCACGGGTGTGAGCGGTAGCGGTAAGTCATCACTTGTGAGCAAGGTGCTCTACCCTGCTCTCAAGAAGCATTATGGCGGTGTAGCCGATCGAACAGGCGACTTCGGCAGTCTGCGAGGCAGTTTGCAACTGATTCATAACGTGGAGTTTGTGGACCAGAACCCTCTGACTAAGTCCTCACGCTCTAACCCAGTCACTTACCTCAAAGCATTTGACGAGATTCGCAAACTATATGCCGAACAACAGCTGAGCAAACAGCTCGGATTTACCCCTTCATACTTCTCTTTCAATACCCCTGGTGGCCGCTGCGAGGCATGCCAAGGCGAAGGAACGATCACCATCGAGATGCAGTTTATGGCCAATATCGTATTGGAGTGCGAGCATTGTCATGGTCAGCGATATAAACAAGATGTGTTGGATGTACTTTATCGTGGAAAGAACATCTACGATATACTCGAAATGACTGTTAATCAAGCCATTGAATTCTTCTCCGAAGACCCTGATTGCAAGAAGATTGTCTCTCGTCTTCGTCCATTGCAGGATGTGGGTATTGGGTATATCAAGTTGGGTCAAGCAGGCAGTACCTTGTCGGGCGGTGAGAGTCAACGCGTGAAGTTAGCCTCTTTCCTCGCACAGGAGAATGCGTCCCCTACGTTGTTTATTTTTGACGAACCTACTACCGGACTCCATCACCATGATGTCACCGTATTGCTCAAGGCCATGAATGCGCTCATTAGCAGAGGACATACGGTGCTGATTATCGAGCATAACCCATCGGTCATTCTGGCTGCAGATCATATTATTGACTTAGGTCCTGAAGGCGGTGATATAGGAGGGTATATTGTAGCCCAAGGAACTCCCGAAGAGATTATGCAATGCGCTGAAAGTCATACCGGTAAAGCATTGCGAGACATACAAGATTGTTTCATCAAGATGGAATAGTATTTAGACATGGTAAGCATAGAGCATCTAAGCATAGAATATTCATCTCGTCCGATATTGGATGATATCACATTTCTCATCAACCAACGCGAACGCATTGCTCTCGTAGGCAAGAACGGAGCAGGTAAAACGACCCTTCTGCGTATGTTGGCAGGGGTGGAAACACCTACCTCTGGACGCATCTCCAAGATGGGCGATATTACCATCGGTTACCTGCCACAGGTGATGATGCACGTGGATGGGAAGACGCTTAGAGAAGATGTTTTATCGGTTAAAAGGGGAAACGGTGAAGAGGTGAATAGCGGTGAGGAAGCGAGGTTTATCGCTGAGATGGATCGCACGATTATCGGATTGGGTTTTGAGCGCAAGGATTTTGACCGCCCATGTTCGGAGTTTTCAGGCGGTTGGCGCATGCGTATTGAGCTGGCTAAGATATTACTACAACACCCTGACTTACTGCTACTTGATGAGCCCACTAACCATCTAGACATCGAGTCTATTCAATGGTTGGAAGAGTTCCTGAAGACCAACGGCAGTGCCCTCGTTCTAGTGAGCCACGACCGTGCGTTTTTGGATAATGTCACCACTCGTACCATAGAGATCACGCTGGGTAGAATATACGATTATAATGTCCCTTACTCGCAGTTCAAAGTGCTACGCCAAGAGCGCCACGAACAGCAAGTGCGTGCTTATATGAATCAGCAGAAGATGATTCAAGAGACGGAAGAGTTCATCGAGCGTTTTCGTTACAAAGCGACCAAGGCGGTACAAGTACAGTCTCGTATCAAGCAACTAGAGAAGCTAGATCGCCTAGAGGTGGATTTGGAAGACAACTCCCGATTAAGTCTTCGTTTTCCACCAGCTCCACGCAGTGGAGATTTCCCTGTTATTGTAGAGGATCTGCGCAAAGATTTTGGCGATCATATGGTATTCCAAAACGCCACTTTCACCATCCGCAGAGGCGAAAAAGTAGCTTTCGTCGGTAAGAACGGCGAAGGCAAAACCACCCTCGTTCGCTGCATCATGGGGCAACTGGATTATCTAGGTAGTCTCAAGATTGGACATAACGTTAAGATAGGTTATTTCGCTCAAAACCAAGCGGCACTATTAGATGGCGAAATGACTGTATTTGAGACGATTGACTATGTGGCGGTAGGTGATATTCGCACCAAGATTCGCGATATTTTAGGTGCCTTTATGTTCGGTGGAGAAGCCTCCGAAAAGAAGGTCAAGGTGTTGTCGGGTGGTGAGCGCAGTCGTTTGGCCATGATTCGTTTGCTGCTTGAACCATGTAACTTGCTTATTCTTGACGAGCCTACCAACCACTTGGATATGCAGTCCAAGGACGTGCTCAAGGCCGCATTGAAAGAGTTCAATGGCACGGTTATTTGCGTGAGCCACGACCGCGATTTCCTCGATGGATTGGTGGACAAAGTGTATGAGTTTGGAGGAGGAAAAGTACGCGAACACCTCGGTGGAATCTACGACTTCTTGCGCAGCAAGCGTATTGATTCGCTGCAGGAGTTGGAGCGCAAAGATGCCAAAGGCGAAGAGACCATAAAACGTGAAACTACATCCGCGAAACTCGACTACGCCGCACAAAAAGCCGCAGCCGCAGCCCGTCGTAAAAAGGAGAAACAAATAGCGGACATCGAGGCAGCGATTGCCAAACTCGAACAAGAACAACACGAGATCGAAACGCTCTTGACTGATATAGCGAATCAGACCACCGAAAACTTCCAACGCTACGAACACATCAAACGCGAAATGGAACAACGCCTCTACGAGTGGGAAATTCTGAGCGAAGAGGAGTGACAATAATATAAATTATTGGCTCTACCGATATTTTACTGCCAAATCATTTGCATATTTGCAAAAAAATGTGTAATTTTGCAGCGTAATTTGCAAAATTAGGTATTTTATTGTAATTAACTCATATGATTAACAGAACACTGGTACGCACCAAAGTCCTTCAAACCCTCTTTGCTTACTACAAAGATGGCGAAAAAACTCCTTTAACAGCGCGCAAGGAGTTGCTTAATAGTTTTTCTAGCACGTATAGTTTATACATGACTATGTTGGCATTTGCTGACGAGTTGGTAACATATGCGGAAGAACAAATAGCCGAGAACAAGCAACGAGCTACTATCACTCACCAAGAGTATGTACCTAACTACCGATTTGTACAAAACAAAGTGTCACGCGATTTGTTCAACAATCGTCGTCTGCGCAACTATATAGAGGAGAATCACCTACGTTGGGACACTGGTATGAATGGCGTGATTGCTATCTACAAACAGTTACTTCAAGCGCCTTTCTACCAAGAGTATATGCAACTCGAGTCTCCTACTTATGAGGACGACAAAATGTTGTGGCGCAAGATCTATGGCACTCTCCTTATCGGCAACGAGGATCTCTATTCTGCATTGGATGAGATGGAGGTAGCACTAGACCAACATGGTTGGACCATCGATATAGACCAGATCTTGACTTATATTGTTAAGACTATCAAACAATTCAAGGAGACCAATGGTGATGAGCAACCACTCCTCGAGATGTTTGACTCTGAGGAAGAATTAGCATTTGCTAAAGATCTCTTGCGTTTGACCATCGAAAACGCTGATGAATACCGAGCACTTATTGCTAAATCATTGCACAATTGGGATGCTGAGCGTGTAGCGTATATGGACCAAATCATTCTGCTCGTAGCTATTTCTGAGATTGTTAACTTCAACAATATCGCGCTAGAGGTATCCATGAACGAGTATATCGAGTTGTCCAAAGAATATTCTAGCGACAAGAGTTATCAGTTTATCAATGGCGTACTCAACAACGTGGTCAAGGAATTGCAAAAAGACAATATCCTCTTCAAAGTAATCAAAAAATAATTCATTAATACACATTTTTTACTATGCTTAATTTAATTTTTCTACAAGCAGCTCCTGCTGCTCAGGGCGCACAACAAGGCGGTTGGTCATTTTGGGTAATGATGATTGCGATCTTCGTTATCTTCTATTTCTTCATGATTCGCCCACAACAAAAGAAACAAAAAGAGTTGCAAGCACAACGCGACGCACTCAAGAAAGGCGATAAAGTAGTAAGCGCAGGCGGTATCTACGGTATCATCAAAGAGGTTAACGAGACCACTTTCCTTGTTGAAGTTGCTAAAGATGTTGTCATCAAGATGGACAAAGGTAGCGTGTATGTAGCAGCAGAAGATGCACAACAAGCACAAAACCAAAACAAGTAATTTAGAATGCAATTGAATCTTAAACCATACAAACACCATGCCTCACGCCTTTGGCTGTGGCTATTGAGCAAAGATATACTTATCTTTTTGCTGTTTGTTGGTTTGGTTTTTGCCTTTTGGTGGGGACGAAGTATGACCTCATCCAGAGACGGAAACATTCGAGTGGAGATCAATTATAGCGGTGTGGACGACCGTGTAGTGTTTGCCACACCGCTCCCCACTCAACTCACAGTTAGTGTACGCGACAATGGTAAACAACTACGCCAATTGTCTAGACAAACCTTAAGCCTCAACCTTAATTTATCTTCGTTTATTGCAGAGCGCGGAGGCGTGCTTCAGCTTACAGCGGACATGCTCCGTCCACGACTGCAAGACATTTTGCCAGGATCAACCATTGTTCTGCAGATTATTCCTGAACAATTTCAGACATCATACCACATTGAAAGTACCAAAATGGTACCTATTATGCTGCAGGCGCAAGTGAGATATGCAGCGCAATACCAGGCCAAGAATCTTCCGCTATTATCTACAGATAGTGTCCGCATTTACGGCACAGAGAAGATCCTAAGTGATATCGACTGTATTTACACCGACTCGATCCTGATCAACGATTTACGTGACTCGATCACCCAAACAGTTGCTTTGCAACTGCCTTCATCCATACGCTGTAGCACAACGCAAATACAGGTTACATTCCAAGCCGAACAATTCACTGACAAGTCCTTCACACTCCCTATACGCACACTTCTAGTTCCAGAAGGCGAACATATGCGTCTCTTCCCACAACAGACGACCATAGTGGTACGCGTAGGTATGTCGCACTATGCACAGGTTACCGTAGAGGATCTAGCTGCTGTATGCTACTACCCTAGCAAACATTGCGACGCACTTCCCATAGAAATACAAACAAATAACCCATATATTTCTAACATCCGCTGTTACCCATCCGCAGTGGAATATATTATTGAGCGCTAATATGAAAAAGATTCAAATGGTCGATCTGCAAACGCAGTATCAACACATCAAAGAAGATATCGATCGTGGTATTCAAGCAGTGATTGACTCTGCTAGTTTCATCAAAGGTCCTGCGGTAACATCCTTCCAACAGAACCTAGAGGCATACACAGGCGCTAAGCACGTCATTCCTGTAGGCAATGGTACAGATGCGCTGCAAATTGCCCTTATGGCGCTTGGACTCCAACCTGGCGATGAGGTTATCACCCCTACTTTTACGTTTATCGCGACCGCTGAGGTAGTGGCATTGCTCGGACTCACTCCAGTAGTGGTGGATGTAGATTGGGATACAATGAACATCTCCATCGAGGCAGTACGCAAGGCTATCACTCCTCGTACCAAAGCGATTGTACCGGTTCATCTGTTCGGTCAATGCGCTGATATGGAATCCCTTATGCAAATTGCTCAAGAGCACAACCTCTATGTGGTAGAGGATGCTTGCCAAGCTATTGGTGCCCAATATACATTCTCCAATGGTACCACCCAACAAGCTGCTACCATTGGACATATCGGTTGCACCAGTTTCTTCCCATCCAAGAACCTCGGTTGCTATGGCGATGGCGGTGCTATCTTCACCAACGATGATGAGCTAGCAGCTCAGATGCGTGCTATCGCTAACCACGGTATGGTCATCCGCTACCACCATGATACAATAGGTGTCAACTCTCGTTTAGATAGTATCCAAGCCGCAGTGTTGGATGCCAAACTGCCACACCTCAATCGCTATATCGCTGAACGCCAACGCGCAGCCGCTTACTACGACCAAGCGTTTGCCAACCATCCTAATATCCTGACCCCTGTGCGTGATAGTCGCTCCACACACGTGTTCCACCAGTACACCCTTCGTCTCGTGAATGTGGACCGCGATGCGCTACGCGAGGCATTGGCACAAGTGGGTATCCCAGCCATGGTGTATTACCCTATTCCATTGCATATGCAACAAGCTTACCAAGATCCTCGCTACCAAGCGGGCGATTTCCCTGTCGCAGAGAAACTCGCAGCATGCGTCTTGTCGCTGCCTATGCATACAGAATTGGACAACGAGCAACTAGAGTATATCACAACCCATGTACTCCAGGCCATTAACGCCCAACTCTAAACCATAAACTTTCAACATTAAACTTTAGACTTTCAACTAACATGGCAACTTCACTATCACTCACACAAAAGCAGACACAAATGCTGAAGTTATCACCTGCACAGATACAGGTGATGCGTTTGTTGGAATTGCCCACCTGCGAACTCGTCGCACACATCAATGAGGAACTGCAGACGAATCCTGCCCTAGAAGAAGGCGTGGACCGTAATGCTGAACATGAGGAGGATGCTCCTCAACACGAGGATGAGTACGACAATCCGCTCAAAAACGACGATTTTGACTACGACGACTACACCAATGATGATGATGTCTCCGAACGTATGACAGCCTCATCAGGATCTTCCTCTCGAACACGAGAAGAGATTCCATTCTCCATGGGTACAAGCTTTGCAGAATATCTCAAGTCGCAGATTTATCTCACCAAGATGGATAAACCTGATCGACATATTGCTAAGTTTGTAGTCGGCAATATCGACGAGAATGGTTACCTGCAACGTAGTGCAGAAGAACTTGTTGACGACCTCAGTTTTCGTGAGGGACTCGTAGTTTCGGATAGCAAGATGCAAGAGATCATCGACCAAATCAAGACCTTCGACCCTGCTGGTGTAGGTGCTAGCAACCTGCAAGAATGTCTCCTCATTCAACTCGAGCAGAAGGACCCTACCCCTGCTATCCAACTTGCATACAAGATTTTGCTCAACCATTTTGATGCTTTTTCCAAACTGCATCACGATAAGATCAAACAACGTCTATGCCTCTCGGATGAGCAGTTTAATGCTGCCAAAATGGAGATTCAACGCCTCAATCCCAAACCAGGTAGCGCTTGGAAAGGCACACTACTAGAGCAAAATCAGGAGATTGTCATACCCGATTTTATCGTAGAGCGACAAGAGGAGAAACTCATCGTGTCTCTCAACAATAGCGATATTCCACCTTTGCATGTATCCACAGACTATACCGATATGCTAGAGGCATATGCACATACCACCTCTAAAAAACAACAGGAGGATGGCAAGGAGATCAAGAAGTATGTAGATAACGCACGCACTTTTATCGATGCTATTCGCCAACGCAACGAGACCATGATACGCTCTATGCAAGCGCTCGTTAAGTTCCAACGCGAGTTTTTCCTCCAGGGCGATAGTATGTACCTCAAACCTATGGTACTCAAGGACATTGCCGATCCTACAGGCTATGATATATCCACTATCTCTCGCACCTTCAACAACAAGTATGTAGAAACCGAATTTGGTATCTTCCCGCTCAAATACTTCTTCTCTGAAGGTATGACCAATGAGGATGGTGAGACCGTTTCTACCCGCGAGATCAAACAACGACTCCAGGAGATCATCAAGCAAGAGGATAAGAATCATCCACTCACAGATGACGAACTAGTCACTGCCATGCATCAGTCTGGTTACCCTATTGCTAGACGAACAGTCGCCAAATACCGCGACCAACTCAATATCCCTGTTGCACGACTACGCAAGAAATTTTAACCTATGCACCGCCTGCTCCACATACTCGCACAAGCATGTAGCATACTGCTACATCCACTGCTGATGCCTACCTATGGCATGGCACTCTTTTTTGGAGCACACCGGCAGATCAGTTCTGAGATATCTACTGCTTATAGCATTGTAGGTATAGCAGGAACCATCCTCTTTACCCTACTCATTCCTGCCTGTTGCATCATTTTCCTTTGGAAAACCAAACGCATTGATAGTCTTCATATCGACAACCCTAAGCAACGGACCTATCCTTACGTTTATACCATTATGGCGTATGGTTTTTGGGCATATTTCGTAGATAAGGTACTCTATCTCCCGACACTCATACTACTGATTGCCATAGGCGCGATGATTGCTTTGGTAGCGGTTACGGTCATCAACCATTGGTGGAAGATTTCTGCTCATCTCACCGGTATTGGCGGATTGTTAGGAGGTATCTGCAGTTTTGCGCTATACTACGGTCATTTGCCTATAACACTGATTATCATCACCTTGGCATGGGCACTCATACTCATGTACGCACGACTTTACCTGCAGGCACATACACCATTGCAAGTGGTTTGTGGATTGCTCTTGGGTTTGCTCTGCACTTTCATCCCTAATCTTATTCTCTGCTATGCGTAAATTCTTACTATTCATATGCTGCCTATTGGCTACCAGCACTTTTGCTGCTAGACCGCTCAGCGACAGTGCACAGATACACCTGCTCACTTGTACCCAAGGCGATCAAGTATGGTCTAAGTATGGTCATACCGCTATCCGTGTGATTGACCATCCCAATCAACTCGACATAGTCTTCAACTATGGTGTGTTCAGTCTGATGGCGGAGGATTTCTACATCAAGTTCGTCAAGGGAGAAACCTACTACCAACTTGGTATCGAACCATATAGTTACTTCATGGCGTTCTATAGTAGCATCGGTCGCAAAACCTATTGGCAGGAACTCAACCTCACCCAACAACAAAAACAACGCATCTACGATGCGCTCATCACCAACTACCGTCCTGAAAACCGATACTACCTCTACAATTTCGTCTTTGACAACTGCGCCACACGCCCTTACTACCTTATCAAGCAGGCGCTACAGGACACCATCATTTCGGATTATCAAGGCTACGCCAACCACGATTTTCGCTCCACTATTTCTCACTATACAGGCAAACACTCATGGGTAGATTTTGGCATCAATCTCGTCTTTGGAAACGATGCCAATCGCCCTATGACCAACGAGGAGCGACTCTTCCTGCCCGAAGAACTCATGCGTTACTTCGCCCAAGCCCATCTCTCTGATGGCACACCACTGGTCCGTCGCCAGCATATTGGTGCCTTTGATACCATGCATACCCCATGGTATGCCACTTGCTGGTTTGGGTTTGCCCTTTTCGGCATCTTTATGCTACTGCTCACATTACGTGACAGGCGCCGTCAACGACTCACCATTGCAGTTGATATTATACTGATTATCATATACTTATTGCTTATCGCATTAGTAGTATTCCTCACTTTCTTCTCTTGTCACCCACTTGTGGGCTTCAACTGGAGACTTATTCTTATCCCCCTTATTCATTTATGCGCACGACTCGTTTATTTATTACGCTAACACTCACACTTTTAGCCCTTCTCACATATGCTCAACCACGTCTCACCGTAGTCGTGGTCGTAGATGGTATGACCCAAGAGAATCTCGCCACCCTGCGTCCATTCTGGCAAGCAGGAGGACTACGCATTATGAGCGAAGAGGCTCATCAGACCGTTGCCACTTTTCCACACCAAGTCTATGGTGGACAAGAGACGATGGCTACACTCATGACAGGTACCACGCCTAATCATCACAGCATTATGGCGGATACCTACTACGAGCGAACTGACAGAAAACCTCAAACCATACTCATTGACAACCAAGCCACGGGCATAGGCTATGACACACCTCTCTCTCCCCGTGCGCTTCTATCTACCACTATCACCGACGAATGGCGTATGCGCCATGGCAGCACAGCGCAGATCTACGCGGTGGGACTCCATCCACAGGCCACTGTTCTTCTCGCAGGACATGCGGCTAATGCTTGCTGTTGGCTCAATGCCAACACCCGCAAATGGGCTACCACCTCTTTCTACCCAGGGGGATTACCTGCTGCAGCAGACGAGATGAATGTCAACGGACGCATCGAGACACTTGCTGCTCGCGAGTGGACACCTCGCATGGATATCGCCATGTACACCCATCCTACCGAGCAGGAGCGCAAACGAGGATTCACCTACAATAACTACGATGTACTCTCCCAATCACCTGCTGCCAATACACTTGTCATCGAACTAGCATTGGCACTCCAAGAGAAACAAAAACTCGGAACGGATATCACTCCTGACCTACTTCTGCTCCAACTCAACACCCTCTCGCCTAAAGCGACATCCGATATGATTACTACGGCGGAACAAGAGGATGTGTATATGGGCATTAACCAAGACTTGGGTTTCCTTATGGACCAACTCAATCGACGCATCGGCAAGACCCAATACCAGATTCTTGTTATTGGTCGCCCTGTCCGTGGACATTCCGCAGCGACCTTGGAGATGGCTAATCTCGAAGTCAATCACTTCAATGTCGATCGTGCAGCAGCCCTCACTGGTACTTACTTGATGGCTATCTACGGACACGAACGCTGGGTGGATGGCGGATATGGTCCATTCATTTACCTCAATCGCCTACTCATTGAGAAGAAACGCATGTCGCTAGAGACAATCCAACGACAAGTAGCCAATTTCCTTATGGATTTTGAGGGCGTACAGGAGGCATATCCAATCCACGAGGCGATCACATCGGACGAGAAGACATCCATCTATCGCAAGCATGCAGGCGATGTGTATTTCCGTATGCAAGATAACTGGTTACTTCGCACCAATGACCAAACGAGTTTTGACCAAGTGGTACAATCCCACCCTACAGCGCCATTGCTCTATTGGTCGGGCACTATGACCACTTTCCCTGAAGGACCAATCGATGCCACTGACATCAAATCACTGATTATCAAACAATAATATCTCCCACTAATCACACAGATTTTCACAAATATCATTCGCAACAACATAGGTGTCAATCAGTGTTATCCGTGGGCAATAAAAACTTTCAACATATGATTTTCTACGAACTTAAAATCTCTTACACCCGCCAAACGGGCGAGGATAATCCTAAAGCAGTCAAAGAAACCTACCTCGTTGAGGGTCTTACCGCAGCCGATGTGGAAGAGCGTCTTCTCGGCGAGATTCAAAAATACATCTCAGGCGAATGGGAGACCAAGAGTTGCAAGCAAGTGCAGTTCTACGACCTTATCCCTAATCCAGAGGGTGACCAATGGTACAAAGCTCGCGTGGAGATGATTACTATTGAGGACAACGGCAAGGAGAAGCGCAAAGCCGTAACTATCTATGTACAAGCAGGTAACATCACCGAGGCGAACAAGTCGCTCCACCAATCTGTGAGTAATCTTGACTGCGAGGTCATCAGCATCACCCGCTCACCTATCCTCGAAGTCTTCCGTGGCGTCTGATGACGGATATTCAACAAAACATATCCTCTATTCGAGCTCACATCCCAGAAGGTGTGACACTTATTTGTGTGAGTAAGTTTCATCCTATGGAGGCTATTATGGAGGCATACGAGGCAGGCGAACGCGACTTTGGCGAGAGTCGTGTGCAGGAGTTGTTGCCTAAATACGAGGCGCTGCATAAGGATATCCGCTGGCATTTTATTGGTCATTTGCAGACCAACAAGGTCAAGCAGATTGTGCCATTCGTGCATATGATTCACTCGGTGGATAGCATCAGACTGTTGGAGACCATCAACCGCGAGGCGGAGAAGATTCAGCGCCGTATTAAGGTGCTTCTAGAGGTGCATGTAGCCAAGGAAGAAACCAAATCTGGCTTCACCCCCGAAGAACTCTTGACATTAGACATTCAACTTTCGACTTTCAACTACCTAGAAATCTGCGGTCTTATGGGTATGGCGACTAACACGGAGGATGAGTCCGAGTGGCGTCGTTGTTTCCAAGCGATAGCATCCCTCGCCTCTCACCTTTCGCCTATCGCCTCATCGCCTATAGCCTATAGCTCGCCCAGCGAGCGTCCCCAGATCAGCATGGGCATGTCCGACGACTACCTCATTGCCATTGAAGAAGGCAGCACCATGGTCCGCATCGGCTCCACCATCTTTGGTTCAAGAGGGTAGACACCCGAAAATAATCGGATTCCCGAATCCCGAATCCCGACTCAAAAAAAGTAAAACATGACAATAGTACTAGACATGGGTGGCGTGATTATGAATCACAACATGCCCGAATGCATCGCTCGCTTCACCGACATCCTCGGCGAAGAACATATGAAAACCATCCTCGGCCTTGCCTCCAACGGCGAGGGCACGGCAGATAGTCTGATGGAGCAATACGAACGTGGAGACATCTCCACCGATGCGTTTATCAACGGCATTATGCAATATGCGCAACGCCCCACTACCCGCGAGGAGATTATCGCGGCATGGAACGCCATGCACGGCGGTATTCCTCAGGAGCGTTTGCAGTTGATTCAGTCTTGGAAAGACGCAGGTCATCGTTTGTTTCTCTTGAGCAACAACAACGATTTGCACTGGCAGCACATCCTCTCGCTGTATGATATGTCGATGTTTGAGTATTGTTTTGCCTCTCACCTTTTGCACATGAGCAAACCCGACCCACGTATTTATGAGGCGGTAGATGCTCAAATCAAAAATAATTTCTGCAAAGAGGAATTCTTAATTCAAAATTCAAAATTGTCTAAAGTTGAAAGTCTAAAGTCAAAAGTCAATGACTCTCAACATTCAACATTAGACATTCGACACTTAATTCACTTCGTGGACGACATCCTTATCAACCGCACTACTGCCGAGCAACTCGGTTGGAAGACCTACGCCACCTTGGATGAGCTCAACGCTGTTCTCTAGTTTCTAGATTAACTAGCCGTACTAGCCACACTAGTTGTACTAGTTCTACTAGCCCTACTAGTTCCCCTAGCATAAATAATAGGAGTCGCCTTCGCGACTCCTATTAATATCTTACCTATAACCTATAGCCTATAGCGCCATCGGCGCGTCCTATAGCCCGTAGGGCGTCCTACAGCGAAGCATCCTTCGCGGCGCTCAGGGCTACGCCTAGATTCTCCACGGCTTTGGCGCATGCGCCGCTCTCGTCGTATAGTTTCGGTGCTAGTCGTTGCAGGCTCTTGTATATCTTTTCGGCTTCCGCCAAGGCTGAAAGCGACTCCTCTGATTGATCAACCGCCTTTCCCAGTAGCAGATTCATCATATCCACTGCGCACCAGAACATCGCCAGACTGGTATATTTGCCATGGTGCACGCGGTACATTGGTAGGATGGCGTTGTATGCCTCTTCTACCCTGCCCTCTTTGCGTAGTTCAAAAATCTCCTTTACTGTCATGGAGTTTTAATCGTTCAGGAGTTCATTAGCGGCGGCGGAGCCCCTGCATGCTCTGCATTTTCTTCATCATCTTGCTAGTCTGCTCAAACTGCTTGAGGAAGCGGTTCACTTCCACGATGGTTGTTCCTGAGCCTTTAGCAATACGATTCTTGCGGCTACCGTTCAGCAACGCTGGGTTAGCACGCTCTGCAGGAGTCATAGATGAGATGATGGCCTCGATTGGTTTGAACGCATCATCGCTGATCTCCACATCCTTCAAGGCTTTACCCATACCTGGGATCATGCCGATAAGGTCTTTCATCGAACCCATCTTCTTGATCTGTGCCAATTGTGAGAGGAAGTCGTTGAAATCAAATTGGTTCTTCGCAATTTTCTTGCTGATGCGACGTGCCTCTTCTTCATCATATTGCTCTTGTGCACGCTCTACGAGTGATACCACGTCACCCATGCCCAATATACGATCCGCCATACGAGATGGGTGGAACACATCCAGTGCTTCCATCTTCTCACCGGTACCGATGAACTTGATTGGTTTCTGTACTACAGAGCGGATACTGAGTGCCGCACCACCACGTGCATCACCATCGAGTTTGGTGAGGATAACTCCGTCAAAATCAAGACGATCGTTAAACTCTTTAGCGGTGTTCACAGCGTCTTGACCGGTCATGGCATCCACTACGAACAGGGTCTCTTGTGGGTTGATAGCTTGCTTGATGGCTGCTATCTCTTGCATCATCTGCTCATCTACTGCTAGACGACCGGCGGTATCGACGATTACTACGTCATAACCATATACTTTAGCTTCTTGAACGGCTTTTTGTGCTTTGATGACAGGGTTTGCCTCGCCTTCGCCGGTGTACACTTTCGCGTTGATTTGCTCACCGAGAACGCGGAGTTGTTCGATAGCAGCAGGGCGATACACGTCGCAGGCTACCATCATCACTTTCTTGTTCTTTTTTGTTTGGAGGTAGTTAGCCAATTTAGCGGAGAAAGTGGTCTTACCCGAACCTTGCAAACCACTCATGAGGATGACTGCAGGTTGTCCTTTAAGGTTGATTTCTGCAGCTTCGCCACCCATCAATGCAGCCAGTTCGTCGTGTGTGATCTTGACCATGAGTTGTCCAGGGCGGACAGCGGTCATCACGTTTTGACCGAGAGCTTTGGCTTTTACTTGATCAGTAAATTGCTTGGCAGTCTTGTAGTTAACATCGGCTTCGAGCAATGCTTTGCGGATATCTTTGACGGTCTCCGCAATATTGATTTCGGTGATACGACCTTCACCTTTAAGGATCTTAAACGAGCGTTCTAATCTTTCTGATAAATTACTAAACATAGTTCTCCAAATTTAGTGCATTTTGTTTCAAGGTACAAAGGTACTACTTTTTTCTCACATACGCAAATTTATTGCTATATTTTTCAATAATCGTTGCATTTCGTCAACACTGCATTAGCAATTAATTATATAAATTTATGTTAAAAACAAACGTAAATTTTATTCTCCAAACATTGCTTATCCCTTCGGTAAGGGTAGCGTAAAGGTTAACAAATGACCTTATCAAAAAAGGAGACAAAACATTAACATAAATTAAACAATATTTTGCTCTCTAATTGTCTTTAAAATCGGTAACTATATACATGTTGACACTTAATATCTCCTTGCCCTTCGGGCAGAAATCTTAATAAATCTTATTTCCCACGCCCAATCCCTCTTTTCTATGTTCTCCGAAATCTATTACCACCGCTAGCATTCGCTTCGCTCATCCGCTTAATCTTATGAATGCAGCGGTAAGCATTTCAGAGATCAATCAGAGTCAAATCAGAGTCGTTGCAGTTAAGATTCAGCGGTCACGTTTTGGATGTTCCCAAAATGTGGAGCGGTGGTAATTGATTGCGGAGCACTTTGGTAAGGGCGGATTTATGCGTAATAAGATTTAGTAAGATTTCGTGAGCGCAGCGAGCAGGAGCTAAATAAACCGCGGACGCACTTCATGCCCCCACCCTGTTGATAACTCACTACTTTTTCAAACGTTTTCGGAGAAATTTATATTTTTTCTTAAAAATATTTGCTCAATTCAAAAAAAAAGTGTAACTTTGCCGCGTTATTCGTGTTTTCTGCAAAAACACTATCCATTAAAACCCAAAAGACACATACCAAACACACCATGGTGCATTTAACTAACACATTACGTTCCGCCACATTCTTTTTAGGAACAGCTATGCTCATGCTTTTCTTTTTTTGCGCGCCCGTACACGCACAATTCCGAGGATTCAAATCCACATCTGCATATCAGATCAACGCTTCAGCACAGAACTCTGCTATCAATGCCGAGGCTGCATATCAGCCATACCGTTCAACGATCTACCAGCCCTTCTCGGAGTCTGCACCTACGAGCAACAACCCGTCAGATGGCTCCTCGGGAATCAACGGCAGACGGAATGCAAATGTTGGTATCCCGAGTTGGGGAGGAACGATGTCCGAGCCTCTACCAATCGGCGACACTGCTCCACTCTTCTTCTTCGCCGCAGCGATGATAGCGATAATCCGAATTAGACAACGCAAACAACAACGACTAACTACTCAAACACAACCAACCAACAATAACGACACTACACAACACATGACAACCCGCAAGCAGACATACCAATCCCTACGCCAAAAGCTTTTCCTGCTCTTGGCATTCGTTTGCTTCGTGGGACAAGTGAGTGCGGATAAGACGATTTATTTTAGACCATCTACAACTGCATTTCGTTATGGTTACACTGACTATAATAATATGTCCGATACATGGAATAGTGTGTACTGGACAAAAGGTGTAGAAAACTTTTTCCCTATAGAACTGCGCACGACCAATACTAGTTCGTATACATCTAGTTGGACTACATATAGCAATCTAATACATGCAAGTCAGATTGTAGGAGGAACAAAATCACGTTTTATCTCTATCACAGTCCCTGACAATTACAAGTATATCGTTGCCTACCGCTGTGCTCCAAAAGAAAGTTATTCGTTAACAGAAGATCGTTATAATGCCTGGAAAAATTCCTCAAATAAAGGAAAAGAAACAACATATATTGCGAATCAAAATACAATCCCCAAGAAAAGTGGAAGTCAACCATCTTCTCCAGAATTAATCCCAACCGATGGTCGTAATCTACTTTGCAACAAAGAGGGTTGGTGGGATGTATGGTATTGGGCATACTATTTACCTACAACAAATGATGTAAAATTATATTTTGATAACAGCAACGGATGGTCTAACGTACAAATGTTATTCGGAAAAGATATTTACTCTGTTGCCTCAGCAACATTAACAAATATTCCAAATACCAAGTTATGCTATCGATCGCTTAATGGCGCGGAGTATGGTTATGAAAAGTATGGTTTTATTGGAAATTCTACTGCATTCTCAACATCACACACACTGCACCCATATAATTATAACTGTGTTGGCTCAAATGAGGGAACTACCGGAAATAAAAAGTATTTGACAGGTTGGGTGGATTCTGACAAATACGAAAAAAACAATGAGAATACGACAGCAAAAAACAATCGCATAGAAAATCGCATAAAAACAGCCAACAAATATACGACAACTCTCTCTAACCTTTTGAGTGGCTCAAACCTTTTCATCCCTGGATCGGCTAGCACAAATGCTACCCTTACTAAGCATGCACTTAGCAACGGATACTCCGATCTCAACAAGAAACAAACGGTTACATCAAACGGAGGGGGAAGTGTCACAATCAGTTCTTTTGCGATGAACAGTGCTAACACCACGACGGCCACTAATGCAACTGTATCATCTGAAAGTAGCACATCCATTCAAGCTGCATACACTGCTACAGTGACATTAACAGCAACAGCTGCTAGTCATTGTAAATTTCTAGGATGGTACGATAAGGATTGGAAAGAACTAGGTACTAGCACCACATATACATATACAGCTCCCATTGATAACGAAACTGTTATTCATGCAATATTTGGATCTAAGAAAAAATTTAGAATGCAGATTTTTGAGAACAAGTCTGAGACTAGCAGCTACGATGAAAATGATTGGACTGACAGTAATCAAGGCGGAACATTAACATTTAGTTATACTAAGACCAACAGTACAACCTACACAGAAACAATTGATGATGCTAACCAACATTCTGTTACAGATATTTACCCAACAAAAACGCTTACTATCACAGCAACTCCAAAAGACGGATATACTTTTATTGGATTTTGGAATAACGAAAGCGGACAAATCTTTGGAAAAAACCCATGGTCTATGACACCCATGGATCAAGATGAATCCGTTACTGCACGTTTTGCAAAAACATTTACTCAAAAGGTTTATGCCTATACATACAACACCGAGACAGATGTGTACGATGCAGAAGGAACTAACGGTGGATCTGTATCTATAGTTTATCCCAAAATAGCTTATACTAAGGAAGGCTGTGAAAAAGCCACTGCAACCACAACAGGTGAATGGTCAGACAATGTATTGGCAGAAAATACTACCATGACCATAACTGCAAGTGCTGCAGATGGATATAAGTTCTTAGGATGGTATAGTACAGCAGGTGAACCAATAGATTGGATGAATCAAGAAGGGGCAAAAGTTAGTTATACGGCAAACGCTGCATATACCATTGTGGCTCGTTTCCACAAACCATTCACCCAATACTTTGATGTACAAACCGAAATAAGTGGTCAATATCAAAACAGCACTACTGGTGGTACAGCAACTATCAAATACAATAACACCACTACTAACATAACTGATCAGCAGTTGACTATATCTAATATGGAACAAGGTACAATGGTCACATTGAATGCTACTCCTAAAGACGGATATAGATTTGTGGGTTGGTATAACAACAGTGGCAATTTAGATTCTAGCAATCCTGAATACACCTACCGTGCAGAAGGTTCTAGAACCGTTCACGCACGCTTTGCTCGCAATGACGTGCAATTGGTCGTTGCGGTAATGAACTACAATACTGATTATGCTGAGTTTGTGGAATATCCTCATGACAATAATACGGTGACCATTGCTTATGGTGGTAATAATACTACCGTTACTAGTTCAACTAGTGCAGTTGTCAACTATGGCAGTCAGGTGACACTCACGGCTAATAATGACGAGCGAGATGATGGATATGACTTTATCGGCTGGTATCAAAACAACAAACGTATTAGTCAAGAAACATCGTATACATTTACTATAACAGACCACTCTGCGATTAGTGCACACTTCGCACCAAAGAAATGTCATAAAGTACTTATAAAAGCATCATTAGGTGGTATATATACAGTCAAATACGCAAGAGAAAAATGGTTTGATACGGAAGGAATGTATTATACGGCCACTTCGCAATACAAAAATGATATAGAGATTCATGTACCTTACGACGCTCAAATTTCCGTCATCAATCCACAACCTATTCATGGGTACAGTTATCTAGGATTTAAAGTATTTAAAGGAACAAAAGACGAGAACAAGGACATCTACACAATAAAAAACTACAATCCTAACGACATTCCACAAATATTTGCAAATTTTGTTCGCACCGACGAACAAGTTGTTTACTTAGATATAAGCAACAAAGATGTGGAAGGTACCATATGGAATAACGTAACAAAATTTGGATGTAACCTAAGAACTAATTTTACGAAAGAGAATCAGTGCGAATCAGGAACTAAACCATTTGAAGCACTACCAAATTCAAACACACTATATAAAGTTACAATTCCAGCTGAAGATTTTGACTGCATTACTATTCATGAGATGGAGAATGCAACGAACTGTAGTAGTGCCCCAGAAGCCATTCCTGCTACTCGCTACAATTGCTATAAGCTAAACGCATATAAATCAAGTACTGGAGAATGGGTAGATGCATGGACTACATTAGACACCGAAAATGGAGACTATCGCCTCATCTACATTGAGCAAAAGGTAACGAGCAAAACTGAGATTACTCGTACATATGAGTTCAACGAAGGCGACCGTATTAAGAAGGTGTCTTCTGGTAAAAAAACCGACATTGTCAGCCTACATATATATAATAAGGTGTCAAAAGACAACAATGGCAACCTAACAGGCACTGCACTCAACAACCCAGAAATCATCCTACAACAATGGAATGAGTCTACTAAGCAATGGGAAGATGTAGAAGGACAACGCTATATGGTATTCGGTCCTTTGCAAACAGACAATACAGATCACGTCCGTATGCCAGGACGCAAGAATACTGTTCAAGTAGTGGTAGATAAAGGAATTGATGCTATCAAAGCTGAGAAAACAGATGCGACCAAGGACTATGGTAGTGGCGTTTGGAATTTCTACATTACACAAGAGAATGGCAACGTCAAACTTGAAGTAAACAAAACAAAGAAATACACAGGAAAATACTATATCCGTACCACCAACGCCGATGGTCAGTACAACAATTTCACTTACCCAGGTAACGTGATGACTCCATCTGAGTATGCTAAGAAAAATAGCGACTTCTCACACTACTTTATCCGTTATGTGGATATCTACGAAGATGGTACTCCTACGGCAACAGCTGGTAAACACCCTGTGGTTAAGTTTACTATCGCTAACGACCACGCGATGTTCCTTTGTAAAGAGTTGATGATTAACAACAACCGCTTTACAGATGATGAGTACGGCGATGACCTATTCGTAAAAAATGTAGATGGGGCCCCTAATCTTCCTGCCGACGCTACTGTACGCTTCGGTTGGGATATTGTGACCAACCGACTCACTCGCGCATATATTGCTGATACTGAGTTCAAAAACAACGAGTATCTCGTGGTAGAAGGAAGCAACATAGGCAGTCCATCTGGCGAAGCAACATACTTCAACGACAACTCCAACTGGCTATATAGCATCGACTTAAACGCAACAGCAGACGCTACCGCCAAGGTGAAAGCCAAGATGAACGGTCAGTATCAATACTTTATGGGTGCACAGCATGGTTCACAGAATGAATACGAAACCCTCATCAGCGGCAATGGCACCAACACCTACCCTATCCGCTTGCTCTATGACTTCAAGGACGACCGTTTCACCACCATCTACCGTCCAAATGGTCAACTAAATGGTGACATTAGTGTAAACACTCCACTGATGATCGAGCGCGAGCATAACTACGCTCCTACACAAATACAACTAACTACCAACACAGTCACATCTACTGGAACTGGCGAAGATCAATACACCCAACCTGCATACGCAGTAATGACCTTCCTCGAGGACAAACTTCTTGACAACAACGTATCTAAATACGAGAAGATGTTCTACTGGGTGTCATTCCCATTTAGAGTCAAGATTGAAGATGTATTTGGTCTTGGTGACTATGGTTACTATTGGATTATGCAATACTACGACGGTGCACAACGCGCCCTAAATGGTTTAGCACAAACCAACTGGAAGTATATCACCGACACAGAAGCAGTATTGGAACCTAACAAGGGATACATCATTTGTCTCAACTACAGCCAAATCCTTCAAGACCAACTCTTCAAGAGCCACGGCGCAGGTGAGTTTGGACATAGCAAGTTGAGCCTCTATTTCCCATCTCTTGATATGATTAGCCCTGCTGATATTAAGAATCAAAGCGATACTGTCACATTAGCCCAACATCCACGTGGAAACACAGCTTGGAACCACTGGGATTGGCATATCATAGGTGTACCATCGTTTGCAAATCCGACCTTTAAGGACATTCAAGAAAATATTCCTTTCTTGTATAAATACTGGCATCCAGATGATGCATACGCAGCCGTATCTATCAACGATGTCGAATTCTGGGCTATGCACTCTTATATGGTACAATATGCGGGTGATATTACATGGCAAAAGGTTGTTAATGCAACACCTAAAACCCTCGCAGCCAAGAAAAATGCTGATGCTGACAAGAAGATCATGCTTCGCCTCGAGCTCCAACAAGCTGGCAGCACCCTCGACAAGACCTACGTCCAACTCCGCAACGACAAGGGAACCAAGGGCTTTGACATGAGCCTCGACCTCACTAAGATCATCAATGCCGGAGCGAATATATACTCTATTGTGGACAACCATGAGATGGCTGGTAACGCTATACCTAAAGACGAGACAGTCCTTCCTCTCGGTGTAGTTATCACCGCCGCAGGCGAATACACCTTCGCCATGCCAAATGGTACAGAGGGCATAATAGTAGAACTCATTGACTACGAGCAAGGTACATCGACCAACCTACTCGTAGGCGATTATACAGTTAACATGCCAGTGGGCACTAATAACACACGATTTGCTTTGCGCCTGAAGCCAGACAAGGTAGCTACCAGCGTTGAGGACATCACCAGCGGTACGAACGACAATAATGTCCGCAAACTCCTCATCGATGGCGTGTTGTACCTCCAACAAGGCACCAACACCTACGACGCCCAAGGACATGCAATTCGTTGATGAATTGCATAGTTTCAAAGTTTCACGCGCAAAGCGCTATTTCAAACTTTTAAACAATGAAACAGCCCACAGGGCGTGAAACAGCGAAGCGATGAAACATTGAAACAAGCAGAAACGCTGCGTGAAACAGCGAAGCGATGAAACTTTTAAAAATAGAAACATATACCATGATGAAAGTTCTCTACACATCCGCGATCAAACATTTGAGTATTACATGTATCCTCGTACTACTCGCATGTTTACCAACCAACGCAAAAGCACAGTTCTATTGCGACGATACTTACTATATCGACGAATACTACTACGATGGAGCATACTACTCCTACGAGTCTAACGTACAGGACGCGTTTGCTGCAGAAAACCCAACAGCCTCCTCCCCTAGTCACATCCGAGGGCGGCAGAACCTGTGGGACGATGACGGTTACGGCGATGATGAGAATCTCAACCCATCCGACCCGCTGCCGCTAGGCGATGGATGGATACTACTAGTATTCGCAGCCATCACCGCAGGTATCATCTTTATCCAACAACGCAAACGCAAACAACAAATGAAACAACTCTCCACACATAAAGCAAACAAGATTCTACTTCTCATTGGATTCCTCTTCCTTGCAGGACAATCCTTTGCGTGGAAACCAATCATGATTGGTCACCGCGGCTGCCGCATGGGTGTAGAGAATACCGAAGAAGCATTCCTCAATGCTATCAAAGTCTATGGCTTCCAAGCACTTGAGTGCGACGTCAAGATGACCAAAGATCTCGTTCCTGTCTGCTGGCACGATGATAATCTTAGCAAAGGTTCTCATAACTATGTCATTGCTAATACCAACCTTGCCACATTGCAAGCGGAGAAGCTCACCCAAACTCGCAATGGTACAACCTACACTGGCTATATCTGTACCCTCGACCGCTATATGGAGATCTGCCGTGACTACAACGTCATCCCTGTCGTAGAACTCAAATATACCACAGGTATTACATCCAGCGACATGAGCAATTTCTCGAAGATATATGATGTCATCCAAAAATATGGCATGGAAGATCGCACCATTATCCTCGGCTTTGAGTCAGGATTGAAACACGTTCGTGCTAACTACCCTAGACTCCGTTGCCAACACTTGGTGAACTACATTACAACCACTAACGCTGCTAACGCCCATAATGGTGGTTGGGATCTTTCTACAAATTATGAATATAAAACATATGATAGCAATGGTAATGTCACCGCCACATATACATTCAATCAAGAAAGAATGGACTGGGCAAAAGGTTACAAGCGTAACGTGTCTGTCTACACGATCAATAGCACAGCAAACTACAATACCTATGCAAAATTAGGTGTCAATTATCTAACATCAGACGACCTCAAACTCAAAGATGTTGCTGATCTCTCTGGTACCGACCCTAATGTGTCCTATGGAGAAAGCTCGAAAACCATCTACTATCGTCCTTCTACTACCAACTTCGCCAAAGGTTATACCAACCAAAAGAAAGACGACGGCACTACCGAATGGGGCAATGTATATTGGATGAAGAATAGCCGTGTATCCCTCTCTGTTCACGGTTCATACAAGGCTAATATCTACCTGGATTTTGATTCTACCAAAGTTAATTCAGACCTCAGTACTTCTCGCTTTATCCCTATTCGTATACCTGATGGCTACGACGGCGTAATAGCATACCGTCTCAATTCAACCACAGCCACCAAGGCTAACTACAATGCGTGGAAATATGCTAGTGCAGGAGCTACCATCACCAATAGCAATACCGTACCTAAGTTTACCAACACCGCCCAAATCCCTACCCCAGAGAAGATTCCTACCGATGGTAAGAACCTACTCTGTAACAAAGAGGGATATTGGGACGTATGGTATTGGGCATACTACTTGCCTAAGAACAATGGCGTGACCATGTATTTCGCCAACCTAGACGAATGGCAAAACGTACAACTCCTCACTGGTAAAGACATCTACACCACTCCAACTAATCCTACTACTGCCACTATCCCTGGCACCAAATTGGCATACTTCAACCTCAATGCCAACGAATATGGTTATCTCCAATATGGCTTCATCGGCAACGGTGCTAACTGGGATGATAGCAAGACCATTCCATACGTAGGCGGAAGCGAAAGCCAATGGGTATATGACGAGAATTCAGAGCACGAAAACAACAAGACCGATGCTGCTATAGAATCCAACTCCAACCAAAACCGTATCGAAAACCGTAGCAAGAAAGCAATCAACCATACAGGCCTCCTAGAGAATCTTCTCATAGGTGTCAACCTCTACACCCCTGGAGCCGCCAACGCTTCGTCGCTAACTCACCATCCACTAGCTTCATATACCAATATCAACCATACACAAACCTTCATCGCAGAGACAGGTGGTAAAGTGGCAGCAACCACCTACAAACTCACGGGTGCTAACACCACCACCAAACAAACCAAGGCCGCTACCGCAGGTACATTCTCACTAGATGCAGCCTACACCGCTACCACCACTGTGACCGCTACACCAGAAGATGGTTACACCTTCGACGGCTGGTACCTCAACGGCACCAAGGTCAGCAGCCAACTCACATACACCTTCGACGCACCTAACAAATCACAAACACTGACCGCTAGATTCCTCCTTGGTGCTAAGAAGCAAGTACGCACACAAACCTTCACATATGATAGTACCAACGACAAATGGAATTGGATAGACAGCAACGACGGTGGTACCTTCACCATCACCCATAGCGGTGGAACTGTGTACACACACACAATTGTAGGTTTCTTAAAATTCCTCACTTTCACCCTAGATCCAGCCACCTTTGAGGCCACTCCTAACAGCGGATATCACTTCATCGGATGGTGGAACAACACCAAAGGTGTTTTTGCGGACAACCCATGGACCATGGCTAACCCTGCGGATTACGACGTATCCGTCACCGCTCGTTTTGCGCCACTCTATACACAGACCTACCATACTACCAATGGCGGCGGTATGATCATCGTCAACTACAACAATGGTCAATCGGCTTTAGGCGTACCTAACACCGAAGAAGTGTTTACTACCACAGGCGCTATCCAAACCCTACCTAACGAGCTAGTATCCTTGACCGCTACACCAAAACCAGGTTACAAGTTCACCGGATGGTACGAAGGTAGTACACGCGTGAGCGTTTCGGCTGGCTATCAATACCAAGCCACTTCTGACAAGGAGATCACCGCTCGCTTTGAGGAAGAGCTCCTAGCACAAGCAGGTAACCTCCGACTCAAATACGTGGAGCAAACAGCCGTCAGCCAAACACTCATCGAAGAAGACTACTTCATCTACTCCGACGAGATAACCAAGGATGTTGCTGGCACAGAAACCGTCGTTAGCATGCATATCTACAACAAGATACACAATACATTCGAAGGTATCAATAACCCTGAAATCATCCTCCAACAATACGATGGCAGCAAGTGGGTGGATATCGAGGCACATATGGTCTTCGGTCCACTCCAGATCAAGAATGGCGGTAGCGTGATCAAACTCCCTGGACGCAAAAATGCTAGCGATGACTCTGACATCGACGACTTCGTGTACGATAAGGGTATCAAGGCCATCCTAGAGGACCCAACCGATGATGGTTGCGGTGTATGGAACTTCATCGTAGTACAAGACGGTACCAAGGCTACAATCGACATCGACCGTACTCACCGCTACACCGGTAACTACTATATCCGTGCTGAGAGTGCAGATGGCGGCTATGACTATTACGCTCAAAAGAGCCACCACTTCACCTACTCGGATTACGCATACACTAACTATGGCAACACCCACGACTTCTCACACTACTTCTGCGACAATGTGCCAGTTGGAGGTAATGTCAAGTTCACCATTGCTTGCGACAACAACTCTGCACTCGCACACCCATTGCTCATCAACAACGATCGCTTCACCTCTGGAATATGCAAAGATGATTACGAAAACGACATCTTTGTTATCAACGACAATAATAACCCTAAACTCCCAGCAGATGCGTCTGTGCGCTTTGGATGGGACATTGTCACCAACCGACTCACACGTGCGTATATAGCAGAGACTAGACCTAAACTGGGCAATGAGTACCTCATTATAGAGGGTGACATCACCCCTACCGATGCACAATTCCCAGGGTATTTCTACGATAATACCAATTGGGTATATAGCACCGATCTTCAGATCAAACCAGGTGCCCTAGCCACTGTTCGAGCTAAGTACAATGGCTTGAATCAGTACTTATGGAACAACAAAGCTTTCCTTACTGGTAGTGCTAGCACAGCATACCCAGTACGCATCATCTATGATTTCAAGGAGCATCGTTTTAGCACCATCTATAGTCCTAATAGCGAGATTACAGGCGAAATCAATCTCAACACCCCTGTGATGATCCTACGCGAGCACAATGACCCTGCGACACAGATCATCTTCAATAGCAATGCTGACAAAGTAGTAGCCAATGGCGACGGAGAACACGAATACGACTACCCTGCATACGGCGTATTGACATTCCTTGAGGACAAGTTTGCTACCGACGTCACTACTACCAACCACTACGAAAAGATGTTCTACTGGGTATCCTTCCCATTTGATGTCAAGATCGACGAAGTAGTAGGCCTCGGCGAATACGAAGGCTATTGGGCAGTACAATACTACAACGGTCCTAAACGTGCTTTGCAAGGTCTTCCTGACGGCACAACTGGCTGGGAATACGTACAAAAAGGCGAAACCCTCAAAGCTAACGTAGGTTATGTGGTATGCCTCAATTATCGTCGTTTGACCAAAGACTATGGTTTCAAACCAGGACAAGGACGCAAACTAAGTCTCTACTTCCCTTCTGCCAACAAAGTGAGCCCTGCAGATATCAAGAACCAAGCCAATGTCACTGTTACTTTGGATGACCATCCACGAGGCGAGAAAGTGGCATGGAACCACTGGAACTGGCACTTACTCGGTGTTCCATCCTATGCGAATCCAGATTTCCGTACCACCCAAGGCGATGTGCCATTCTTCTACCAATACTGGCACCCTACCGATGGTTATGCAGCCGTGGCATCTACCGAAGTGGACTTCTACGCCATGCATTCATACATGGTGCAATACGCGGGCGAAATTGAATGGAGCAAGATCGTCAACACCGATCCTAGCGGCTTGGCAGCTAAGAAAAACAGCAGCGCCATCGACAAAACCATGCTTCGCCTAGAGCTCCAACAGGCTGGCGAAACCGTAGATAAGACCTATGTTCAACTCCGCGACGAAGAGGGCACTGAGGGCTTTGACCTTAACCTCGACCTCACCAAGATCATCAACAAGGGAGCTAACATATACACCGTGGTCAATGGCGACCAAATGGCGGGTAACGTAGTGCCTGCTCAGGAGCTAACTATCCCTCTCGGCGTGGTGGTTACAGAGGCAGGTGAATACAATTTCACCTTGCCATCTAACACCAATAGCGTAACCGTAGAATTGGTTGATTATGCGAACGGTACAAGCACTAACCTACTCGCTTTGGATTACACTATTGACTTGACAGCAGGCACTTACGAAGGTCGTTTTGCATTGCGCATACAACCAAACAAAGTGACTACTGATGTAGAGAATGGAGTAATCTTTGGCGAGGGAAAAGGCATTCGCAAACTCATCATCGATGGTGCTCTTTACCTCGTGAAGGACAGCACGATCTACGACGCGCAAGGCAAGCTCGTGCGATAAGATCATAAGTCCCACAAATCTCACGGATTTACACAGTAGATTATAGTGTCCATCGGTGCTATCCGTGGGAATAAAATAACCCAATACAAGAGTCGTGATAGCTCACGACTCTTGTTCTTTATACCATCCTACTCCCACCTCTACTCCATCCTACTCAACTGCTACTCCATCCTCAGTCAACCTTGTTGCCGAACGCAAACGTTAGCATAGCAATTACGACAATAATATGTAAGTTATGTTTGTCTATTTTGAATATATGTTGTAATTTTGTAGCGAAATTTGAACACACTATAATCATGAAAAAATATCTAATTTTTACTCTTTTAATGATTTGTTCTATCGCCTCACAGGCAGCGACTTTGTTTCCGTCGCGTACAGACTTTCGCGATGAGCAAATCTATTTTGTAATGACCACCCGTTTCTACAACGGTGACCCTGAGAATGACACCCAATGTTGGGATGCTCAAAACTACAACGTAGGCGACCCTGCTTGGCGCGGTGACTTCAAAGGACTTATTGAGAAACTTGATTACATCAAAGCGCTCGGTTTTACTGCTATTTGGATTACTCCAGTAGTAGAGAATGCTTCAGGTTATGACTACCACGGTTACCATGCGCGTAACTTCTCTAAGGTAGATCAACGCTATGAGTCAGAGGATGTTAAGTTCCAAGACCTTATCACTGCAGCACATGCTAAAGGTATGAAGATCATCCTTGATATCGTGCTCAACCACACGGGTAACTTTGGCGAGGAGAACCTCTGCAAACTCTTTACTCGTGATTGGTCAGCAGATCAAAGCAATCTAGAAGCTTGTTTGATTCCTTATACCCAAAAGGACGGTGGAGTTCTTCCTGATAACTACGCTAACCTTCCTGGAGGTGAGCAATATAGCAAGCGTCTTGCTATGATGAAGAATACCGATGGTCAAAACCACGATAAGAACAACTATTGGCACCACTATGGCAACTTCAACTGGGATGATGACACTCGTTGGTGGGCACAGATCGCAGGCGACTGCGTGGACCTCAACACCGAGAACGCATACGTGGCTAACTACCTTGTGAAATGCTATGGCGAGTTCATTAAGATGGGTGTAGATGGTTTCCGTATCGACACCGGTGGACACATCTCACGTTTGAGTTTCAATAAGAATTTTATCCCTCAGTTCCGCGCTTTGGCGGAGCAACACAAAGCTGCTCGTAATGGCGGTGACTTCTTTATGTTTGCCGAGGTATGTTCACGCGACCGCAACGTGACTTACCGTGGACAAGATCGTTTGAGTCCATACTTCTACACTTGGACCGAGAAGAAGAACTACACATGGGATGACAGCGAGACCTCTTGGAACAACGTTACGGTTATGGAAGGCGCTAAAGGTAGCCATACCAATGTGACTGCAGTGGATCAACACGCTAAGGATTATGTTGGTCAATACAGTGATGGTCGCACCTCACAAAACGCATTGCTTTCAGGCAATAACTACCACGCTCCTGACTACAGCCAATACTCTGGTTTGAGCGTTATTGACTTCCCTATGCACTGGAACTTCCGTTCTGCTGCAGAGGCATGGGGCGTTAAGGGCAATGATAACCGTTACAACGATGCTACCTGGAACGTGGTGTATGTGGACTCACACGACTATGCTCCTGATGGTGCTCCAGAGGGCACACGTTTTGACCAAGACCAATCTACATGGGCAGAGAACTTGAGTTTGATGTTCACATTCCGTGGTATTCCTTGTGTGTACTATGGTTCTGAGATTGAATTCAAGAAAGGTTGTGTGATTGACAAAGGTCCAAATATTGCACTCAAGGAGACTGGTCGTGCATATTTTGGTGGTTACATCAAGGGTGATATCAAGGTTACCGACTTCGCTGAGTACAGCAATGCAACTGGCAATATTGCTCAAACCTTGAAACACCCACTCTCATTGCATATCCAACGTTTGGCTAAGATCCGTATGGCTGTTCCTGCTTTGCGTAAAGGTCAATATAGCACTTCTGGTTGCAATGGTCAATTTGCGTTCAAACGTCGTTATACCAATGCTACTACCGACTCATATGTACTCGTAACCATTTCTGGTGGTGCTACTTTCTCTAGCATCCCTAACGGTACTTATGTAGATTGTATCACTGGTGATACCAAGACTGTTACCAATGGTACATTAAATGTTTCTTGCTCTGGCAAGGGTAACATGCGCGTATATGTGTTGAACACCGAACTCACCAAGGCTCCTGGTAAGATTGGCACCGATGGCAAGTACCTCTACCAATCTTCTTCTGTAGCAGGTGCTAACCCAAGTTGGGATGGTACCCAAGAGGAGTTGGATGAGCGTTTTGGTGCAGGTGGCAACGGTGGCAACGGCGGTTCTAGCGACTGGGGCGAGGCAGTAGAGCCTTGTGTTGAGTCTGCTGATGAGCGTGCAGTGTTCTTCCAAGCGACACAAGACTTTGGTACTTCAGCAGCTGTGTATATGTGGATCAAGGGTACTGAGACCAACTTGCTCGGTGCTTGGCCGGGCCAACGCGCTACTCACTTGGGTGGTGGTACATTCAAGTTCGTGCTTCCTGATAATGTGACGGGCGATGAGAGTCAATGGATGATCATCTGGAACAATAACAACGGTGGCAAACAAACAGCAGACTTGAGTTTCACCATGCGTGGATTGTATACCATGAATGGTTATCAAAAGAAGGTGACTACACTTTGCGAGGGTGGAAGCACAGGTGAGGATCCTAATCCTAATCCAAATCCTAACCCAGATCCAGATCCTAAACCACAAACTAGCGAACCATGTTTGGCTTCTGCTGATGAGCAAGTGGTATTCTTCAAGGCTCCTAGTGGTTTCGGTACATCTGCATCGGTATATATGTGGATCAATGGCACCAATACTCACCTTGCTGGCAGTTGGCCAGGTAGTGCAGCTACTCACATGGGTGATGGCGTATTCAAGTTTGAGCTTCCTGCTGATATGCAAGGCGATGAGAGCCAATGGATGATCATTTGGAACAATAATGGTCAAGGTTTGCAAACTGCCGATCTCAAGTTCACTATGCGCGGATTGTACACAACCAATTCAGACATTAAGGGAACAGCATGCACAAGTGTGGTATCAATACTTTGTGATGATATTGCCAACGATGTAGATCAAGTTGTGGTAGAGAAAAATACCGCACGTAAGTTGCTCATTGATGGTGTGTTGTATATTGTACTCCAAGATGGTCGCGTATATAACGTCCAAGGCACACAAGTGTACTAATGCATTAGATCGGGCATAGCCCTGTAGATCGTTACACTGAAGATCGCTGCGCTGTAGATCGGCACAAAATGCCTGTAGTACACAATAATAACACAAGAGTCGTGAGCAATCACGACTCTTGTTGTTTGTAGAAGACAACAATGATGACAATTATTTTGACGACACATGATCTTCGAAATTTTTGGTAATTTTTGAATTAATTTTTTACAATTTTTGTTACAATCCCATCCGTGTAATATCCGTGCTATCCGTGGGAAACCAACAATTTTGGCGTGTCATCAGTGGGCAACAAGGAAACACGATTTTTGCCACATAATATTCGACTTTTTGTTACATAAATCACACTTTTTCGCAAAATTTATAGATTTTTTATCAATTTACTTGCACATTCCAAAAAAAAGTTGTACCTTTGGAGGTTATTTGTGGAATAGACTCATTTTACACCAAAATTTACCCCATACGAAGTATGAGTTTTTCTACAAAACTAGTTAAAAACCCAGTAAAGATTAACCTTGAATTGATATGAATCCATTTGTAAGAACAACCCACACTACACACCCACTGCTCATCAGCAAGATGGTAGTAGTATTGTTGCTTATTTTCTTCCCAGTGATTGCATTGGCCAATCCTGTTTTCCAGTCATCATCTAACCATAGCTCTACCCCATCTACAGTGGGTGCACAGTCTATGCAGTATCAGTTAGAGTCATACAAGATGGCGAACACGTCCACTTATCAAGTAGGAACCACCTACAACCCTGCTTCAACAGTATATGCTCCATTCTCAGATGAGACCCCTAGCAACACAGGGGAAAATGGACAATCTAGAATTTCAGGAAGAAAGAATGGCTTCCTCAATCCAGGTGATCCAAATAAAGATGAAGAACATACCGAGTTCCCTCTCGGCGATGCATGGTCACTACTGATCTTCGCCGCTTTGAGTGCAGGAGTGATTTATATCAAACAACGAAAGAAGATTGAGGCGAAAGGTTAGAGGCGAAAGGTGAAAGGCAGGAGATTACGGGTTCATGACGGGTTCATACCGAACCGATAAGCAACTGTCTCCGAAGGAAAACCGAAGGAACTCCGAAGGACGCCCGAAGGAAAAGCGAAACATTTACACGACAAAAATGATAGAAGTTTAGCCCCATCTATTCTCTTGCAAAAGATTGTAGACGCAGCGAGTCCAAAATCTTCAAACAAAAAAGAATGCCACCTTAAACAAAGGCTAGTTCAAGGTTAACGATGGCAAAAGTTACAACGAAGTTTAGAAGAATTTACAGTCTTTTTGGCTGATAACCAAACAAACTACAAATAACAGAACCCCACCTGAAAAGGAAAAAACTAACATTCTCTCCGCGACGCGGAGACTTTCTAGAGGATAAAAACGAAATTGTATACGCAGTGCGGAGACAATTCAGTTAGAAACTTTAATATGTAAGAATTAACACCTACTGGCCCAGTTCTCGGCGCTACCTCGCCGAGCCTACTAGAGGAAAAGGAGAATAGAGAGATAAAATAACCCCTATGTCAAAAATAAGCACATGTCAAAAATAAAAAAAATAGAACCAATCACCTCAATCCCAATTAAGGATGATGAATATGTGAAACGTGTCTCACATATTTCTGATTTATGGGATGATGCTCGTAGCTGAACTCCAAGAACAATTGAATCAGTTAATGGAATAAGCCAACTAGAGGAAAAGGATAACAAGAAATAAAACAACCAACATAACAGCAAAACCACCCCACTGGTTCAGTTCTCGGCACTACCTCGCCGAGTGTAACCAACCAACATAAAAGCAAAATATCCAAAAGGGAGAAAGGAAAGAATATGTCTAATACTCGTTTAAATGCTTTTGAAGAATACCAGAAAATGGTTGATTCTATTTTTGGCAATGATATTATAAATGTTGATAAAACAAAGTTTGGGAATAATATCATTGGCACGTGGAGTCATAAAAATGAGTTTAATGACTTTAAACAAAATTTCTCTGATCGTTTAAAACGATTGCAAGCAATCTATAAAGATGCTGATAATGTCACTGTTATTCACAATCTAGTTAAAAATATAGGAGATAACAAAAACTGGGAGGGAATTTATGCAGAGTTAGTAGCATATGATGCCATGCATACTGAATACAATGTTGAACTTAAATTAGATGCATCTCGAAGTGCTGCTTTTTCTCTTGCAGAAAAATTAGGAAAGAAAGAAGTTAATTATGATATTCATATGCATGCAGATTATGATGTTTATATGGATGTTAAGGCTTTTACTGACACTGTTAGTGATATCTTGAAACATAGTGTTATAGATGCTATCACGAATTTAGAAGCGTTTAAAGAGTATAGAATAGATATTCTACCCGAATACCCTTACGATGATGACGATGAAGATTATAAAAAGAACATTCCGTATTTACGAGAAGAATTAAAAAATGCACTAAATGATGCTTTAGAACAATACAAATCGAAAGCCTCTTTTACTAGTGCAGTCGTGCCTCGTTTAAGTTTTCGTATATTAATTGGCGAAGGAGTAAACTCTACGGTGTCTGAATATGATCCTTATAGAAGGGCTGAACAATTGAAAGACATGATTATTAAACGATATTGTAATAAATTGCCTTATGCCAAACCCTTCTTTTTGGTTTTTGTTAATTTTCCATGGTTTAATCAAAGAGATAGAGATGCTTTTAGCGAGTGTAATAAGGCATTGTATCGAAGTATCGCACGTAGAACTTTTATGCAGTATGAACATAGTGAAATATTGATACGCGATATTAATCCTAAATATGTTGGCAACGAATCTGCCAAGTTTGCTGCTAGGAAATTAACAGGAATGATATTTATCGATGATTTATCTATTGAAAAGTTATCTCCAAATATTTATGTCTATCTCAATCCAAATGCTGATAACAAGCAAGAGCGGCTACATACATATTTTCATGAGTTATTGAGAAAGAGCGAATTTGGGTATTATGATGATTTTCTACACGATAATTACTAATTACCTAAACAAACAATATCCCCTCGAATAAACTATAAAATAAAAACACAATAAAGCAAAACCAGAATATTAACGCAAGGCATAAAGCAAACGGCCCATCGCCAATTGCCAATAGCCAATAGCCAAAATAAAAAACATGAAACACAATCTACTTAAATCAGTTATCATTTCAGTAATCCTACTAATGGGAGTTAGTAATGCGTGGGCAGCGAATGGTACAATTACTGTATATTTCAAAAACACAGTAAACTGGAGCAATGTATATGTATATTTTCTTACATCTTCGTATTGGGATAATACCAATGGATGTGGTTCATACGGATATACTGCAAAAAAAATGACATACGACAACACTCTTAAACTTTACAAGTATACGTATACAGGAAGCTATAGTCAGTATATTACTTTCACAAAAGACCAACAAGATAACTATGGCAATTTTTGGCAAACAGAAGCTGTCTACCGCAGCGATTTTTCAACAACTTCACCTGTGTATGTACCATCCAACACTTCAAACGAGACTAAAAACAGCACAAAATATTACAACAATGGCTCTTGGGTTTCTACTACAACACAAACAGTTTACTATATAGGAACACTATCAACTCCATATGCTTACATTTGGAACTCTGATAATGGAAATCATAGTGATTGGCCAGGTGAAAAGATGACTGACTCTGGCAAAAAATACAATGGAAAAACAATTTATTCAACAACAACACCATATTCATTCAATAAAATACTTTTTAGCAATAACGGAAGTGACCAAACAGCAGACTTAACATTAGAGGCTAATAAAATTTACGATCACACTAATTCAAAATGGATTACTTACAACTACGATGTCACCGTTAATTTCAACTCCAATGGAAAGGGAAGCAACCCTGTATCAAAAACGGTTCTCAAAGGCAATAAAATCACATCACCTACTACCCCTTCCGTAACAGGTTATTCTGTTGAAGGGTGGTACAAAGAATCAGCATGCACCAACAAATGGGATTTCAATTCGGGCGTAAATGAAGACATGATCCTCTACGCAAAATGGACTCCTATTAACTACACCATTAAATACAACACCAATGGTGGTAATTCCATAGCAGACAAGACCTACACTATTGAAACCGCAACATTCAGCCTACCAACTCCAACCAAAACAGGTTACACCTTCGCTGGTTGGTATGACAATAGTGGTCTTACAGGCAACACAATCACACAAATTACCAAAGGAACAACCGGTGACAAAAACCTTTATGCCAAATGGACTGCAAACACTTATGCCGTCACACTTAACCCACAATCAGGTACAGGCGGAACGACCTCTGTAACAGCAACTTATGGTTCTGCGATGCCTGCAATCACTAAACCTACTCGCACAGGTTATACCTTCAACGGTTATTTCGACGCAACTTCTGGCGGAACAAAATACTATAACGCAGATGGTTCAAGCGCAAGAACTTGGAATAAGACAGCAGCTACAACCCTCTATGCACAATGGACGGCTAATCAATATACCATTACATACAAAGATCAAAACAACGCCAACTTCTCTGGTTCACATGCCAGTGGCTACCCTACCAAACATACCTACGGCACTGCTACCACTTTAAAGGATGCCACCAAAACTGGCTATACTTTCGGCGGTTGGCATACAGACCAAGCATGTACCCAAAAAGTCACATCACTCGGTGCTACAGCATACACCGCAGCCATCACCCTCTACGCAAAGTGGACTATCAACCAATATACGCTTGACTTTGGTGCAGGCGAAGGAGGCAGTGTTACTGCGACTGTTGGTGGAGAGAAAATTTCTTCGCCAGCAACTTTAGAATATAATACAGAAGTTACATTGACAGCAACACCAAGCGGCAAAAATGCTTTTGCACAATGGGTAGATGGAAACGGTAATCAAATATCTACGAAGAACCCATATGAATTAACCATTACTAAAAACACTACACTCAAAGCACAATTTACTAGTCCATCAAAAGTTTACCTTAAACCATTTGATTTTTGGAAAAGTGATGGTGCACGTATTGCTGCATATTATTGGGGAGCAGCAGGAAACAACTGGATTGAATTATCACCAGTTGACTGCGAAGGACACTACTATTCGGTGGATATACCTGCTGGATATTCTAACATTATTTTTGCCCGTTTAAAACCTAGTTCAGCTACTGGTTATGATAAAAACAACAATGGATTCAATTGGGAGAACTCATGGAATCAAACTGCAGACCTAACCGTTCAAACCAATGGCAAGAATCTATACGATATGCACATTAAAGACTCTCGCATCTATTTAAAGCCTAATGGTTGGTGGACATCTGACGGAGCTCGATTTGCGGCATTTTTCAAAGTCAACGCAGACAACAACGATGGAGGAAGATGGATGAGTATGTTCCAGTTAGACTCTGACCATAACTATTATTGGTGCGACATCCCTACCGACAAGAACTATATTAAGGTAATATTCTGCCGTATGAATGGCGCAAACGGCACCAATGATTGGAATAACAAATGGAATGATTTTGAGCAAGATATTCCTAGCAATGAACATAATTGCTACACACTAAATAATGATTCATGGTCAGAAGGTTCATGGAGTTGCTATCAATACAACAACAAGTGGACTACCTACTCTACTCCTACTTACGATGTAACTATCAAGCCAACTATACATGGTACTTACAGCGTAGTATGCAACGGCAGAGCATATCCTGTGACATACAAAGAGGAAATCGTTATTCCTAACGTACCAGTGGGAACCATACTGACCATCCAAGATGTTAAACCAAATAATGCAGCAGAATACACCTCTAATATTATATATAAGGAGAGTGCAAATGCGGCATACCAAACATTAAAGGGAAATCAAATCACCGTTTGCGGCAACACCACCATTGACGAGAACTTCGTTACCAAGAACACACATGTGGTGTACTTGCGCATACCAAACAGTCTTGCGTGGGGAACTGGTAACGACCAAAAACTATCTGTATATAACAAACTTACAGAAAGTTATACTCCAACAGCAATGACTGCAGCGAATGGCACCTACGAACCTGGATACACATACTACACATATACTATCCCAGCGCGTACCCATACTATTCGCTTTGAGTATATCAATGACAATACGAAATACCAAACACACGACTTCCCACACGTGATGCCATTGGGTAGTCTCAACTGCTACACTATTCACTCTAAAGAAGGCGAGACAAGTATATTCAACGGTTATTGGAGCGAACTGCTCAGCAATGGCGACTACCGCCTACTCTATGTAGAGCAAACAGTGGAGAAAGACGCAAACAATAAGACTATTATCAATCGTCGCAAAGCACACCCATCAGACATTATCCCTGCAAGTATCATCTCTGCAGGTAACAGCAAGGTTGTCAGCCTACATATCTTTAAAGATAGAACATACACCGATGCCGTTAAGAAATATGATGGTGGTACTCCAACATATTACGAAAGCAACAACAACCCTGAGGTCATTTTACAACAATACAATAGCAGTACCAATACTTGGGAGAACAAGGAACGTCATATGGTATTTGGTCCGCTAAAAACCCTCCCAGGCATGGCAATGGCACCTGGCAGACGCAATGCTGCAGCTGATGGTGAATTGGTTTATGATGATGGTATCGAAATCATCAAAAATGACACGCACGAAGACCAAGGTAATGGTGTTTGGAACTTTGTCGTTAAACAAGTCGATGGCAAAGCTTCCGTACAATGGAATGAAACCCACCGTTATACGGGTGAATACTACATCCGTACAGACGTCGCTAATGGTGGCTGGTTCAACTATAATCCTACCAACCACATGACTCGCTCTGACGAAGCAAAAGCGAATAGTAACTTCTCACACTATTATTGCAAATGGGTTAAGTCTAATAACGATGTCAATGTCAAGTTTACTGTGGCTAACGACTACGGTTATGCTATCTCTGACACCCTTGAAGCTGACCGCACAGACCTTTGGGGCGTAGCGTTGGCGGCAGACGATGACGCAAAGATGGTTGACAGTAGTCAAAAACTACCAACGGATGCCAATGTTCGCTTTGCTTGGAACGAATACTCCAACTTCGTCCATCGTGCATACATCGCTGGTTCTGCAGTTGTTGGCGACCGATTCCTTGTGCTTGAAGGTGATGCCAATATCTTTGATGCGACAGGCAGTGCATTGAATGTATCAGGTCTCAAAGCTAACGAACAAATTTTCCGAGACAACAGCAACTGGATTTATTATGCCGATGTGCAAATGAAACCTATGGCACCTGTGAAAGTAACCGCTGAGTATGATGGTCATACACAATACTTCATTGGTAAGCAAAACGAAACCGTCACCCTACTCGAGGGTCGCGGTGATAAGAAATACTTGATTCGTATGCTCTACGATTTCAAGACCAACCAATTAATCTCGGCATACGTTCCTGGTACAAACCCTAATGATGTGCATGCTATTTCTACTAATTTGATGATTATCCGTCAAAACAACGAAAATGCAACACAATTGATGTTTAGCAACGAAACTCCTAGCGACATGATCAATATCCCTACTGATCGTAGAGCATATGGTGTGATAGAGTTTACCAAAGAGCGTTTGATTGACGATAAATCACTCAATGCGTACGCACGCAGTCTCTATTGGATTTCTTTCCCATTCAATGTAGATGTATCTAAAGCTATCAGTTTCGGTGAATATGGCAAGCACTGGATTATCCAAGAATACAATGGAGAAAGACGTGCTAAAGAAGGAATGTGGTTAGATTCGGAGACATTCTGGGATTATAAATGGGATCAAAACATTACCCTAGAAGCAGGAAAGGGATATGTACTTGCATTAGATGTTGATCAAATAAAGTCAGACGATCTATTTGGACTAGCAGGTAACAGACCTATTGGTATATACTTCCCATCTACCGAATATATTAGTACCGCTATCACAGAGCAGACACTAGTCAGCACAACAGTACCTGCATGGGAATGTACTATCAATCGCAATACTCCAAAAGGCGACCGTCGTATAGCAGACTCACACTGGAATGTGATTGGTGTACCATCCTATGTAAATGCTAAGGGTGATTACCAGTTAGCAGACATCGAAACCCAACCAAAAGAAGTTAAATACTACTATCGTTGGGATGGCGATTTCAATGCTTACACTGCGATGGAAAAAGAAGGTACAAAAGATTTCCTATCAACACATGCATATATGGTGCAATTTGCTGGTCAAATTAACTGGCAAAATATATTCAATGTGAGTGGTGCTCCTCAAGCCCTCGCTGCAAGACAATCAACAGACGCAGAGAAAGAACACCGCTTGCGCCTAGAGTTGCACCAAAAGGGCAATAAAGCGGACCATACCTTCGTTCGCTTGCAAGACGAAGATGGCGTAACCGACCGCTTTGATTTCAACCACGACCTATGCAAAGTGATCAATGCGGGTGCAAACATCTACTCTGTTATCACAGCAGAAGAATCACCTGTAGAAGTTGCAGCCAATGTGATGCCAATCAAAGAGACTATTATCCCTCTTGGTGTTAAGATCACAGCAGCAGGCGAATACACCTTCGCAATGCCTGATGGTACAGATGGTATTGTCGTAGAACTCATTGACTACGAGACCAATACTCGCACCAATATGTTGCTTGATGAGTATAGCATTAACCTCGGTAAGGGTACCTTCGAGAACCGCTTCGCTCTCCACGTGAAGCCAAACAAGACAACTACCAGCATTGTGGACGTTAACACCAACACCACAGGTGTGAAGAAGTACCTCATCGATGGCGTACTCTACATGCAAAAAGACGGTGTACTCTACGATGCGCAAGGCAAGCTCGTGCGATAGCGCGAGCGGCTATAGGTTATAGGCTATAGGTTATAGGCAAAGGATACAAGAGTCGTGAGTAATCACGGCTCTTGTTTTATAATAATCCTACTCAACAAAAGAAATAATGAAGAATTTATTTGGTAGATTAAAAAATTTATCGTACCTTTGCACCGTCCAATTCTAAAGTACAACTTTAAATTTGTCCAAACAATGAATAACTCAACTACTCGGTAACTACTCGGTAACTACCCGAGTGAAGATGGGCACATAAACAACCTACTCCTCCGTTATCCCTCCGTTATCCCTCCGTAAATGACATATTGGTCCCACAGATCGCACAGATGTAACACTGATCTTCTATTTGTGATAATCCGTGAAATCAGTGGGCAACAAAGAGTAGTTGTCAAATGAGGCAAAAAGGACAGAGGACCAGATGGACCAGATGTTTTGTAAATACACTCGCGCGTACGTATGTGCGTATATATTTTGATAAAGAACTGGTCTGTTGGTCCAACTGGTCCACTGCACAGTTGCACAGCTGCACAACTGTTTTTAAGACTTACTCACGCGCGTGTACATATAATAATTTTAGAATTCAACTGAGCAGCTGAGTAGCTGTGAGCACATAAAGAACTCCTATTGCAAGGGTATTGCAAGGGTATTGGAGATAAAAACAAAAAACTGCTTGAGAATTCAAGCAGTTTTCTTTGTAGTGCTACGGGGAATCGAACCCCGGTTTACGGCGTGAGAGGCCGTCGTCCTAGGCCACTAGACGATAGCACCGTGACCTTGTGTCGTACTTCCTTTTCGAAAGCGAGTGCAAAGGTACAACAAAAAATGCACATGACCAAATATTTTTGACAAAAAATGCAATTTTTCTCAAAAAAAGTGCTTTTTTTAGAAAAAATAGGGGTCATGGGCTGCATTTTGCGACCGTAGCTTCGGGGGAATTGGTCAAACATAGTGCAGACCAAGGCGGCGTCCGAAGATACAACTGCGTCGTAAAATGCGAGGGCGTAGCCCGAACACATGACCAAATATTTTAGAAAAAAATGCAAAAATTGTTTTATAACCCCTCCCACGGATCTCACGGATATTGCACGGATAGATTTAGAAGACTATTATTCGATCCCAAAAATTATAGAAAATTAGACAAAATTTCGATGATCATGTTTCAGACAATTAAAATCAATTCAGACATCAATTAAAATCAATTTCTTTCTATCCAAAAATTATAGAAAATTATAATAAATTATTCAAAATTATTTTTTTAGGTAGTGAAAATTACCTTTTTCTTGCGAATGTGCATTTTTTGTTGTACCTTTGCAAATTATTTCATAATTTACAAATATGAACACAAATTTTGGTTATGTACGCGTGGCAGCAGCCGTTCCGCAAATGCGAGTAGCGGATTGCACCTTCAACGCCAGCGAGATCAAAAAACAAATATCCGAAGCCGTACAAGAAGGCGTACAAGTGATCTGTTTCCCTGAACTCAGTATCACAGGTTACACTTGTGCCGACCTGTTCTTTACCCAACAGCTTCAACAAAATGCACTTACCGCACTCGAGCAGGTTTGCGCCTATACACGCGACCTACCTATCATCGTACTCGTGGGTGCCCCCCTCAAAGTGGACAACAACCTCTACAACTGCGCCTTCGTCATGACCGACGGCGAAGTGATGGGTATCGTACCTAAAATCAACCTCCCTAACACAGGCGAGTTCTACGAGAAACGTTGGTTCTCCTCTGGTCGTGATGTACTGGAGCGCAATACCAATAGTATTCGTCCACGCATCCCAACCATCGAACTCTGGGGCAAAGATGTGCCTTTTGGCATCGACCTCGTGTTCACAACCAACGATTATAGTTTTGGTATCGAGATCTGCGAGGATCTCTGGTCTCCCCTACCCGCTAGCACACAACTGGCTATCCAAGGTGCAGAGATCATCTTCAACCCATCTAGCAGCAACTGCGTAACCGGCAAGCACACCTTCCGCCAACGCATGATCATGCAACAGTCTGCCCGCGTACACTGCGGTTATGTATATACCTCTTCCGGTATTGGCGAATCAACTACCGACATCGTGTTCTCTGGTAGCACCTATATCGCTGAGAACGGCGACATGCTCGATATGGGAGACCGTTTCCAAATGGAGAGCAGTATGATCATCTCTGAGATTGATGTAGAGCGTTTGCGTATCGACCGCCAACGCAACACCAATTTCACACACGATAAACATGGTCATTACCGCCATATACAAGTGGCGCCGCTTGAGCAGGCGCTCAGTTTAGAGGACGGCGCAAGCGCCTACAGTTTAGAGTTTAAAGGCACAGAACCAATCCACCGTCATTTCCCTAAGACTCCGTTCTTACCTAAGCGTAGCAACAGCATGGAGTATTGCGAAGACGTACTTAATCTGCAAATACATGGTCTTCTGCGCAGATGGCAGCACACCCATGCTGAATCACTCGTGATAGGTATATCCGGCGGATTGGACTCTACCCTAGCCCTACTCGTTTGCGTATTGACCGCAGACCGATTGGGATATAGCCGCAGCCAAATCATTGGCGTCACTATGCCAGGTTTTGGTACTAGCGACCGCACCTACAACAATGCCATCGCTCTCATGGAGCAACTGGGT
Organism: Paludibacteraceae bacterium; assembly: GCA_045532335.1. GTDB lineage: Bacteria > Bacteroidota > Bacteroidia > Bacteroidales > Paludibacteraceae > Colicola. The sequence goes on from JAZSFR010000011.1 coordinate 49,216, forward strand.
ATCAGCATACACGAGATTTCAATCCGCGAGATGGCTACCCAACACCTACAAGACATAGGTCACGATATCAACCTTCATGATATAACCTACGAGAATGCGCAAGCACGCATCCGCACGCTCGTGCTGATGGATATGGCCAATAAGTACAACGGTCTTGTAGTAGGTACAGGCGACATGAGCGAATTGGCTCTCGGTTGGGCAACCTACTGCGGCGATCAGATGTCCATGTACGGACTCAACGCAGGTGTACCAAAGACCTTGGTGCGTTACCTCGTACAATACGCGGCAGAGAACATCTTCAGCGAGGAGACACGCGACATCCTATTGGATATCGTTGCGACTCCTGTTTCGCCTGAGTTGCTGCCTACCGATGAAGATGGCAATATCGCACAAAAGACCGAAGACAAAGTCGGTCCATACGAGTTGCACGACTTCTATATGTACTACTTCTTGCGCTATGGTTTCACCCGCGAGAAGATCGCCTATATGGCTGGCATAGCGTTTGAGGGTGTATATACCCAAGAGGAAGTAGACCATTGGTTGGATGTGTTTATGCGCCGCTTCTTCACCCAACAGTTCAAGCGTAGCTGCTTGCCTGATGGACCTAAGGTAGTAGGTGTGAGCCTCTCCCCTCGTGGCGACTGGAGAATGCCGAGTGATGTGGCGATAAATTAATCATAGGATTCCCGACTCCCGAAACTCGACTCAAAACAATGAATATGAAAAAAATAATGACTATATTTGCGGTAATGGCGATAGCATTGACCGCACAAGCACAATTAGTAGAGCCCATCAAGTGGAAGGGCGAAGTCATTGGCGATAGCGTTCGCCTAACAGCCAACATCGAACAAGGTTGGCATCTCAACATCATCGAACTCGGCGATGGACTATACATGGACGAGTACGAAGGTACATTCACCGAAACAGTCGCTAAAGCAGACACCGTTCGCGTTCGTTTCAACGCATGCGACGACAAGATGTGTACCGCGCCAGAGTACTTTGAGTTCGTAACTCTAGGCGAAGAGGCGAAAGGCGATGAGGCGAAAGGCGAAGGAGAACAATCCATTTGGTGGGTGTTCGTCATGGGACTATTAGGTGGTCTATTGGCTATCTTCACCCCATGCGTATGGCCTATCATCCCTATGACTGTGAGCTTCTTTATCAAACGAGGAGGCGCAGCCAAAGGTACTACCAACGCTAGCGTGATTCGCGATGCCATCCTCTACGGACTCAGTATTGTGATTATCTATGTAGGATTGGGCTTGCTGGTGACCCTTATCTTTGGTGCATCTGCACTCAATGCTCTCAGTACCAACGCTGTGGTTAACATCATCTTCTTCCTCATCTTGGTACTCTTTGCAGCATCCTTCTTCGGTGCGTTCGAGATCACCCTACCAAGTTCATGGTCCACTGCCCTCAATAGCAAATCAGGCAACACTACCGGTTTCCTCAGCATTCTGTTGATGGCATTCACCCTCGTGATCGTATCCTTCTCTTGCACCGGTCCTATCATTGGTACCTTGCTCGTAGAGGCAGCAGGCAAGTCCCTCTTGGCTCCTACTATGGGTATGCTCGGTTTCGCTATTGCATTGGCATTGCCATTCTCACTCTTCGCTATGTTCCCATCTGTGCTCAAGAAATTGCCTAAGTCAGGTGGTTGGATGAACACCTTCAAGGTGACCCTAGCGTTCCTCGAGTTGGCATTGGCACTCAAGTTCCTCAGCGTAGCAGACTTGGCATACGGATGGCATATCCTTGACCGCGAAGTGTTCGTGTCTCTCTGGATCGTGATCTTCTCCCTCTTGGGTTGCTACTTGCTCGGTTTGATTAGTTTCCCACACGATGACGACGACCACCGCAAGACAAGCGTACCACGATTGTTCTTGGCTATCATCTCATTGGCATTTGCCATGTATATGATTCCAGGTCTCTGGGGTGCTCCTTTGCGTGCTATCTCTGCTTTCGCACCACCGATGAGTACCCAAGACTGGGTGATGAGTTCTGGAGGTTCTTCGGCACTCAACACTCAACACTCAACACTCAACTCTTCCTATAAGACCATGAGTGTACATGACGGACAAATCACCTTTACCGACTACGATGAGGGTATGGCATACGCCAAAGAGAACAACATGCCTGTGTTCCTTGATTTCAATGGTTTTGGTTGTGTCAACTGCCGCAAGATGGAAGCAGCTGTGCTTAGCAAACCAGAAGTGGCTGAACACATGCATAAGTATGTGCTCATCTCGCTGATCGTAGATGATAAAACTAAACTGGAGGAGCCTATCGTGCTTGAGGAGAATGGCAAAACCACTACCCTCAAGACTATTGGCGACAAGTGGAGTCATATGCAACGCGTACAATATCAATCTAATGCACAACCATACTATGTACAACTGAATGCTGATGGCAACAAGATTGTAGAAACAAGTTACGCCTACGACGAAGATATCGATAAGTTCCTCAACTGGTTGGCGTATTAATCATTCCGCCCACTGATTGCACTGATTGGCACAGATAACAGAACAACAATCCGTGTAATATCCGTGTAATCCGTGGGACCAATAAAGCAAAATATGTATTCACAAGATAATAAAAGACCATTCACTAGAAGTACTAGTGCCACTAGGATGACTAGTAGCACTAGAACTAGTACTCCATCATCACCTAAGAACTACGATACTCGTCGTCCACCTGAGAAGGAGATGGTGTTTGGTATCCGTGCCATCATTGAGGCCATCGATGCAGGTAAGACCATTGACAAGATCCTCCTTCGTCGTGATATGACATCTACCATAGGTAAGGAACTGCTCAAAAAACTCATGGGGACTACTACCCCTGTACAAAAAGTGCCAGTGGAGAAACTCAACCAATACACCGATAAGAACCACCAAGGTGCTATTGCTTTCTTGAGTCCAATCGAGTTTAGCAATATCGAAAACCTCGTGCCAATGCTCTTTGAGGAGGGTAAGACACCCCTACTCATGGTGCTAGATGGTGTAACCGATGTGCGTAACTTCGGCGCTATCGCCCGCACCTGCGCATGCGCAGGCGCAGATGCGTTGATTATAGGTACACATGGCAGCGTAGCCATCAATGGCGATGCGGTTAAGACTTCTGCCGGTGCGCTCTACCATCTACCTGTATGCAAAGTTGATAACCTACAAAACTGCTTGCAATACTTGCGCGATTCTGGTTTCAATGTAGTAGCTGCCACCGAGCATGCTACCTGCGACTATACCGAAGTAGATATGACCGCACCAACCGTTATCGTGATGGGTAGCGAGGATAAAGGTATCTATGAGGCGAACCTACGCATCTGCTCCCACCAAGTACGCATCCCAATGTCGGGCGTCATCGAGAGTTTGAACGTCAGCGTAGCTGCCGGAATCATGTTATATGAAGCCGTAAGACAAAGAGGAAAATAATGCCCACTGATTGCACTGATTAGCACAGATAACAGAACAACAATCCGTGTAATATCCGTGATATCCGTGGGATAAAGAAAAGACGCAAATGATTATCATTTTTGACCTTGATGGTACGCTCATCAATACTATTTCGGACTTGGGACAGGCATGTAACTATGCCTTGTCTGCATGCGGGTTCCCTACCCACAAGATAGAAGACTACCCTCGCCTCGTAGGCAATGGGGTCAACAAACTCATTGAGCGTGCTCTACCTGAGCAGCATCGCAACGAAGAAACAGTGCTTCGCCTGCGCGAGTACTTCGTACCCTACTACGATGAACATAACTGCGACTTCACTCGTCCATATGACGGTATTCCCGAACTGCTAGATGCACTTAAGCAAAAAGGCGATGAGGCGATGAGGCGAAAAGGCGAGCGCTGGTTCCTGGCTGTAGCATCCAACAAGTATCAAGCTGCCACCGAGAAGATCGTGGCACAACTGTTCCCCGGCATTTTTGATGTCGTACTCGGCGAGCGCGTAGGCGTAGAGCGCAAACCGAACCCACAAATAGTGTATGATATTTTGGAGGCGAAAGGCGAAAGGCGAAAGGCGAAAGGCGAAGAGATACTCTACATAGGCGACTCGCTCGTGGATGCTGAGACTGCTCGGGCTGCAGGCGCTACCCTCGTGCTCTGCACATGGGGATTTGGTACTAGAGAGCAGATGGAAGGAGCTAAACCCGATTATCTGGTGGATCATCCACTGGAAGTGTTGAAGGTAGTTGAAGGTTTTTAAGGTTTAGAGTTTAAGGTTTAGGGCGTGTCAAGGAATTGGCACGCTTTTTGTTTGTAACGTTATCGACTCTCATAAGAGGGTTATAACCTAAACAAAATTACAACTATGAAAAAAATTTTCTTATTTGCAGTTGTTACTAGCATGTTGATGAGTTGCAACAACAAAACAGCGGACAATTCAACGATTCAATCCGTTGACCTCAATCGCTATCTAGGGTATTGGTATGAACTAGCACGCTTTGACCACCCATTTGAACGTGGTCTAGAGTATGTGATGGCACATTACAGTTTGCGGGAAGATGGCAAAATAGATGTGCTCAACACGGGTATCAAAGATGGTAGAGCCGAAGATGCCAAAGGTATTGCCAAAACAACCTCTGTTCCGGGTTTGCTACGTGTTTCGTTCTTTGGCCCTTTCTACAGCGACTACCGAATTATGATGCTGGACGAAAATTACCAATTTGCTTTGGTAGGTGGCGGAAACGACAATTATCTATGGATTCTCTCACGCACTCCTCAATTGGACGAAGCCACATTAGCAAGTATCCTATCCGAAGCCGATCGCCGTGGGTATGACACCACGAAACTGATTTGGGTGAAACAACCAGAGAAGTGAGTTTTTAGACCGCTGCGCTGAGGGACCGCGATAGTCTTACGACATCAAGAAAGGGATGTGCATTAAACGCACATCCCTTTCTCAATATTCTAAATATCTCTCTGCGAAGCGAACTATTATTGATGCTCTGCACGAAGCAAGTCATTCACCGTCTTCACAGGGTTAAATGTACTCACTGGTACCTCCACAAAAATGGTATTCCAACGGCTCATAGCGCCGTTCCACAATCCTGGCAACTCCAAAGCCAACAATTCCTTGCCATCCTTGGACTTATGCGAGATAAAACCAGTTTTCTCATCCACAAAGTCAGGCAAATAGTATGTCTTGCCCTCCGCATCGCGAGTAGCGCAAACCAAATCCACTGGATTGAAGTGAGTCGCTTGTTGCATAAGTGCAGGATCAGAGATTTGACTAGACTCTAATATTTGGCAAGAGATGCTACCATCTTCCTCACGCACAAGGAATGGACCACCACCAGGTTCGCCTGTGTTCTTCACCACACCGCACACGCGCAATGGGCGTTGGAGTTTAGCTTTCTGATCTGCAGTAAGAGTAGGATCCTGGAGTTTATCAAATATTTTCTTTTGTTCGGTAACAAGCACACCCGCAAGGAGTTGCTTATAACGAACGGTATCGCCTTTGAGACGATCAGGCACTACATTGTCAATATTCTTGATGAAGATCACATCAGCCTCTTGCTCGTTGAGATTCTCGATGAGCGCACCGTGACCACCTGGACGGAACAAAAGTTTGCCATCCGTGGTGCGGAATGGTGTGCCGTCTGGGTTAGCAGCAAGTGTATCGGTAGATGGTTTTTGCTCGGAATAGGAGATATGGAACTTCACGCCTAACTTCTCCTCATATGCCGCTTGGTGCTCTGCCAAATGTGCTTGGAAGAGTGGCAAATGCTCATGGCTCACTGTGAAATGGATATTCACCTCACCCTTAGAAGAGGCATACATAGCACCTTCTACCAAGTGCTCCAGAGCAGGAGTGCGAGCGCCATCCTCGTAGGAGTGGAAGAGCAACAGACCCTTAGGCAAATTGCCATAGTTCATATCTTTAAGCAGGTGACTCACAGCAGCTTGCTCATCGAGACCTGCCAACTGAGGAGCAAAAGCAAAATGCTCTTTCTCAGCGAGGAATTTCTCTATAAACTTAGTTTTCTCGCCTGTCTCAAGATACTCAAACAGGTCCTTGAACATACGACTTGCTGCACCACTAGCAGGAACGAACTTGAGCACAGTATGTCCTTCGTTGAGGTAGTCTTGCCATGCTTTCACATACGCATCTATCTCCTCTTCTGTAGGATTGAGTACTCCGTTTCCTACCGATGCAGCAGAAACGATATCTAGTTCTGGAAAACCAGTCGCAAAAGACTGTAGTTGTTTTAGGGCTTTCTCCTCAGAGATGCCACGCGCCTGAAGTTGCGCCAAGTCAGATGGTGTAAACATGGTATAAATTGTGTTTTTTCGGTTAGCGTTGCAAAATTACGAAAAAAAACCTACATGCACAAACTTTAGCTCAATATTTTATCGTTTTGTTTGTGTATATTCATTTTTTTTACTAATTTTGCACCCAATGGCAGGAATCTACATACATATCCCTTTTTGTAAGAGTCGTTGCAGATACTGCGACTTTTTCTCTACCACCCAACTAGAGAAACGAGAAGCATATGTCCACGCCCTTATCCACGAGTGGCAGACCTACCAACCTCAATGGAGCAAGCAGGAGATTCGCACTATTTACATCGGTGGAGGCACACCGAGTCTATTGCCCATTGAGAGCTTGCGCCTACTGCTCCACTCCATCCTTAGCAGCATCAATCCTACAACCATCCAGGAGGTAACCCTAGAGGCCAATCCGGGCGATATAACCGCCCAGAAGATACAAGCATGGCGTGCTTTAGGCATCAACCGACTGAGCATGGGTGTGCAGAGTTTCAATGACACATTGCTGCAACTCGTAGGCAGACGCCACACAGCACAACAAGCCATACAGGCCATTCAAACGGCGCAGGCGGAAGGTATCACCAATATCTCCATTGACCTCATGTACGCCCTACCTGGGCAGACGATGGCAGATTGGCAAGCCGATATAGCCCAAGCACTTGCACTCCAGGTGACTCATATCTCTAGTTATGGACTTATCTACGAGGAGGGCACTCTCCTCACCCAATGGTTAGAACAGGGTAAGATCACCGCCATAGACGAGGAGAATGAGATGCAGATGTACGACTACCTCGTAGAGCAACTGACCCAACACGGATATGAGCATTACGAGGTGAGCAATTTTGCCCTGCCGGGACAACACTCCAAGCACAACTCGAGCTATTGGAACGACACACCCTATGTAGGACTGGGCGCAGGAGCACATAGTTATGACGGCAACCAGCGATGGTGGAATATAGATGATCTTGACCAATACATTGCACAGGCCATGAACCACCAACTCACACCCGAACACGAGACTATCACCCCTGAGGAACGACACACGGAGCAAGTGATGCTAGGACTACGCACCAGCCAAGGAGTACCATGCACTGCCGTCAATATCGATAAGGCACAGACATACCTGGAGGAGGGATACCTCAAGCAAAAAGGCGATCATATCATGGCTACAACCCAGGGTTTTCATATATTAAATAGGATAATAGAGGACCTCGTCTAAGTAGAATATATGTTGTACAATATAAATAGGGGTATTTGCTTGCGTATGTGCTAATTTTTTCGTACCTTTGCACACGAGTTTGATATTTAAAACAAAAACATAATACAATGAAAAAAATTCTTTTCCTATTGTTCATGATGACTGTTTGCGTCATGACATCTTGTGCTAAACAAGAACCTTATTTCCGTGCTACATGGGTAAGTACTGTTGCTAACATCGACTTCCCTAAACGAGCTGACATTGGCAACTACGAAGCACAACAACAACACTTGATCGAGATGTTGGATGAGTTTCAAGCTATGAACCTCAACGCTATCGTATTCCAAGTTCGTCCTACAGCGGATGCACTCTACAAATCAGAATTGGAGCCATGGAGCCATTGGTTGACTGGCAAACAAGGTGAGGCAGCTAGTTATGATCCATTGGAGTTTGTATGCGCTGAGGCTCACAAACGCGGTATCGATGTACACGTATGGATCAACCCATACCGTGTGACTATCCCTGCGATGAATATCGAAGATCTTGCTCCTAGCCACATGTACCACCAACACCCAGAGTGGTTTGTTAAGTATGGCAAACAATGGTACTACAACCCAGCCTTGCAAGAGACTCGCGACTTCTTGTGCCAAGTGGTAGCAGACCTCGTAACTCGCTACGATATCCAGGCTATCCATATGGATGACTATTTCTATCCTTATCCTGTAGCAGGTGAGGAGTTCCCTGATACACTCAATTTTGCTGCTGACCCACGCGGTTTCACTGATTTGGGTGACTGGCGTCGTGATAATGTGAACTTGGCTATTGAGCAAGTACACAACACCATCATCAACATCAAACCTGAGGTACAATTTGGTATTTCTCCATTCGGTATCTGGCGCAACAAGAAGAATGACAAGCGTGGTAGCGAGACCAATGGTCTGCAAAACTACGACCAACTCTATGCTGACATTCTCCTTTGGATGGAAGAGGGCTGGATCGACTATGTAGTACCACAACTCTATTGGGAGATTGGCAAGGAAGTTGCTGATTATGAGATTCTTGCTCACTGGTGGGCAGAGCACGCTACTGAGAAATGCCGTGTGTATATCGGTATGGCTCCATACCATATGGGTAACCACAAAGCAGCAGCATGGAACGAGGGTAATGAGATTTGCCGTCAGTTGCGTTTGAACCGTACTATTGAGGGTATCACCGGCGAATGCTACTTCCCATCTAATGTGCTACTGAAGAACCACTGGAACCTAGTAGATAGTCTCAAGCAAGTGTTCTATCCTACTTACGTACCAGCTCCTAAGAAGTAGTTTTTAGACCGCTTCGCTGAGAGACCGGGCTGACGCCCTGAGAGACCGCACCTAAAGGTGCTGAGAGACTCAGCGATTAAGAGACACGATAAAAGAAAGGGGTGTGCTAGGCACATCCCTTTCTCTATTACTACAATGGATTAATGTCTTTTTATTCCTCCCACGGATCTCACGGATTGTTCACGGATTAAATGATAGGTGCCAATCAGTGCAATCAGTGGGCGAATTTTCTTTTATCCCTCATCTCAGCGGTCTCACCACACAGCGTTTCAACATCGCAACGATGTCAGACCATGCCCAGTCGGGAAACAATTTGCCCATCTGCCAAGCTTCGAACAACAATCGGCAGAAGGTATATCCCATTTGCAGCAGACGATTCTTGCTAGGGCGTTCCCATGGGAAACATCTCATCAAAGTTATCTCACTCAAGCGAAATTCTGCACTTCTACCACCATGTCCATCACGTAACAACTGGCGGAGCAGTCTCTGCGCACGGCGCTGATACTTAGTGGTATATAGCGGAAACGCTTCAGACGGAAGTCCTAGCACCTCCACCAAGACATGTCCGAAAGTCTGCCATGCTGTTTTCAGGTGCAGGGCCTGCAATATACTATCCATCTCCTCCACGAGGGATTGCCACTCTAGAGGTGATGAGTGCTTATGGGCATGCTGCAGACAGAGTGCCCAGTCGCCTAATGGCCGCATACCAACACCCGTACTCTCGAAATGATGCCATGCATGCATAAACACATATAGCGCATTATACGCAGCAGACGGCACGGGTATTGCTTTGCCGTATATATCCACCGTATTTGTGGTATGATCGAGATACTTATGCGTGAAAGTTTGATACAACTCATTGGCTTGCTTATTGGCAAACTCCATGGTCACTCGGTGCAGTTCTACCACTCGATCTTGCTTCTCATCCATCACCAGAATATAGTGAATGCCCCCACGAATATCCGAATGCCAGTAGGCATCGGGATAAGCAGCAGTCACTACTTCTGCCGCACGAAGATAGTTGGTTTCACCCACATAAATATCCACATCCCCAAAATCGCGCATATCCGCATCGGGATACAAGCCAGAGAGACTATATCCTTTGATCAAGGTAGCAGGGATATTGTGTTGTGCCAATAGATCTATGACCTCTGCTGCAAAATGATTCAGTCGAGTTTGGTGTTGCAATGTCATGAACACTGCAGGCTGCAACTGTTTGTCATAAGGAGTAAGAATACGATGTATTTTCGTCCACACACTGAATGCGTGCAGACATTTTTGGCGTGCTGCAAGATTCAGCACGTCCCTCCAATCGACCGTTTCAGGTAGTTCCACGGAACTTCCCCACAATACCGACCGGAGAATACTCAAGAATATATCTTCCGTTTTAGTCACCGACTACAATCCCTATCTTTTGCCAATCGTCGATAGTCGCTTGTGCATCTTTGCGTGCGATATCCTCCTCTACTTCATACTCTGCGAGCAGCAATTGGGTCAGGGTTTCCACATCGAACTCTTTGTCCTGTACCGCCTGCCACAGGTATGCTGCTGCCTCGTTGAGACTGATGATATTATTGAAGTTTACCAACTCAGCACTCTCGCCTATCAGTATATAGTCGCCGCCTAGTTCACGCAAACGAAATCCTTGTTTAGTTCTCATAATCAGTATAAGTCAGCAATATTGTTGCACGATATATTTTCAAGCAGAATTTCTTCATCCACTTAGGCAGATGTCTCCATACAGGAGCTTTGGTCAATCGTTTGGTTTTGCCACCTATCTTTCTGATGCGCACCACTCTTGCTACAATATCTTGGGCTTTGCAGATCTCATATCCCTCCAGATTGCCATCACCACGCAAGACGATAGTTCTTCCGTTTATCTGGTATATGCGGTGCAACACAAAATTTTCTCCCACCTTAGCAAGTACGATATAACCCACTTTGGGTTCTCTACACATTTTTAACATGACTCTATCACGTCCACCTTCGATAAATGGACGCATACTTACTCCTTTGGGTATAAACTCTACCATGTGACCATCTTTGAGCAATCGCTCAAATTCTGGTATTAATATATCATTGCTCTTTTCCATATTCTTAACTTTCAACTCTCGACTCTCGACACTCGACACTCGACACTTAACTTTCGACTTTCGACTCTCGACACTTAACTCTCAACTTTCGACTTTCAACCAACACACCTCTGCCGCCTCTGTATTGGGCAGGCATTCCAAATGATGACATGCCACATGCGTTATCACGTGCACAATGGTCGCATGCAAAGCATCCGCTATTCCTCCCTTGATCTTCAGTCCGGAGGAAGAAGACAACATATAGGCATATACCTCTGGCAACGAAGGAGTTAGCATTTTATTATGTGGTGCCTGACTGAGTTTCACTATTCCTCCCACGCGTGCATACGCATCCTTATAACAAGGTGTCTTGCCACTCCATGGCGAACCATACACACGCACCTCACCATCCTTCATCACACGCACGATTGGGTTATCGTCATTGAGCAACCAGGCATCACTAAAGGCCTGCAACCACATCCTCGCGTGGGTGGATTTACCCGTGCCACTATGCCCCAAAAATAGGTATCCTCTTGCTGTTTTCTGTCTAACCACCACTGCAGCATGCATCACCAGTGTCTTGAGAGGGGCTGTGCGAAAAGCATACATCAGCATCAATGCCGTGTCGATACAGAAACGCATATCCTGACAACCCACGGCGATGCGTAGTGTACCATGTTCAAAGGTCTTGTCGCATTCTACCTCGCAGCATATGGGTGAATCTGCCACTTGCGACACTCTCATCAGCCATTTCTGCTCGTGTTCATACACCTCAATGCGTGGCATATCTGCTTCTGCATTGTCTGTAAACACATGGGTAAAAGTCGCACATTCTTCTTCGCTGAGCATACCATTGAGATCTACTCGCAGCGAAAATACGGGCGAGGTAGTATCATGCTGCACAAAAGGTTCATAGTTGCTGAGGCACCCCAACAACTCAGACTTGCTGTATTCTACAGCAAAAGTATGCCCTGCCACGCAGTAATATGTGCAAGTGTTGATATTCATTGAATTTCGCTGCAAAGGTACGACAAAAAATGCACATACGCAAGTAAACGAGCAATAAATTGCAATTTGATAGATTCTATCACATCCGTTATTGGTCACTCACTCAAACTTGTTTGAAAGTGAGATGACAAATAAGGGATGATAAGGTGAAAGCCGTTTTGCAATTATTGCGAGCGATCTGTAGTATGGTCTGCATTTTGCTACTGTAGCTTCGAGGGGGGACCCGCAATTTATTGTGGGAGGTGCACTCGAAGTACGACAAAAAATGCTCCGTTATTGGTCACTCACCTCAATCCTACTCCACACTACTCCCCACTACTCTCCCAACTCTTACCAAAAACACCTATTTTTTTAACAATTAGAACCAATTTGTCTATATTTGTATAGTTTTGTCAATATTTATCAACAGACCTCTTGCAGGATTCAAAAAAAAGTTGTAACTTTGCATGCTATTTATTGTGCGCACTACGTACGCGCAGCGCACTCGAGGGAACAAACACTTCCATCAACAAGCAGCCTTGCTGCATGAAACTTTGAAACTTTTTTTTAACAATTTAAAGATATTACTTTATGAAAAAATCAATCTTCTTATTTTTCGCAGCCATCCTGTGTGCGATAGGGATGAATGCAGAAACTTATCGTTATTCTGGCGAAAAAGACAGTTGGACAGGAACTCAAATGACAGTTAGTGCGGATGGTTATTATTCGTACTATGGTCCTGTATCTGGTGCTCACCAATTCAAAATTGGTACTTCATCTGATCAATGGGCTTATAACCATTCTTACGTATCTAAGGGGTTTAATAATACGGATATTAAAGATATAGGCGATTATAGTAGCAATAATGCTTATTGCTGGTCTAATAGTAGCCACTATATCTTAGTGTATCACCCTAAAACTACAATAAATTCTGGGGACAAAGTAAAAATCTGCGCTTCAACATTCTTACCTGATGATAGAGAATGCTATTTGATGGGTGTTGATGGTGATTGGACTACAGGTATCAAAATGATGCTTAATTCAAAGAATAGTAACGAATTTATACTGTTGGATCAACCAATCAAAGACCCTATTAAATTCAAAGTCAAAGGAAATACAGAAACATGGACTGACCAAGTAGAAAACTATGACAAAAATGGTGTTGATTGGAAAGATGGAAACATTGTTCTTCCTGCGGGTAATTACGATTTCTACTTTAAGAAAGATATCATGAAGGTATACATCGCTAGAAACACAGTTGTTACAACTACTGCTAATCCTGCAGAAGGTGGTACACTAACAGGTGCGGGTGTATACAATAACGACGAAGAGGTTACTCTAAAAGCAACTCCAAACACAGGCTACAACTTTGTCAACTGGACAAAGGGTGGCACACAAGTTTCTACTGATGCAACATATGCATTCAAAGCAGCAGGCGACGTTGAGTACGTTGCTAATTTTGTTAAAGTAGTAGATGTCACTCTCTCTGGCATGGTTGCTACTCCTTATAGCCGTATGGGAAGCTACCGTTTCTTGTCATTGGACGATGAGGATGGTAACCAAATCTCTATCTTCAATGGTACAGAAGGTGCTTATGGCAATGATTTCGAAGTTAATGCTTATCTCGCAGCATACGATGTAACTGTTGTTGGTACAGGTGATTGGAATGTCGTTGACGGCGTTGAGACTCTTACAGCTACTCTCCAAGTAGAAGACGATAACACTACTATCTACAATGTAACTGCTACAGTAGGAGTTGCTACTACAATCACTCTTGAGTGCTGGGATGCAACTTACACCATCACAGATCCTGAGTACAATGAGGTTACATTTACTGGTGTAGCTGATGGAAAAGAGTTTACTATCTTGGTTTCATACTTCGGTGGAGAATACTACTCAGAAGGTGAGTGGGGAGAGACTTTAATCCTTGGTACAGAGGTAGAATTTGACGATACAGATGCTGAAGCTTATTACCTAGGCGGTACATATGTAGACGATGCAAACAATACATACGAGGTAGTCATCTTCGGTGCTCCTGCTGTTGTTGAGCCAACTTCAGATTACACACGCACTACAACCGCAGGTAAATTCGGTACTATCTGCTTGCCATTCGGTTCTACTAACTACACTGGTATGGAACTCTATGAGTGCGTTGGTCAAGAGACAGGTAAAGTTTATATCGCTAGTGTAACCGAATTGGAAGCAGGTGTTCCTTATATCTTCTTAGCTACTGGTACTGAATTGGTTGTTTATAGCGATGGTACAACCGCTGCTACTCCAGGTGATCACAACGGTCTCCACGGTACATTCGATGACAACACAGTTGTTGAAGCTGGTAACTACATTCTTCTCAACAACGAACTCTGCCAAGCAGAAACTACTTGCTGGGTTAATGCTAACCGTGCTTACCTCGTAATGAGTGAAGTTCCTGCTGGTGCTCCACAACAAATGCCAGGTCGCAAATACATTGGTATGAGCACTAAGGGTGAGAATGCTACAACTGATCTCGATAACATCATCAACAGTGAGAACATCACCATCAAGGTGATCGAGAACGGTCAACTCATCATCATCCGCAACGGTGAGAAGTTCAACGCACAAGGCGTTCGCCTATAAGGCGAAAGGCTAGAGGTTAAAGGTTAGAGGCAAGAATTGCGGCGAATCGCCGCATCTTCCCAGCCTTTACACTATACACTTTACACTATACACTAAAACAAATGAATTTATGAAAAAAGTATATATCGCGCCTCAAACTGAGGCAATCGAACTCCTAGGAAGCAATGCTATCATGGCTGGTAGCAGTAACTTCATCCCAACAGGTAATCCTGTAAATGGTGCTTACGGAGATTAATGATTGTTACCCATGGGCATCGCCCATTACATTCTATACAAAAACCGCTCCTTGGGGCGGTTTTGTTGTTGTATAATGATTTAGTATTTTTTTGTCCATGAACTTGCATATATCATTTTTTTTCAGTACTTTTGCAGAAAATTTAACCTCAAATTTATGGAAATTATCATCGGTATTTTGGCATTTCTCCTAATCGCAACTGTAGCAACAGGAGTGTATATCATCGTGCGCCTACAAGAGAAACGCAAAGAAACAGAGATAGCACTAGCTACCAAACAAACAGAACTGGACTTCGAGCGCAAAGCCAACGAAGAAGCACGCAAACAAGCAGACGAGAAACTGACAGAACAAATCAAGTATCTCCAAACGGAACTGACCAATACGACCCAAAAACTATTGGAGACCCGTAGCGAGAGACTAGAGCAATCCAACAAAACACAAATGTCTTCCATCATTGATCCACTCAAGGAGACCATCGCTAAGTTGGAAAAAGAAATGAAGGAGACACAGACACAGCATGGCAATACCACTACTCGTCTGGAGCATAGCATCAAAACCCTCGTCGAGAAAACCGAATCCATCGGTACACGCGCTGACCGCCTTGTAGAAACCCTACTCTATCAACCTAAATCACAAGGCGATTGGGGCGAAATGATCGTCAAAGAAATGCTGGACAGTCAAGGTCTTAAAGAGGGCATACACTATGTCTATCAACCTACCCTGCGTGACGAGAAGGGACAAACCCTACGCAATGAGGAGACCAACAAGATTATGCGACCAGACTTTATCCTCCACTTAGATGATAAAGAAGATGTCATCATTGACTCCAAAATGACCATCACATCCTACGACAATTATGTACACGCCAAAACTGATGAGGAGCGTGAACAATACGCCAAGGATATTTTGATGAGTATTCATGGTCACATAGCCGAACTCAAACGTGCTAACTACTCCGCCTACATCGAAAACGGCAGACGATCAGCGGACTTTGTGTTTATGTTTATCCCCAATGAGGGTGCTATGCAAGTGGCATTGGCACACGAGAAGAACCTATGGCGTGACACCTTTGTCAAAGACCGCATTTTTATCGTCAGCGAAATGAATCTATATGCCGCATTGCGCATAGTGAATATCACTTGGCGACAAATAGAACAAAACAAGAGCTACGCCAAAGTGTTCCAAACTGTAGGATTATTGCTGGACCGTCTAAACGGTTTCATCGAGAAATTTGGTAAGATTGAGAAAGGACTTCAACAGGCAACAAAAGCCTATGACGAAGCCAATAACCAATTGATGATCAGTTCGCAAAGCGTATTGAGCACGGGCAAACGCCTCAGCGAGATGGGTGTCAAAACCAAGAAAGCACTGCCAGTTGCGAACATAGAACAAGAAAACGAAGAATAGTCACTCACAAAGCATTCATCATATGAACAAGATTGTATTTATCACAGGAGCATCCTCAGGTATTGGCGCTGCATGTGCCAAGAAATTTGCACAAGCTGGTTATGATTTGGTACTCAACGCACGAAGCGAAGACAAACTTCGCCCTCTGCTAGAGGAACTCACCTCCTACTCCGTTCAGGTATGCCCATTAATCTTTGATGTGCGCGACCGTCAAGCAGCACAACAAGCCATTGACTCACTCCCAGAAGGATTCAAAGCCATAGATGTACTCGTTAACAACGCAGGACTTGCATTGGGCATGGACAAAGAATACGAGGGCATAGAGGAGAACTACGACACCATGATTGATACCAACATCACCGCACTGCTGATGATCACACGCATGGTAGTGCCTGGTATGGTGGAGCGCGGTAGAGGACATATCATCAACATCGGTTCCGTAGCCGGTGATGCAGCATACCCAGGTGGTAGTGTGTATTGCGCCACCAAAGCAGCTGTCAAAGTACTGAGCGATGGTCTGCGTATGGATCTAGTACACACCCCTCTGCGTGTAACCAATGTGAAACCAGGATTGGTGGAAACCAATTTTAGCATTACCCGCTTTGCCGGTGACAAAGAGCGTGCAGACAAAGTATATCAAGGCATCAAACCATTGACCGGTGATGATATAGCCGATGTAGTATATTATGCCGCTAGTGCTCCTGCACATGTGCAAATAGCAGAAGTATTGGTCTTGGCCACTCACCAAGCCAGTGGTAGTCTAGTTTATAGAGAATAATCGAGATGAAAAAAAGTCTTATTCTAGTTGGCATCATGAGCCTACTAATGGCATGCCAACAACCTTCCCAAAGCACTATGATCCAAGAAGAGAGTATCCAACAAGCACTGACAACCCTCACCCAAACCCATCCCAATGCTGATGTATCATTGGCAGAGCGTGGCGTGAGACAAGTGGCAGCCCTCTGGCAAGAGGCAGATGGAACAGAGAGTGATTTTGTAGAATTAGTCACCACCCACTATGCCGCCACCGCTGAGGAGAAACAAGTACTCTACGACAGATTATCCCACATCCTCGAACAATGTGGACAAAGTGCTGATCTGCTGAACAATACCCTACAAGAGCCTACGACCCTCGTTGGCAAAGGCGAACCCAGTACGGTGGATTGGATCATCAGCGGGTATAGTCCTATGGCACATTTCACAGAAGATATGTTTGCCAACAAAATCGCCCATATCTGCGTACTCAATTTTCCATCCTACACCCTAGAGGAGAAGAACACACTCGGGCAAGAATGGACTCGCCTAGAATGGGCTTACGCCCGCATGGGAGAGGTATTTAACACGCGCATCCCCGGCAGCGTATATGCCCACAGTGCACAGGCCATGAGCGAGGCGGAGAACTATATCGCCGGCTACAACATCATGATGCACTGCCTACGCAACGAACAAGGGGAACAACTCTGGCAAGAACCTATGGCATTGCTCTCCCACTGGAATCTGCGCGACGAACTGAAATCCAATTATGCCGTAGGCGATGAGGCGATGAGGCGAGAAGGTAAGGAAAAACAGGAGATGATCTATCAGGTGATGCTGCGTATCATCCGCCAAGACATACCTGCATGCGTGGTGAATAATGCAGAATACTTGTGGAAACCCTATTCGAATGAGGTTCTTATCTCGCCTGAAGGCTCGAACGATTATTCGCAAGCGAATGTTCAGGAGTTTAGGGGTTCAGGGGATGAGAGATATCAAAAGATATTGGACATTTTCCATGCCATGCAGCAGATAGATGCTTATCGTAAGGATGCTCCATCTCATGTATTGCGTACATTCAACGAAGACCTCGAGATACCACAAGCAGAAATAGAGGCATTATTCCTCCAACTCATCCAGTCGGATGAGATCAAAGCGGTTGCACAGATCATCCGTGAGCGTTTGGGACGAGAGTTGCGTCCATATGATATTTGGTACGACGGTTTCAAAAGTCGCAGCACACTATCAGAAGACAAACTGACTGCCCAAACCCAATCACGCTACCCTACTGCCCTAGCCTTTGAGAAAGACATGCCACGCATGCTCATGGATTTGGGATTTGGCAAAAACCAAGCCCAAGATATTGCATCGCATATTGTGGTAGAAGCAGCTCGTGGTTCGGGTCATGCTCGTCCATGTGTAGGTCGCAACCAACCTGCACGCTTGCGCACACGCATTAGTGATAAAGGTATGGACTACAAAGGGTATAATATCGCTGTGCACGAGTTTGGACATAATGTAGAGGAAGTCCTCTCCCTCTATAACATTGACTATTACACCCTTGCCGGCATACCTAACACTGGCTTTACAGAGGCCAGCGCCTTCCTCTTTCAACAACGCGACTTGCAGCTGTTAGGCTATAAGGCGAAAGGCGAGGAGGCGAAAGGCGAAGAGGTATTGGATATGATTTGGGGTATGTACGAGATCATGGGTGTGAGTCTAGTGGATATGGCTATGTGGGAATGGTTGTACGCCAACCCTAAAGCTACCGCTGCGCAACTCCGCGAAGCAGTTATCGCCATAGCAGGGGATATATGGAACAAATACTATGCTCCTTTGCTCGGTGAGCAAGACTGCCCATTGTTGGGTATCTATTCACATATGGTGGGCTATGCTCTGTATTTGCCAGGTTACCCTATTGGTCAATTGGTACAGTTCCAATTGGAGGAACACCTGGCTAAGTGCCAGACTCCGGCTGAATTTGCCCAAGAATACAGCCGCATCTATCAACAAGGCAAACTAACCCCAGATGCTTGGATGCGAGGCGCCGTAGGAGAATCCATGAGCGTAGAACCTATACTCAATGCCGTGAGAGAAGCGATGAGGTGATGAGGTTTGATTCCCACGGATAACACGGATACACACAGATTATCTCGGTTGAGATCAGTGATAATCAGTGAGATCAGTGGGACATATCAAGGCGATGAGACGAGAGGCAAAATACATACACAATAAAAGGGAGCATTAAAAAGCTCCCTTTTTTATTACTAGTTTATCTAGCAGCACTAGTTGGTCTAGTTATTAGACGATCTTAGCAGGAATCAATTTCTCGCGAATCTTGATGTAAATGATGGTCTCTTTCTTAGCAAAAGCAGTCTTGACGTAACCCATACCTACACCTACCTTAGTGGTTGGCAACATAATACCACTAGTTACATTACCAATGGTGTTACCCTCTGCATCGCAGATCTCATAACCACAGCGTGGGATAGCACGCTCTTGGCACTCAAAGTGTACCAACTTGCGTTGTACGCCCTCTGCTTTTTGTTTGAGCAAGAACTCTTTGTCGATAAAGTCCTTTGCATCGAACTTGGTGATCCAACCCAATCCTGCCTCCAATGGAGAAGTAGTATCATCAATATCATGACCGTAGAGGCAGTACCATTTCTCTAGACGCAAACTATCACGAGCACCCAAACCAATAGGAGCCAAACCGAATGGTTTGCCTACCTCAAAGAGTGCATCCCAGATCTGTTGGCTGTGCTCTTTAGGGAAATACAACTCAAAACCACCTGCACCTGTATAACCTGTATTACTCAAAATAACGCCTTGTACGCCTGCGAATGACCACTCGCGGAAAGCATAATATGGAATCGCACTCAAATCAGCGTCGGTCAAGAGTTGGAGCATCTCTGTAGCCTTAGGACCTTGAACTGCCAATTGACCATAACGATCGCTAGCATTCTCCAATTGTACACCAAAGGTATTGTGCTCATTGACCCATGCCCAGTCTTTGTCGATATTACCCGCATTGACTACGAGGAGGTATTTGGTAGTTGAATATTTGTAAATAATCAAATCATCCACGATACCACCTTTGCCATTAGGGAAGCAAGTGTATTGCGCTTTGCCTGCCTCGAGTTTGCTTACATCGTTGGTAGTGATATATTGCAAGAAGTCCAAAGCCTTCTCACCTTTTACCCAAAACTCACCCATGTGGCTCACATCAAACACACCTACGCCTTCGCGCACGATCATGTGTTCTTGGTTGATACCAGTTGGATACTGAATAGGCATATTGAAGCCCGCAAAATCTGCCATCTTCGCTCCCAGAGCGATGTGGATGTCTGTAAATGGAGTTGTTTTCATATATTCTCGCCTTTAAATTTTAATCTCTAAACACTAAACTCTAAACACTAAACTATCTTGCAAATCTACGCTTTGCGTACAATTTGCAAGATCACTTCCATAGCCTTCTCCATGGATGGAATAGGCAAATATTCGTAGCGGCTATGGAAGTTTACACCACCCGCAAAAATATTAGGACATGGGAGTCCCTCATAGGAAAGACGTGCACCATCTGTTCCACCACGAATGGGTTGAACCTTAGGTGTTACGCCGACCTCTTTCATCGCTTCTTCTACCAAGGTCACGATATGCATGACGGGTTCTACTTTCTCACGCATATTATAGTATTGGTCACGAATCTCAATCTCTACGGTGCCCTCGCCATACTCTTGGTTTACCTTACGTACCAAGTGCTCCATCTCGCGCTTACGGCTCTCAAAACGAGCACGGTCGTGGTCACGGATAATGTATTGAAGCGTAGTCTCCTCTACGCTACCATTCATAGCAATCAAATGGTAGAATCCCTCGTAGCCTTGTGTATGCTCAGGGGTCTCCCAGCGAGGAAGCATCATAGCCAAGTGATTAGCAATACGCATAGAGTTGATCATCTTGTGGTAGCCATAACCAGGGTGCACATTCACACCATGTACCTTGATCTTGCAACCCGCAGCATTGAAGTTCTCATACTCCAATTCGCCTATCGCACCACCATCCATGGTATAAGCGAAGTCACAACCAAACTTCTCCACATCAAAGTGGTCAGCACCTTGACCAATCTCCTCATCTGGAGTAAAGCCCACACGAATCTTACCGTGCTTGATTTCAGGATGCTGAATCAAATACTCACATGCGGTTACAATCTCAGCCAAACCTGCTTTGTCATCCGCACCAAGAAGTGTGGTACCATCCGTCATAATGATATCTTGACCCTTATAATCCAAAATCTCAGGGTATTTAGCTACCTCAAACACGATATTCTTCTCTGCATTGAGCACCACATCATTGCCATCATAGTTCTTGACAATATGCGCCTTGACATTCTTGCCACTAGCATCTGGCGCAGTATCCATATGGGCAATAAAACCAATAGTAGGTTTGCCCTCTACATTGGCAGGCAAAGTAGCCATCACATAACCATTGTCATCCAATGTTACCTCCTGCATACCAATCTCTTTGAGTTCGGCAGCCAGATACTGTGCAAACTCCATTTGTCCAGGAGTGGACGGAGTCATGTTGGTTTCATCGTCTGAAGTTGTGCAAAAACTCACATACTTCAAAAATCTTTCTGTAATGTTCATATCTTCTTGTCTTTAAACTTTAAACTCTAAACATTAAACCACAATATCCATACCTTGGATATTGCCTTGTTCCCATGCAAGAATGTTGTCACAGACATTCTCGCACATGGCTATACGCCCTTCCCATGTACCCGTTCCGGTATGAGGAGAAAGCACTACATTATCTAATGTGAGCAACTCGGGCGTAATCTGTGGCTCGTGTTCATACACATCCATCGCTGCACCAGCAATCTCGCCCTTCTTGAGTGCCTCGACCAGAGCTTGCTCACACACATGCACACCACGTGCAGTATTGATAAGGTAAGCTGTATGCTTCATCATCTTGAGTTCTTTCTCACCTATCAAATGTTTAACCTCTGGCGTATATGGCAAGTTAAGACTCACGAAATCTGCCTCTTGGAGTAGTTGCTCTTTGCTTACATACTTCGCCTGGTCGGCTATTGGAGATTGGTTATTGGCAATTGGGCGACGATTATGATAGATGATGGTCATACCTGCTGCAATGGCTCTGCGAGCCAGAGCTTGACCGATGCGTCCCATACCAATGATACCCAAAGTCTTGCCATAGAGTGAGTGACTGAGATTATTCATCACACCAAATGCTTCTGCTCTACCCGCACGCAGTTTTCTATCAAACTCTGCTGTGCGTCTAGCCACATCGTGCATCAAGGCAAAAGCCAATTCTGCAGTAGGTTCTATCACTGGCTGAGGGGTATTAGTCACACGAATACCACGCTCACGGCAAGCATCCAAGTCGATATTATTAAACCCTACGCCGAAATTCGTGATCAAACGCAATGATGGTGCACTTTCAATCATCTCTCGCGTAACGCGATAGTCAAAAGTGCTTACCAACACCTCTGCCTCCTCTAAGGGAGCATAGAGTGTATACCCTTGCAAGCGTTGGAATCCCTCCTCAGGTAATGGGGTTGTAAATGCTATTTTCATGGTTTCTATCAATTATCTCTCAGTGAAGCGGTCTTATTTCCCTCCTACGAGTTTCTTGATTTCACTCAGTTTGTTCAAGGCATCTAGTGGTGTCAAATTATTAATGTCCAGATTCTTCACTTCATCTCGTATTTGCTCTAGAACAGGGTCATCTAGTTGGAAGAAGCTCAACTGCATACCGCTAGGTGCACTCACAGTAGCCTTGCCACTGCCTATGGTCTCTTGGGTATTGGTTATAGGCGATTGGCTGTGGTCGGTTTCTAGATCCTTGAGTATTTGGTTCGCTCGTTGAATAATAGAGGATGGCATACCGGCTAGTTTAGCCACATGGATACCAAAACTATGTTCCGAACCTCCACGCACCAACTTACGCATGAAAATCACCTTACCATTGGCCTCACGCACAGAGACATTGTAGTTACGAATACGTTGGAAACTCTCCTCCATCTCGTTGAGTTCATGGTAGTGCGTAGCAAACAGCGTCTTAGCATGTCCTCGTTGTTCATGGATATACTCCACAATAGCCCATGCAATAGAGATACCATCGTAGGTACTTGTTCCGCGGCCTAACTCATCAAAGAGCACCAAACTGCGCTCGCTGAGGTTATTCAGAATACTTGCAGCCTCGTTCATCTCCACCATAAAAGTACTCTCGCCCAAGGAGATATTATCGCTAGCACCTACACGGGTAAAGATCTTATCCACCACACCTATACTAGCACTCTCCGCAGGAACAAAACTACCCATCTGTGCCATCAGTACAATCAAAGCAGTCTGGCGAAGCAATGCCGATTTACCAGCCATGTTTGGACCGGTGATAATGATGATCTGCTGTCCATTGTTATCCAAGAGCACATCATTAGGCACATACTCCTCATCCATAGGTAATTGCTTCTCAATCACAGGGTGACGACCCTGGCGAATATCTATCACTAGACTATCATTAATGGCAGGGCAAACATACTTATTCTCCACCGCTACCGCAGCAAAACCCATGAGGCAGTCCAATTGCGCAATCACAGTAGCATCCATCTGCATTTGACTCACATAATCCGTCAATGCCAACATGAGTTCGGTATATAGACGCGTTTCTATGATTTGAATCTGACCTTCTGCATTGAGGATTTTATCCTCATACTCTTTGAGTTCCTGAGTGATATAGCGCTCCGCATTGACCAGTGTCTGCTTGCGAATCCACTCCTCTGGCACCTGATCCTTATAGGTATTGCGCACCTCTAGGTAATAACCAAAGACATTGTTGTATCCTATCTTAAGGCTTGATATGCCTGTAGTTTCTATCTCACGCTGTTGTATTTGCAACAATCGCTCTTTGCCATGGGCCTGAATATCTCGCAGGTCATCTAGTTCGGCATTGATACCTCGTGCAATGGTATTAGGACGTCCCTGTACTGCAGGTGGATCAGGCGTAATCTCACGCTTGATACGTTCCCTTATCTCGGTGCAGAGGCTCAGTTGCTCGCCCAATAGTTGCAGATAGTTATTATCCGTTGCACTCTCACAAATAGCTTTGATAGGAGCAATAGCATCCAGCGCCACACCCAACTGAATCATCTCGCGTGGAGATATTCTACCGGTAGAGATCTTGCTTACAATACGCTCCATATCCATGATGTGCTCTAGGCTCTCACGAATGATAGCTCGCTCTTGTGGGTGTTTGAATAGATACTCCACCACGGTCTGGCGATTGCGTATAGCACGCACATCCTTGAGTGGGAATGCTAGCCATCTGTGCAACAATCGTCCACCCATAGGAGTGGTGGTACGATCAATGATTTGATAGAGGGTTACACTATCCTCTCGCTGACCACCTAACAACTCCAAGTTACGGATTGTAAAGCGGTCCATCCACACATATTTATCCTCCTCTATACGACTAAGGTGTTGTATATGACCTGTTTGCAAGTGCTGAGTAGCATCTAGGTAATGCAATATCGCACCCGCAGCTATCACACCCTCGGGCAATTGATCCACACCAAATCCCTTCAAGTTCTGCACCTGGAACTGCTTGGTGAGACGATCCATAGCCGCATCACGGGTCATCATCCAATCGTCTAGTTCAAAAGTAAAATACTTCGTTCCAAAAGCTGCCTCTATATTGGTTTTCTTGCCACGCAGATAGAGCACTTCTTTAGGCGCAAAATTAACCAAGAGTTTGTCTATATAATCCGCTGTTCCCTCTGCCACCAGGTATTCGCCCGTAGAGATATCAAGGAAAGCAACACCCACAGTCTTCTTGCCGAAATGCACACATGCCAACCAGTTGTTCTCTTTTTGTTGAAGAGTAGTATCCGAATAACTTACACCTGGTGTTACCAATTCGGTTACACCACGTTTGACTAGTTTTTTGGTGAGTTTAGGGTCTTCCAATTGGTCACAAATAGCCACGCGCATACCTGCACGCACAAGTTTAGGTAAGTAGGTATCGAGTGCATGGAAAGGAAATCCTGCCATCTCGAGGGATTTAGCCTCTTTGCTTGCTCCGTTGCTGCGATGCGTGAGCGTAATGTTCAATATCTTACTTGCACGCACAGCATCCTCAGCATATGTCTCATAGAAGTCGCCACAACGAAACAGCAATATCGCATCAGGATATTGATTCTTGATCTCGCGAAACTGTCGCATCATTGGCGTATCTTGTGCATCTATCTTTGCCATACCTCTAAACTCTAAACACTAAACTCTAAACTACTTAATCTTCACATCCACCTTGAGGTTGAACATACGACCTGTCAGATAGTTAGGACTAGCCCACTGCATACCATCTGCCGCATTCACCCAATAGTAACTATTCACATTCTTCCAACCAATCAAGTTGAAGACTTCAAACATAATACTCCAGCTCTCGATATGCTTTGCCTTAGCCATCCATTTATCTTTTTTGCTAGAGAAAATACGACTGGCACCAATGTCCACACGGCGATAATCACCCATATGTCCTAAATAACGCATCTTCTCATTGCGTGGATAACCGAAAGGAAGACCCTCGCTCCATATGAACTTCAAATGGAAACGATATTGAGGTATCTGAGGAAGATAATCTTGGAAATACATCGTCACATTGTATCGCTGCTCCTGAGGATTAGGTATCCATCCCAGATCATGTGGATCCTCCATAAAACGCATACGACTATGCATGGTAGAGAAACTAATCCATGAATCAGCACCCGGAGCCAACTCGCCAAAGAGTTTCAAATCCAAACCCACGGTATATCCCTCGCTATCATTGACACCGGAATACCTCACACGCACATTATCCACCGTATAACTCTCCATGCGGTCAATGTATTTGCCATATGCCTCCGCAGTGAACTTAAATGGTCGTCCCCATGCACGGAAATAGTAGTCCGCACCCAATACCAATTGGTGAGAACGTTGGGCCTTGAGTTTATTATTTAGGTGAATACGATACACGCCATTTTCATCCTGAATCGTCTGGCGCAACTCTTTGTAGAATGGTGCTTGATAATATATACCCGTCGCTACTCGGAACGTAAAGTCACGCTTCCAACCTGGCATCCAAACCACACTCAGACGCGGACTAGGCAGCACCTCATTGGTAAAACTCCACCAGTTCATACGCACACCGGCATTCAGATAGACTTTACCATGTGCAGTAGTCCATTGGTGGGTATTTTGTGCATAAGCCTGTAGGCGTCCATTCAGCATACTGGTCGTACCTCTGAGAGCATAGTAGAGCGCCAGCTCTTGTTCCAGATTAGGCAAACTATATCCCATAGAATCACGCCACTCCCATTCACTAATGCGGTCATTGACCATTTCTAGTTGTCCGCTCACTCCCCACTTGAGGGTGTTGCTACCCTTGTTCCATTCACCAGTATGTGCCAAAGTCACCACACTAGCTTGTAAGGTGTTACGCGCATGCTCATGGAACTCTCCCTTGCCTAGTAAGTTCTGATTACCCTCAGGGGTAGTCACAGCGCCATTGGCATTATTTCCTCCCCCACTCTCTTCTCCGCTCATGTCTTGCTGACGCAACATATACTCACTACGGATATCAAAGGTCTCTTGCTCGTGGGTATAGTAACCACTCAAGTCAAAACCTATTTTCACAGAAGGGGATACCTTACCATGGGCACTCAATGCTGCAAAAGCGGTACGGAACACATCCTTCTCTTGACCTTCGTAGTAAATGGTGTTCTTCACAGCATTCTGCATGGTACCAAAACTGGTCACCGAGGAATCAGGAACGAACTCATAACTATTCTGCGAGAAGTTACCCAGCAACCTTATTTCCCATAACTTTTGACTTTCGACTGTAGACTTTCCACCTACTTTCCACGTCATCTGTGTTTGGTAGTCCACAAAGTTAGGTTTATAGTTACCTTTGGTATCTAGCGCACCCAGCATATACTTGGATGTCTTGTAGCGAATGCCATGCATTTGACTTTGGGTAGAATCACCCCAACCTACATAACCGCTTGCACCCAAGATACTCAAACTCAATCTAGACTCCAAAGCAGTTGGACGCTTGTATCGTATATCCAACACAGAGGACATCTTATCGCCATATTGGGCATCAAAACCACCTGCAGAGAAATCCACACTCTCCACCATATCGGTATTGACAAAACTCAAACCCTCCTGTTGTCCACTGCGAATCAGCAAAGGACGATGAACTTCCAATCCATTGACATATACCGAGTTCTCATCAAAACTACCACCACGCACATTGTACTGACTACTCATCTCATTGTTCTGACGCACACCCGCAAAAGTCACCAACATACTCTCTATACCCCCTCCAGCAGCATCAGGCATCAAACGAGCCACACTCACATCGCCACGCTCCATATGACCTGTTTGGCGTTGAATACCTCGTACAGTCACTTCACTAAGCATCTCCTCATTGGTAGGCAACACAACATTCACACCCAACACTTGATTGGTAGTATATATCTGCTGACGGATAGTCTCATAACCGATCATGGAATATACCAACACAATAGTATCGGATTGCTCTACCGTTAGGTCGTAATAGCCATTTTGGTTGGTGGAAGTACCTATGGTCGTTCCCTCGACATATACATTGGCCAACTCTACGCCACGATTATCTGTCCCCAATACATATCCATAAATACGCACATTATGCGCATGCGCGAGAGAGGTCACTAGAACCCCTATCAACAAACATATATAACGACAAATATTGCGCATTTTTTCAAATTCCCCAATTTGCCTACAAAGGTACTATTTTTTTTGCACATATGCAAGAAAACCACAAAAAAAACAAGTCTTTGAATGCCAACTCCACATTCCATAAGATTCAGCGGACGAGCAAAGCGAGTGCTAGCGGTGGTAATTTCCTTTCGGAGAACTATGAAAAAGCGAGGTATATAGCGTAGCAATAAGATTTACTGAGATTTCTGCCCGATGGGCAAGGAGATAAATTTTACGCTTCGTAATACAAAGAAAAAAGCCGTCATCGCGGCTTGGGATTGTATTGCTTCGCTTCGCTCCGTAATACAAAGAAAAAAGCCGTCATCGCGACGGCTATTTTTCCATAGTATTAGTCTGTTTGATTTTTAAGGTACAAAAAAGATTGTGTCGATTTTTAAATCCGCTGCAAAGGTACTGCTTTTTTATCATCCATGCAATAGCAAATTGTATGTTATAAAACACCTTTTTGCCATTTTTGGGCTAAACATGCTGTAAAACATATAATTTAGACCTAAAAAACTATCTTTTTTCTAGTTCAATCACTTCAAGATCGCGAATTTTATCCCCATCAATGACAAATCGTAACAATGTTTGTACTACTTGCCAGCCTTGTTTACCCGCAGCACCTGGATTCATAGTCATCATCTGCCAAGTGCTATCATATTGTACTTTCAAGATATGACTATGTCCGCAGACAAAGAGCAATGGTGTTTCCTTCTTAAACATAGGCAACAACCAAGGATTGTACTTACCCGGGTAACCACCAATATGGGTCATCAACACATTCACATCCTCTACACGAAAGCGGTAGAACTCACTGAGTGAATATCGTACATCTCCACTATCCATATTGCCATAGACAGCACGAGTGGGTTTGAACTCACGCAGTTTCTGTAGCACTTCCATACTACCTATATCCCCCGCATGCCATATCTCATCCACATCAGCAAAATGCTCTAACACTCGCTTGTCTAGATACCCATGCGTATCACTCAATAGTCCA
The DNA here is from genome assembly GCA_045532335.1 of Paludibacteraceae bacterium. Taxonomy (GTDB): domain Bacteria; phylum Bacteroidota; class Bacteroidia; order Bacteroidales; family Paludibacteraceae; genus Colicola. Next base: position 77,874 of record JAZSFR010000011.1, read on the forward strand.
ATTCGTGTCATCTATTAACCGATATTAACCGATATTCACCGTTTTGCTATCTTATCAGCGATGAATATGCTGATAGTAATTGCAGTCACTGCCACACTCACAAACAGCACCACATCCCTCAGATCCACCACGCCACGGGAGATACTACTATAATGGTCTTGCAGCAACACCCAATAGAGCACAAAGTTAGTCACAACACCCAAAATAAATGCCACCAACTGACTACCCGTCAGCGTGCTACATAGCATGCCTATGCCTATAAACGAGGCACTTAGGAAGACCAAACCCATCATAGAACCGATGAACTGTCCTCCATCGATATTGCCGATAGGCTCTGCCATATAGAAGACGATAAAGTAGTGCACCACGCATGGCAATAGTGCCAACACCATGAGCACAAATGCTGCCATATACTTGCCCACCACGATCTTCCATAGGGAGATAGGTTGGGCACGTAGCAGGAGCCATGTACCGCTCTGTTTCTCCTCTGCAAAGAGTCTCATGGTCAGGGCTGGACATACAAGCATCAGCAACCATGGAGCAATCTGGAAGAGCCCATCGACCTGTGCATAACCCGACTCAATGACATTCCATTGTCCAGGTATCACCCACAGAAAAAGACTGATAGCCAAGAGAAACAACCCAATCACGATATACGCAATGGGCGTCGAGAAGTAATATGATAATTCCTTTCTAAACATTTGCTAATGCTGTTTAATATGGTCTTTCTATTTTTTTCTGCAAAAGTAGTAGTTTATTTTGAGTTATGCAAATATTTTTGTACTTTTTTAATATATACTTGCCTTTTGTATACCTTTAGTATACCTTTGGTATAGGAAAAGCGACTTGCAAATTTCGGGACCACCATAGGAGATCTGTGGGACTTCTATGGGCTTTCGGTGGGCTAAATGTGGCTGGTTATCTATTCGCATGCCACTTGGTTACCACTCGATTACCATTGCGATGTTCATGGGTGATTGTTGGATGAAAGTCTGCTTGTCACAAGTTACCCGCGGGCTTGGCGACCATTTCGCGACCAATGTATCATATCTATGGGCTAGTTGTGCCTTATCTGTAGCGATTGTGTGTCAAATGTTTATGCCTCTATATATTATAGTAATGCCGTATCTTCGGCATTTTGGTAGTTTTGTGCCGAAAAATCGCTTTCGATTAATCGTTCGAGCCCATTGGGTGAGATAAGACGATTGGGTAATATGGAGAGTAAAATGGTATATATAACACGCGGGAAGTGTAGTATTTACTAAACTCCCCGCGTGAGTGTATTTTTTGAAAAAAGTTTTTAAGTGCTTCAGTTGTAGTTATTAGAATGTAGAATCATCATTATTTTTTGTTCGTATGTCATTCTTTTGAGAAGCTTCTTCAAAACTTTCACGTAATTCTTCTGGAAATTTCATTATTCTTTTCCCTTTCATTTCATAATCTATAGCATCTCCATTTGCGTAGACTATTCGGATCTTTTTTACACCAAGTGAATGATTAAAGAATTTTGTTCTCGTTTCTGAGTCTAATTGAAGCGTTACATAAGACTTATAAAAATGCATTAAACTACTGCCCATCCACATGTTGTCATAAGCATTCTCAACTATCTCATCTGGATCTCGACGTAAAATAGAGGTAGATTCATCTGTAAATCGTATTAAAACACGAGAATCAGCATCAAAGGAGTAATACCCATCCATACCTGTAGTAATTAGAAGTAAAGATTCATTTGTAATTGATGTTCCATCAGGAAATGTACATTGTCCTATTGCCCAGCCAATAGCAGGCGTGTAGATTCCTTTGGAAAAATTCATACACGTACCATAAGAATAAACACACGTTGGTTCTGCTCCTAATTTGGTACTTTCATTTCCTCCTAGTACGATTAAATTTGCCCCGTTATGAGTTGAATCAACTATTACTTCTTGGGCAAATGACAAAGTAATTGATGCCATCGTAAGCATCAAACAAAACATTTTTTTCATTTTCTTTCCTTTTTTTGCCTACTCTTTGTCGGATTTTCGGCACACTCCGTTGCTTGATTATTTAATTTATTGTTTGTTAATGTGATTTCGTGTATCTACATACAAAAAGCGTGAACTTTCGTTCGCTTCAATTTGATTGTTTGAGGTCCTCGACTACCTTGTTTATTCAAATTTACGCACAGAAAACTCACGCTGGTAACGCGAGCGTGCATAAACCGTACTTGAATAAACAATGATTTTTGAAAGTGTCGAGTTTTCAAACAATCAAGTTTGGCTTATAACGCTATATTAAATATGTAGTGCATCGCCTTTACGATGCTGGTTTGTCATAGGCTGAAATAGTTAGTTTATTATTTCGAGTGCAAAGGTACAATATTTTTTTGAGATGGGCAAAAAACTTTTATTTTATATTGAATGATTTCTTGATTGTTTTAGAATTCTAATAACCTATATCATCTTTTTTGTATTCCTTCATTGAGTGAATTAAAGTGCATCTCATCTTTTTGTACTAATGTATATATATCATCAATAATATCTGGCATTCGCATTATGATTTCACTATGCCTAACAACCCTATCTAATGATGTAAAATGCGAAAAATTATGTAATATTTTAAGTTCATTAACATCATTGATTAAAATTTTCACTCGGTTATCAATCTCATTATGATTGCCCGGAAGTTTAATCAATGTGTAAATCTCTAAAAAACGTCTTACAATATTGGGCATTATATAATTAAGTTCTTCAGGACATCCCTTTTCTTTATAATCTATAATTTGCGACCACAAATATACATATTCTGATTTGTATGTTCCTAATGCCTTAGGCATATTTACAATTGTAGACTCTGTTTCATTAATTCTTTTAATAAGAAATTTATTTAATGCAGGAACATCTTGACTATCTCCGTCTTTATTTACCTCTTTCTTTTTGCGTTTAATATTATTAGCATCTTGAATGAAATTATAAAATTCAAAGTTGTGTGTTAAAATAAATAATTGAGAGAAACAATCAATAACTTTATCGGGTTTCTCAGGATCAATGCCTTTTTTAAAAAAGAAACTATTAATCAGAGAAGATACTAATGCTATGTGATTCCCATCTAAACTTGATATAGGATCATCAATGACGATGATGCTTTTCTTTAACTTCTCTATATCACTCTCTAATAACACAAGAAAATAGGCGAATGAAATTGCCGATTTTTCACCTTCACTTAAATATTTGGCTATCTTATTAGCTCTTTTAAGTATAAAATAACCATCTTCTGTTGTTTCAATTTTAATATCATCACGATGAAGTAATAACTTTATATATTGATTACAAACTTCTTTACCCTTGGCAATAGATTTTATATGTGTTTCTAATTCTTGTATTTCTTTTAAAATAGAATTATTTATTGTTGTTAATAGAGTGTGGAATTGTTCTTCCTTTTTAGCTTTATGTAGCACTTTATAATAATCTATTTCATCCAAGATAGTCGCAACTAAATGTTTTTTACACTTATCAATCGCTCGATTTTTTAACTGATTAAAATTCCTAACATTTTCATTATGACTTTTGATAATAGTTTCTACCCTACATATCCAATTTTCTAAATTGTCTTTATAAATTGTGTTGATTTCTGGAAGAGGTAGAGATATAAATAAATTGCTATCTAATTTATTTTGAATAATTTTTATTAATTCATCAAGTAGAGAAGTATAATTAGATGCGATTGTATCATATTCTAATTTAAGGTTTTGAAATTGACTTCCAAGATCTCCAGTAAAAGCCAAGTCACTTAACTTTATCCATGCAGAGAATTGATTTAAACGCTGCTCCTCTTTAATTCGCATTATGAGCACTTGTCCTGCTTCTTTAATTTTAGCTGCCTCATTTGAATAATATTGATTAAGATAATCAATGCGGGGTGAGGATAATGGTTGTCCACAAAAAGCACAATTTGTTAAAGAGTGTACGTGTGTATGCAAATACAAGCCGCTTCGCACCCAATCATACAAATCTTGATTAGTAGATAGGACATCATCTTGTATGATGTCCTTAGGAGAAGATGCTAATATAGCTTCAATGTCTTCAATTAAACTGTCAAAAGATAAGATGGGACGTGTAAACTCAATTGTGGGTTTTGCATCTTTTTCTAATGCGTTCGACTGGTAACCAATGAGTTCCTTTGTATTAGTTATAATGTAATTCCGATAGGTGTCTTGAGACATAGTCTCAATGATACGTTTTAAATGGGCTTTTGTGAATTCTATTGCGCTATTAAAAAAAGTATTTTTTATGCCCCGTGCTCTTTCTGTAAATAATGATTCAAAATTTGAGTATTGCGAAGAATAGAGATTTGTAGATCGGAGAATGAATTCATTATTAAGAATACGATTATTAAGCCATTGGATTCTATTTCGAATCGGTTTTGTTTCGTCTCCTAAATCAAATGCAATTGCTTTTATTTTAGATGTATCAAATGAGGTGAATTGTAGATTTGCCGCTATAAAATCAGAGTTGAAGACTTGCACTACACAAGGTGAAGTTTTTCTTGTCTCTTGTGAAATTTTTGTTCCATCATGTAACTCTATTTCAAATGTAGCCTCATCATAATCAGGATCAATAACACTACCTATGTTGAGCCAATTAAATAGCCGTGATATAGTTGTTTTTCCTGAATAATTCCATCCATAAATAATATTTTTGTCATTAAAATCTGATATATTCCCCTGACGTGTATAGTTTTTATACACCCCAAGATTATGTATAGAATTGATGCGTTTAATTTTGACCATTATATATTTTTATGGATAAAAAGTTTATGTCTTAAGTTTACTCTATTAATCTGCCTTGTATTCGTAAGTATTCCAAATAACATTCTTTGGCACTATCTGCCATATTATCGTACAGTTTCTTATATTTTTCTTTTTGTTTGGGCGATAGTTGGGTATTTTGTTGCAATTGTTGTTCGAGGGATTTTTTATTGCTTTCTATCATTACTTCAAGTTCTACCTTTGCGATTTTTACCCCCGTTGCCTCTCTTTGAAATACATCAAAACCGAGTGCATTGGCTAATAGTTGTACTAAAGTCTGCATATCCTTTATCATCAAATTATCTTGCACTCAATTGCTGCAACACATTGCCAATCGTTTCGCAATGGATGATTGGCGTATCGGTTGTGGAGCGTTGGCGAGGTAAGAAGCGTCCTAACTTGACTGCAGAGAGCATCTTCTCAACAAAAGGCTCTACATTGATCAAGTCCACACTCATATCGCCATGAGTGAGGTTGTACAACTCATCGGCAGCAGAGCGAGAGATTTGCATTACGCCACTCATATCTAACAAATAAGAGTCAGCAACATTCAATGATGCAGCCAATCGTTCTACCATTTGGCGGGTGTGGAGTTCGGTTCCAAACTTCTCTTGTATGTTAATAATCTGTTTCATAGTCAACTTGTATATGTGTATAAATTAAAGTTATTAGGTACTTGGTCAGGAATACGCACAATAATCATTGTTCCTTTGAAATCAATTTCAGAAGGCAAAGATAGAATCTTTTTGGTATCTTGCGAGTAAAGCAAGAGGGCGTTACCCGATAATACGGCAAATTCTCCGCCTAATCCCTTAACCACCATGCGCATATTGGATGAAATGCCATAACCTCTATTCTCTGTATCTGGCAGATTCTTAACTGAATAACCATTCTGAGCCAGGTTGAGTGCTTCCGCATCACTGTCGCCTAAACGATCCAAATGCTTTTGCGCTGCTACATAACTACCATAGATAGTTATGCCTAAATCTGCAATGGCAATATCTATGCAATGTTGCGCTGCGTTGTAGTGCAGATAGGCGTAACCTTTGTCCGTTTGTGCGTGCTGTTGGATATTGCAAATCAGTTCATCCAACAAGTAGGTTAGTGGACTATTGAGGGGCTTGACTTGCTCTGGAGCACATGTCTGTAAGTTCTTTTTTAGTTGGTTAATTGCCACAGATGCGGATTCATCGTCTAATGCAAATTGGCAGATATCCTCTAATGGCTGTTGGCAATAAATGGAAATAATTGCCTGTAGGATAGGAGATTGCGTAGCCAAAGGAGCAGCCTCAATGGTAATGGCTGCAAAGAACGCAGATAATGTGTCCTCAAATGATACTATTTTAGGCGTAGTGTTAGGCATTTTTGATATAAATGCTTATTTGGGCGCAAAGTTACACTTTTTTTTCGAGATGTGCAAGAAATGAGTGATTTTTGGGTGATTTTTCTTGCGTAGAGTGTAAAGGCGGGGATTATTTTTAAGGAAAAGAGTCAATCATATTAGGACATGAGTCAACCTTTATTGGAAAGGAGTCAACTTTTTCAGGAAATGAGTCAATCTTTTGGGAAGCTAATCTTAAGAAACAGCACTTTTGGTGGGCGGGGAGATGAGTCGGAGTTCTCTCGGTCGTCGGTCGGTGTTTTTAGGGAAGGTATAAGAGAAGTAAAAGAGACGGCAATCTTAACAAAAGTACTTTTTGAGTTGTAAACTGTGCATGATAAGTGATAAAAAATCGCCACTTGTGCGAAAACACAAATGGCGATTGATGAGTACAAGTGGACTAAGATCTTTTGACAGCAGTCGGTTAGTCTTTCTTTACAGGGGTTTTAGGGAAGATTACCCAGAAAGCTAAAGCTACAACCAAGGCGAAGGCTGCGAAGATATACCAACTAGTTTGCCAGCCAGCCCAAACCTCCATAGGACCACCTGCCACTACTGCTTCGGCATTCACAAAGTGATTTACAATTGCTTGTGCTGCCAAAGTACCGATAGTAGCACCAAAACCATTGGTCATCATCACGAACAATCCTTGTGCACTAGAACGTTGACTTGGATCGGTCTCTTGATCCACATACAACGAACCAGAGATATTGAAGAAGTCAAAGGCAAAACCATAAACAATGCAACTGAGGACAAACAAGATCACACCTGGCATACCAGGATCACCTGCGCCGAACAAACCGAAACGCAATACCCATGCAAACATCGCCATCAACATCACCGACTTGATACCAAACTTCTTCAAGAAGAATGGGATGAACAAGATGCACAATGCCTCGCAGATTTGTGAGATAGAGATAAGCATATTGGCATGTTGAACACCGAAGGTATTAGCAAACTCCTCTATTGCTCCGAAGCTAGTAATGAATGGGTTAGCATAACCGTTGGTGATTTGCAAACACATACCGAGCAACATAGAGAAGATGAAGAACACTGCCATTTTCTTTTGTTTGAACAAAGCAAAAGACTCCAATCCCAAGGCCTCTACGAGGGACTTATTCTCCACATGTCCCTTCACTGGGCAAGCAGGCAAGGTCAATGAGTAGATAGCCAATACGATACTCAAACCACCACTCACAAGGAACTGATTAGGAGTAGCTTGGAAACCACACAAGTCCACCACCCACATGGTTACGATAAAACCAACTGTACCGAGCACACGGATAGGTGGGAAAGCCTTGACTGTATCGAGGTTAGCTTGGGTCAAAGCGGTGTAAGCCACAGAGTTACTGAGAGCCAAGGTTGGCATAAAGAATGCCACAGAAGCGGTATAGAGTGAGAAGAGTGTAGCAAATTGTACACCATCACCTGCCATAAGCGCATATGCACCTGTGGTAATCATAAAAGTACCTGCGAGTGCATGGCAGAGACTCAATGCTTTTTGTGCAGGGATCCAGCGGTCAGCCACGATACCCATGAGCGCAGGCATAAAGAGACTTACGATACCTTGGATGGAATAGAACCAACCGATATTGGTAGCCATACCATGTGTAGCTAGGTAGGTTCCCATAGAAGTTAGATACGCTCCCCAAACAGCAAATTCGAGGAAGTTCATTACGGTCAAACGAAACTTAATGTTCTTCATTGTTGTATTATATTTTTGATTTTTAGTTAAAACTCACTAGTGAAGTGGAAGCGGATGTTCTTGTAGTCGCTTTGTGCCATTTGTAACACATAACCACTATCTGCCATAAACACATCGCGTCCCTCTTTGTCCTTGGCCATGTACTGAGCTTTGCGTTTCTTGAACATCTCCAACTCAGCATCGTCGTCCGACTCTATCCAACAAGCTTTGAACATTTGCAGAGGTTCCCAACGACATTTAGCTTGGTACTCATGCTCCAAACGGTGTTGGATAACCTCAAACTGCAATTGACCAACCGTACCAACAATCTTGCGGCCATTGAACTGGCTGATAAACAACTGAGCCACACCCTCATCCATGAGTTGGCTAACACCCTTATCGAGTTGTTTTTGTTTCATAGGGTCGGCATTCTCGATATACTTGAACATCTCAGGCGAGAAAGAAGGCAAGCCCTTGAAATGGAGATTCTCCCCCGCAGTCAAGGTGTCACCGATCTTGAAGTTACCTGTATCTGGAAGACCAACAATATCTCCAGCAAAAGCCTCATCCACCGTCTCTTTGCGCTGAGCCATGAAGCAGGTAGGAGCAGAGAAACGCATTTGACGATTCTCGCGCACGTGTTTATAATAGGTGTTACGGACGAACTTACCACTACAAATCTTAAAGAAAGCAATACATGAACGGTGGTTAGGGTCCATATTGGCGTGGATCTTGAAGCAGAAAGCTGTGAAACCATCCTCCATAGGTTCAACCTTACGCTCTAGCGCCTCCACAGGGCGAGGAGAAGGAGCAATCTGGACAAAACACTCGAGGAGCTCCTTGACACCGAAAGTGTTCAACGCTGAACCAAAGAACACAGGAGCCAAATCACCCGCCAAATAGTCCTCGCGAGAGAAAGGATTATACACACCCTCAATCATCTCTAGATCCTCTTGGAGTTTGAGGGCATCTTGCTCGCCAACAAGCTGAGCAATCTGCGGGTCAGTAACATCCTCAAAACGAAGAGACTCAGTAACTTGCGTCTTATTAGGGGTATAGAGATCAAGGGTAGATTGGAAAATATTATACACACCTTTGAAACGCTCTCCACTATTGATAGGCCAAGACAATGGGCGTACATGGATACCAAGTTCGCTCTCTACCTCATCCATCAAATCGAATGGGTCTTTACCCTCACGGTCCATCTTATTGACAAAGACCATCACAGGGGTCTTGCGCATACGGCAGACCTGCATCAAACGGCGAGTTTGGGTCTCCACACCCTTGGCAGAGTCAATGACAATAACCACCGAATCCACCGCAGTCAAAGTGCGGAAAGTGTCCTCGGCAAAGTCCTGGTGACCAGGGGTATCGAGGATATTAATATGATAGTTATTATAGTCAAAACCCATCACAGAGGTAGCCACAGAGATACCACGTTGTTTCTCTATCTCCATCCAGTCAGAAGTAGCAGCCTTGCGGATCTTGTTGGATTTAACCGCTCCTGCCACGTGGATAGCACCTCCGTAAAGAAGAAGTTTCTCAGTCAATGTTGTCTTACCCGCATCCGGGTGAGAGATAATCGCAAAAGTTCTGCGACGAAGGATTTCTTGTTGTTCAGCGTTAGTTAACATTCGTAATTAAAAGTTTTAAGGGTTTTAGAAGTTTTAGAAGTTTTAAAGGTTCTAATTCTAAAAGCCTGCAAAGGTACGAAAAATTTTAGAGAAATACAAATCCACAAAATAATTTTGGAATAATTTTCTATAATTTTTGTTTTTATGTATTTTTTTTCGTACCTTTGTGGCGCAAAATAAATTTAAAATAGATATGAAAGAGATTATTTCTACGCAAAATGCACCCGCAGCTATCGGTGCATACAGTCAAGCAGTAGTGGCAAACGGCATGTTGTTTGCAAGTGGACAATTGGGTATTGACCCAGCAACAGGCGAGTTTGCAGGTGCAGACTTCCGCAGTCAAGCAGAGCAAGCCGTTAAGAACGTAGCAGCTATCCTTGAGGCAGCAGGCACAGACGCTAGTCATGTGGTGAAAACGACTGTATTCTTGACAGATATGGCAAACTTCGCAGTACTCAACGAGGTCTATTCTACCCTCTTTAGTGCTCCATTCCCAGCACGTTCAGCTGTTGCAGTAGCTGCGTTGCCAAAAGGCGGATTGGTAGAAATCGAAATCCTAGCAGTATTGTAGTGGATATAGTATTGATCATATTAGGCGCAGTATGCCTATTGGTGGGTATTGCAGGATGTATACTCCCTGTTTTGCCTGGTGTGCCTTTGGCATACGGCGGATTGGTGCTGTTGCATTTCACGGATAAAGTGGATTTCTCCTGGCAGTTCCTTACTATTTGGGGCGTAGTCACCGTGGTAGTACAAGTGCTAGACTACTTTATCCCAGCATGGGGAACCAAGAAGTTCGGCGGAAGTAAATGGGGCGTTTGGGGTAGCACCATCGGTCTCTTTGTAGGACTAGTGATGGGACCTATGGGCATCGTAATAGGACCATTCCTAGGTGCTGTATTGGGCGAACTAATGTACTTCAACAGACACCCACAAACCACTGAGGGACAGACACCTAACTCCAATTTCAATAAAGCACTCCGAGCAGGTTTTGGTTCGTTCATCGGACTATTAGCAGGTACATTATTGAAGTTGGTTTGCTGCGTATGGATGGCAGTGGAGTTTGTGAAAGTGTTGGTTTAGAAGTTTAGGAGTTTAGGAGATAATGAAAGAGAAAGGAATGCCCGTAGTGGCAATGGTATATGATTTTGACGGGACATTAGCCCCGGGTAATATGCAGGAGTTTGGTCTGCTGAAGGCATTGGGATATGACAATCCGAATGACTTTTGGGATCATTGTGACCAATTGGCTAAAAGCAATGATGCAGGAAGTATATCTGTGGTCATGTATGCCCTCCAATCCGAGGCTAAACGAGCAGGCATACCTTTGACACGCGAACGACTGCAAGCCTTTGGGCAAGAAGTGAGTTTCTTCCCTGGTGTACTAGAATGGTTTGAAAAGATCAATGCCTACGCCGCAGAAATAGGCGTGAAAGTCAAGCATTACATCAATAGTTCGGGTGTGAAGGAAATGGTGGAAGGTTGCGCCATTGCCAAGCACTTTGAGAAGATTTACGCATGCTCCTATCTATATGATAACCAAGGAGAAGCGTGTTGGCCAGCCGTAGTGGTGGACTATACCAAAAAGACTCAGTTTCTTTTTAAGATTAGCAAAGGTATTTTGGAAGTTAGCGACAAAGTACGCGTCAATGAATATATGCCAGAAGAAGAACGCCCTGTTCCGCTGGATAGAATGATCTACTTCGGCGATGGAGAGACCGATGTGCCATGTATGCGAACTGTTAAAGCAGGAGGAGGATATAGTTTTGCTGTCTATGGCAACGAGAAAAAACAAAAAGTAGCCCAACAACTATTATCTGAAGGTCGTGTCAACTTTGCTTGCGAAGCCGACTACACCCAAGACGGAGATATGATGCGAATCGTTAAACATATCCTAGACAAGGCCAAAGCAGACTACGCACTAGACCAGATTGAACAAGAAAAATAGAGATTTTTTCAAAAATTCCTTCCGTATTCCTTCGGAGTTCTTTCGGAGTTCCTTCGGAGTGGTATCGGAGTGGTAACGGTATCAACTAAGCATTAGAGAGTAAGTCTCCTATCACTTGTGGTAGGAGATTTTTTTCGGCTTGTTGGACACGTTGGGCTAGTTTTTCTGGAGTATCAACGGGCATAACAGGTACGGAGGATTGGGCAATAATAGTACCTCCATCTACCTCGGCACTTACATAGTGAACCGTGCAACCAGACTGCTCTTCACCAGCAGCTAACACAGCCTCATGCACACGAATACCATACATACCCTTACCGCCAAACTTAGGTAATAAAGAGGGGTGGATGTTGATAATCTTCTTATCCCATTTCTCGCAAAACCATTGTGGTATAATCGCCAAGAAACCCGCTAGGACAATGAGTTGGATCTGATGTTGGGTTAAAGTTTGGTCAATCTCCCACCAATCCTTGGACAACAAAGTAGTGATGCCTTCTTGCTCAGCTCGCTCCTGTGCTAGACACACACGATTAACAACTACCAAAGAGATTTGGTAATTATATTGCTCTTGGCAATCCATCAGCGTTTGAAGCGTAGTACCTGTTCCTGAAGCAAATACAGCTAGCATGATTAGGGTTGGATAAAGATTTTCTTACCGTTTTGTATATAAATACCCGATTTTACTGGAGCATTAACCGGTTGTCCTAAAATATCAAACACTCTATTATCCACAGGGCGAGCGACATCCTCAACAGCAGTGGATACATTATCTCGATAAAACTCACCTGTGTTCAAGAATGCATATCGGCGTTGTATCCAATCATAGATAAAATCCAACTCCTGTTGTAAGTTGAGTTCGAAACCACCTATATCCGAATCGCCACTCCACTTTTCTTCTTCACGGGCTGCCGCACCACCACGGATAAAATGATGGATATAATTCTCATAGCGAGCATACAAAGAATCGGGATGGAGATGAGTCTGGTACAACTCCCAATAACGCTCCTTAACCGCCTCGTTATACTCAGGAATCTTGATCATTCGATTCAATACCATAAGGAGATTTTGAGTACGCATATCTACTTCCGGACCAAAGCCACTAGGATGTGGTTTGGAAGGATTATATCCCTGTCCAGCCGTACAATCTAAATCCCATACCGCTATGGTTAGTTTCTTATCTTGCTGCCCATCATAGCATACCCAAAACATATTCTTACCATTGTTATCCTGCGCCACCAAGATATTAATGAGTAGATAGTAATCGATCAAAACAGGCACATCGAAATACTCATCCAAATAGAGTTTGAACTCGGGATCAGTACTATTCAACGCAAAATTAATGGCATTATAGAGAATGGAATAATCTGTTGGATTCACATCCTCAAAATCAGGATATTTTGTTTCAAAACCACGATATACTTCTTTGGTATTATCGTAGTCCTTAATGTCATACATACTCGTTCCATCCCATGAATCCGTCTTCCACAGGTGCCCATGAAAAATATTGTTATCTTCGTCGTGCTTAACAATCTGTGTTTGATCCCGATCAATAGTCTCGGTCAAGGAATAGATTCCGCGATACTCATCATTGAGAAAAACCTCAACGAATTGTCCTCTCACACTAGTCAAATCCTTAGGTGCTTGGTCTATATAATAAGGTTGGCGAGCCATATCATGCCACAGTTCATGACCGATCTGATTGCGGCAACGTGCATGATCAACCTGAGCAGCATTGAGGATCCAATGGTTATTCGTACGCAAGCCAAAAAATTGGCGCTTATATTTCTTACCATTGTAATCAAGGAACTTAATATTATAATTACGTTTATGTTTGTTGGCACCATTGGTACTACCTCCACGCCATTTGATTTTGGCTTTCATCTGCTCAAAAGGCATCGTCGTATCCGGAGATAAAATCATCACACTGCCCTCTGAATAATCATTACTGAACTGCCCTTGCAAACGTACAATAGGGAGATTGGTAAAAGTAACAGGATACATTCTCGTGGAGCCATCGCTATAGTAGGCTTTTATTCGATAAATCTTACCACCTACCACATGAGAAAAAACAACGGTATCCTGAGGTAAGTAAATGTCAGCACCTAGTTGAAGAGAATCCCAACGCAGAGTATCCAAAGTAAAAACACCATCCACAAGTTTGCTTCGGTAAATGGTTTCGGTATGAATGAGCGTCGTATAATCATATCCAAATAATGAGTCGGGAACGGGACACATGAATGTCCCTTGCGCATTATTGTAAAAGATATCGTGTCCGCCCACCTTAAATTGTGCATGCACAATCGTTGTAATAGACAGGAACAACATCACCCAACAACACTTCAACCACTTGACTAAACTCATCATAGATATCTATATTACTTATTTCAATGGCCTCTAACGAACACGCCTTCGGCCTGATTTTCAACAAAACAGCACTCGTCCGAATGCTCTTCGGCGAATGCTGTTTGTTGTTCATGTATATACTCTTCGTATGTCATATATAGACCGGCTGCGCTGTTGGACCGTTACACTGAGAGACCGCTCACATATTTCGCTGAGAGACTCTCGGAACCAATCGTTTGTAAGGTGGTCTGTTATCTTAGTTTGGCAGCGAATTTCTCCTCGAAAGTCTTTTGCAACTTAGTCATAATGGCCTCGATTTGCTTATCTTTCAAGGTATTCTCTGTATCTTGGAGAATGAAGGAGAGTGCATAACTCTTCTTACCCGCCTCAAGATTCTTACCCTCGTATACATCGAAGAGCGTTACTTGCTTGAGCAATTTCTTCTCCACAGCATAAGCCGCTTGCGCCAAATCAGCAAACTTAACGGATTTATCCACGAGCAATGCCAAGTCACGTTTCACTTCTGGATACTTAGGCAAGTCGTTGATCACAGGTTTGTATTGCTTGTGCAAACGAAGTACCATATTCCAATCCAAATCTGCGTAATATATAGGGTTATCAATATCAAATGCTTTGAGTTGCTTTTTAGCCACAATAGCCATGATACCAATTTGTTTGCCATTAGGAGCAAGGATAGCCATACCATCCTCGTACAACTCGTTGGCAGCCAAAGGAGCAAGTTTGTATGCTACACCCAAACGACGGAGTACATTAGCCACATAGGCATGAAGTTGATAGAAAGTAGTCTTCTCCTCTTTCATTACCCATGATTGAGCGGTTTTGTTACCAGTCAACCACAATGCCAAGTGTGGTTCCTCATTGTAAGCATAGAGTGGATCATATACCCAATGTGGGTCTTTGGCTTGGCGAGTAGCAATCTTCTGACCATCATAGTGATAGCAGTTGCCAAACTCATAGAACTTAAGGTCGGCGTTCTTGCGGTTCGCATTGCGTTGGATACTCTCCAAACCACCAAAGAGAAGAGTTTGACGCATCACACCAAGATCTTGGCTGAGTGGATTCATGATCTTAACGCAAGTAGCCAAAGTGTATGTCTCCAATGCCTCGTAGTAACCCATCTTAGTGAGTGAGTTGTTGAGAATCTCGTTAAATCCTTGAGCAGTCAATTGCTCAGAGATACGAATTTGCACTGCTACTGGGTTAGGTTTTTGACTATAACTAAGACTGGTATTCAGTTTCTCTGGAAACTCCACATTATTGAAACCATAGATACGCAAGATATCCTCCACAACATCGCACTCGCGTTGCACATCCACACGATAACGAGGAACACCAATACTCCATACATTGCCATTCTTGCTATAAATCTCTACCTCAAGTGCTTTGAGGATAGTTTCGATCAATTCCTCTCCAAGTTCCTTACCGATAAGCGCGTTGGTGCGGTCAATATTGAGCTCAATAGGGAATGGAGCGAATGGGCAATCGGCCATTGGCGATGGGCTATTGATAGTGTCAGTCACCTCCATGGCAATCTCACCACCTGCAACTTCTTGAATGAGCAATGCACAGCGCTTTAATATATATAAGGTATTGTTAGGATCACAACCACGCTCATAGCGGAAACTAGCATCTGTAGATAATTGATGGCGACGAGCAGTCTTACGGATACTTACTGGATCAAAGTACGCACTCTCAAGGAAGACATTGGTTGTTTGCTCAGTAATACCTGAATCTTGACCGCCAAACACACCTGCAATACACATTGGCTCTTCGGTATTGCAAATCATAAGGTCAGCAGCAGACAAAGTGCGCTCTACTCCATCGAGCGTAACAAACTTCTGTCCTTCGGTAGCATTCTTAACGACCACTTTGTTTCCTTTGATCTTATCAGCATCAAAAGAGTGCAAAGCTTGTCCCATCTCATGGAGAACGAAGTTGGTAACGTCCACCACGTTATTGATAGGACGAATACCGATGGTAGAAAGTGACTTCTTCAACCAATCAGGTGACTCCTTGATGGTTACACCCTTGATGCTCACACCTGTATAACGAGGACATGCTTGCTCATTCTCTACCACCACCTCAATAGGAAGATTATTGCTATCCACCTTGAATGCCTCTACAGAAGGTTTGGTAAGAGCAATATTTTGACCATGTGCTTGGTAGTAAGCATACAAATCACGCGCTACACCATAGTGACTAGCACCATCCGCACGGTTAGGAGTGATATCCACCTCAATGAGCGTATCATCCTCCACACCAAAATACTCTTTAGCAGGCATACCCACAGGAGTATCTGCTGGCAATACCATAATGCCATCATGACTAGAACCCACACCGATCTCATCCTCTGCACAGATCATACCCAATGACTCTTCGCCACGGATCTTACCCTTCTTAATGGTAAACTTCTCATCACCATCATAGAGGACAGTACCTACGGTAGCTACAATCACCTTCTGACCCGCAGCCACATTAGGTGCACCACATACGATTTGCAAAGGTTCAGCATCGGGTGCTACACGGGTAGTAGTGATATGCAAGTGGTCAGAGTTAGGATGATCCACACAAGTGATAACTTCACCTACAACTAATCCTTCAAGACCACCTTTGATGGTTTGAACTTTTTCTACTTTACCTACCTCCAAACCGATAGAAGTAAGGATTTGTGCTACTTGTTCTGCGCTATCTGTAAGCGCAATGTAGCGTTTGAGCCAATTGTACGATATATTCATAATTTTTACTTTTTCGCAAACAGTAGATATTAACTATATAACTTGCCTACTACCCAATTAACAAACTGTTTTGGTAATAATTTGTTCAGCAAATAGTACACTTTATAAATGTTGCCACCCACGTATATAGGTTTCAAGACTTTACAAATCGCCATATGGTAAAGAACACACGCCATTCGCCTTGGCGACATCCCTCCACGCTCATCACGCTCCATGGTTGCCACGGCTGATTCCACATGCTTATAGACTGCTGTTCCTTCAATGCGTTTTTCGCGCGCATCAGTAAACCCAGTAGCCACATCACCAGGCATAAGGACACTCACCTTTACTCCAAAATCTCGCACCTCATTAGCTAGTGCCAATGCAAAAGCATTCAACGCTGATTTGCTCGCACTATAAAAACTTTGGTAAGGGATACTCAAATCCGCTGCTACTGATGAAGTAAAGAGGATTCGTCCATTGTGCTGATCACGCAGGACAGGCAGCACATGCTTCACCAAATAGAATGCGCCAAAAAAATTCACATCAAACTGACGATGAGCTTCTGGTGAGGAAGTAAACTCGATGGCACCCGATATGCCAAATCCGGCATTGCTAACCACCACATCTATCACAGAAGTGTGCTTCATCACCTCCTCAATGGCCGATTGCACCGAACATTCATCCGTCACATCGCAGGGAATGTGATGCACTCCCTCGCTACTCTTGCCACTACGACTTAGTTCGAACACCTGCCAACCTTTTTCGACAAAAAGCTGGACAGTAGCCAGACCTATACCAGATGAACCTCCTGTTATCAGCAGCGTTTTCATTTCCTAAGCTATCCCAAGTTAGAATTTAGGAACCTCTTTCAGCACACGAGCAATAATATCAACAGCCTCGTCAATCACAGGCTCCGTATGAGTAGCCATCAAAGTGGTACGCAAGAGGCACTCACCCTCTACACAAGCAGGAGCAATCACAGGGTTCACATACACACTTTGATCAAACAACACCTTGCCATAATACAATGTATCGAGTGTCTTATAGGTGAATATAGGAACAATCGGTGTTGGAGCCTCAATGATATTCACTCCAGCATCAATCAATTTGGTTCGGAAATATTGTGCGATATTCATCAAACGAGTAGGACGCTCAGGATCCTTCTCCAACTGTTGCAACGCAGCCAAGGCTGTAGCAGCACTACATGGTGTAATAGAAGCTGAGAAGATAAATGGACGAGAAGAGTGCGCCACATAGTCATATATCTTCTTGCTGCACAACATACAGCCACCAATACTAGCCAATGACTTAGAGAAAGTCAACATGGTAATATCCACTTTGTCTTGCAAACCAAAATGAGCAGCAGTACCACGTCCACCAGGACCCAACACACCGAAACCGTGTGCATCATCCACCATCACGCGAGCGCCATACTTCTCCGCCAAGGCAACAATCTCTGGCAAACGACAGATATCTCCACGCATAGAGAACACGCCATCCGTTACAATCAACTTACCAGCAGAAGCAGGAATTTGTTGCAGTTTCTTCTCCAAATCATTCATATCCGAATGCTTGTAGCGCAACACTTGGGCATACGACAATCTACATGCATCATAGATACTAGCGTGATTTTCACGATCATTCAAAATGTAATCGTTCTTACCACAAATGGTAGAAATAATCGCAAGATTGGTTTGAAAACCTGTACTACATGTCATTGCAGCCTCATACCCAGTAAAACGTGCCAACGCCTCCTCCAACTCAAGATGCAAATCCAAGGTTCCATTCAAAAAACGACTACCCGAAACACCTGTACCATACTTATCCAACGCTTTGTGTCCAGCCTCAATCACTACAGGATCCTCTGTAAAGCCCAAATAGTTATTACTACCGAGCATTATTCGACGCTTACCCTCCATATTCACAACGGGCGCTTGACGCGATTCCAAAGTATGAAAGTAGGGATAAATACCACGACGCTTCACTTCTTCGAGAAGATCGTGGTGACATTTCTGAAAAATATCAGCCATTAGTTCAATTTGTTTTAGTTTATTTTACGACTTACTTTTTACGATTTTATATATTTCCGGCAAAGGTACACTTTTTTTTTCACATGCGCAAACAACAAAGTAAAAAAATGTAAAAAAGTACAAGAAATCAGGGATACTAAGCAATTTTGCAATATACTATTGGCAGTTTTAATGTTTTTTTGTACCTTTGCATTGATTTTATCAATAAAGTGAGATTTTTATGAAAATTGCATTGATTGGATACGGCAAGATGGGACACATGATCGAGTCCATTGCAAGAGAGAGAGGACACGAGATTGTAAGCATCATAGACCAAAATAACCTCGAAGAATTCGAGTCAAATGCATTTGCATCTGCCAACGTAGCCATCGAGTTTACCACCCCTCAAACCGCAGCAGATAACATCCTTCGCGCTTGGAAAGCAGGCGTACCTGTAGTATGCGGTACAACGGGATGGGATGTAGAAGCAATGAGGCGAGAGGCGACAAGGCGAGAGGGCGATGGAATCGGACTTATGTGGTCATCCAACTACAGTATTGGCGTCAACATTTTGTTTGCTCTAAACAAGCAACTAGCCAAGTTCATGGAGGCATATCCAGAGTACACTCCTCACATGACCGAGGTGCACCATATTCACAAACTAGATGCACCTAGCGGAACAGCCAAAACACTACAGGAGGCCATTGGAGATGACCGCCTAAAAATCAACGATATAGAGTCTATTAGAGAAGGCGAAGTAGCGGGCATACACACGGTGGTTTGGGATAGCGAAATTGACACCATCAGCATCAGTCATTCTGCCAAAAGTCGCAAGGGTTTTGCCCTAGGCGCAGTCATCGCCGCTGAATGGATGAAAGGCAAGACAGGTTGGCACGATTTCAGTGAGGTGATTTCTTAAAATTTGATATGTTTTATCCACTCGCTATCATCTGCTTATCATCTCGGTATCTACTCGAAAAAAGTTGAGTGTTTAGAGTTGAGTATTTAGAGGTAGAAATCTTAACAAACGGCACTTTTAAGAAGGTGTCGTTTGTTGTGTATTTTTAGTCCCTAAAATATAATTTTTATATTTTTCTTGCATATGTTATTTTTTTTTCGTACCTTTGCACGTTTTTTGGAATAAAATGCATTTATGAAGACTTTTCAAGATAGAATCAAAGAAGTTACCGCTAAGTGTTGGATAGCTTGCGGTGTATGGTGCACCATCTATATTGCGTTCGTGATTTGGGTAGCATGGGGCGATTGGGCTAGTCTTGGTTGGCTTGTTTTGTTGCCAATCGTGGCGGATATGTTTACCACCAAGTATATTAATTGGAACTGGTGGAAGAAGTACAAGCCTAGCGATGAAGCAAAAGGCGAGAAGGAGAATCCACAAGCGAATCCTATGTTGTACACGATTTGTTCGTGGGTAGATGCTATATTGTTTGCATTAGTGGCAGTATATTTCATCAATGTGTACATTTTCCAGAACTATCAGATTCCTACTTCATCCTTGGAGAAAACGCTGCGTGTGGGCGACTTCTTGTGCGTAAACAAGATGTGCTATGGTGCTCGTGTGCCTAATACCCCACTCTCTATGCCATTGGTTCAACACACTTTCCCATGGGGTGGAAAGAGTTATATCGAGAATCCTCAATGGGAGTACAAGCGATTGAATGGATGGGATGAGGTAGAAAAAGGCGATATTGTGGTATTCAATTTCCCTACAGGTGACACCGTTTGCACCAAGATGCAAAACCCAGATTATTATACCCTTTGCCACTACTATGGTAAACGAACCGTGGAGAACAGAAAGGATGTGTTCGGTGAGATTGTGGTACGCCCTGTGGATAGAAGAGAGAATTATGTAAAGCGTTGCGTGGGTACTCCTGGCGACAGTTTGCAAATCGTAGATAATGTGATTTATATCGATGGTGTGGCAGAACCAAAACACCCATACTTGCAGTACAATTACATCGTTAAAACTGATGGTTATGTTTTGGGCAATAGTTATCTGACCAAGCTCGGTATCTCCAAAGAAGATCGCACTAAGTTAGCGGAAGGAGTATATCATCTTCCTTTGACGGCAGAGATGAAGGCAGAATTGGAGAAGAACACTCACATACTGAGCATCGAAATTGAGCCAGAGGAAAATGGTGGCGAGGTTTATCCGTTGGGACATAATAGTTGGACTCGCGATAACTATGGTCCAATTTACATTCCTGCCAAGGGAGATACGGTAATGATTACTGAGGAGAATTTCTGGGTGTACAAGCGCATCGCAGATGCTTATGAGTTCAAACCAATGAAAGTGGGCGAACCATATGTATTCGAGATGGATTACTACTGGATGATGGGTGACAACCGCCATAAATCTGCAGATAGTCGTTATTGGGGATTTGTGCCAGAAGATCACGTAGTGGGACGTCCGATGTTTGTATGGTTGAGCATTGAGAAAGACAACGCTTGGGGTAAAGGACATATCCGTTGGAAGCGAATTGGCTTAAGCAATTTTGAATGATCATCTTGCCGACGACATATTTGGGTAGCGCGGATTGGTACAAACAATATTTGACCACTCCAACACAGGTGCAGATAGAGGTGATGGAGAGTTTTCCCAAACAAACCTATCGTAATCGTTGCACTATAACCACCCCAGATGGTCCGCTAACCTTAAGCGTACCTGTAAAGCGAGCAGATAGCAAACAGTTGACTAGGGATGTGGAGATCAGTTATCAGCAGAAATGGCAACACCAACATTGGATAGCCCTTATGAGTGCATACAAACGCACACCATACTTTGACTATTACGCGGATTTCTTTCGTCCGTTTTATGAGAAGGAGACCAAATTTTTGGTAGATTTGAACGAGGGTTTGCATGATGTGATTGTTCGTCTGCTGACAAATAATATGGCGATGGGCAATGGGATATTGGCAATTGGAGAAAACAGAACATCTGATTGGCAAGGATTGGATTTAGAACCATGCTTTGGCAATGGGCAAAGTATATTAGACATGCTATTTGAATACGGTCCAGAAACCGTGATTAAGCTATGATAGATTGGAGTAAACTGACATTTCACTATACAGAAACGGACTATATTGTTCGCTCGGCTTATCGTAATGGTGTATGGGAGAAACCCTATGCTACTCGCGATAAACATATGAGCATACATGTGGCAGCTACGGGTTTGCAATATGGTCAGGAGTGTTTTGAGGGGTTGAAAGCTTTTCGCGGAGTAGATGGCAAGGCACGCATCTTTCGTATGGAAGAGAATGCCAAGCGCATGCAGCGTTCGGCAGAAGGATTGCTGATGACACCGGTACCTACCGAGATATTCTGCGAGGCTATTTTGTTAGCATTGGAGAAGAATATGGATTTTCTACCACCTTACGAGACGGGAGCAACCTTGTATTTCCGCCCAGTATTGGTGGCAACAACGCCAGAGATTAGCGTAGGTCCAGGCAAAGACTGCGAGTTTATTGTCATCCCTACTCCTATTGGTCCTTACTTCCCTAATGGATTCAAGGGCACACCATTCCTCGTTAACCGCAGTATAGATCGCTCGGCACCACAAGGTACGGGGCAATGGAAAGTAGGTGGTAACTATGCCGCATCTTTCCGAGCAAGCGAGGTGGCACATGCCATGGGATATGAGTGTATGTTTACAGATGCTAAGACACATAAGTATATTGATGAGTGTACGGCATCCAACTTTATTGGTATAAAGCGAGAAGGCGAAGGGTTGGAGTATCTGACTCCCCGAAGTAGTGCTATTCTGCCAAGTATTACGAATGATTCCTTGATGACCCTCGCTCGTGAGATGGGGATGAAAGTAACTCGTCGCAGGATTCGAGTGGAGGAACTGGCTGAGATGAGCGAAGCGGCAGCGTGTGGAACGGCATGTGTGATTTCGCCAATAACCAAAGTAGTGGATTTGGACAAGGGGGCGACATATGACTTTGGAGAACCAGGTGAGATATTGACAAAATTGTATCATGCGTTACAAGATATCCAGTATGGACGAGTGGAGGATAAACATGGGTGGTGTACTATGTGCGAGTTTTGAAAAATCAAGAAACTAAATAATAACTTTTAAATCAACAACATTATGTTTGAAAATCAACCTAAAGGTCTGTTTGCATTGGCGCTTGCCAACACAGGCGAACGATTTGGCTACTACACCATGTTAGCCGTATTTGCACTCTTCCTCCGTGCGAACTTCGGATTGGAAGCTGCAACCGCAGGACAAATCTATTCTACCTTCCTCGCGTTGGTATATTTCTTGCCACTCGTAGGCGGTATCTTGGCAGACAAGATTGGCTATGGCAAGTGCGTAACCATTGGTATTATAGTTATGTTTGCAGGTTATGTTTTACTTGCAGTACCTCTGGGAGCAGGTGGCACCGCTATGGGTGCAATGATTGCAGCATTGGTACTCATCAGTTTTGGTACTGGTTTGTTCAAAGGTAACTTGCAAGTAATGGTAGGTAACCTCTACGATGATCCTAAGTATGCAGACAAGCGTGACGCTGCGTTCTCATTGTTCTATATGGCTATTAACATTGGCGCAATGTTCGCTCCTACCGCAGCTGTGAAGATCATGGATTGGGCACAAACCAGTCTTGGTGTAAGCGTAAACGATAGTTATCACTTCGCTTTCATGGTGGCTTGCGCATCATTGATTTTGAGTATCGCTATTTACTATGCTTGCCGTCCTTGGTTTAAGCATGTAGAGAACTCTGCTAAGCAAGTAGCTGCTACTGGTGGCGCAAAAGTAGAGGAGTTGACTCCAGAGCAAACCAAAAAGCGTATCGTGGCATTGTGCCTCGTGTTCGCTGTGGTAATCTTCTTCTGGATGGCGTTCCACCAAAATGGTTTGACCTTGACATATTTCGCTGATGAGTTCGTACAACCACTCTGCACCGGCGTTCAAACTATGGCATTCGACATTATCAACCTTGTGATGATCGTAGCGATTGTATATGCAGGTTTCTCACTCGTACAAAGCAAAGAGAAAAAAGCGAAAGTTATCTCTGGCGTAGTAATCGCAGCAGCTTTGGGCGTTTTGGCTTACAAGTACTTGAACATTTCTGCTGAGGGTATCACCTTGAGCGCTCCTATCTTCCAACAGTTTAACCCATTCTATGTAGTGGCATTGACTCCATTCAGCATGGCATTGTTTGGTGCTCTCGCTAAGAAAGGTAAAGAGCCATCAGCTCCACGCAAGATTGCGCTTGGTATGGTGGTAGCAACTGTGGCATACATCGTGATGGCAGTAGCATGCGTTGGTTTGCTCACTCCTAACGCACAAGAGTTGGCTCGCGTGACTGGTGATCCTACTTTCGTAAATGCAAATGTATTGATCTACACCTACTTGATTTTGACCTTCGCTGAGTTGTTGCTCAGTCCAATGGGTATCTCATTTGTAAGTAAAGTGGCTCCTCCTAAATACAAAGGTATGATGATGGGTGGCTGGTTTGTGGCTACTGCAATCGGTAACTACCTCGTATCTATCGGTGGTAACCTCTGGGGTGACATGCCATTGTGGGGTGTATGGAGCGTATTCGTAGGCGTTTGCGCTGTAGCAGCTATCTTCATGTACTCAATGATGAAGAAACTTGAAGACGCTACTAAATAATCAGTTATGGAACAATTGATTCAAGCATTAACCGCATACACAAGTACTCTGGAGCAGCAGTTGGCTGCTCTAGAGGCTCGTGTAGCGCAACTCGAAGCACAACTCGAGGAGGCGAATGAGGCGATAGGGCAATTAGGCGAGAGGTTAGAGGAGGACCCAGATATTGAAATCCTAAAAGAAAAAAGAAAGCAACTTGCAGAAGAATTAGCTAGGTTAGAAACTTTAGAAATCACTGATGATGCGCCCATATTAACAGAAGAGCCTGTAGTGGAAGAGTCAGAACCAGTGGTAGAAGAACCAGCTTCTGCACCCGTGGTAGAACTGGAGCCAATAGTTGAGCCTGTGGTTGTCCCAGTAGAACCAACCCCTCAAGCTGTAGTAGAAGTTGCTCCTGTGGTGGAACCTGCACCAGTGGTGGAGAAACCAGCACCACGTCCTACGCCAACACAAACCTCATTGTTTGGTTCTGCGGTGGAGGATATCCGTCAAGCTATTTCATTGGGCGATCGTTTCCTCTTCCAACGAGAACTCTTTGCAGGTAATGGCGAATTGATGCAAAAGACATTAGACGAACTCAATGGTTTAGGATCTCTCAACGAAGCGTTGGAGTATGTGGCAGAAAACTTTGAATGGGATAAAGAGTCCACCGCTGTACAACTCTTTGAGAATATACTGAAACGCCGCTTTAGTTAATTAAGAATTTTGATTAAGAATTATTGCGATGCTCTATGTAATCCCTACTCCTGTCGGTAATTTAGAAGATATTACACTGCGTGCGTTGCGACTGCTGAAAGAGGTGGATCTCATATTGGCAGAAGATACACGCACATCATCCGTATTGCTCAAGCATTACGATATCCACACGCCGCTCAAGAGCCATCATAAGTTCAATGAACATGAGACGAGCGATGATATGGCGGCTCGTATGGCGGCAGGTATGAATGTTGCACTCATTTCTGATGCAGGTACACCTTGTATATCCGATCCTGGATTTATGCTCGTTCGTGCTTGTGTAGAGAAAGGTGTAGAGGTACAGTGTCTGCCTGGTGCAACGGCTTTTGTGCCAGCCCTGGTAAATTCAGGATTGCCTAATGACCGATTCTATTTTGAGGGCTTTTTGCCACAGAAAAAAGGTCGTCAGACACGCATGAAAATCCTCGCTGAACAGACCCACACGATGATCATCTATGAGTCTCCATTCCGATTGGTAAAGACATTGGAACAATTGGCAGAGTTTATGGGTGGTGAGCGCAGAGCAAGCATAAGTCGCGAGATTAGCAAACTACACGAGGATACCCAGCGAGGAACACTCGCAGAGTTAGCAGCACATTACAAGCAAACCCCACCTAAGGGCGAGATTGTGCTAATTGTGGAGGGTGTGCAGTAGCAGAGTTTAGAGGACGCGGCAAGCCGCTATAGTTTAGAGTTTAAAGAAATGAATAGTAATCTGCAAATGAAAATATTGGCGAAGGAAACCGCTATTTATGGTGTCTCTTCGATTGTGGGCAAGTTCCTAAACTGGATGCTTGTTCCGCTATACACATATGTATTGCAACAGCAGTCAGATTACGGTATTGTAACCAACCTCTACGCATGGACAGCGCTGTTGTTGGTGATACTGACCTATGGTATGGAAACAGGATTCTTCCGTTTTATTAATAAAGAAGGCGAGAATCCACGCACCGTATATACCACATCGCTCATTACACTCTTCACCACCTCTCTACTGTTTGCCTTGGCATGTGTCTTGTGGCAGACTCCGATTGCAACGCTCATCGGTTACCCTTCACACTCTGAATTTATTGCTATTCTAGGTGTAACAGTGGCAATCGATGCTTTCGCTAGTATCCCGTTTGCGTACCTGCGTTACAAGAAACGCCCATTGCAGTTTGCTGCACTCAAATTGCTCTTTGTATTCCTGAACATAGCACTCAACTTATTCTTCCTTGTGCTATGTCCTAAGATTCAGGATTGGAGTATTATCTCATCTTGGTATGATCCTAATTACGGTGTAGGATATGTGTTTGTAGCCAATATTTTGGCAACAGGCATACAAACATTGTTCCTTATTCCAGCTGTGGCAGAAGGGTTTAAGCGAACGGAAGATAGGGCACACATCTTTTCATGGGATTTGCTTGGTCAACTGCTCAAATACTCTCTACCACTGCTCGTATTGGGCGTATGTGGAATCATGAATCAGACTTTGGATCGCATTCTATTCCCATTCCTCTATACAGGAGAGGATGCCCAAACCCAATTAGGTATCTATGGCGCATGTTTCAAGGTGGCTATGGTGATGATGATGTTTACCCAAGCATTCCGCTATGCTTACGAACCCTTTGTCTTTGCCAAACACAAGGATAGAGAGTCAGTTGCCGCTTACGCAGATGCGATGAAGTATTACATTATCTTCTCGTATATGATACTATTGGGAATGATTGTTTACCTAGACTTACTAAAATTTATTGTCGCACCATCCTATTGGGAAGGACTACGCATTGTCCCTATTGTACTATGGACTTATATCTTCCAGGGGGTATATTTCAACCTTAGTTTCTGGTATAAGTTGACCGATAAAACCCAATGGGGAGCCTATTTTTCGCTACTCGGAGTAGCCATTACATTCGGATTGCAAGTGGTGTTTGTACCACGCATCGGTTATATGGCTTCCGCTTTGAGTAGCACGGTATGCTATTTGGTAATTATGCTACTTTCGTATTTGGTAGGACGCAGACATTTGACCATTCCATACGATTTGCGCCGAATTGGCATATACACCTTGGTAATTCTGACACTTTTGGCAGTATATTACCTATTGGCACACTTGTTGCCAATGAATGATTGGACCAAAATGGGTATAGGAACTATACTCCTTATTATATATTGTGGAATTTTCTATCGATTGGATGGAAAGACATTACTAAAAAGATAATCTATGTTTTCAGGAATAGTAGAATCAATGGCTCAAATCGTAAAGATTGAGCAAGAACAGACCAACAAACACTTTACCCTGCGCAATCCATACGTAGAGTCGCTAAAAATAGACCAATCCATCGCACACAATGGTGTATGCTTGACGGTGGTGAAGATAGAGGGAGATCTATATACTGTAACAGCCATGCAAGAGACACTCAATCGCACAAACTTGGGCGAAGCCAAAGAGGGTGATTGGGTTAATCTAGAGCGTTCGATGTTGCTGGGCGAGCGATTGGATGGTCATATCGTGCAAGGACATGTAGATCAAACAGCACGCTGTGTGGAAGTCAAAGAGACAGAAGGTAGTTGGTACTATCGTTTTGAATATGAGAGCACCAAAGAAATGGCTATGCGTGGCTATTTCTGCGTGGATAAAGGCTCGGTGAGTATCAATGGTGTGAGTCTAACCGTTTGCGAGCCCGATGTAGTGGATGGCAAAGGTTATGTAAGCGTATGCATCATACCTTACACCCACGACAACACCAATTTCAAGTACATTGAAGTGGGTACGCAAGTGAACTTGGAGTTTGATATTATCGGAAAGTATATCACGAGAATGAATCAGTTGACTGTTTAAAGTTGAAAGTTTAAAGTAAAAAAAATATAAAAGAAATGGACAAAATTAGTTATGCTATTGGCCTTAGTATGGGTCAAAACTTGATGGGAAGTGGTGTTACTTCCTTGGAATATGCTGATTTGGCAGCAGGTATCAAAGATGTATTGGAGAAGAACCAACCACAAATCTCTTACCAAGAGGCTCAACAAGTGTTGGGTAAGTTCTTCAGCGAGTTGGAAGAGAAGATTGCTGGTGAGGCAAAGGCAGCAGGCGAGGCATTCCTCGCTGAGAACGCAAAGCGTGAAGGTGTGAAAGTAACCGAGAGCGGCCTTCAATACGAAGTATTGGAAGCAACTATCGGCCAAAAACCTAAAGCAACCGACAAAGTGCGCGTACACTATGAGGGAACACTCATTGATGGTACTGTGTTTGACAGCAGCTACAAACGTGGCGAGAGCATCACTTTTGGTTTGAATCAAGTGATCAAGGGTTGGACAGAGGGTCTTCAACTCATGTCTATTGGTAGCAAGTACAAACTCTATTTGCCATACCAATTGGCTTACGGAGAACGTGGTGCAGGAGCAAATATTCCTCCATATGCAGCATTGATCTTCACAGTAGAGTTGCTCGGAATTGAATAATAATAACCAAACAATATTTATTAAAGAATGAAAAAAATCTGTATTCTCGCTATCGCTGCATTGGCAATGGTAGCTTGCGGTAAGACATACACCGCACAAACAGTCGTTCTAGAGAATCAAAACGACAGTATGAACTACGCATTGGGTCTTGTAAATGGTTCCCAACTCAAGATGTACCAACTCCGCAACGACTCATCTATTGAGACCGTTACTGAATTTATTGATGCGCTTCAACGCGGTTATGATGGCAAAGTAGAATCACTCAGCGAAGCTGCTGCAATTGGTAAAAACATTGGTCAAGCTATTAAGGCTTCAGAGAAAACCGGTTTGGCAGACAACCCAGCATGGACTCTCAACGAGAAACTCTTCTTCCAAGGATTGATCAATGGTATGTACAACGATACCGTTGTTATGACTGGCGAGGCTGCGCGCAACTATTTCCAAGCGCAATACCAAGCATCTGCTATGTCTAACGACTCTGTGAAAGCAGGCAAGGCTATCAAAGGCAGCTGCCCTAGCAAAGTAAAAGCTGTTGTTCTTGCTAACCAAAACGATAGTCTTAACTACGCTTTCGGTTATCTCAACGGTAGTGAGGTATCTATGTACGTATTCGCTATGGATAGCACTGGCGAAATGAAAAAAGAGTTCATCGCTTACATCAACAAAGGTCTCAAGAGCAACATCACCAACCCACAAATCGTGAATATGGGTGAGCAAATTGGTAAGAGCATCAAGGAGCAAGAGGCTGTTGGTTTGATTGGCGAGCCAAGTTTGGCAACCGATTTCGCACTCATCAAACAAGGTTTCATCAATGGTCTTTTGGGTTATAACGAAGAATGGAATCCAGAGTTCGCAGGCGAGTATATCCAATCTACTATGACCAACATCAAGTATGGTAACTCTAAAGAAGAAGGCGAGAAGTTCCTCGCAGAGAACGCTCTTCGTGAGGGTGTGATCACCACTCCTAGCGGTCTTCAATACGAAGTACTCAAAAAAGGTAAAGGCAAAAAGACTCCTACTGCAACTGATGTTGTAAAAGTACACTACCATGGTACTTTGACCAATGGTACCGTCTTTGACAGTAGCGTAGATCGCAACGAGCCTATCTCTTTCGCTTTGACTCAAGTGATCCCAGGTTGGACCGAAGGTCTTCAACTCATGACTGTGGGTAGCAAATACAAATTCTATATCCCACAAGAGTTGGGTTATGGTAGCCAACAAGCTGGCTCTATTCCTCCATACTCAACCCTTATCTTCGAAGTTGAGTTGCTCGACATCGAATAAAAACCGATTGCCACTACGTGGCTATTAGATTATGGGCATCATCGCCAAACAAAGTATACAAGGTACCATCGTCACCTATTTAGGGGTGGCGGTGGGCTTTGTTACTACCTTTTTCGTCTTGACTCGTTTCCTCACCGCTGAGGAGATTGGATTGGCACGTGTATTGGTTGATGCTGCCACACTCTTTATTGGATTGGCGCAGTTGGGTACATCCGCATCCATTATACGGTTTTATCCACACTTCGTGACGAAGAGGCGAGAAGGCGAGGAGGCGAAAGAAAAGAATACTGAACACGGCTTCTTCTTCTGGACTATCCTTATTCCACTCGTGGGATTTGCCATTTTTGCGGCACTCTATTGCGTCTGCTATACCCCTCTAAGTCAATGGTTTGGCGAGAAGTCGCCGCTATTTGTAGAGTACTACTATATGGTGCTTCCAATGGCGTTCTTCATGCTCTATCAAACCATTTTTGAGACCAACGCCAATGTGCGTATGCATATCGTCATTCCTCGCGCGGTGCGCGAACTCATCACACGCATTGGACTGTTGGCTGCTTATCTACTCTACTCTTTCCGCGTGGTGGATATAGATGGGTTTGTGATTGCGTTGTGTGCGGTGTATGCCGTAGCAATGCTTTGCAATATTATCTATCTCTTTTCGCTAGGTGAGGTGTCGCTACGTCCTGATTGGCGGTTCGTACGTAACAACCCTCTACTAGTCAAACAATATGCCCTCTACACGGGTTTCTTGCTCGTTTCGGCAGTTACTTCGGTGCTAGCCCCTACCCTATCTAGTTTCTTTATTACCGCAGAGATGGGATTGAGTTATACGGGTATCTTTGCCATTGCTACCTATATTGCAGTGATGGTTAGTATCCCTTATCGTTCGGTGACGGCTATTGCTGCACCCCAACTGGCTAATGCCATCAAAAATAACAACCAAAACGAAATCACCCACCTCATGCAACAAGTCAGCAGCAATTTGCTACTTATTGGTGGTATGATTTTGTGTGCCATTTGGCTCAATGTTGACTTGATTTTCCATATTTTACCTAATGGTGCTACCTATGCCGAAGCACGCTCTGTTGTGCTCATGTTAGGCGTGAGTCAATTGATCATAGCTACTGGCTCCTTTACCCTTAATACCCTTAACTATTCACGTTTCTACGCTTTCTCATTGTTGTTTTCGTTTATCCTGACAGCATCCTCTATTTTGCTCAACAACACCCTCATTCCTACACTCGGGATGAATGGTGCAGCTGTGAGCAACCTTCTCTCATATGCTTTGTACTTTATACTTATTATAATAACGGTGCGTTTGACCAGCAAAGCGCCTACTTTCACAAGTCAACACCTCAAGATTCTCCTTCTTCTCTTGTTGATCCTCAGCACGAATACCCTTTGGCTCAAATATCTGCCAATCAATAATATATGGATCAGTAGTATCCTCCGCACAGTAGTACTTATGGGCGGAGCTTGTGCCATTGCATGGTTCAAAAATCTCTCCCCCGAGATTAACCAGCAAGTGCGTGCATTAGGCGAAAGGTTAAAGGCGAAAGGTTAAAGGCGAGAGGTTAAAGGCGAAGAATTATGCGTTATTTTATTAAGTTTTCATATTTAGGAACGGAGTTTCATGGCTCGCAACGCCAGCCTAATGGCATCACGGTGCAAGAAACTATGGAGCAAGCTCTCAAGATGATCTTCCGCGAGGAAGTTCCTCTTACTTTTGCAGGTCGCACGGACGCTGGCGTTCATGCTCGCGAAATGTTTGCCCACTTCGACCTTACCGATTGCCAATTGCCAATTGCCAATAACCTAGTCTTTCGTCTCAACGGAATACTTCCCAACTCCATTGCTGTTCACGATATTGTTCCCGTAACCGACGAAGCACACGCTCGTTTTACGGCTAAAAGTCGCACATACGAATATCATATTGTAGATCACAAAGACCCTTTCTTGCACGATTTAGCTACTCGTGTAAGACCAGGATTGGATTTTAATGCCATGAACGAGGCGGCTAAGTATCTTATTGGAAAACAAGACTTTGCCTCTTTCTGCCGCAGCAACACAGATGTCAAGACCACCATCTGTGACTTGACCTATGCCCAATGGGAAGTCAAGGAGAATGGGCATGCGGTGTTTACGATTACCGCAGACCGTTTCTTACGCAATATGGTGCGTGCGGTGGTAGGAACTTTGTTTGAAGTGGGTCGTGGAAAAATGACCATTGAGCAATTTGCCGAGGTCATTTCGCAGCATACTCGTACCGCAGCAGGAGATTCCGCTCCAGCCGAGGGTTTATACTTGACCCAAATCATCTATCCCGAAGAAATTTGGGTGTAGTGAGATTATTTCTTAAGATTTCACATTTCTACCTATCCTTTTATTTGCTTTGCTTTTTCAATACCCTTGCAATACCTTTGCAATAGGGATATACTACCTTTACCTAATAGCCAAATATATCAAATCTTTTAAAAATCGTTTATTTTTTTTGCTCAATTCAAAATAAATTACTACCTTTGCAGCGTGAACCTGCGCCGGGGATGTCTGACATCATTGGCGGAGGGTAGCAGACATATTAAAAAGGCGTTTATTAGCGCTCTGTTCTGACGAATTGAAATGTCGCAGTTTCTAATTGATGTTCAGGACTTAGCAACGATAGATGTCCTACGGGATATAAGATTATCCCTCTTGTGCCGATTTTGGTACGCCTTTTGCGTATATTCGTATGCGCACACGCGTACCTTAACTATGTAGCACGAGAGTATATTTTATATTCGGCGTGGGCTTCGCGTTGTCGGTTCTAACATCAAGGGCAATGCGACAGCCTCAATTCGTGGAACTGGCAAATGGCAAGTTTCACGCTTTTTTTGTATGCCTCTCAAGTTGTTAAACAATCAACTAAATAACAAACGGAGGCAGCCGAAAATCCGATGAAGAGTAGGCATGACAATTAAATTTATTTATTATGAAAAAAAGTTTTATTTTAATCACCATTCTTGGTGCATTGGCATTGAGTTCATGTAAGTTAGCAATTGT
>JAZSFR010000007.1:0-124907 GCA_045532335.1 Paludibacteraceae bacterium
AGAATTGAGCGCTTTTCTGTTAAGGAATAGCTGGTTCGATTGATTCTTTTGAGTTTTTTTTCTTGGTTACACATAATACTAAATCTTAATAATTGATACTTTTTTATCTGTTTATGTGTAAACCTTTTTCAGGATGGGACACATTCAAAATTCAAAATTCTTAATTAAGTTTTCGGAGTGCAAAAGTACAAACTTTTTTTGATATATGCAAGTGTTTTTCTAAAAAAATATTTATTTTTTCATTATTTTATTTTCAATGCTCTGATATTCACTATTTAATCCTCGCCTCTCTTGTTTGAATCTTTGCTTTGTCAAACACGGTAGATAAACGGTAGATATACGATAGATATACGGTAGATAAACGGTAGATAACTATATCTTTGCTGAAGTTTGATAAGGGTAAATTCCTAACTAGTTTGCGAATGATCTGCGTTTTTTGAGGTGCTAAAAAACACGCCCTTTTGCAATCGTTTGCGTATCTTTTTTTTAAAACTATTTCTCGTACGCTCTTGCGTGTGTGAAAAATAATGTGTATCTTTGTGCCCGATTTAGAAAATATCGTCATGACAGAAAAACGCAACTTGTCCTTCGGGCAGCTTTTTAATCTCAGTTTTGGATTCTTTGGAGTCCAAATTGCTTATGCACTTCAGAGTGCTAACATTTCTCGTATTTTTGCCACTTTGGGCGCAGATCCTCATCAACTATCTTTCTTTTGGGTACTTCCTCCGTTGATGGGTATGATTGTGCAACCTCTCGTGGGTAAGTATTCGGATAAGACTTGGAATCGTCTTGGTCGTCGCAAACCTTACTTGATTGTGGGTGCGCTCATCGCTATCGCTGTGATGATCCTCCTTCCTAATGCAGGTAACTTTACTTTTGGTCAATCTCTTTTCTTGGGATTGAATGCGGCTATGTGGTTTGGTCTATTCTCGCTCATGTTCTTGGATACTTCCATCAATATTGCGATGCAACCATTTAAAATGATGGTGGGCGATATGGTGAACGAGGAGCAAAAGGGTCTTGCGTACTCTATCCAATCATTCCTCTGCAATGCAGGATCGCTCGCAGGTTATATCTTCCCAATTCTCTTTACTTGGGTGGGTATTGCTAATACCGCTCCAGAAGGCGTGGTGCCAGATTCTGTGAAGTGGAGCTTCTATATTGGCGCAGCCCTCTTGATTTTCTGTGTGCTCTATACTTTCTTTACTGTTAAGGAGTTGAATCCAGAGGAATATGCTAAGTTCCATGGTCTTGCAGAGAAGAAAGACGAGAAGAAGGAGGATCCTAGTTTTATTAAGTTGCTTATTAATGCACCTTCTACCTTCTGGACCGTAGGTCTTGTTCAATTCTTCTGCTGGGCAGCTTTCCTCTTTATGTGGACCTATTCTAACGGTGCTATCGCTACTCAATGTTTTGGTTGGGATGGTGTGACGACCGCTGCGGAGGCTTTCCAAACAGCTGGTAACTGGGTAGGTGTATGCTTTGCTATTCAAGCGGTTGGTTCAATGCTTTGGGCGTTGATTATGCCAACCTTGGAGAAATATTTCCACAACAAGGGAGCATATGCTATCTCATTGATTGTAGGTGCGTTAGGTTTTGCTTCTACCATGTTTGTAACTAACCAATACGTGTTGCTTGTTTCTTATGCGCTCATTGGTGCGGCTTGGGCAGCGATGTTGGCTGTGCCATTTACTATCTTGACCAACTCGCTCAAGGGTGATAATATGGGTTACTATCTCGGTTTGTTCAACTGTACGATTTGTCTTCCACAAATTGTGGCAGCTGTGATCGGTGGTTCTGTCCTTAAATATATATGTGTAGGCTCACAAGTGGGTATGTTGGTGGCAGCAGGTGTATTGCTTATCCTTGGTGCTGCTAGCGTAGTGCTCATCAAAGAAGGCAAAAAATAACACTACCTTAAAACTGTTAAAACTTTTAAAACTCTTAAAATATAATTTATTAAATTTTTAACATGATGAAAAACAAGACATTTTTACTTGTACTTTTCGCAGCGTTCTCAATGGCCATGTCTGCGCAAGTTACAGGTACCGTTTTGGAAGATGCTACCGATTTTCCTGTAATTGGTGCTAGTGTCGTTGAAGTCGGCACTACCAATGGTGTGATTACGGATTTCGATGGTAACTTCGAACTCAACGTAGCAGAGGGAACCCAAATCCAAATTAGTTACATGGGTTTTGCCGCACAAACTCTTGCTGCTAAGAATGGTATGATTGTTCGCCTTGCTGAGGACACACATGTTCTCCAAGAGGTCGTAGCAATTGGTTATGGTTCACAAAAGAAGAAAGAGGTTACAGGTTCTGTGGCTTCTATCAAGGCTGAAGACTTCAATGCCGGTATTAAAGCTAACCCTGTAGGTCTTCTACAAGGTAAAGTGGCAGGTTTGAATATCAGCCGTACCACTTCTGACCCAACTTCTACGGGATACAATATCCAAATCCGTGGTTTCTCTACTCTTGGTCAAGGTACTGGTTCTGCTCCTCTGTATATCGTTGACGGTGTGCCAACAACCAATATTGACAATATCGCTCCAGATGAAATCGCTTCTATGGATGTCCTCAAAGACGGTTCTGCTGCTGCTATCTATGGTACTCGTGGTACCAATGGTGTAATCTTGATTACTACCAAGCGTGGTGAAGGTAATAGCGATAAAGCCGAAACGCAATTGGAATATGCAGGATATATGAGTGTATCTTGGATTAATAGCCGTGTTGGTATGGCTAATGCGGAGGAATTCCGTAATTTGAGCACATATACTGGTGGCTTGTTGTCTGGTATAGATCACGGAGCAACTACCGATTGGACTAAGGCGTTGAGTCGTGATGCTGCTATTACACATAATCATAATGTAGCAATCTCTGGCTCACATAAGAATTTCAGCTATCGTGCTTCTATCAACTACAAGGATGCAGAAGGTATCGCAATCAATAATGGTCGTAATGAGATTACTGCTAAATTGGCTGCTGACCAAAAGTGCTTGAATGGTTGGTTGAAATTGCAATACGATGTATCTTATATGCACTATCGCAATGATCGTTCATCTGCGGACTATACACTGGCGGCACAACTCAACCCTACAATGCCTATCTACGATGAAAACTCTCCTAATGGCTATTATTTGGTGTCTAATAGTGGTCAATCAAACCCAGTAGAGCGTTTGTATAATACTGAAAATTATCAAGATGGTAATTTCTTCCGTGGATCTATCAAGGCTACTGTTGATATTAAATCGCTTCCTGGTTTGAAAGTGAATGCTTTTGCTGCTATTGAAGAAGGTGATAACCATAGTTATTCATATACTGGCGAATTGCTTTCTCCTAACTCTATTGGTAGTAGCGATTGGGCTAATCGTCAATATGATATGGGACTTAACCAATTGTATGAAGCAACTGTTGATTATGTTGGACAATGGGATAAACATAGTATTGTTGCTGTGGCGGGTTTCTCATACCAACATTTTATGATTGATGGATTGAATGCTTCGAATAAGGGATTTGTAATGCCTTCGCTTAAATATTATTCAATTGGTGAAGGTGATGCATCTAAAGATAATCTTTCTGCTAACTCATGGCGTGAGTCAAACGCGTTGGCAGCTGGCTTCGCTCGTATTAACTATAACTACGATGACAAGTACCTTCTCTCTGTTTCATTGCGTGCTGAAGGATCAAGCCGTTTCGGTGCAAACAACAAATGGGGTTATTTCCCTGCTGCAAGTGCTGGTTGGCGCATTAAAGGTGAAGACTTTATGAGCGATGTAGAGTGGGTTGACGAATTGAAAATTCGCGCAGGTTTTGGTGTTACTGGTAACGATGTAAATAAAAGCCTTCAGTCTGTAGCACTTCTTTCTAAATCCGATGTGATTACTATTGGTGGAAAAGAGGTTAATACATACAAGGTAACTCAGAATGTCAATCCAGACTTGAAATGGGAGAAGAAATACGAGTACAACCTTGGTGTTGACTATGGATTCTTCAATAATCGTTTGACTGGTAGTCTTGAAGGTTATGTTCGTAATACCAAAGACCTCCTTTGGTTGTACGATGTTCCAACTCCTCCATATCAATACGACAAGTTGCTTGCTAACGCTGGTGAGATGCTTTCTTATGGTGTCGAACTCGCTGTTACTGGTGTAGCTGTTCAAAAGAAAGATGTAACTTGGACTTCTTCGCTTACATTGGCTTGGAACGAGAACATCATTACTAAACTTTCTGATCCTGAAGCAGGTTACAACTATACATCTTCTCCACAAGGTAACCTCCATGGTAACAAATTTAATGGTTCTGACTCTTATACACAAATATTGATGGAAGGTGGTAAAGTAGGTCAGTTCTATGGCTATAAGTTCTTGGGCTTTAATAGTAAAGGTGAATGGGTGTACGAAGATCAATATGGTGGTCCAACAGCGAAACCTACTGCTGCTGACAAAAAGTATTTGGGCTCTGCACAACCTGCTGTAACCTATGGCTGGAATAACACTGTTCGTTACAAGAATTTAGATGTTACTGTATTCTTGCGTGGTGTGATTGGTAATAAAATCTTGAATGCAACACGATTTATGTACACTCCAGATGGTACCGATAAGACCACAGATTACAACTTCTTTGTTAAGGACGTAGCTTCTGGAAATGGACCAACTAAGAACAACGGTGCTATCTTTGCTGATTATAATCACTTCTCCGATTATTGGTTGGAAGATGGTTCGTATTTGAAATGTGATAACATTACTGTTGGTTATACCTTTAAGTTTAAAGAGAATAAATATGCTCAATCTTTGCGCCTATATGCAACAGGACAAAATCTCTTTACTATCACTTCTTATTCAGGACTTGATCCAGAGATTAATACTTCTTGTATTGACTATCCTGGTATAGAAATCAACAACTTCTATCCTAAGACAGCATCATTCTTATTTGGTATAAATCTTAACCTCTTTTAATTTGTAGAAATAATGAAAAAGATTTTTAAATATGCGCTTATATGCGCAATAGCATTGCCAGTACTTTCTTCTTGTGAAGGTTTCTTGGAGGAGGAGAACTTCGGTAAACCTACCACTGACCAAATGCTGCAAAATGAGGAGAACGTAACCAACCTCGTTGGTCAAGCATACGCTGATCTTCGTTTTATGCATGACCACTGGGGATATTGGGGAGTAAACACATTGACATCTGATGAAGGTTTGTGCCCAATCCGTAAGGGTGGTGATTGGAACGATGGTGGTTATTGGAAATTCCTTAACACACACGAGTGGAATGCATATGGAGAGGCATTTAACAATATTTGGAACTGTACTGTATCAGGTTCTGTCTTGTGCAACAACTTGCTACAAACACTCTATTCCAACGAAGAGAATATGTCTCCAGAAATCTATGCAATGTATGTAGGTGAAATGGAAGTTCTTCGTTCATACTACTACTATTTGCTTTTCGACTCTTTTGGTCGTATTCCATACATGGAGGATTATTCTGACCGTAAAGAGACATTGCTCGACCCATGGGTCACCTGGGCTCACCTTGTCGCTTGTCTCGAGAAAAACGCACCTAATATGGCTGTTGTAAACGATGCAAACCGCCAATTGTATCTCGGACGTTGTACACAAGGTATGGCATATACACTTTTGGCTAAATTGTATCTCAACGCTGAGTCATATGGTTGTACACCAGAAAATGTAATGGCAGCTCAACGTACATGCACCGTGCACAATGGTGACTCTGCTTCCGTTCTTATGAAAGAAGCTGGTATCACTATTAGTAGCCCTGCTGATTTCTATACTAATGCTATTCGTTGCCTCAATAAGGTAATCAATTCTGGTTCATATGCTATTGAGAACAATTATTTCAATAATTTCTTGCTCGAAAATGGTGGCAGCAAAGAGAATATCTTTACTATTGTAGAGGATGGAACTACCAACAACGAGCGTGATCAATATTCTTGCAAAAATAAATTGCGTATTTGCTATCTTTCATTGCACTACAAGTTCCAAACACGTTTTGGTATGAAACTAGACTGTTGGAATGGTTTCGTTGCTCGTCCACAATTTATGGAGATTTATAATACAAGCGATGTTCGTGGTGCAGGAAAGAGTGAAGGAACTTTGGCAGAGCATCAATATGCATGGTTCTTGGGCCCTCTTTGTGAAGAGAATGGTGATACGATTGCAGATAATGATGGCACACCTATTGTTATTGTTCCTCAAATTAACGCATTGGATTCTGCTAACCGTATTGACGGTGCACGTATGTACAAGTATGAGATCGATAAAACGGGTACTTATACTTATATGGAGAACGACTTTGTGCTCTTGCGTTATGCCGATGTTATCTTGATGAAGAAAGAGGCTATCTTGCGCGGTGGACAAGATGATGCTCCTGGGATTGAAAATTCATCTGTAGATGCTATCAAAAAACGTAGTTTTACACACGAACAGGATCCTATTGCTACTTTTGATGCCGCATACCCTGACGCATTTACTGCTTTAGGAACAGGACTTAAAGATGGTATCCTTGCTGAGCGTGGACGTGAATTGACATGGGAGAATCAACGTCGTCGTGACTTGATTCGTTTCGGTCAATTTGAAAACATTCAATACGTTAAGAATACAGCGGAGACACGTCGTTGGTTCCCTATTCCTTACAAAGTATTACAGAAGTCCTATGTTGATCCAAAAACTGGTAAGAAGATTTGGACACAAAATAAAGGTTATTAAACTAACGAATATTCACTTTTGAATATATATCCAATTAACAAAATTTATTAACTAATCAAAATTCAAAATTATTATGAAGAAATTTGGTATTTTTGTAGCGGCTTTAGTTGCTGCTGTAACATTCACTTCATGTGATGGAAACAAAACAAATGGTCCTGATTTGGACGCATTGCCAAACG
Source organism: Paludibacteraceae bacterium (assembly GCA_045532335.1). Lineage (GTDB taxonomy): Bacteria > Bacteroidota > Bacteroidia > Bacteroidales > Paludibacteraceae > Colicola. The sequence goes on from JAZSFR010000007.1 coordinate 6,901, forward strand.
GTTTCTATGTATCTGAGGTAGGTGTTGATCTCATTGAGGCAAATGCAATGGATCAAGGTATCAACGAGGTAGATCAAACTGCTCGTACAGGTATGTATGAGAAGTACATCGTTCTCGAGGCTGGTAAGAAGTATGAGTTCGTAAACAAGAAAGGTGCTGCTGCTGACAAGTATGGTGCTACTCTTGAGTATGGTGAGGAACTTATTGTAACTGACAACGTTAACGTTCCTGGTTACAAGGGTTCTCTTGCTGAGAATGCTTCTGTAGAAGTAACTGAGACTGGTCTTTATCACATTGTTCTCGACTTCAACGAGGATGAGGCTTTGAATGACGTAGGTGGCGCTCAATGCATCATCGTTCCTGTAGTATGGGGCGTTCGTGGCGCTATGAACGGCTGGGGCTTCACCGCTGGTGAGAAAGCAGCTGATAGCTACAAATGGGAGTGGAACTGCACTATCGAGACTGCTGGTGCATTCAAGTTCGCTCACAGCAATGCTTGGAAAATCAACTTGGATATTGCTAACCTCGTTAAAGCTAACACCAACCTTGGTCAAGATTGTCTTCCAGGTGGTGCTGATATTGCTTTGGATCGCGCTGAGTACAAGATTACTCTTGAGTTCGTTGGCCCAGCTGCTACCACCCAAGATGCTTATAAGTGCACTGTAGAGAAGACTGGTGAACTTGAGGTTCTCGATCCTTCTACATTCGTTTACTCATTCATCGGTACCGTTAATGGTAACTGGGACGCTGATACAGATCTTGCTTTTGTAAGCAATGAGGGTAGCCACTATGTATTCGAGGCTAAAGGTGTTGATTTCGCTGCTGGTGCATTCAAGATTCGTTTCAACCACGATTGGGCTAAGAGCTTCGGTGGTAGCGATTTGACAATTGAAGGTATTGAGGCTACTGGTGATGGTGACATCACAATTCCTGCTTTCAAGGGTTCTGTTAAATTTGAGTTTGATTGGGATGGCTCTGCTGAGCAAAACAAGAAACTCACTTTCGTTGCTGAGTAATTAAGCATTCATTTAATCTTTGAGAATATAATTTCTCATCCTAGCCCTGTGGTTCTCCACAGGGCTTTTTAATGCATATTGTTACATTTTTCTGGCATAATATTTGCATATTTCAATAAAAAGTTGTACCTTTGCAAAACAAAATGCAATACGAATGATTTTGTTAGATACATATAGCGCAGGAGATCGTTTGCCCAATAAAGCGCTTTTGTGGGAATACGATATCAATACCTTTGATTGGCAGAAATCGAAGAGACTTGTTGTGCAGCGTGTTATAGAAATGGGAACTCCTGAAGATTTCTTTGCAGCCTTTGACTTATATGGAGGCATTAATGGAGTTCGAGAAATAGTCAAATCAGTACCTTATTTAAATGATTTGAATATACATTTCGTTTGTACTTTGTTTAATCTTAATAAGGAGGAACTCAAATGTTACACCAAGAAACAGTCGAGCCCCGCACATTGGAATTATTAAAGCAATTACAGGCTGAACCTTTGCTCCAATCATTCAATCTTGTTGGTGGTACTGCGCTCGCTTTGCGCATAGGACATCGAAAAAGTATTGATTTGGACTTATTTACTACCGAAGACTTTGATTTAGAGGAACTAAAATCCATGTTGGTACAACGATATGGCTTAAAGGTGTCATATGAGCGAAATCAAACGCTCAAAGGTTTTATTGATGGGGTAATGATAGATTGTATTCGATTTAACTATCCACATCTTCAGTCTCCTGATATTATTGATGGTATCCGTTTAGAGAGTGTACCTGATATTATAGCCATGAAATTATCTGCTATAGCCCAGAATGGAACACGAATTAAGGATTTTATAGATATAGCTACTTTATCTACTCAATATTCATTGGAAGAAATGCTTGATTTTTATATATCAAAATTTCCAATGGCTAATGTCATGATGCCTATTAAAGCGCTCACATATTTTGATGAAATAGATTTTAATGAATCAGTTGTTATGACTACGGGCAATTTTAATTGGAATAAAATTGCCAAGCGTCTCAATGATATGGTGCATTCTTCTACAAAGATTTTCGCAGTGCAACCATAATCCAAGCATCAATCCTTTGATATATAATTTCTCACCCTAGCCCTGTGGTTCGCCACAGGGCTTTTTTTGCCAAGGGATTATTTAACCATTCTTTGTTTTCCATTCGTAACCGCTCTGTAAACGGAAGGGGAATAGCACGATAATGCTTCGCTCTTTCTTCGGAGTTCCCTCGGAGTTCCTTCGGTGAGATTCCGATGAGGTCACGATGAAATCACGATGAGCTCACGATGGAGACAGGTGGCAAATAGGTGGCAATAAATAGGCAGATGAAGGGATAAAAACAATAAGATGGAAAATGAATGTATGGCAGCGATTTGATGAAGGTAAATGCTACGTAATTGTTGGGTGCATGTGGCAAAAATAAATAAAACAAAATAAAATGGATTATTATTTGTTTATGTCAAAAAAAAGCAGTACCTTTGTAGCGATTATGGACTATTGTGGGCAAACGCCCAGAAGAAAGCAAAAAAATAGCGAGTAATAAGCGAATAATAAATAAAAATATATATACAATGAATCTATCAGAATTGACCAACAAACTTTACGCTGAGGGCGTAGAGAAAGGTAATGCCGAAGCTGCTGCTATCGTGGCAAAGGCACAAGAAGAAGCTGCTGCTATCGTAGCAAAAGCTGAGAAAGAGGCTGCTGAGAAAACTGCTGCAGCTGAGGCTAAATTGGCAGAGTTGGATAAGAACACTCGTGCCGAGTTGAAACTCTTCGCTGAGCAAAGTGTTAGCGCACTCAAGACTGAGGTTACTGACCTCATTACTGAGCAAGTGGCTGCTGACAGCGTTAAGGCTGCTACAGCTGATGCTAAGTTTATGCAAGGCGTGATCGCTAAATTGGCTGAGCAAATGGCTAAGGAGGGCAATGTGACCATCGAGGCTAAAGATGCTGAGGCATTGAAGGCTTACTTTGCAGCTAACGCTAAAGGTTTGCTCGAGAAAGGTGTTAAGATCAACGAAGTAAAAGGCATCAAAACTGACTTCGCTATCGTACCAGAGAAGGGTGGTTATAAACTTAACTTCGGTGAGAAGGAGTTTGTAGAGTACTTCAAAGAGTTCTTGCGTCCACAACTTATCGATTTGTTATTCTAATGGGATACGAATGTTTATTGGCTGGTTTGCCTGACTTGAAAGCAGGTGGTGAAAAAGCACCCCACGGAACCACGAGTTCCGTCGGGGACCCCGCAGCTCCTATGTCAATGGAGGCTCTGCTTGATCTTTTCTCTGAGACACTCTCTGAGAAAGATCTCGCGCTGCTCTCAATGTTGCGTATGCCATCTGATGCACCAGAAGTTCTTGAGGCAATCGAGCAATACGACGATACCATTATCGGTCAACCTACTTGGTGGGAAGATGCTCGTGCTACATTGTCTGAGGCTGACTTGCGCATGCAGGTGTTATACGAAATCGGCCTGCAATCTAAAAACCAATTTGTTCGCAAGTGGTTTGCTTTCAATCAAGATATGAACAACGTCTTGGCAGCGACTATCTGCCGCCGTCATGGTTTCGATGTTCGTCGTGCGATTGTAGGTAATAGCCCTGTAGCTGAGATCTTGCGCAAAGACCTTCCACAAAAGGACTTTGGTTTGGCAGGTGTGATGGATAACCTCTCTGAGGTGATGGCATTGGTTGATATCAACAACCTTATGGAACGCGAAAAGCAAATGGATGCTATTCGTTTTGCGTGGTTAGAGGAGAAAACACTCTTTGTTAACTTCTCTATTGAAAATGTATTGGCTTACTACTTGCAAGCTGAAATGCTCAATCGCTGGGCTCTCCTCACAGTAGAGCAAGGCGAGAAAGTTTTCCGCGAGTTGGTAGCAGATATGAAAAAAGGTATTAACCTTTAAAAGGAATAAATTTACAATAACGATATGACAACAGGAAAAGTAAAAGGTATCATCTCCAACCTTGTGACCGTGGTGGTTGATGGACCTGTATCACAAAACGAAATCTGCTACATCACTATCGGTAACACCCGATTGATGGCAGAGGTCATCAAGGTGATTGGCGACAACGTGTATGTTCAGGTGTTCGAGAGTACACGTGGTTTGAAAGTCGGCAATACCGTAGAGTTTACTGGACACATGTTAGAGGTAACATTGGGTCCTGGTCTTTTGAGCCGTAACTACGATGGTCTGCAAAACGACCTCGATAAGTTGACTGGCGTGTTCCTCCAGCGTGGTGAGTACAACTTCCCACTCGACGAGGAGAAATTGTGGAAGTTCGAGCCAATCGCTAAGGTAGGCGACAAAGTAGAGGCAGCTTCATGGTTGGGCGAGGTAGATGAGAACTACCAACCACACAAGATCATGGTGCCTTTCGTGTTCGAAGGTCAATACACCGTTAAGAGCATCGTTGCTGCTGGCGAGTATAAGATCAACGACACTATCGCTGTCCTCACCGATGCTGAGGGTAACGACCACAATGTAACTATGGTACAAAAGTGGCCAGTTAAGAAACCTGTGCTTGCTTACAAGAGCAAACCACGTCCATTCAAACTCCTCGAAACAGGTGTGCGTACCATTGATACCGCTAACCCAATCTGCGAGGGTGGTACAGGATTTATTCCTGGTCCTTTCGGTACTGGTAAAACCGTGCTCCAACACGCTATCTCTAAACAAGCAGAGGCAGACATCGTGATCATCGCTGCCTGCGGTGAGCGTGCAAACGAGGTTGTGGAGACCTTCACCGAGTTCCCAGAACTTGAGGATCCACACACAGGTCGTAAATTGATGGAGCGTACTATCATTATCGCGAATACATCTAACATGCCAGTTGCTTCTCGTGAGGCATCAGTATATACTTCAATGGCTATTGCAGAGTACTACCGTTCAATGGGTCTTCGCGTACTCTTGATGGCGGACTCTACTTCTCGTTGGGCACAAGCTCTTCGTGAGATGTCTAACCGTTTGGAGGAGTTGCCAGGTCAAGATGCTTTCCCAATGGACCTCTCTGCTATCATCGGTGCGTTCTATGCGCGCGCAGGTTACGTGTACCTTAATAATGGTGCTACTGGTTCAGTAACCTTCTTGGGTACTGTATCTCCTGCCGGTGGTAACCTCAAAGAGCCTGTGACCGAGGGTACAAAGAAAGTAGCTCGTTGCTTCTACGCTTTGGAGCAAGCTCGTGCTGACCGCAAGCGTTACCCTGCTGTTAACCCAATCGATTCTTACTCTAAGTATATCGAATATCCTGAGTTTGAGGAGTATATCACCAACCTTATCGATGGTGAGTGGCTCGGCAAAGTGAACGATATGAAGACTTACCTCCAACGTGGTAAAGAGATCCAAGAGCAAATCAACATTCTTGGTGATGATGGTGTACCAGTAGATTATCACGAGGAGTTCTGGAAAGCTGAGGTTATTGACTTCGTAGTTCTCCAACAAGATGCATTCGATAAGATCGATGCTGTCTGCCCAATGGAGCGTCAACAATATATCCTCAACCTTGTAATGGATATTTGCAAGCATGACTATGATTTCGCTGATTTCAATGATGTAAGTACATACTTCAAACGCGTAATCAACCTCTGCAAACAAATGAACTACGCTGAGTTCAAGAGCGAGGCATTTAATCAATATCAACAACAACTCAACGACCTTCTCGCTGAGAAACAAATCAAAGCATAACGACTATGGCAAAAGCATTTCAAAAGATTTATACACAAATCACAGCTATCACCAAGGCTACTTGCTCACTCAAAGCTGAAGGTGTAGGTAACGACGAACTCGCTACCGTGAATGGCAAACTCGCACAGGTCGTTAAGATCATGGGCGATGATGTGACTCTCCAAGTGTTCGAGGGTACCGAGGGTATCCCTACTAACGCTGAGGTAGTATTTCTAGGCAAAGCTCCATCACTCAAAGTAAGTGAGCAATTGGCTGGTCGCTTCTTCAACGCATATGGTGATCCTATCGATGGTGGACCTGCTATCGAGGGTACAGAAGTAGAGATCGGTGGTCCTAGTGTGAACCCTGTTCGCCGTAAACAACCATCTGAGCTTATCGCTACTGGTATCGCAGGTATCGACCTCAACAATACACTCGTGTCAGGACAAAAGATTCCATTCTTTGCTGACCCTGACCAACCTTACAACCAAGTTATGGCTAACGTAGCTCTCCGTGCAGAGGCTGACAAGATCATCCTTGGTGGTATGGGTCTTACCAATGACGACTACCTCTACTTCAAGAACGTGTTCTCTAACGCTGGTGTATTGGACCGCATTGTGTCTTTCGTTAACACCACTGAGAACCCACCTGTAGAGCGTCTTTTGATTCCAGATATGGCCCTTTGCGCAGCTGAGTACTTCGCTGTACAAAAACACGAGAAAGTACTTGTGCTTCTGACCGATATGACACTTTATGCCGATGCGCTCGCTATCGTAAGTAACCGTATGGACCAAATTCCTTCTAAAGACTCTATGCCTGGTTCACTCTATTCTGACCTCGCTAAGATCTACGAGAAAGCGGTTCAATTCCCAGAGGAAGCAGGTGGTGGTTCTATCACTATCATCGCGGTGACAACCCTTTCTGGTGGTGATATTACTCACGCTATTCCAGATAACACCGGTTATATCACCGAGGGTCAGCTGTACCTCCGTCGTGACTCTGATATCGGTAAGGTTATCGTCGATCCATTCCGTTCATTGTCTCGTTTGAAACAATTGGTGGCAGGTAAGAAAACCCGCGAAGACCATCCACAAGTGATGAACGCGGCCGTTCGTCTCTACGCCGATGCAGCTAACGCAAAAACCAAACAAGAGAATGGTTTCGACCTCACTGATTACGATGAGCGTTGCCTCGAGTTTGCTAAGGCTTATTCTACACAAATCTTGGCTATTGACGTAAACATCAATACCACACAAATGTTGGATGTAGCTTGGACTTTGTTCGGCAAATACTTCAAACCAGAAGAGGCAAACATCAAACAAGAACTTGTAAATAAATATTGGCCAAAAGCATAATAAATCATGGCTATAAATTATCAATTTAATAAAACATCGTTGCAGGCTTTGGAGAAAGACCTCAAGATGCGTCAACGTACTTTGCCTACGCTGCAAAGCAAAGAGTCGGCTCTTCGACTCGAAGTGAAGCGTGCCAAAGACGAGATCAAGGCGCTAGATGAAGAGGTGGATCGTCGTATCAAAGACTACGATCAGATGTTAGCACTTTGGGGAGAGTTTGACACTTCTCTCATCCATGTGGATGATGTGCGCATGTCGATCAAGAAGATCGCGGGTGTACGCGTACCAGTATTGGAAGAGGTAGTGTACTCAACCAAAGAGTTCAGCATCTTCTCTTCTCCAAAATGGTTTGCAGACGGTTTCAACCAATTAAAAGCCATTGCTGACGTAGGTATTCGTCAAGAGTTCGTGCGCCGTAAGGTGGAGCTCCTAGACTATGCTCGTAAGAAAACTACCCAAAAGGTAAACCTCTTCGAGAAAGTGCAAATACCTGGTTTTCAGGATGCTATCCGTAAGATCAAACGCTTTATGGAAGATGAGGAGAACCTGAGCAAGTCTTCACAAAAGATTGTTAAGTCTAAGCGTGAGGCAGAAGCTCGTATGGCTGAAGAATTGGCTAAAAAAGCGGCTATCGCTGAAGGAAAGGAGGTACAAGCATGATTACGCAAATGAAGAAATATACCTTCCTGGTTTTCCATCGTGAGTACGAAGCATTCCTCGAGCAATTGCGTGAGGTAGGTGTAGTACATATCACCGAGAAAGCAGCAGGAATGGCGGATGATGCACATCTGCAAGAACTCCTTGCTAAGGCAGAACAAACCCGCAAGATCATTGCGCAAGGTGCTCCAGATCAATTGATTACAGAAAAAGCCAACCTCGAGCAACGCATTGCTGCTACTCAAAAAGAGGCTAATCGTATGGCTATCTGGGGTGACTTCTCAGCAGAGCGTCTTGAACAACTCAAAGCTGCTGGTTATACCCTTCGTTACTTCTCATGTGCGAAGAAACTCTTCCAAGAGGAGTGGGGTATCGTAGTGGCTGAAGAAGGTGCAACAGTATATTTCGTACATGTTAGCAAAACCTCTGAACCTTCTGAACTTCTGAATACAGTACTTGAGCTTTGCCAAGAGCAAAACCTCAATTCTAAGTCTGCAAATGACTTGCAAAAGGATGTAGAAGGACTCAATGGTTTGCTCGTTGCCCAAAATGCTCGTATTGAACTTTGGGAAAAAGAGAACATTCCTGCTCTTGAGACTGAACTCAAAGAGTTGCAACAACAAATTGATTGGAAGCGAGTTACACTCAATACCGAAACTGAGTGTGATGGTGCATTGAAGCTCCTTGAAGGCTTCTGCCCAATCGACCAAGTACCTGTACTCCAAGAGATGCTCACCAAGCAAGATGTGTACTACCAAGAGGAAGACCCTACAGCGGAAGACAATACTCCAATCAAATTGCGTAACAATAAGTTTACTCAACTCTTTGAGTCATTGACAGGTATGTATGGTTGGCCTAATTATGGCGAGTTTGATCCAACTCCAATATTGGCACCATTCTTCTTGCTCTTCTTCGCTATGTGTATGGGCGACTGTGGTTATGGTATCTTGCTGATGATCATCGGTATGCTCATCGCTAAGAAGAAACTCAATATCGCGATGTTCGAAGGTCTCGGCCCTATCATTACTGTGTTGGGTGTAGGTACTACCATTGTAGGTTTCTTCCTTGGAACCTTCATGGGTATCGATCTCTATGCTGCAGAATGGGTGCCTCAGGCGCTTAAGAATGTAATGATTAAGGGTAACCTTGAGTTAGCAGGTTCTTCCTATGATGTTCAAATGGTATTGGCACTCTGTATAGGTGTGTTCCATATCTGTTTGGCGATGGTAGTGAAGGCTATTTGCTATACCAAGCAAACCGGTTTCAAGGAGAATATCGCTACTTGGGGTTGGACTTTGCTTATTGTAGGTGGTTTGATTGTGGCTATCCTCGGCATGACCGTATTGCCAGCAGAAGTATTTAAATGGACTTTGATTGCTGTGGCTATTGTGTCTGCTTTGGGTATCTATATTTTCAATACTCCAGGTCGTAACCCATTGATTAACATTGGTGCTGGTCTTTTGGAAACCTACAATATGGCTACCGGTATCTTGGGTGACGTGCTCTCATATATCCGTCTCTATGCCCTTGGTTTGGCAGGTGGTATGTTGGGTGCTGCGTTCAACAACCTCGGTTTGATGGTCATGGGTGGTACTACAGAAGGTGCTACATGGCAATGGTTGCCATTCGTGTTGATTCTCGTGCTAGGTCACGTACTCAACCTTGCGATGTCTGCGCTAGGTGCGTTTGTTCACCCATTGCGTTTGAGCTTCGTGGAGTACTTCAAGAATGCAGGATACGAGGGTAAAGGTGCGTTGTATCAACCATTTAAAAAATAATAGAATAAATAATAACTAACAAAATAAACAAATTACAATTATGAATGAAATTTTAGGTTATCTCGGTTGGGGCTTGATGCTTGGCCTCGCTGGTGTTGGTTCTGCTTTTGGTACCACTATCGCTGGTAATGCTGCAGAAGGTGCTTTGAAAAAGAACAAAGAGAAATCAAGCTCTTACATGATTCTCTCTGCTCTTCCTGCTACTCAAGGTCTCTATGGTTTTGTGGCTTTCTTGATGTGGATGGGTAAAGATTTTGCTGCTAACGGCGCAATGTGCTTTGCTGTAGGTTTGGCAGTAGGTTTGGTTTGCTTGCTTTCTGCTATCCGTCAAGGTCAAGTTTGTGCTAACGGTATCGCAGGTATCGCTGCAGGTCACGATGTACAAACCAACACTATGATCTACGCTGCGCTCCCTGAGTTCTACGCAATTCTTGCGCTTGTAGCTGCGTTGATGGTATAATCATTTATAAAGATTAACCAATGATAATGGAAGGGGGAAACCTCTTCCATTATTTTTTTGTAAAATTATTATTTTATTTGGTGGATTCAAAAAAATGTTGTACTTTTGCTGCCGATAAATAGATGTCGTACACTATAACTTTAACAAAAATACTATGCGACACCATCAAAAAATAGCGATAGCACGACTAATATCTGATCTCATCAAGTCTGATGATGTGATATGCAAGGAGGAGATAGCTCTCTACAACCATATCGTTTGCGGTTTTGATATTTCTCAAGACGAACTGCACGAAGCGCAGTTTGTTTCCCAGGCAGAAGCTGTGTCTTATATCAAAAAAATGGCTCCAAGTGAACAGAAAAAGATTTTTTCTATTCTGCGCAAAGCGGCCTATTCTGATAATTCTTGTGTTGCGCGAGAAGCGTTGCTCTTGCTTACTCTTTCGCTAACACTCAATGATACAACGGATAAGTACCAACTTCTTTCCGCTAATGTCAAAGGGTGGCAAAATCTAGATAAATATGTGGTGTATATTGAAAGTGATTATATGTCCGCTATTAATGAGGAGATTTTGCAGCAATATGATACCATTGCCAACCTATTGCATCTCTGGAAGTTCGAGTTTATATATATACCTAAACTTTCACAATCCCTGTGCGAGATGGATCGTTCGTATCTCTGTGATATTATCCGTTATATGAATCCGAGACTTTCTGCAGAAATGCTCAACAATCTGTACGAACGTTTGACCAATTTTACAACAGAGGGTTTTACCTGTGATTATCTAGCTAACTCTACCCACCAAAATATCTTCTACGATATTGAGCCTAGTTTGTTTATTAATGTAGGTATATCCAATGTACTTGCTTTGAATGTTACTCAACAAGATACAGCTTGGGTCAATTTCCTAACGATTCGTCTTGAGGATGAACCTAATTGTGTACTTAATGAAGTGCGTCGTTTCCTAGATCAATACGAAACTCTTATTACCGAACCAGAGTATCAGCGTCCAAAACGAGGAAAGGGATTATTCCGTTATCACGGATTCTATAAACAGATGTTTGATTTCCTCGCTCGTCAGCACACCAATGGGGAGGAAAATAGCATATTGATAGATATTCCTGCTCGTCGTATTTGGATGCGTGGAGTTGAGGTACAAATGAGTGCTACCCACTTAGCTACCTATATATTTATTTTGCACCAATCGCTTTGTACTCATTATGGAGGATTGATTAAAGCTGGACAACTTCATCCTCTATCAGAAAAGGAGGTTACTCGCTTAGGACACACATATCACGCAATTTGCAATCTCTTTCGTGAAATACCAATCGTGGACACGCGTTCCTATATAGAGGATGTGCCAAACATTCGTGGATATATTGCACGTATTCGTACTGCAGTAGAGCATTATATTGATACACAAGATATTGACTACTATTATCCCAAAGACTCATCGAATAAGAGTATGTATCATATAGCAATCAGTCCATCATCTGTACGTATCCGATATGCTGGAGGTGAATGTTTGTTTGCTGATTTTCCATTGTGGAAACAGTTGAGATAGTGTGTTCCTTCGTTATCCCTCCGTTATCCCTCCGTAGTGGTAACGGTGTGGTATCGGTATTGTAAGGGTATTGCAAGGAAGAATATAAAGTTAGCATAACAATATTGCTATGTTGGTCTATTATGACAAATAGATTAGCATAGCAATATTGTTGTTATTTGTAGGTGTCTATCAAATGAAGTACTTTTGCAGCGTTTTTAACCCAAATCGGTCATTAGACCGTAACTCATTCCAAATATGGACATCAACATTGACTTTTTTGCATGTTATCAATCCTTTTTGGTATCTTTTTCTTCTCTTTTCAGTCGCGTAGCTCGCTACGCTCCTTCAAAAAAGACGAAAAATCTACTCAAAAATCACTTGATAACATTAGCAAAATCTAATGACCGATTTGGGTTTAACAACAATGGACTCGTGCCATTAAACCTAACCAACCAATAACTCAATTACCAACAACTATGAAACAAGAATTTTTTGACAAAATTCAACAAACAGCTACGTCTTGGCTAGTAAGAGGAGTCTATGTCTTTATCGTAGCATTGTTATTCATACTGCCATTGTATGATTTATTTACAGGTAATATGGCGTACAGCGTATGGACGATGTTAATTGTTGCTACATTGGTGTTAATTTTTGAGTACATAGTAATCTTTTTAACAGGTAAGTGGAATGATGGTAAGCAGTTGATGGAAATACCTGTTTCGTCTATTGTATGGATTGTTTTGCTTATATTGGCTTGTTGTGTGGCGTTTTTACTAGATTTTTTTACAAAATCAATCTTACATCCATATTTGATCCCAGTAGTTATCGCTATTTTGGGTAGCATCATATTTTTTATTCGTGAACGACATATAAAGTCAAAGAAGATAGATAAAGTAAAATAAAAACGCTGATTTGTTTGCATATCTCTTTTTTTTTTACTAATTTTGCAGCGAATTATAAACTGGGGTAACTAGTAACTTTTATGGCGAAAATATTAGTAATAGATGATGAGCGTGCGATTCGCAATACGCTTAAGGATATTCTCGAATTTGAGGGATATACCATCGAACTTGCCGAAAATGGGAAAATAGGATTGGAAAAGGCTTTGGCTACAACCTACGATTTGATTTATACCGATATCAAGATGCCAGAAATGGATGGTCTTGAGATGTTGCAAGCATATCGCCAAGCGGTTAAGGAGAATGGTGCGGAAGAATCTCCGGTTGTTATGATTTCTGGACATGGCACTGTGGAAACAGCTGTGGAGGCTCTCAAAAAGGGGGCGTTTGATTTTATTGTTAAACCTCTAGACCTAAATCGATTACTTTTAACTACTAAACATGCCATAGATCATAAGTCCCTCGTACAAGAGACCAAAGTTCTCCGTAAAAAGATTAACTCTCGCAATCAAATGGTGGGTGAGAGTGCAGAAATAGAAAAAGTGAGAAACATCATTGAGAAGGTAGCTCCTACAGAAGCGCGTGTGATGATTACTGGTGCTAATGGTACAGGTAAAGAAGTAGTTGCCCACCTTATTCATGAGAATAGTTCACGTGCCAAGAAAGTAATGGTAGAGGTGAACTGTGCTGCTATTCCTAGCGAACTGATTGAAAGTGAACTGTTTGGTCATACCAAAGGTAGTTTTACTAGTGCAATCAAGGATCGTGCTGGTAAGTTCGAACAAGCAGACGGAGGTACACTTTTCCTTGATGAGATAGGTGATATGAGTCTTTCTGCGCAAGCTAAAGTACTGAGAGCGCTACAGGAAAACGAGATTACACGCGTTGGAAGTGATAAACCCATCAAAGTAAACGTGCGCGTTCTTGCTGCTACCAATAAAGATCTTAAGAAAGAAATTGCGGAAGGTCGTTTTCGTGAGGATTTATACCATCGTCTCAACGTGATCCCTATTCATGTACCTGCATTGGATGATAGAAAAGAGGATATTCCGCTATTGATCAATCATTTTGTAGGGCAGATATGTCAAGAGCAAGGATGGAAAACCAAATCTTTTTCTGCAGAGGCAATGACTGCTTTACAACAACGATCTTGGCCAGGAAATATCCGTGAACTAAGAAATGTAGTAGAGCGATTGATCATCTTGAGTGGAGATGTAATTACTGATCAAGACGTACAATTATTCGGAATGTAATAATGCTACTGAAGGAGTTAAACATACTGAATTATAAGAATATCCGCGAAGCCAGTTTGCAGTTCTCGGATAAGATTAACGCCTTTGTGGGACTCAATGGACAAGGTAAAACAAACATATTGGATGCAATTTACTATCTAAGTTTCACCAAATCTGCTTACAATGCCATCGATAGTCAAAATATCCAACATGATGAGGATATGGCAATGATTCAAGGTAGATACCAAAATATGGATAACGACGAGATAATCAGTTGTGGTATTAAGCGTGGCGTGAAGAAGCAATTTCGCCGTGGTAAGAAAGATTATAAGCGACTCTTAGATCATATAGGTTTGATACCACTCGTGATGGTAAGTCCACAAGATAGCGAACTAGTAGTGGAGGGTAGTGATGAGCGACGTAAGTTCATGGATGGAGTAATCTCGCAATATAGTAAGTCCTATTTGGAGCATTTAACCCAATACAATGTTCTTCTTAAGCAACGTAATGCGCTACTCAAACAATATGCCGAGCAACCAGAGCAATTACCAGATACTCTGATGGAAGTGCTAGAACAACAGATGGTTTCTCATGCAATGCCAATATATCAGGCTCGTGTACAATTCATAGAGCAATTTGTACCATACTTTCAACAAGTATATAGTGCCATTTCGGATGATAAGGAGCAAGTATCGCTGATTTACAAATCGCAGTTGCATGAACGAGATCTATTAGGATCACTTGCACGTACTCGTTCGCGCGATTTGATACTTGGTTGGACTTCACAGGGTATACACAAGGATGAGCTAGAGATGATGTTGGGAGAGTATCCGTTGAAGAGAGTAGGTAGTCAAGGACAACAAAAGTCCTATCTGTTGGCGATGAAATTAGGGCAAGCACTCTACTTGAAAGCGGAACATATCCTCAATACACGACCTATCTTGTTACTAGATGATATTTTTGACAAATTGGATAGCGAGCGAGTAGAGAGAATAGTACAATTGGTTGGTGATGAGCGATTTGGACAAATATTTATTACAGATACTGATCGCCAACATTTGACAAAAATACTTATCCATGAGCAGTTTGATGCTAAATTATTTCATGTAGATAATGGCGAAGTTAGTACATTGAATGAAATATAAACTAAAATATAAACTAAAAAACAAAAATGTATGAAAAAATTTACTCTTTTACTTAGCGCAATGCTCTTCAGTGTAATGAGTTTTGCAACTGTTATTACTTTTGATGCAGATGTTGATAAAGGTAATGCAGGAACCGATTCTAACAACGCTGCTGCGTATACCATTACAAAAGATGGTGTAACAGTAACAGTATCTAGTGGTATTCTCGGTACTTACAACAACGAGATGCACTATCGTATTTACAAAAATCAAACTTTGACTGTAACTTCTACTGTAGGTAATGTAACTTCAGTAGAGTTTACATGTACTGCAAACGATGATGCTAAGTATGGTCCAGGTTGCTTCACTTGGTCAACTGGCAATTACACTTATTCAGGTGCAAAGGGTACATGGTCTGGTGCTGCTAGTGAAATCGTTTTTACCGCTTCTGCTAACCAAGTACGTGCTAATCAAGTAGTTGTAACTATCAACGGCGAAGGTGGTGGAAACCAAGGAGGTAACGATGATCCTGTAACTCCAGAAGGTGCTACTGAAATCAAAGGTCTTGTTTATGCAGATGCATACTATTATGAGTTTGATGGTGTAGCCTATTATGATATCGATATGTATAAGGATATTGATATGGATACATACGAATATACCTATCCAGAAGTTTATGTATCATTAGAGGCAAAGAGCAAAACCGCGCTCAATGGAACATATGATGTATGGTATGCTGGTTATTGGAAAAGCGCAAACGATTCTGTAGAAATTAATGAAACAACTCCTGGTACAATAACTATAAAGAATACTGATAACGAGGGTAACTACTCAGTTTCTGGTTCATTCGTGGGCACAGATGGTAAGACTTATACCTTCAATGATGTAGTGAGTGTATGGGCTTTTGACTTTGATAATTACGAGGAGATAACATTGTCAGAGGATGGTAATACAGATAATCCTGGCACAGACAATCCAGGTAACGATAATCCAGGTACATCAACAGGCGCTATTACTTTTGATGCCAGTGTAGATCAAGGTAATGCTATTATATACAAAGATGGAGAACAAGGTGCTGAATTTACAGTAACAAAGGACAACATAACACTAACAGTAAGTTCTGGTCTAATTGGAACAGCTAGTGGTGTAACTGCCTATCGAATTTATAAAGGAAGTACTCTTACTGTAACATCAACTGCAGGCAACATCAAATCGATAGAGTTTACTTGTACAGCTAATGGCGATGCTAAGCAAGGACCCGGCGGTTTTACAGTAACCGATGGCGAATACGGTCACGACGGTGGTAAAGTAGGAACATGGACAGGTGATGCAAGTGAAGTTGTCTTCACTGCTTCTGCTAACCAAGTACGTGCTTCTCAGATCGTAGTTAAGGTTGCTACAAGTACTGATGTTGAGGATGTAACAACAGTGGTTGTTCCTGTGAAAGTGTTGAAGAATGGTCAAGTATTGATCATGCGTGGTGAGAATGTTTACAATGTTGCAGGTGTGCAAGTAAAATAATTCTTACTGAAATACATTTAAAAACGAGTTGCTCATAATGGGCAACTCGTTTTCTTTGTGAGAATAGTAATGTATAACTGATGAATATGTTAGTCGGTGGTTTTGAAACGCACTTGCTCGCGACTAAAGAGAAATTGGATAGGGCAAAACTTAAAGCCTTCCTCTGTGGTTATTGGACTACCCCAAAATAGATATGCATGTTCGCCACGGCGTACATATGCGCCTTGTTCCTTCCATTGCTCAAATGTAAATAATTCTTTGTCTAGTAAATTATAACATTCACGTAGTAACTGATTCTTTGTGAATTTAGTTCTACCGGCTGCTTTTGCCATTTCTTCTAGACCATTTGTAATAGTGCGGAGATGTGCACGATAATCTTTCATCTTGTTGGTGGTTACTTGATCCACCTGGTATGTACTTGTCATAATAATAAAATTGAAAAGGTGAATAATAAATGATAAATAACGTATTTTAAGTATATATAACTTACTTGGTTGGTGACGCAATTATTTGCATAGAAATAAGAATGCTGTAAAAGTTGTCACAAAAATCTTTCATTGTCGCTTGCATGTCAATTGCAGGGGTAAAGTTCAATTCTAGTTGCATAATTGTAGTTGTTTAGTAGTTAATAATGTTGGTGAATTGTCTCATTTTTTGTTTGACGGTGCAAAATTACTATACCAAACTGCTAAAACTTGTCAGTGTGACGAAAAAAATGCAAAAAAAATGCACTTTTTTATAGAAAGTGCATTTTTTAGTGAAATATAACGTTTTTTATCGTTATTTATCCTTCTGAATCTGTTTGTTTCTTCTTTTTACAATACATTTGGTATGCTCTCTTTGCCTCGTCTTTGAATACCTTAACAAGAGAGGATGGCTCAACGATTCGAATATCTGTTCCGTGGGTACGTAGTTCTTGAATAAAATCAAAAGTAGGTGCTACAAAATATTCAAAGTAAGTGTAGTTGAGATGTTGTCGTATTTCTTTTTGTGAAGCATGCAGTGGTAACAGACGGAGAAATCGTGTTGATTTCTCATTCGCCTCAATAATAATCTTTTTAGGATCTATATTACGGAATACCCCATAGTAGGGAGAAAAGAAGGCATGTGCGTTGAATTTCTTAGGATAAGTAAACTCATTATTGGTCAGTTCTATTCGCTGAACCCTATCTAAGGCATAGACACGCGTTTCAGTAGGGTGGGTAGATGGACAGCCTGCTACATACCAGCGTTGTTTGAAGGCTTTAAGGCAATATGGGGATAGTAGAAAGTCGTATGTCTCGTTTCGTTCAAAATTGTGGTATGTGATTTTTAATCGAGTACGTGTGCGTATAGCATCTACAATAGAACTCAAGTATTGTGTACCTAGTGGAATATCTTCGTACAAGATGTGTTCGCTCATATCTTGTGCTTGATCCAACATAGAATGAACAGACATTGCGTTGAGTAACCATTTGCGAGTAACGCCTCCGTTGATATCATTCTTATTTTCGATATAATATATACATCCACGTGAGCGGTCGCACTTGATTTCTACATCAAATATCTCTTCAATCTCCTGTTTGTATCTATGAAAGCGGCGCTCAGGAATCTCATCTTCGTGATCATCATTATATCTACAACGAGACCAACGACTATTGATATCTTGGCGGGTTAGATGACCTGATGCAATGGCATCAATTAGCCAAAAATATACGTTTACTTGATGTGCAGCCATGTGTTGTGTTTAGAGTTTAGTGTTTAGTGATTAATGTTTAGTGATGCGCATTTCGCAGTTTTTGCAGTCAAACTCAAGGGCGAGGATCGTGCCGTTTTGTAGGCGAAGATAACGTGGCTCATTAGCCATAGGATTGATTTTCCTACAGTGACCTAACTCGTTGAGTATACAATACTTACAAGTCATCAAAGGTTCGTTATTTCTCGTCTCCATTGGTTGAGTTGGCTAATTGGTATGAAATATGGGAAATGCTCAGAGCATAGTTGGTTATTGTTGATAACCTGAATATTCCTAGCAGCAAAATCCGTATCTCCTAGTTTGCTAAGTTGTTGAATAATAGTCTGTAATGCCCTTTCTGTATTATTGGCTTCTTGGTGCTGAGCAACAAAATCTGTTGTCTTATTGCCAATAGTAAGGCGATAGCCTTTGGGTATAACTTCAAAGCAAATATCTACAGGAATTTGTCGTTTAGCTTGAAGTGAACGCAAAAACTCGGTATCTAAATTCCGGTATAATATTGTACCTCTTTGAATATTAGGCATTTGGTTTGGATATATCCATTCGCCGTCCACGCGGTTGATAGCAAAACCTTTGTCTCCAAAGCAAATTCCATCTCCGTTATGTAATATGATATTTGGTTGGAGTTGTACGCAAATAGCATCTTTGCGCAGGGCTATTACTCGTCCAATCTTCTCACCTGTAGATTTAGGGGTATCCCAGTTTGCCATTTGCGGAGTGCGCTTGTACAAAAAGTACTCCGTCTGTCCACGATGGAAGGTTTTAGCAGGGTTAGGCGTGAAGTTATATGTTTGTATGGATGGGGTAGATGCTTGTTGCAAGTTTGGGTTAGAGGCAATGATTTGATCAAGCAATTGTCGGTAGTATGCTACGATATTAGTTACATAGTCACGGTCCTTGAGACGACCTTCAATTTTGAAGGTTGTGACACCTGCTTCTATCAACTGAACAAGATGCAAACTACGGTCCATATCTTGGAGAGAAAGTAGATAACGTTGGTGTATAGGTTGACCATCGTTATCTAAAATCTCATTGCCATCTTTATCCAATAGGTCATATCGTTGGCGGCAGAGTTGCGCACAACAACCTCGGTTGGCGCTTCTATCCATTAAAACCTCAGACAAATAGCAACGTCCGCTATAACTCACGCAAAGTGCTCCATGTACAAATGCCTCTAATTCAATTTTGAATTTTGAATTTTGAATTAAGATTGCACTATTAATCTTTGAAATTTCTTGGAGTGATAGTTCTCGTGCGAGGACTGCTCGGCGAAATCCAAGTTGTTGAAGATGAAGTACTTGCTCTGGTGTTCGATTATCGCATTGGGTTGATGCGTGTAATCGGATAGGTGGCAAGTCATGTTCTAGAAGACGAAGGTCTTGGATGATAAGCGCATCAACACCTACCTTATATAGTTCGTGCGCGAGCGCGCATGCGCGTGGAAACTCATGGTCATGGAGTAGGGTGTTGAGTGTCACAAGTACCTGAGCACCAAAACGATGAGCGTATTTGACCAATGCGGCAATGTCTTCAATACTATTGCCTGCTGCTTGGCGTGCACCGAACTCTGGTGCTCCAATATATACGGCATCAGCACCTGCATCAATAGCTGCCTTACCTACCTCAAAGTCGCGGGCAGGAGCCAATAACGATATTAATTTTGAATTAAGAATTTTGAATTAGGAATTAGGAGTTAGTAATTATCTTAGCATATTGCTCAGTTCGTACATGACTATTCCTGCTGTGACGCTAACATTGAGGGAGTGTTTCGTTCCGTATTGTGGAATCTCTATACAACCATTGGCTGCATCCACTACTTCTTGCTGTACACCAAAAACCTCATGTCCCATAATAATGGCTGTCTTTTGATTTTTAGGTAGTTGCATATTGTGGAGAAGAGTGGAACCATGTGCTTGTTCGATGGCATAAACAGTATAACCATCTGCTTGTAGAGCACGAACGGCATCCAAGGTATGTTCGAAATATCTCCAATCTACGGTGAGTTCAGCACCCAAGGCGGTCTTATGGATCTCGTTATTAGGTGGACAGCAACAAATACCGCAGAGCCATACACCTTGGAGGCAAAAAGCATCGGCGGTACGGAATACCGCACCAATATTATGTTGGCTACGCACATTATCTAGTACCACGATCAGTGGCACTTTTTGTGCTTCGTGAAATGCCTCTGGTGTGAGGCGATTCATTTCTTGTATAGTCGTTTTTTGCATATTATTCTATTCTTATTCCTAGCGTAAAGGTAGCGTAAAGGTTGCTGAATCCTATGGTAATCCTATGGTAATCCTATGGTGATTATGCATTGAAGATAAAAGGAAGGCAAATCGTTAGTTGTTTATCTTCTGCGTTGATATCTATGATAAAATCCTCATGTATGGGAATCAGTCGTCCATTGTTAAGAGTGATGAGGGTATTGATGGTTGTTTCGTCCACTTCTTCCACTATGCCCAAATCGCCTTGATCGGTGTCCATGACACGATAACCGATGAGACTTTGCCATGTTGGAAGAAGTTCGTCCTCTTGATTCATATCGGAGATAAGCATAAATGCTTCAGCACCAATAAGTTTTTGGGCTTCTTGCTCGTCATGAACGTGAGAGAGTTGAAAGATAAGACTATCACTCCCCTTACCTCGCCAATCTAATACACGGAAAGGGACAAGAATATTGTCTAGTTTGAGTATAAGGAAGTTAGCCTCTGCATTATCCCAATATTCATTGTTCATCAGGCATTGCAACTCGCCTCGTTTGCCATGTGTGCGAGTCAGACGACCTATAGATATGACTTGTTCGCTAGTTATCATGGGTGTTGGTTATAGTATGGTCTGTATTGTTTGTGCTTGATTATAAATAATATATCCCTTGCAGGTATATCCCATCTCTCGTAGTTGTAGAATATAGTTGCGAACTTGTTCTACATATGACTTTGATTGTTTTTGTCCAAATTTATAGTCAATAATGATGGCATGTTTGTCTTTGATCATCACGCGGTCAGGGCGATATGTGTTCTGCGATGTAGTAATGATATCTTGTTCTGTGAGGATTTGATATTCATCGGAAAACCAATCATCATGATTGTATTGGTTGATAAGTTCTTGCAATCTTATCATTTGCTTTTGCATTTCTATGGCCTGATTGTGGGTTACTTGTCCGCTGTTAATAAGGCGTTGCAATGCTTTGTCTTTGTCCTCCCAAGTTCGAATGTATGATAACCAAAGGTGCATCAATATACCCAAATCTACAATAGCAAGTGGTGCATCTGTGTCGAAATCATCTTCTGAACGGCTACGAAGAGTAAGGCGTCCTTTGATAGGAATAGATACATACTGCGATGATACACTTTGTTCTGTGGCCTCTTTTCTAGGTGGAAGAGATGCAGAGGTAGATAAAATATAGGAGTTGTCACTATCCAGATCTTTATCAAAAAGATAGGACGCTAGTTGTCCAACATTGGAAATTTTCAATTTCTTATTAGACCCGATGGTGTATTTAGGTCCGTATATGTATAGTCTATACCGTGCTCGCGTTATTGCTACATACGTAATATTTAGATTATCTGTGTATGATGCTAATGTTTCATGTATGTAATCTTCAGCAAATAATGAACGTAATAATTTAGACGAAGGGTGGATAGGTACCAATGGTATGGTATTGAATGGGGCCGTTTGGGGCTTGCACCAAATGATGTCATTAGGATGTGAGTCCACCAAATTCCAATCAAAGAATGGTATCATGACAATATCAAATTCCAATCCTTTGCTTGAATGTATGGTCATGATGTTGATTGCACTATTGGTTTTTGGCGCAGGAATAGTGGAGTCTTTTCCTTTCATCTCCCAATACTTGAGGAAAAGTTGGGTATCAGCAACTTTGGTTTGGGTAAACTGGTATATCTTATCTTGAAAAGCGGTTAGATAAGGTGTTGCGCCTTCCCATTGTGCTAATTCCAATTTATCAATAAGTAGTTGTACGTGATCGTATAGTGGCAATTGTTGTGCTTGTTGCCAAATAGTATCATATGTCTCGAAGTTAGGAAATGCATTTTGCAAGAATGCCTGAGCGGTATCATCTTTACCCACAGATAATGTTAGCAAGGCAATGAGAATCTGTATGCTAACATGTGCTCCAATGCGTAATCCTCCTGCGGATTGTACTTCGTATCCTTTTTGAATAAGGAACTGTGCTATGGTTTCTACCTCTCTCGTATAGCGGGTTAAGATGGTAACTCTAGAAAGGTCTATTTGTTCTTGTTGTAGGGACTGAAGTTGTTCATGTAAGGTATCGAGCGCCCATTCTTTGTAGTTTTTTCCTTCGAAGAATTGCATATGAAAACACCCATCGTAGGTTTTCTGGGCTTTTTGGTGCATTTCATCGTGACTATAAATATGTGCTATTTCTTCGATAGCCTTATGATAAGGTGCCGCGTATTCTTGTTTGCACTTGTCAACTACCCATTGGCAATACTCTTGCATGAGTCGTTCATTGTTCTCCACTACAACCTTGGCTGTTCTCCAGTTTTTACCCATGCCTTCGCCTGGTTGCTTCGCTATAAAATCATTATCGCTATCTACTTGGTTAAGAAGATGCCAGTCGGAGTTACGAAAGCGATAAATACTTTGTTTGACATCACCTACAATGAGGTTGTTATATCCAGCCGCTTCGGTATCGAGGATGAGTGGTTTGAAGTTTTGCCATTGTAGTTTACTTGTGTCCTGAAACTCATCAATCATGTAGTGGTGGTAGTATTGTCCAATCCTTTCGTAGATAAAAGGTGACTCTTGACCATCAATAATTTGGAAGATCAATCGATTGATTTCGGATATAGGCAATCGACCTAATTGTCTATTGGAGGTCTCTATCTGGGCTGCTACATCTTGTAATATTCCGAGTGAATGGAGTTTGGCTAGTATCGCGTCGGCTGTAAAATATTTATAGGCAATATCCCCTGTGATCATATCGTATAAATCTCGTATGAGTTCGATCACTTCCGTGCTCTTTTCTTGCAGAATCTGTTGCTCATTTTTAGATTTACCCGTTTTCTTGTATAGTGTACCTTCTCCTTCCAATACATTGAGTAGGCTAGTGTTAAAACCACCCACTAGAATCTCTTCTGGTTCCTTGCTAAAGATACCAGTGCACCTTGTATTGATATCACCTTCGTTCCAAGTAGAGAATGCTTGATTGATTTTATCCCTTTGAGTTTTTATAGAAAGGATAGCTTGTTCTTTTATGTCTGTTAGTTGGTCCAAATACAAACGCATTTTGTGTTTGTCGGCAAACACCTCTCGCACTTCATCCATTTGCTGGATAAGTGCTTCTTTGGACAATTCGCTAGAAAAGGTCTTGATGTTATCTATCGGATTCCATCGTTTGTTTTGTTCGATATTATTTTGGGCATATTCTATCAACCAAGAGGTCAAGTCTGCATCTTCTGGTTTTACTTCTCGTATGCGACGGAATATGTCATCTACTGCCTGATGAATGATTTCGTTTTGATCTAAGGATAAGTCGTAATTCGTGGATAATCCTAGTTCCATAGCAAATGTGCGGATTATCTGCTGAAAGAAACCATCGATAGTAGATACCGAAAAACGATTGTAATCTTGCAGTATGCCCAACATTAATAGTCTTGCACGTGCTTGAATTCCCTCTTGATTCAAATCTATATTTGGATCGTTAAGATATTCCTCAATATAGTCCGATTTTTCTGGGTTTTGAGCTAGGGTATAAAGTTCCTTCAAAATCCGCTCTTTCATCTCAGCGGTGGATTTCTTGGTAAAGGTCACAGCTAAAATTCTGCTATGGGGTAGTCTGGTGTCACGCAAAGTCTTATCGCTCAATAACATGCGGATATACTCTCGTGTTAGAGCAAATGTCTTGCCACTACCTGCTGATGCTTTATAAATGGATAACATAGTATCAAGGTTTAGTTGATAATTCGTAAAGTATAACCAGAAACAGTATTATTCAATATTGCTTGGTACTTTTTAAGGGGATATTGGGTTAAGCCTTTGGTAGGGTGTGCAAATCCAAAACTCAAATCAAAGGTTTCTCCACAAGTTGGACAAATGGCATATAAACCATCAATTTCAACAGGTTTTGTTCTAATTAGACAGTTGGGACAACATAAATCTGCTGCGTGATAGTTCCCATCCATACCTATCCATATGAGCAAACCTGCATAACCAATATATTCCCGCTCAAATTTAGTGCGTGTGATGGTCATTGTTTGAAAGCCTCCATCTATCACAAAATGAGGATGTTCTCTAGTGATATATAGTGTGTAATTAACTGGAACATAGGATACAGGATTCTGGTTGTTGATGTTTTCACAGCCCATCAACATACATAATAAACATCCTATGTACAACCACTTTTTCATCAATACACGTCGAGTAATTCTACTCTAAAGATCAATGTAGAGTAGGGAGGAATATGCGATTTTGTGCCTTCAGTACCTTTCTCTGTAGCACCATATCCTAAATTGTATGGAATATAGAACTCGTACACGCCAAACTCTTTCATAAGTTTAAGACCTTCGGCGAATCCTGGTACGAATACGCTGACATAGTCGCTATACCCCTCGTTCGCATCAAACTCGTGTCCATTAATCAATTTTCCAGAGTAATTAATGGTTACCATCTTAATGTCATCAACACGAGGAAGGTTGTCTAAACCTTTTTCGATACACTTGTACTGTAAACCAGTATGAGTAGTCTGAACTTCTGGGTTCTTGGCGTTATTTGCCAACCATAACTCATTTTGGGTTTTCCAATCTAACCAATTGTTTTGCTTACAACCACTCAATGCTACCAAACTGAGTAGCAATACTATTATTGTTTTTGTTTTCATATGCTTAATTTTAGTCTCTTATCGTAATTATTGTGCTAACCACAAACTAGGGTTTAGTATGCTTCTGTCCTTATATATTTGAAAGTAAAGTTCTGTCTTGTTATCTTCTGCTGCATCTGTTAAAATCTCGCCAATCGCTTGCTTGGCTACAACTTTGTCTCCTTGCTTAACCTTGATTGATTTTAATTGCGAATATACACTACGATAGTTTCCGTGTTGGATGATTACCGCAAAACTGCCATTCATCTGAGCACACCATGTTACTTCACCTTCGTAAATAGCACGAGCTTGTGCACCAGATACTGTTTGTAAATAGATACCTTTGTTATTCACAGTAACATGTTCATGGATAGGGTGTTGGTGTTTGCCAAAATGTCCACTGATATATCCCTTTTCTACAGGCCTTGGCAAACGACCTTGATTGGCTTCAAAACCGCCTGCAATTAGCTGTTGTTCTTTGGTTAATGTGGTGGTTGTTCTTACTTGTTTGGCAATTAACTCTTCTATTTTCTTGTTCAGTTCATTGACTTTCTTTTCTTGTTGTTTCTGTTTAGCCAATAACTCTTTTTCTTTTTGCTTTAGCGAGTTGAGCATGCTTTTTTGCTTTCTCTGATCTGCTGTCAGTCGCTCTTGTTCGCGTTTTTGCGACTTCAATGCAGATGAGCGATTTTCTTTGCGCTCAGACAATAGGTTATTTTGTACATCTATCTCTGCTTGGATGTTTTCTATTCGCTTTGCTTGTTCTTTGCGATATGCTGCAAACTGTTGCATATATTGTATACGACGAACTAACTGTTGGAAACTATCCGAGGACAACAAGAATAACAAAGGAGATTGCTGCATGTCAGCATAATGGGTTTCACGAACGAGGCGTGCATAATCTTCCTTGGCTATAAGTAGTTCTGCTTCCAATGCAGAGCGCTTTTTTCGCAAAGTGCCCATTTCGCCATTCAGCGCATTAATTTCACCTTGGATATTGCCAATGAGTTTTTTGCGAGTCTTAATGTCGTTGTTTAATAGATTGAGTTTATTCTCTGTAGCGGTTTCATCTTTTTTAGTTTGCTTGAGCATTTTTCCCGTTTCCTCCAATTGTTGTTGAAGGACTTGTTGCTGTCGTTGCAATTCCTTTACGCTTTGGGCAAATATGGTTAAAGGTAACAGCAATAGTAGATATATTATCAATCGTTTTTTCATATAGGTAATATTTCGCGCAAACTAACTTGCTTGTACTTGTTTGTATTGATCATTTGCGGTTCTTTCTGATTATTGTATTCACGTTGTCCCATATTTGCTTTTAATTTAAGCATATGAGTGCCCGCTTGTAAGTCGAGGTTGATTTCCTTTTCTGCTTTGTTAATCAATAGTTGTAACATTTTATAGGAAATGCGTCGAGGTGATAATCTATTGATTTCCTCGTAACTCATAACGGTGTATCGCCTATTCAGTTTGTCAATTATAGTCACTTGGTCTGGGGTGGCTTCTAGTCTGAATAGTTCTATACCCATCATAGGCAATACGGATAGTACAATCAATTCGTTTTTCCACACTTTGAGGACACAATTGGTCTTGTATTCGTGTTGATCCAGGGTGAGTGTTACTTGAGTACGTTGTGTCATGACTTGTTTATGTACCTTGTGCTGTCGATTACTTGCGCAAGATGCTAACAATAATACACCGATAATCAATAATATATGCTTAAATTTGTACATTATATCTTTCGTTTAATAGCCTTCCAATGTTTATCTATCTCTTTGCTTGTTTCTTCAGTTGCGTGTTCTTTGGCTCGCTGGATATAAAACCAAGCGCCTTCGTAATCGCCCTTTAGGTATAGTATCCACGCATAAGTGTCTAGAAATACTGGGTTACGTGGTTCAGCCATGATTGTGGTGCGAGATAATTCTTCTGCTTTATTTAGATCTCCCCCACTAATGCATATGTTCCACGCTAAATTATTCAACCAAGTCATATTTCTACTATCAAATCTCAGTACCGATTCGTAGGCTTCAATCAACTTGGTAGCGGGTTGTTTGGTTTGCTCGTATAGTTGCAGACGAAATACATGAAACTGATAGTTCTCTGGCTCCTCTTTTAAGTATCGTTCGATTTCTTGGATGGCTTTTTTGTTCTTTCCCATCATTGTGTTCAAACGATAGCGTTGTATAGCACTTTGTTCGTTGTAACCATGGATACTATCCAAAGCATCTTGTACCTTTAATGCCTCAGGCAATAGGTTTAGGGATACATAGGCTTTTTGCAGTACTTCATGTACATTGGCATCGCGTGTGTTAGCTTTAGCTACGGTCCTAAGATTGCTGATAGCTTCTAGTTGTTTGTCTTTGATTTCGGTTTGAAGAAGTAAGACATTGTAATTGTACCAATAATCGGAAGGGGCCAATTCATATGCTTTTTTGAAGTAGGCTATCATATCGGGGATGTTGCCATCCTCTTTGGCATAATACCCCATATAATTGTTGATGTTCGCATCATTAGGATTAAGGAGATAACAGAATTCTACGATAGGACGTGCTTTCTCTGTTTCTTGAAGAAGGATAAGTTTGTTTGCTTCATAGTAATAGTATAGGAACTGCTGCTCTTGTTCTTTTGTGAGCATCTGTCCCCATACCATTCCTGCACAGAATAGCATCAGAAATATCCCTGTTGCCTTTCGTATCATTGCCTAGATAGCCTTAGCTGCGGTCTAGTTATTTCACTCCACTATGCCCAAAACCTCCGGCACCTCTTTCTGTGGAACTCAATACCTCCACTTCCATTAGCGTAGGTTGCTCGTGTTTAGCAATGACCATCTGGCATATGCGCTCTGCGGGCTCTATTGTTTGAGGCTCGTTGCTCAAGTTGATGAGTATCACACCGATCTCACCTCGATAATCTGCATCGATGGTTCCTGGTGTGTTCAGTACGGTTAATCCACGTTTTAGAGCCAATCCGCTTCGAGGGCGGATCTGTGCTTCATAGCCCACAGGTAATTCAATGAACAATCCTGTTGGGATTAACTTGCGTTCAAGTGGTTGCAATGTAATTGCTTCTTGGATATTACAACGAATATCCATACCAGCTGCCTGTTCGCTTTCGTATCGTGGCAGTGGATTTGTACTTTTATTGATAATTTTAATTGTCATATTCTCAATCATCTAACCTTCTTGTTTAAAATCTTTTCTTGACCAACACTTTGAGTCCATCTTCTACGATCTTAATGTGCAAATCTTTTGCCATTTGAGTAGGGGTACCGTCGATATGTACTGGACTGGATTCGTTTTCACGCATCAGCATGATCTCTTTGGTGCGGATAGTGTGCATGTAGTGGTTTTCGTCGATGCTTTTAGTAAACAATTGCCATGCCAACTCAGGTGCTTTGATCAATGGAAATTCACTCACGATAGCGATATCCATCCAACCATCTTGTATGCTTGCTTTAGGAGCTATGCATGCGTCATATCCCCATTGACTAGCATTGGCAAAGTTGATCAAAAATGCACTAGTTGTCAAGTCTATGCCTTCACCTTGCAAATGATATTGTTCTGGTTTGTATTGGAAGATGTCTTTGAAAATGCTTTCGATATATCCTTTCAAACCTCTGCTAGTGCTACTAAAATCTTGGGCTACTAATGCATCGAAACCTACACCAAATGTAGAAAAGAATGGTGTATCATTAACCGTGCAATAGTCCACTGTAATGACCTCGGAAGTGTTCAACATCTCAATGGCACGATTCATTCGGGTAGAGATTTCTAGATGACGTGCAAATCCATTACCACTACCATTAGGGATTATACCTAATGCTGTGTTTGTGCCGCACAATCCTTTTCCTACTTCATTGATTGTGCCATCGCCACCTACTGCAATCACCGCGTAGTAACCTTCTAGTGCAAACTGCTGAGCCAATTGTGTCGCATGACCGGCATATTCTGTAACGACAACGGTCGGAGAAAAGAGTTCTTTATTTAACAATTCTCGAATGAGTTTAGTAACCCTGTTCTTTGTTTTTGTTCCCGAAACGGGATTGACTATAAATGCGATATTTTTCATACCAAATTGTCTGTTGGTTATGGAAATTAATACTTTGTATTACTAATCTTTTTCTTTGAATTTCTATCAAACTTCAAATCGGCTGCAAAGATAAGAAAAAAAAAGGACATATGCAAGTTTTGTGTGGATAATTTGCGGTTTTTGTCTATTTGCTATTTTTTGAACTTTTGTTGTGAGTTCTTCGTGTGTACGCGCGCGTTCGTGTAAAAAGGTATATAAGTTTGTCTTAAATACCATTTATTTGCGTTTTAAGGCGTTTTGTGTCTCTTACTGAGGGGGAGTCGAAAAGAAAAATACAAAAAAATACGCGAAAATTTTGGTATATCAAAAAAATGTTGTAATTTTGCACCGTGGTTTCGTGCGCGCATTAGGTGCGTGTTCCTTAAAAAGATGACGTGTTTAAGGATTTGTAGAAACTCTTAAAAAACTTTGAAACTTTTAAAATTTTGAAATAAATGATTGACAACGACAGAATTATTCCTGTGAAGATTGACGAGGAAATGCGAACCTCGTACATCGATTATTCGATGAGTGTCATTGTGGCACGTGCTTTGCCAGATGTGCGTGATGGTTTTAAACCAGTTCACCGCCGTGTACTCTTCGGAATGAATGAGCTGGGAAATACCAGCGATAAACCTACTAAGAAATCCGCGCGTATTGTCGGTGAGGTAATGGGTAAGTACCACCCACACGGCGATAGTAGTATCTATGGAACGTTGGTGCGTATGGCGCAACCATGGAATATGCGTAGTGTGTTGGTAGATGGTCAAGGTAACTTTGGTTCGATTGACGGTGACGGTGCTGCGGCTATGCGTTATACCGAGGCTCGGTTGAGTAAATTGGCTGAGGAGATGCTTCGCGATATCGAGAAGGATACTGTAGATATGCAGTTGAACTTCGATGACTCGTTGAAGGAGCCTGTAGTATTGCCATGTCGCTTCCCTAACTTGTTGGTGAATGGTGCTAGCGGTATTGCTGTGGGTATGGCTACTAACATGCCTACACACAACTTGGGAGAGGTAATTGATGGCTGCGTAGCATATGTGAAGAATGCTGTAGAGCGCATTCAAAATCCTGAGGTGGAGCCAATTACTGTGGCTGAACTTATGGAGCACATTAAAGCACCTGATTTCCCAACGGGTGGTACTATCTATGGTTATCAAGGCGTACGCGATGCGTATGAGACAGGTCGTGGACGTATCATTATCCGCTCTAAGGCTGAGATTGAGACTGAGGATAACGGTCGTGAGCGTATTGTGATCGGTGAGTTGCCTTATGGCGTGGTGAAGTCTGACCTTGTGAAGAATATCGCAGACTTGGTTAACGATAAGAAGATTGAAGGTATCTCTGGTATTAGTGACCAATCTAAGCGCGATGTACGCGTGATTATCGAGATCAAGCGTGACGCCAATGCGCAAGTGGTGCTCAACAAACTCTACAAATATACAGCATTGCAATCTAGTTTCTCTGTGAATAGTATTGCACTCGTGAAGGGTCGTCCTATGTTGCTGAACTTGCACGATATGGTGGCTAACTTCATCGAGCACCGTATGGATGTAGTGATTCGCCGTACCAAGTACGACTTGCGTAAGGCAGAGGAGCGTGCACACATCTTGGAGGGATTGATCATTGCCGTAGATAATATCGACGAGGTTGTTCGTATTATCCGTGCGAGCCGTACTCCAGCGGAGGCACAAAGCAATTTGGAGGTGCGCTTTGGTTTGGATAACTTGCAGTCAAAAGCGATCGTGGATATGCGCTTATCACAATTGACTGGTTTGCGTATTGAGGAGTTGAAGCAAGAATATGCGAAGTTGCAAGAGCTCATCCAATACCTCAACGAGTTGCTCAATAACGAGACCAAGCGTTACGAGGTGATTGAGAACGAACTTATAGAGATCAAAGAGAAGTATGCCGACGAGCGTCGTACACGTATCATCAAGATGGCTACTGAGTTCAATCCAGAGGATATGTATGCCGACGACGATATGGTTATCACTATCTCTCACTTGGGTTATATCAAGCGTACCCCATTGACTGAGTTCCGTCAACAAGGTCGTGGTGGAGTAGGTGCTAAGGCTAGTGCTGCGCGCGATGAGGACTTCATCGAGTATGTACACCAAGCGAATATGCACTCAACGATGATGTTCTTCACAGAGCAAGGTCGCCTATATTGGATCAAGGTTTACGATATCCCAGAAGGCAACCGCCAATCTAAAGGACGTGCATTGCAAAACATGATCAATATCCAAAAGGGAGACAAGGTGTGTGCATTCATTCATGTCAAGAACCTCAATGATCAAGAGTATGTGGACAACCACTACCTCATCTTCGCTACTAAGGATGGTTTGATGAAGAAGACCACATTGGAGTCATATAGTCGTCCACGTGCGAATGGTATTATCGCGCTTGGTTTGCGTGAGGGCGATCGCTTGATTCGTGTGACATTGACCGATGGCAAGAGCCAAATGTTGGTAGCTTCTTACAATGGTAAGGTAGTACGCTTCCCAGAGGATACTGTTCGTCCTATGGGTCGTACAGCAACAGGTGTGCGTGCAATCAAACTCGATGAGGATGGTCAAGATCGCGTAGTAGGTATGATCTGCGTAGAGGAGGGTAGCAAGGATACAGTGCTTGTTATCTCTGATAAGGGTTATGGCAAACGTACCTTGCTTGATGATGAGACCGGCGAACCAATCTATCGTATTACTAACCGTGGCGGTAAGGGCGTGAAGACAATGAACCTCACAGACAAAACTGGTAATCTCATTGGTATGGAGGCTGTTAATGATGATCAAGATCTCATGCTTATTACCAAGTCGGGTACAGCAATCCGTATGGATATGTCCTCAATTAGTGTACTTGGTCGTGCTACTCAAGGCGTGAAACTCATTGAGCTTCAAAAACGCAACGATACCCTTATGTTTGGTTGTGTGGTACCTAAAGAGGAAACCGAAGAACCAACTGCAGAAGAGGTAAGTACAGAGGAAACAACTACCGCAGAAGAATAATATAGAAAACTTTTAAAACTTTAAACAATATGAAAAAATCAATTTTTCTTGCAGCTCTCGTGCTTGTAGGCGCAGGCTGCTTTGCACAAAAGGCTAATGTAAGTAAGGCTCGCAATTTGGTAGAGGCTGAGACTCCTGATTATTCAGCTGCTCGCGTGGCTATCAGCGATGCATTGCAAGATGAAGAAACAAAAGACCAAGCTAATACATGGTATGTAGCTGGATATATTGGTTACAAAGAGTTTGATACCAATAACCTCAATCGTCAAATGGGACGTAATATTGACATTGATGCATGGGGCGCTTCTGTTATGGAGTCACTCAACTATTGGGAGAAAGCATATGAGTTGGCGCTTGTACCAACCTATGACAAAAAGGGTAAAGCTAAATACGATACTCGTACTCCTAAGTTGATCTTGCCTAAAGTAATCGAGTACTATAACACCTCAGTGCTCATTAGCGCTGGTTTTAATGCCTATGAGGCAAATAACCCTTCTTTGGCATACGACATGTTTATTACACATGTTAATATTCCTGAATCGAAGATTATGCAAGATTATCCAGAGGAGGCAGCTAAATTACTCCGTGATTCAAGTTACTACACTTGTCTCTATTATGCTGGTCGTTTTGCATATGAGGCAGAACGCTATGCTGATGCTATTGCAACTCTTGATCGTATGAATAGCGAGCATGCTGCGGCTAATGCGCTTCGCAAAGAGGTTATTTATGCTAACGAGTATATCTACCAAATCTATTTGGAGCAAGGTGATACTGTAAAGGCAATCGAGTCAATTGAAAATAGCATTAATCTCTTCCCTGAGGAGCCATGGTTTATGCAAAACCTTATTAACCTGTACATTAACTCTGGCCAAGAGGATAAAGCTGTTGAGTACCTTGATCTTGCTATTCAACGTGAGCCAGGTGTAGGTCAATATTACAACTCTAAGGGATCTATTCTTGCTCGTATTGGACGCTTTGATGAGTCTTTTGCTGCTTTTGATCAAGCTATCGCACTTGAGCCAAACAATGCTCTCTTCGTATCTAGCCTTGGTTTTGCATATGTAGATCTTGGCAATAAGATCAACGATGACGCTGCATACTTGGATGCTAAGGCATATGCAGTAGAGAAGAAGAAAGCAGATGCAGCTTTCCAAAATGCCTTGAAATACTTCGAGAAGGCTTATGAGCTTGAGCCAGATAACTACGATTACAAGCGCTCTCTACGCTCTCTCTACTATCGTCTCGGTATGAACGATAAGTACGAAGCTCTTGCAGACTAATGGGTCGCATTCTTGCAATTGACTTCGGTCGCAAGCGAACAGGATTAGCCGTTACGGATCCACTCCGTATAACGGCTAATCCTCTTATTACTATTCCAACTCATACATTGGAAGAGTGGTTAAAAGACTATTTTACCAAAGAGACTGTAGATGAAGTGGTTATAGGACATCCATATCAAATGAATGGCGAGGATTCTGAATCTATGCAATATATCCAACCATTTATCAATCGCTTTAAGAAAGTCTTTCCTAATATGCCTCTCAAAGAGTATGACGAACGCTTTACTTCCGTTATAGCTCATCAGGCTATGATTGCAGGAGGCATGAAGAAAAGCCAACGTCAAGATAAGTCTGTAGTAGATAAAATCGCTGCTTGTATCATCCTAGAAGGTTATCTTGATAGTATTAGATAAGTCTAAAGTCTAATGTCTAATGTTGAGAGTCAGTGCGCTTTGCGCTATCTTTCAACTTTCGACTTTCAACTTTCAACATTTAACAACATGATATTACCAATATATCTATATGGTCAACCTGTGTTGCGCAAACCCACAGAAGACATTACACCAGAGTCGCTTGACCTCAATCAACTCCTCTCCGATATGTGGGAGACATTGGCCGTAGCTGAAGGCTGCGGTTTGGCTGCACCACAGATTGGCAAGGCTATCCGCCTCTTTATTGTGGATGGTACCGAATTGGCAGAGGATTATCCTGAGTGTCAGGACTTTAAGAAGGTATTTATCAATCCTGAGATTATTGAGGAGAGCGAAGAAGACACCACTTTCTCTGAGGGTTGTCTTTCGTTGCCTGGTATTTCTGAGAATGTTATTCGTCCTGCTAGCATTACTATTCGCTATATGGATGAGAATTTTACTGAGCATACGGAGACTTATGATGGTTTTGCTGCGCGTATTATTCAGCATGAGTACGACCATCTCGAGGGACATGTCTTCACCGATCGTATTTCGCCTATCCGCCGTCAGTTTGTCAAAACCAAACTCACCAATATCGCCAAAGGCAAAGTAGCCGCACGCTACCGCACCAAACGCTAAACAGTAGCGCAGCGTTCACTAAACACAAAGTATGTCAATACTGACCATCATACTCCTCGCCATTGGCTTAGCCATGGACTGTTTTGCGGTGTCAGTCTGCAAGGGATTGACATCGCCTCATGGCTATGTCCCTCGTTATGTCAAACCGATGCTGATGGCATTGTTGTTTGGTGTTTTCCATGCGGGTATGCCGCTAATAGGCTATTTTACAGGCAGTTTCTTCGCTTCTTTCTTTGAGCGTTTTGCCCCATGGATTGCTCTTGCGTTGCTTGGATTTATTGGTGGTAAGATGATTTATGATGCTATTAAAGATGAAGGTGAGGAGGTACATGTAGCTGATTTCTCTTTTTGGGGGTTGTTGTCTTTGGCTTTTGCCACATCTATGGACACATTGGCTACAGGAGTGATTTTTATTCCTTATCCAGAAGTTTTGTGGTGGGCGGTAGCTATTATTGCTTTGACATGCTTCGTGTTCTCAATGACGGGATTTATTCTGGGTCATATAGTCGGCACACGCCTCCGCATAAATGTCAATATCCTAGGTGGTGTCATACTTATTCTTATTGGTGTGAAAATTTTCATTGAAGGAATCCTATAGTGTCTAATGTCTAAAGTTAAAAGTCGAAAGTCAACGAAACCAGCGAAGCTGTATCCCCTGACTTTAAACATTCAACATTAGACATTCAACTTTCAACAATTATGTTTTTGATTCAAAATACCTTAGTCAGTTTAGATGTCTTAGAGAAGGACTTCTGCTGTGATTTGGATAAGTGCCGTGGTTGCTGTTGTATTGAGGGTGATGCAGGTGCTCCGCTTACAGATGAAGAGGAAGCTAAGATCCGTGAGATTTTGCCAATCATCCTTCCCGATATGACCAAAGAGGCACGTGCTGTAGTGGAGGCACAGGGATTGTCGTATCTCGATCCTTCGGGAGAGAAGGTTACTTCTATTGTCAATGATAAAGACTGTGTTTTTGCTCGTACCGATCATAATGGTTGGTGCTATTGCTTGATAGAGAAAGCATATAATGCAGGGAAGATAGATTTCAAAAAACCTATTTCTTGTCACTTGTATCCTATTCGCTTGAATCATGTAGGCGATATGATTGGGGTAGAGTACCACCGATGGGATATTTGCCATTGCGCTCGCGTGTTAGGTAAGAAACTTCATCTTCCTATCTATCAATTCCTTAAGGAGCCACTTATCCGTCGTTTTGGTCAAGAGTGGTACGATGAATTATGTCTAACTGCTGAAGAGTGGAAGAAGCAATGCGCGCAGAAATAATTACCATTGGTGACGAACTGCTGATAGGGCAAGTGGTAGATACCAACTCTGCTTGGATGGCAGAGCGCCTTAATGAGGTGGGTATATATCTTCATCAAATCACCTCCGTTCACGATAACCGTGAGCATATTCTTACGGCATTGGACGAAGCCTTCTCTCGTGCAGATCTTGTCTTTACTACAGGAGGTCTTGGTCCTACCAAAGACGATATCACCAAGCATGTGATGTGTGAGTATTTCGGCACATCCCTCGTAGAAGACTCTCGTGTGCGTGCACACGTAAACGAATTATATAAGGATCGTCCTGAAGCACTTAATCGCCTAACGGCTACCCAGTGGCTCGTTCCAGAGTCTGCTACTATCCTGCCTAATAGAGTAGGTAGTGCACCGATTATGGTGTTTGAATATAAGTCTAAAGTTGAAAGTCTAAAGTCAAAAGTCAATGAGTCTAAAGTTGAAAGTCAAGAGTCGAAAGTCAATGAAATCAGCGAAGCTGTATCCCCAGACTCTCAACATTCAACATTCGACATTAGACATACAACATTAGACATTCAAAACCCTAAATACCTTATCGCCATGCCCGGCGTGCCTCATGAGATGAAGATTGCCATGACGGAGCAGGTGCTGCCTTTTATTAGGTTAAAGGTTAAAGGTGAAAGGCGAGAGGCAATGGATATTGTTCATAGAACAATTCTAGTCCATGGTATACCCGAATCCAAACTAGCCATACTCATTGAAGATTGGGAGAACGCTCTGCCTTCTTCTCTACATCTTGCCTACTTGCCCAAGGACGGAATTATCCGTTTGCGTTTGAGTACGTATGGCGAAGCAACAGAAGACGAACTCCAATCACATATTGATACCCTTCTTCCGTTAATTAGCGACTATCTCCTAGCCACCGAAGACATCTCGCTAGAGGCGTTGGCTGGTCGTCTGCTCAAGCAACAGGGTAAGACTATTGCTACTGCTGAGAGTTGTACGGGTGGTCGTCTAGCGGCAGCCCTCAATGCCCAATCAGGCGCGTCAGCCTACTATATGGGTTCGGTGGTAGCCTATGACAATTCCATCAAAGAACAAGTACTCGGCGTACGGCATGATACACTCTTGCAGCACGGTGCGGTTAGCGAACAAACCGTCCTTCAAATGGCTGAGGGTGTTCGCACACTTATGCATACCGATTATGCTATTGCAACATCCGGAATTGCAGGTCCTACGGGAGGGACAATTGACAAACCCGTTGGCACTGTTTGGATAGCATGGGCAACGCCAAAGGGTACTGAGGCGAAGTGTTTTCATTTTGGTGCTGCCCGCGAACGAGAGCAAATTACCCTTCGTGCTGTGACCGAAGCACTGGTTAGATTAGTCAAATGTCTAAAGTCAAATGTCTAAAGTCGAATGTTTAAAGTCGAATGTCTAAAGTCAAATGTCTAAAGTCGAATGTTTAAAGTCGAATGTTTAAAGTAATGAGAATATGTCAGGTTTTAGAGATTTAAATGTATATATAGAAGCAAGGAATTTGGTGGTTAAAATATATACTCTTTTAAGGAAATTCCCCGATGATGAAAGATTTGCTATGTGTTCACAATTGCGTCGTTCGTCTGTATCTATTACTTCAAATATTGCTGAGGGTATATCACGGACTTCTAATAAAGATCAAATACATTTTATAAATATTGCTTTTGGTTCTTTAATGGAAGTTTTATCTCAATTAGATGTGGCTTGTGTTTTAGGTTATATTACAATTGAGGAGTTTTTGGAGATAGAACAGTTAATAAAAACTATCTCTAAAATGTTATCTGGTTTGCGTTCGAGCATCGAACGCC
The DNA here is from genome assembly GCA_045532335.1 of Paludibacteraceae bacterium. GTDB lineage: Bacteria > Bacteroidota > Bacteroidia > Bacteroidales > Paludibacteraceae > Colicola. The sequence goes on from JAZSFR010000007.1 coordinate 44,263, forward strand.
GTAACCCTTAACTTTCAACTCTCAACTCATTGACTTTCAACTTTCGACATTCAACTCTCGACAATATGGAACTTATCCGAGAACTGTTTTTAGAGCACTCCGTTACTCAATCTATTCTTCTCCTGACCATGGTTGTCTTCCTTGGTTTATGGGCAGGCGAACGTCTTCGTATCAAGAACTTCACTTTTGGTGTTACTTGGATTCTTTTTGTTGGTATTGCGCTATCTTCTTTCGGTATCACTATTGATCCTCAGATATCCTCTTTTGCCAAGAATCTAGGATTGATCCTCTTCATCTATTCGATTGGTTTGCAGGTGGGTCCTTCTTTTTCGCCTTTCGGCAAGAGTGGTTTACGTCTTAATCTCCTTGCGGTGGCTATTGTTCTGTTAGGTTGTGTGATAACGATTGCTTTGCATTATCTCACGCACACGGATATGACCACCATGGCGGGTATTATGTCGGGTGCGGTCATGAATACGCCTTCGTTGGGTGCGGTACAACAGACGGCTGCTGATCTCCATATCGCTTCGCCTAATATTGCTATGGGTTATGCGTTGGCATATCCGCTGAGTATAGTGGGACTTATTCTCTCTTTTGAACTTATTCGTTGGTGCTGCCGTGTCAATCTCAGCAAGGAAGACGAGGCACTCCGCCAAGAACATTCATCGGATGATGACCCTATCTGTGTGGATATCCGTTTGGTTATCTCTGATCCTATTACGCTCAAGGAGTTATACGCTATTTGCCCTATCAGCCAGATGATGGTCAGTCGTGTTACCCGTGCTGATGGTACCGACGAACTGGTAGATTCTACTACAGTCCTTAATCCCAATGATATCATCCGTATTGTCTCTGATAAACGCCATGAGAAGGACTTGCAAGTATTGGGCGAGGTTACGCACTATGGTTTTCGTGGTCGTGAACGCAGTAACCATCTCATCTCTCGTCGTATTGTGGTGACACGTACTGAGTGCAATGGTAAACGTCTGAGTTCGTTTGATGTACGTCATCGTTACCATGCTACTATCACGCGCATTAACCGTGCGGGTGTGGAGCTGTTGGCTACGCCTGATTTCATTCTCCAATTGGGTGATCGTATTATGGTGGTTGGGGATAGAGACGATGTGCGTCAGGTAGCGGATATTTTTGGTAATGAGCTCAAACGTTTGGATTTGCCTAATTTGATGCCGATTTTCTTTGGTATTTTCTTGGGTGTTTTGTTTGGTTCTCTTCCTATTGCTATTCCTGGTATGAATATCTCTTTCAAATTAGGACTGGCAGGTGGTTCGCTGATAGTCGCTTTGTTGATTGGTCGTTTTGGACCTTATTACAATATGGTTACTTTCGCTACTACATCAGCCAATATGATGCTCCGTCAGGTAGGTTTAACTTTGTTCTTGGCGGCAGTAGGTTTGAGTGTAGGTGATGGTTTTGTTAGTACGATTATCGATGGCGGTTATATGTGGGTGTTGTATGGCTTGTTGATTACGATGATACCATTGGTTTTGGTGGGATTTATCGCATATAAGGTCTTGCATATCAACTATTTCAAGGTGGTAGGTCTCTTGATTGGTGCCATGACGGGTGCTCCTGCATTGGGTTATGCGCAGAGTTTGTCTGATAAGAATGACCAAGCATCGGTTTGCTATGCTACGGTCTATCCGCTGACTATGTTCTTGCGCGTTATGGCAGGACAATTGCTCATTGTCTTCTTCTGTTCGTAGTATATAATTACCATAAAACAATAATCCCGTAAATCGCGTATTATGAGTGATCTAATACGAGACTTACGGGATTATTTATGCTCCGTTATTCGGCAGGTGTATTATTCTAACTTACGGTATCTTACGCGCTTTGGCTCATTAGCATCCTCGCCAAGACGCATCTTCTTATTTGCCTCGTAATCAGAATAACTACCCTCAAACCAGAATACCTTGCTATCGCCCTCAAATGCTAAGATGTGCGTACAGATACGATCAAGGAACCAACGGTCGTGGCTAATTACTACCGCACAGCCTGCAAAGTTCTCCAAACCTTCCTCCAACGCACGCAAGGTATTTACGTCAATATCGTTGGTAGGCTCGTCGAGCAATAGTACATTCGCTTCGGACTTCAATGTCAATGCCAAGTGCAAGCGGTTGCGCTCGCCACCAGACAATACACCACATTTCTTCTCTTGGTCAGCCCCTGTGAAGTTAAATCTACTAAGGTACGCACGCGCGTTAACCTCACGACCACCCACACGGATATACTCCGTACCATCAGCAATCATCTCAAACACGCTCTTATTAGGATCAATATTAGAGTGTACTTGATCTACATAACCTACGCGTACTGTCTCACCCACAGCGAAGGTGCCCTTGTCAGCTTGCTCCATACCCATAATCATACGGAAGAGAGTTGTCTTACCAGCACCATTAGGACCGATGATACCCACGATGCCGTTAGGTGGCAACATAAACTCAAGGTCTTCAAACAACAACTTCTCGCCAAAAGCCTTGCTCACGCCCTCTGCGTTGATGACCTTGTTACCCAAACGTGGACCGTTAGGGATAAAGATCTCTAGCTTCTCCTCTCTCTCCTTTTGCTCCTCGTTCAACATGCGGTCGTATGCAGCCAAACGGGCTTTACCTTTTGCTTGGCGTGCCTTAGGTGCCATACGTACCCATTCGAGCTCGCGCTCTAGGGTCTTGCGACGCTTGCTAGCTTGCTTCTCCTCCATAGCCATGCGAGCAGTCTTTTGCTCCAACCAAGAAGAGTAGTTACCCTTCCATGGAATACCCTCGCCACGGTCCAACTCCAAGATCCAACCTGCTACATTGTCAAGGAAATAGCGGTCGTGGGTGATACAGATAACAGTACCTGCGTATTGGTGCAAGTGTTGCTCCAGCCAGTCGATAGACTCGGCATCCAAGTGGTTGGTAGGCTCGTCAAGAAGCAGAATATCAGGTTGTTGCAATAATAGACGGCACAACGCTACACGGCGGCGCTCACCTCCAGAGAGGTGCTTAACCAATGCGTCATCCGCAGGACAGCGTAAGGCATCCATCGCACGGTCAAGACGAGTGTCAATATTCCATGCATCTGCACTATCTAGTTTGTCTTGCAACTCAGCTTGACGGGCTAACAACTTGTCAAAGTCCGCATCTGGCTCAGCAAATGCCATATTGATTGCATCGTATTCCGCAAGCATATCCATGATTGGTTGTACACCTTCTTGTACGCACTCGCGTACAGTCTTTTCAGGGTCTAACTGAGGATCTTGCTCTAGATAGCCTACGCTGTAGCCAGGTGAGAATACAACTTCACCTTCGTAGTTCTTTTCGATACCCGCGATGATCTTCAATAGGGTAGATTTACCTGCGCCGTTGAGACCGATAATACCAATCTTGGCACCGTAGAAGAAGCTTAGGTAGATGTCATTAAGTACTTTTTTTTGTGGTGAGAAGCTTTTGCTTACGCCCACCATTGAGAAAATAATTTTCTTGTCGTCTGCCATAATGTATATGTTGAAATGTCTAATGTCGAAAGTCTAATGTCGAAAGTTGAAAGTAGAGGGTAAAAAACTCTACATTAACGATATTGCGTACAAAGGTACTAAAATTCTAGCACATGTCCAAACAAAAAGAAGAAAACTTTTGTAGATACCCATTTTTTGGATTATCGTTTGTGTATATGAAAAAAAAATAGTACCTTTGTGGGCGGTTAGATGAGTTGAATGTTGAAAGTTGAAAGTCGAAAGTAAAGAGTATATGTACGCAATTATTACAGGAGCTAGTTCGGGATGTGGGTATGAATATGCCCGAATAATGGCACAAAAAGGATATAAACTTCTCATTGTCAGCAACGAAGAAGCCATTCACGACAAGGCACAACTCCTGCGCCAAGATTTTGGTGTGGAAGTGGTTTCGTTGGTGCGCAATTTGGGCACACAAACAGCAGCTAAAGAATTGTATGACTATTGCCAAGCGGAGAACCTGGAAGTAGAAGTACTCATTAACAACGCAGGTGTATATCACGATTGCGATTTCTTGGCAGACTCTGAGGGATTTAACCAGTTGATATTCAATCTACATATGCATACCCCCGCCATGTTGATGTACTATTTTGGTCATGAAATGGTCAAACGTGGCAAAGGGTATATCCTCAATATGTGTTCCATCACAGCGGATATTGCCGTACAACGCCTGAGCACTTATGGGGCGACCAAGGCATTCTTGAGCAACTTCACCCGCTCTGTGCATATCGAATTGAAAGAAAAAGGTGTGTATGTGACCAATGTGACACCAGGAGCTATCAATACGGGATTGTACAATATCCGCCCTTGGCTGACCAAGATGGGATTGCTACTAGGGTATATCGTGCAGCCTGACTATTTGGCTCGCCGTGGCGTGAGAGCGATGATGAAAGGTAGAGCCAAAGTGTCGGTGCCAGGGGTATGGAATACCATATTACTCTTCTTTGTGGCGTTGATACCTACATGTGTACTCCGTTTGGTTCGTAAATTGAAAATATTTTGATATGATTGAGAAACTAGAAAATAGAGCTTGGAAGGTACTCAAGTCTGAGAATATATTGAATCTTGGTCCATGGTTGAATGTGCGCCAAGAGTTGGTGGAGTTGCCTTCGGGTAAGCAGATACCGACATGGTTTGTGTTGGATTTTCCCGATTGGATCAATGTGATAGCGATTACCAAAGATGGCGATTTTGTGATGGAAGATCAATACCGCCATGGTCTAGGAGAGACGCATTATGAATTGGTGGCTGGTGTGATTGACCCAGGAGAAACACCTTTGCAAGCCGCTCAGAGGGAGCTGAGCGAAGAGACAGGATTTGGTGGAGGAGAGTGGGAACTCTTTATGACCTTATCGCCTAATCCAACCAATCATAAGAATTTGAGTTACACGTTTTTAGCGACAGGAGTAGAGCGATTACGAGAACAACATCAGGAGCCTACGGAAGATATCCGAGTGCATGTGCTGAAGCATGAGGAAGTAAAGCAACTGCTCGAATCGGGCGAAATCGTACAAGCACTACATTCAGCACCATTATGGAAATACTTCGCTACTCATGAATAGGGTAGCGAAGTATTTTTTTTATTAAAACGACTATTAAACCTTTGTCTTTTACGGGTACATACTATGTGATTTAGAGCACTTCCCTATATTTAACATGCAGTTTTCAGTTTCCAAATGGACACAAAAACAGCGCGAGCATTTCTGCCCGCGCTTAAATATAATTCTGAATTCAAAATTCATAATTCTTAATTACCAATCTCTTGTCCTATGGCGTTGTACTCTACACCATCTCGCACGATGATAAGTTGACCATTGCGCATTATCTTTTGGATATTTGCGTTGTTGGTAGTAATATTATCTACCGCCGTTGTGGATTGGGTTGTGAACTCGCCAGAATGTGACTTGATGGTTTTGTTAGAAGCATCTTTCACATCGATGTTATAGCCATACTTAGTACCAGACTCTAAACTTGTTACGGTAAAGCGATAGCCCTTGCCTGCTTGCTCGGCATATTGTGCAGGATGATTGCTATCGCGAGAGGGCGCAAAGGCGATATTGAGCAACTGACCCTCGGCATTGAATGTGAGAGTACAAACCACCTCAGTCTCTTTCATAATAACGATAACGTAAGAATCTGCACCTGTTTCGATAGGCCATATAATGGTCACATCATTGGTAGAGGGAGTAATATATACGCCATCTGTTGTCACATTATCAGAAGTTATACATTCATAATTCTTAAACTTGCTCCATATCCCATCCAACACATAATAACGTTGTGATTCACAAGGAACATGAACAAAAGCATTGTAATTAGAGAAAGAAGACAGTTTAGCTATAGGTGGTACTGCCGCATAGCAATAAATATCATATAATCTTGGACACTCACCAAAAGCAAACTCACCAATAGTTTCTACACTGGCAGAAATTGTCATGGATGTAAGCGAAGAACCGCCACCATAAAATGCATAATCACCTATATGGAGGACATCATTAGGTATAGTGGTGTTTTTACAACCAGTAATTAATGTGTTGGTGGCTTTCTCAATAATAGCATTACAATTATTTCGACTATCATAAGTGCTATTATCGCTAGCAACGGTAATTGAAGTTCTTAATGGACATCCTGCAAATGCCATGAAACTGATATTTTTAACATTCTTAGGAATGTGTACAGAAGTTAGGGCAGTACAACCATAGAAAGCTCCAGGTCCAATGCTTGTTACACTATTAGGAATAGTAATTGATTTTAAGTTTTCCATACCCGAGAACAAACAACCAGGAATATGTTCTACTTCACTACCCAATTTAATGGACACATTTGAGCTAAAAGGAGAACCATAAAAGAATTGATACCATTGACCGTCTATATAATCGCTATAAAATTCTCCTAAATCTACACAATGTTTTGCATTCCACGTAACAGATTTGATAGAAGAACAACCAGCAAACGCATAATTACCTATATCTAGTACGCCTTTACCAATGGCAACAGATTCTATTGATGAACAATCACGAAAAGCATTTTCGCCTATCGTTTGAACATTGTTCGGAATATCAAGAGATGTTAGAGAAGAACACCCATTAAATGCATTTTGCCCAATAGTTGTTGCACTATTTGGAATTATGAGTGATGATATCTTATCCATACCATCGCACAAATACGCAGGAATGTTTTCTACATCTACACCAAAAGTAAATGAAGTTATCTGCGATTTGATTCCATAGAAAGGAGTCTTTTCTGCCGATGAAAAATCTGCATAATTCTTGGCATTCCAAGTAATAGATTTTAGCGAAGAACAATTAGTAAAAACATTATTTCCTATACTTACCACATTCTTAGGTATTGTAATAGAAGTGATATTTTCCATGCCATTACACAAATAATTTGGAATATATTTCACACTATCACCAAAAGTAAATGAAGTGATTTGCTTATTTAATGAATAAAATGGAGCGTTTTCTAGAGAGGAACAATAAATATTATTTTTAGAATTCCATTCTACGGAAGTCAAAGATGTGCAACCCTCAAAAGCCATTGCTCCAATACCCATTACACTATTAGGAATATTGATTGAAGTAAGAGAAGAGCAATTGTAGAATGCTGAGTTTCCGATATATGTTACTTGATCAGGAATCTTGATTGAAGTAAGAGAAGAACAATTATTAAATACATAGTTCCCAATAGAAGTTATTCCATTGCCTAGCGTGACAGAGACTAATGATGAGCAATTATTAAAAGCCATATCGCCTATACTTGTTACACTATTAGGAATGTTGATTGAACTAAGAGAAGTACAAGTACAAAATGCAGTCTTTCCAATCGTAGTGACACCATTAGGAATGGTGATGGAAGAAAGATTTTCCATTTCATCGCACAATAAATCGGGAATGTGTGTTACACTATCGCCTAATATGAACGAGGTAATCTGAGAACGAATACCATAAAATGGGGTTGCATAATTTGAGCAGTTTTTTGCATTCCAAGTAACTGAAGTAAGAGAAGAACATCGGGAGAAAGCTGAAATATCAATACTAGTTACGTTAGTTGGAATTGTGATAGACGTTAGTAAAGAACATCCTGAGAAAGCACTTTCTCCAATAGTTTTTACACTCTGAGGTAAGGTAATAGATTGCAAAGAAGGACAATCTCCCAATGCATATCTTCCAATACTCGTTACATTATTACCCAATGTTAAAGATTTGAGTGATGAACAACCATAAAAAGATAAGAACCCTATATCCGTTACTTTATTTCCAATGGTAATAGAATTAAGATAAGCACACCTATAGAAAGTATAATCACCTATGGATAAGACATCATTAGGAATTATTATGTCTTTTACGTCCGATCCATTTATTTGTATTTTTCTATCACAATATAATCCTTGATCACAGAGTAACTTATTACCTTGTCCTTGGCAAAATTCTTCAATAGAGGGGGCTGTAAGAGTGATTGATGTGACAGAAGAACACCCCGTAAATGCATCAGTGCCTATGCTTAATGTATTTGGGATAGTAATAGAACCAATAGTAGCACAATTATAGAATGCTTTTTCTCCAATACTAGTTACATTTTTAGGAATGAAAACAGAGGTTAAATTAAGACTATTACATAAATATGCGGGAATACTTTCTACTTCATTACTGAAAGTAAAGTTAGTAATTGGACAATTAGAAAAAACATGTCCTACACTTGTACAATTCTGTGCGTTCCATAGTACGGATACTAATGATGAACAATTAGAAAAAGCCAGACTTCCAATGCTTGTGACGCTATTTGGGATAGTGACAGAGGTCAATGAAGAGCAACCGTAAAAAGCATTATCTCCAATACTCGTTACGCTGTTGGGGATGGTAACGGAAGCGAGGGAGGAGCAACCATAGAAAGCCGCCTCTCCAATGCTCGTGACGCTGTTAGGAATAGCCACAGAGGTCAGAGAAGAGCAACCATAGAAAGCCTCCTCTCCAATGCTCGTTACGCTGTTGCCGATAGTAACAGAGGTGAGGGAGGAGCATTCGTAGAAAGCACTATGTCCAATGCTTATAACGCTGTTAGGGATGGTAACAGAAGTCAATGAGGAGCAATCTCTGAACGCATAATCTCCAATGCTTGTGACGCTGTAAGTCGTATAATTGCAGGTAACGGTTTCAGGGATGGTGGCGGTGGTGAGACCAAAATAGTTATTCCAAGAATATCGTTCTTGATACGTCACCTCGACGGTCGAATCACTGGTGATGTTGTAGTCAAAGGATCCTAAGTGGAAACGTTGTGCGCAAAGGCTTGTGGTGGCGAGGAGGGCGAAGAGGAGCCCACATAATCTCCCTTTTAGAGGGGAGGAAATGATTGTAGAGAAAAGCTTTTTCATGTTGATAGAATTTTTAATTGTTAATATTTATTGTTTATTTATTGGCTATTTACACATAGACACAAAAAGCGTAGACCTCCGTTGGTTATTCATTAACAGAGGCCTTCGCATTGCCAGATAAGTCAAATAAACAACAGGAAACCTACGCTGGTATGACGACACACTGCACTATATAAGCGCAGTATGGATATAATCATACCCATAGGCATCTACTGATTACTTTGGTTTTGACTTATCTAAAGAAAAGTTGCGAAGTTTTCTGTTAATCAAACGCAAAGCGCAATAAACGCTATTTCAATATGTCTGCAAAATCAGTTAATAGTTAATAATTTTTCCATTAATCTGAAATTACACCGCAAAGGTAGTGAAAAATTTGCAATCGTGCAAATTTTTCAGTTGAAAGTTTAGAGTTTAAAGTTTAAAGGCAAGAAAATTGTTTAGTGGACGCTGCGCTACTGTTTAGGGTTTAGAGAAAAGAAAAAGCCATTTATTGGCAAGATAGGAAATATTGTGGTTAATCTTCTTGCTCGTAATAATACGAGTAGTCAATTTCTTTCATAAAGATCTCGCGATCGAAATCCAGCACATCCGATTTGCGCATCTTGCCATCAGGAGCTTGGAATTTGAAGTCGTGAGTGGCACTCACGGGTTGAATGCCCAGAGATGCCAACTTCTTTTTCAACCAGCGCCAATAGTTACCCGCCTTCACATAATCCTGCTCGTCGTTGATAGCGGGAAAAGAAATGGTGTAGCCAAACGCTACACCATTTTCTTTATGAGGTTGAAGAACTTATACGGCATGTAGCGGAAGGGCATGTCCACGAAGGTTGGGGTAGAGACTACCGAACGGCGGTGAGAGAAAGTCATGAAACTCTCTTTGCCATGGTAGGTACCCATACCCGAATTACCCACACCACCAAATGGCATATCGTGATTGACAATGTGCATAATCACATCGTTGATACAGGTGCCACCAGAAATAGTATGGCGGAGGATATAGTCGCCTTGCTTGCCGAAATAGTAGAGCGCCAAAGGGCGTTCGCGCTTAGCCACAAACTCCGTAACCTCTTCTATCTGCTTGAAAGTCAAGACAGGGAAGATAGGACCAAAAATCTCCTCTTGCATGACAGGGGCGTCAGGGCTGACATCGGTTAAGATGGTTGGACTCAAATAGCGGTCGGCGCGGTCATAGTGACCGCCGTGGTATAATGTTGAATGTTGAATGTCTAATGTTGTATGTCTAATGTCGAATGTTGAATGTTGAGAGTCAGGGGATACAGCTTCGCTGATTTCATTGACTTTCGACTCTTGACTTTCAACTTTAGACTCATTAGGCAAATAACTGATCAATCGTTCTAACGCTCTGTCGCTGACAATGCGGACGAAGTGTTTGGCTTTTTGTGGGTCTTTGGTGAGCAAGTGTTTCCACTCTTTGACAAGCAGTTTGAGGAACTTGTCCTTGACATCCTCGTGAATCATCAGATAATCAGGGGCAATACAGGTTTGACCTGCATTGAGAGCTTTGCCCCAAGCTACGCGTTTGGCAGCGACTTTGAGGTCGGCGGACTTGTCAATGATACATGGACTTTTGCCGCCTAATTCCAGCACCACAGGAGTGAGGTGTTTAGCTGCTGCTTCCATGACCATTTTGCCCAGCGAGGGGCTTCCCGTGAAGAAAATCAAGTCCCAACGCTCTGCGAGGAGCATTTGGTTGACATCACGGTTGCCTTCTACAGTAGCAATATACTCCTCGGAGAAGGTGGCACGAATCATCTCGGTGAGTACGCGAGAGACATTTGGCACATAGGGCGAGGGTTTGAGCATAGCCGTACAGCCAGACGAAATAGCTCCTACCAATGGATTGAGGAGCAACTGAACAGGGTAGTTCCATGGGGCAATGATGAGGGTGTTGCCCAATGGTTGTTTGATGATCTTACTCGTCGCTGGCATGATCGCTAAAGGCGAACATTTGCGTTCGGGGCGTGCCCACTTGCGGAGATGGCGCAAGTGGTTGCGTATCTCGCCATAGACAATGCTCAGTTCGGTGAGGTATGCCTCTTCGTAAGACTTGTGAAGATCTTGCCAAAGGGCATCGGCGAGTGCCTTCTCATATTGGTGTATGGCGGAGGCTAACTTGCGAAGCATTTGCTTGCGGAAAGGTAGCGCAAGGGTAGCGCCAGAGTGGAAGAAAGCCTTTTGTTTTTGGCGGGTGGTGGAAATGTATTCTTTCATATTATCATGTGTTTCTGCCACGAATCTGCCTGTTTTCTCTTAGTATTCCTTCGGTGAAGTTCCTATGAGGTTCCAATCAGGTTCCAATGAGGTTCCAATGAGGTTCCAATGGAGACAGGTGGCAGATAGGTGGCAATAAAAGGGGTTACTTAGTGCGTCCTGTGAAATTATCCATTGCATGATAGATGCCAAAAACTGTGCCAAAGACAAAGTCAAAGACACGAATTGGCAGAATCGCTTGCCAAAAACGGATGAAATGGAAGCCAAATGGTATGCCGCGGAAAGTGCGGTTGCGCTCAATGGCACGGATAATCTTTCTGGCAGTAGGTTCTGGCTTCTGTATTGGCAGAAGAGGTGACTTCACGCCGTTGAACATACCTGTGTTGATGAAGTAGGGTGCAATGGTGGTCACATGTACATTGGATTTCATCTCTTGTAGTTCGATTCGCACGGAGTCGCTCCAACCGATAGCCGCCCATTTGCTAGCCGCATAGACTGACATCTTAGGGTTGGAAAGCATACCTCCCGCCGAAGCGATATTGCAGATATGACCGCTGTTGCGACGGAGCATATCAGGCAGGATTTCCTTGGTGATAATCATCGGAGCAATGGTGTTGACCTCCAATGTGAGGCGGATATCTTGCTCGGTTTGTTGGTCAAATGTTTTGTTTCCACGGACGATTCCTGCACAGTTGATGAGGATATCTACACTGCCACATTCGTCTTTGATTTGCTGGTAGGTTTGCGCAACGAGTTGGCTGTTGGTGATGTCCACCTTATAGATATACACGCGCCCGCGTGAGGCGAACTCCGCCGCCGTAGCCTCTAGTGCCTCTTGATTTACATCCCAAATAATCAACGCCTTAGCCCCTTTCTCCAACGCCATCCTGCCCATGATTTTGCCAATACCAGATGCTCCACCTGTGATTAGCACATTGTTTCCTTTTATTTTCATATTTCTTCAGATTCTGGGTTGATATATCTACATTGTTGCAAAATATATGCCAAAATCGGTGCAAAGATACTGCTATATTTTCGAACGCACGTTCAAGTTTTTTGAAAAAATATTTGTGTATGTCAAAAATTTTGTTTACCTTTGCGGTCGAAAGCGAAATAATTTAGAATTTAGAATTTTGAATTAAAAATCACTATACTATGGAAGAGGATCGCAGAGAGAAGATATTACTCAAAGCTATTGAGTTGTATATGGTTGAGGGGTATGCTAATGTGTCTATTACGGATTTACAGGCAGCATTGAATATGGGTAGAGGAACCATGTATTATTATTTTAAGGACAAGGATGAACTGTTTCAAGAAGCGGTTAGTACATTTTTGATTCAACCTAAGCAACGAGCGTTGGATCGAGTAAAAGAAGGGGCTGATATTCCTGGTATGATAGAAGCTATGAGTTACTATCTTCATCAACTTAGAGAGGTACACGAACAGGTGGATAATAAGAATATCAATACCTCCAATGTGGTTAATGTCATGTTTACAGCCTATAGCAAGTTCCCTGAACTCTATAAGAAAGCGCGTAAATTGTACGAGCGTGAGCTGAATCTTTGGATTCAAGCTATCAAAAATAGCATGCGTGCAGGTGATGTGCGTGGGGATGTTCATATCGAAACCATTGCCCATATGTTCTTGCATATCAAAGATGGATGGGATCCAGGGCGTACAAGTGGACCGATGAATTACGAAATCTTGTATGACCAATACAGTTATCTGTATGAATTGATTAAAAAGCCATAAGCTTTTATTAAAAAATAGGCGTTTTGGTTTGAAAAATACATTTTTGTTGTATTTTTGAACGAGTGTTCGAAAAATAAGTAGTATCTTTGTAGTCGCATGTGAATATGCACAGATATTAATCAAATTTTATAATCATGGAATTGAAACATTATTTGGAGTATCTCCAAAACACAACTAAACGAAAGTGGTCAGATTTGGCCATGAAGGATTTGGATGGTAATACATCCTACACCTATGGTGAATTGGCAAACGAGATTGCTCGTCTGCATACCACTTTTCGTCTTTTGGGCGTAGCGCCAGGAGATAAGATTGCTCTTTGTGGTCGCAACTGTGCGAATTGGGGTGTGTTGTTTTTGGCTGTTGAGACCTACAAAGCGGTAGCGGTAAGTATCCTACCTGACTTCACAGCGGAAGGCGTGCACGGATTGGTGGCTCACTCAGAGGCAAAATTGTTGTACGTTGGTCCTAACGTACTTAAGAAAGTAGATGCGACTCAAATGCCTGGTTTGACCGCAATGATCTTTATGGATGATTTCTCATTGAAGTATGCAGCAAGTGAGGAGGTAGAGAAGGTTTATGCGACTATCGATGAGGAATTTAAGCAAGAGTGGCCTAATGGTCTTGCTGCTGAGGATGTGGTTTATCCTACTGATAATCACGATGAATTGGCGCTCATTAACTATACTTCTGGTTCTACAGGTAATCCTAAGGGTGTGATGTTGACTCACAAGAACTTGAGCGGTAACATCGATTTTGCTTGTAAGAAAATTCCTCACCAACCAGGTGATAAAATGATGTCTATGTTGCCTATCGCACATATGTTCGGTTTGGCATTTGAGTTCCTCTATCAAGTGTGTGATGGTGCAGAGCTCTATTTCTTGACCAAGGCTCCTACTCCAAGCACTTTGATGAAAGCGTTTGCTGAGGTACATCCATTTATGATCTTGACAGTGCCATTGGTGATAGAGAAGATTATCAAAGGTAAAGTGTTGCCTGTGATCAATAAACCATTGATGAAAGTGTTGTGGAAAACTCCTGGTATCAAGAAACTCTTGCATAAGAAGGTTAGTGGCAGTTTGTTGCAAGCATTTGGCGGCAACTTGCGTTACCTCATTATAGGTGGCGCTGCGCTCAATGAGGAGGTGGAGACCTGTATGAAGGATATGCACTTTATGTATTGTGTAGGTTATGGTATGACCGAGTGTGCTCCGCTCATTAGTTACGAAGATTGGCAAAAGTACGCATATCGTTCTTGCGGTAAGGCAATCCCTGGCATGCAGATTCGTATTGATTCTGAAGATCCACAACGCAAAGAGGGTGAGGTACAAGTTTACGGCGTGAACGTGATGAAGGGCTACTATAAGAACGAACAAGCAACTAAGGAGACTTTCACAGAGGATGGATGGATGCGTACTGGTGACTTGGGTATTCTTGACAAGGATGGCAATCTCTTCCTCCGTGGTCGTAGCAAGAATATGTTGCTCGGTCCTAGTGGACAAAATATCTACCCAGAGGAGATTGAGGATAAACTTAATAGTTTGCCACTCGTACTCGAGTCTGTGGTTGTTCAACGCGACCAAAAACTAGTTGCTCTCATTTACCCAGATACTACTCCAACGGGACAAAAAATCTTGGCGGGTCGCAATATCTTCGAGTTTATGGAGGAGAACCGCAAGGAGGTTAATAAGATATTGCCTAATTACAGCCAAATCGTTGCTATCGAGGTGGTAGAGAAAGAGTTCGAGAAGACTCCTAAGCGTAGTATCAAGCGTTTCTTGTATTGCTAATTTAGGGTATTTATATTAAAAAAATGCGCATACATTGTGTATGTGCATTTTTTTTTGTACTTTTGCACCATGAAATCGCTCAACTCGCAAATACTTCGCCTTGCTATTCCCAGTATTTTAGCTAATATCACTATTCCTCTTGTGGGCGTAGTGGATACGGCTATTGTGGGGCATATCGCCAATGCTACATATATAGGTGGTATCGCTATTGGTACCATGTTGTTTGACCTATTGTATTGGAATTTTGGTTTCCTGCGTGTCGGCACTAGTGGTATGACTGCTCAAGCCTATGGTCGTGGCGATGGGGTAGAGTGTGCTCGTCTTCTCACTCAAAGTGTTAGTATTGCGTTGATAGGTGCAGCGGTGCTATGGTTGATTCAGTGGTTGTTTGTCACGGCTGTACTTGCGATTGTACCCTGTTCGGCAGAAGTAGCAACTTTCGCACGCCAATATTTCTTCATTCGCATCTGGGCCGCTCCTGCAACCTTGTCGCTTATGGCATTCAAGGGGTGGTTTATAGGTATGCAAGATACGGTCAGTCCGATGATTACGGACATAGTGGTCAATGTGGTGAATATGGTTGTGAGTTATGTGCTGGCAGTCTATACGCCGTTGGGTGCTTTGGGTGTGGCATATGGTACATTGGTGGCGCAATTTACTGGTTTGTTCTTGGCGCTCATTATCTGCCTCATTAAGTACAAGGCGATTGTGCAAGAAGTGATAAGGTTATTGGGCGATAGAGCACCCCAAAAATCAACAGATTTTTCGGGGACCCCGCAGGCGAAAGGGTTACTAGGCGATAAGGCGATGAAGCGATTTATGTCGCTCAATGCTAATCTATTTGTTCGTTCCTTGTGCTTTATGGTGGTGTATGTGGGTTTTACCTCTTTGGCGTCTCATTATGGTGATGTGGAGCTAGCGGTGAGTACGATTATGATGAAACTCTTTATGCTCTTCTCCTATTTTGTGGATGGTTTTGCTTATGCTGGCGAAGCACTTGTAGGTAAGGAGTGGGGGGCGCGTAAACGCAGTTTAGAGAACGGTAGCAATGTTGCCTATACTCTTGAGGCGACAGGCGATGAGGCTATAAGGCGAGTGGTAAGATTGTTGTTCGCTTGGTCGCTTGGAGTAGGTTTGTTGTTTACATTGTTGTTTGCCCTGTGGTCGGATGCATGTTACTATGCTATGACCAATGATATGATTGTGTTGGCTCGTTTGGCGGACTATACGGGGTGGCTGATTGCTATGCCTATTGTTTCGACTTTGGCATTTATGTGGGATGGTGTGTATGCTGGTGCTACGGCAGGCAAACAGATTCGCAATGCTATGATCTATGCGGCATTGGGTTTTGTGACATGTTATCTTGCTACCTATTGGTGGTTAGGTATTCAGGGTTTGTATATAGCTTATTTTGCCCATCTCGTTGCTCGTGTGGTCTATCTGACTGTTGCATGGAAAAGCATCCAATAGCAAATCACGAGGAAATCATCATAAAAATACTTTAAAATTTGTATAATCCGGAAAAAAACTGTAATTTTGCACGTTTTTTCGTATTCGGATAAATAATGTAATTATTTACCCTGATATTCAATAAGAATAATAGTAAAAAATAGATATAAGATGACTAATTTTAACATTGAGGTTGCTTCTGAGAAGCACATACCTTATGTAGCAGAGATCTTGCAGACCATCGAAGAGGCTGCTAAAGATCGTGGAACAGGTATTGCCAAGCGTAATCCTGAATATGTAGCGCAAAAGATGCGTGAGGGCAAAGCAGTTATCGCTATGGATGGCGATAAGTTTGCTGGTTTTAGTTATGTAGAGTGCTGGGACCACGGACACTTCGTGGCTAACTCTGGTCTTATTGTAAAACCAGAATACCGCCATATGGGACTTGCCAAGCAAATCAAAACTCGCATCGTAGCACTCTCACAAGAGTTGTTCCCTAACGCTAAGATATTCTCTCTCACCACTGGTGCAGCCGTGATGAAGATGAACACCGAGCTTGGTTTTAAGCCTGTGACTTTTCAAGATCTCACTTCTGATCCTAAGTTCTGGAAGGGTTGCGAGAGTTGTGTGAACTATGATGTATTGTGCCGCAACAATTTTGAGCGTTGCCTTTGCACCGGTCTCTTGTTCGAACCTCCTCACAAGAAGCGCGTAGTTGTTGCTTATAGTGGCGGACTCGATACCTCATACACCGTGATGTATCTTGCCAAAGAACTTGGTTATGAGGTGCATGCTGTGTGCGCTAACACAGGTGGTTTCAGTGCGGAGCAGCTTCGCCAAAACGAGGAGAATGCTTACAAACTCGGTGCAGTACGCTACGAGACCCTCGATGTACAACAAGAGTACTACGACAAGAGTATCCGCTATATGGTATATGGTAATGTGCTCCGCAACGGCACTTATCCTATCTCAGTATCTTCTGAGCGTATCTTCCAAGCACTCGCTATTGCGCGCTATGCACGCGAGGTAGAAGCGGACGCTATCGCACACGGATCAACAGGTGCTGGTAACGATCAAGTACGTTTTGATATGACTTTCCTCGTGGCTGCTCCTGGCGTAGAGATTATCACTTTGACTCGCGACAAAGCTCTCACCCGTCAAGAGGAGATTGACTACCTCAACGAGCACGGTTTTGCGGCAGATTTCGAGAAACTTAAATACTCTTACAACGTAGGTCTTTGGGGCACAAGTATCTGCGGTGGCGAGATCCTTGATAGCAAACAAGGATTACCAGAAACTGCATACCTCAAACAAGTAACCAAAGATGGTGAAGAGGATATCGTACTCGAATTTAAGAACGGCGAATTAGTCGGTGTCAATGGCGTGATGTATGAGGATGGTGTGAAGGCAATTCAAGCGGTAGAAGAGATTGCAGCGCCTTATGGTATCGGTCGCGATATGCACGTAGGTGATACTATCATCGGTATTAAGGGGCGTGTAGGTTTTGAGGCTGCAGCACCTATGCTTATCATCTCTGCGCATAAGTTCTTGGAGAAGTTCACCCTCTCTAAGTGGCAACAATATTGGAAAGACCAAGTGGCTAACTGGTATGGTATGTTCCTCCACGAGAGTCAATATATGGAGCCTGTGATGCGTGACATCGAGGCAATGCTCGAGTCTAGCCAACGCAATGTAAACGGTAAGGTGACCATGCATCTCCGTCCAT
Source organism: Paludibacteraceae bacterium (assembly GCA_045532335.1). Taxonomy (GTDB): domain Bacteria; phylum Bacteroidota; class Bacteroidia; order Bacteroidales; family Paludibacteraceae; genus Colicola. The sequence goes on from JAZSFR010000007.1 coordinate 62,097, forward strand.
ATATGTTTGAGACAGTAGGCGTCGATTCCAAAGACGACCTCGTAAAAACCAAACTTGGCGAGTACGGCGAGATGCAAAAGGGTTGGACCTCAGAGGAAGCTAAGGGCTTTATCAAAGTCCTCTCAACCCCTCTTCGTGTATACTACGCTAACCACGACGACGAAACATTGTAAGTTTAACCGGTGAAAAGCGGTTAAAGGGTTAAACGGTGAAACGACCGACATTAACCGACATTAGCCGACATTAACCGACATTAACCGATAATAATGATTAAAGTAGGAATAATAGGCGCTGCGGGTTATACTGCAGGTGAACTTATCCGCCTTTTGGTTAATCACCCTGAGGTGGAGATCACTTTTGCGCACTCCACTAGCAATGCCGGTCAACCTTTCCACGCCGTACATACTGGCCTGATAGGCGATACCGAGCAATGCTTCTCCGACACATACGACCTCCACGCCATCGACGTGCTTTTCCTCTGCTCTGGTCACGGCAAGAGTACCGCTTTCTGGGCAGAGAACGAGTGTCCTGACACCTTAAAGATCATCGACCTGGCGCAGGACTATCGTGACGAGCACGATGGCTATGTCTATGGTTTGCCAGAGCTCCAACGCGAGAAGATCTGCGGTTGTACCAAGCTCGCTAACCCAGGCTGCTTTGCTACGGCTATCCAATTGGCATTGCTGCCAATGATGGGTCGTGCTACCGAGGCTAGCGTAACCGCTATCACAGGTTCTACGGGCGCTGGACAAAAGCCTACGGCTACCACACACTTCTCTTGGCGCAACGATAATATGTCTGTTTATAAGGCCTTTACTCACCAGCATTTGTTGGAGATTGGCCGTAACACAGGCATGAAGGTGGAGTTTATCCCTATGCGTGGTGATTTCTCTCGTGGTATCATTGCGGCTGTGACCATGCCATTCGACGGCACAGCAGAAGAGGCATACGAGCTCTATCGCCAATATTACAAGGATGCAGCTTTTACCCATGTTATCAACAAGGAGGTTAACCTCAAAGATGTGGTGAACACCAACAAATGCGTGCTGCAAACCCAAGTGCACGAGGGTAGGTTGCTTGTAACATCTGTGATTGATAACCTGCTAAAAGGTGCCAGCGGCCAAGCATTGCAAAACATGAACCTCATGTTCGGCTTAGATGAAAAAATGGGTTTGAATCTAAAAGCATTAGCATTTTAATTATGAAACTATTCGACGTATATTCACTCTTTGATGTGACGCCAGTCAAGGCTGAGGGCTGTCGCATTTGGGACAACAAAGGCCAAGAGTATCTTGACCTCTATGGCGGTCACGCTGTGATCAGTATCGGTCATACCCATCCGCACTATGTGGAGGTGCTTTCTGACCAACTTAGCAAGATTGGCTTCTACTCCAATTCTGTTCAAAACCCTCTCCAGGAACAATTGGCAGAGCGCCTAGGCAAGATTTCAGGCTACGAGGATTACACCCTTTTTCTCGATAACTCCGGTGCTGAGAGCAACGAGAACGCCCTCAAACTCGCATCTTTCCATACGGGCAAGAGCCGTGTGATAGCTTTCCATCGCAGTTTCCACGGTCGCACTAGCGGTGCGGTGGCAGTGACCGATAATCCAAAGATACAGGCACCATTCAACCAATGCCACCAAGTGACTTTCTTGAACCTCAACGACACCCTCGCTGTAGAGCAAGAACTCGCCAAAGGCGATGTAGCGGCTGTTATCATCGAGGGTATCCAAGGTTGTGGTGGTATCCATGTACCAACTACGGAGTTTATGCAATCGCTCCGCGAATTGACCCAACAATACGGTGCGGTGCTTATCCTTGATGAGATACAGAGTGGATATGGTCGTACCGGTAAGTTCTTTGCCCACCAATGGTATGGCATCCGTCCTGATATCATCACTATGGCTAAAGGTATGGCCAACGGTTTCCCTTGCGGTGGTGTGTTGATCTCTCCTATGTTCCAAGCCACGAAAGGTATGTTAGGTACCACCTTTGGTGGTAACTACCTAGCAATGGCTGCTGCGTTGGCAGTGCTGGATGTGATGGAGCAGGAGAACTTGGTAGAGAACGCTCTCAATGTCGGCGAATACATCTTGGCGAACTTGCCTAAGAGTGATAAGATTAAAGAGGTTCGTGGCCGCGGTATGATGATTGGCATCGAGTTCCACGATAGTGTAGCCCCTATCCGCCAAGCCTTGTTGAAAGACTACCATATCTTCACCGGCGTAGCAGGCACCAATATGGTCCGCATCCTTGCACCATTATGCCTCACCAAAGAGCAAGCTGACCGTTTTATTAACGCATTAAAAGAAATTCTATGAAATCATTCTTTCATGTACATGATATAGGTGACCTCAATCTAGCACTTGAGGAAGCTCGCCAAGTCAAAGCAACTCCATACGCGTGGAAGCATTTGGGCGAGAATAAGACTATTATGCTCGTGTTCTTCAATTCCTCATTGCGCACTCGTCTCTCTTCACAAAAGGCAGCATTAAATCTAGGTATGTCGCCTATTGTGCTTAATATAGGACAAGATAGTTGGCAATTGGAGACTGAACTTGGTGTGATTATGGACGGTGGTAAAAGCGAGCATTTGCGCGAAGCTATCCCTGTGATGGCAAGCTATTGCGACATCATTGGTGTGCGCTCGTTTGCAGGATTGACTGACCGCGAGTATGACTACCAAGAGACGGTTCTTCAGCAGTTTGTTCAATACTCTGGCAAACCTGTAATATCACTCGAGTCAGCTACTGTGCACCCTTGCCAAGCATTTGCAGATCTTATCACTATTGACGAGTATAAAGAAACCAAACGACCAAAAGTCGTACTCACATGGGCGCCTCACCCTAAGGCTTTGCCACAAGCAGTGCCTAACTCCTTTGCTGAATGGATGAACGCTGCCGATGTGGACTTCGTGATCACCCATCCTAAGGGTTATGAACTTGACCCACGCTTTGCGGGTAATGCTCGCGTGGAATATGACCAAATGAAGGCTCTCGAGGGTGCAGACTTCGTCTATGCTAAGAACTGGTCATGCCCAGGTGTAACAGAGAGAGAGAATTATGGCAAGATCCTTTGCTCTGACCGCAGTTGGATGGTAGATGAGGCACATATGGCAGTAACCAACAATGCGCGTTTTATGCACTGTCTGCCAGTTCGCCGTAATGTGATTGTGAGTGATGGTGTGATTGATTCTGAGCGCTCTATTGTTATCCCAGAGGCTGCTAATCGCGTGACTAGTATCCAAGTGGTGATGAAGCGTATGCTAGAAGGTTTGCATTAGTAGAATTTTTGATATTCTCCATAAAAAAAGGGACTGCAACGAATCGTTGCAATCCCTTCTTTTTTATGCTATCATCTTACTTGGTAAGAATGATATACTTCCATGGAGTGAGCTCAAATGTTTGGCTTGCCTCAATGGTCATCTTCTTGCCACACAAGCAGTTGTACTCGCCCTCGAGGTTGGTGAGGTCAAGAGTTACGGTTTGTGGCTCAGCTGACATATTCATGATAGCAAGAACAGTATTCTCCTTGTTTGTCTTAGGGCAAACAGCTTGGCGTACGCATGCGAATACTTTATCATTGTCGGCTGTCAAACGTACCATAGGAGCACCGATTTCATTGCTCCACAATGCAAAGTTATTAGCGCGCAAGTCGTTGAGACCCTTATACAAAGCCTTTTGTGGAGCGTTCTCTACACGGTCGATAAGGTCCTTCTCAAAGAACTCCAAACGGTGATGATTGCCACTTGGTTGACCAGTGTAAATCATAGGCATACCAGGAGCAATATATGTGAATGCAGCAAAGAGGTTGGTAGCATCGCCCATACGCTCGAACTCGGTACCGTTCCATGAGTTCTCATCGTGGTTAGATGTGAAGTTCATACGGATAGCTTCTTTGCGGATAGTGGTGTCTGCTTTAGCAAAATATCCCCACAAGTCTTCTACGGTCTTTTTGCCTTGAGCCACACTATTCATTATGTGATGAAGTTCCCAACCATAGTACATATCAAATGCAGTTTCGGTTAGATCTTGTGCTTCTGCTTCGTCTTCAGCCAACGTGAACATATTAGGGTGTTTAGCTCTGAGTTCAGCCATTGCATCGTTCCAGAAATCAGTTGGAACTTCGCCTGCTACGTCGCAACGGAAACCATCGATACCGATAGTATCCATCCACCAGTGCATAGCTTGTTTCATAGCTGCACGCATGTCTTGGTTATCGTAGTTGAGTTTAGAGATATCGGTCCAATCGTATTGTACCATGAGGTTGCCGAGGCTATCACGATAATGCCAACCTTCGTTCTTTGTCCACTCGCTATCTGGAGCGGTGTGGTTAGCCACCCAGTCAAGGATCACCTTAAGACCTAGTTTGTGTGCCTCTGCGAGGAAATGCTCGAAGTCGGCGCGTGTACCGAACTCAGGGTTGAATTGGCAGTAGTCGGTAATAGCGTAGTAGCTACCCAATGTGCCTTTGCGCTCAAGCTCGCCAATCTTTTGGATAGGCATGATCCAGATGATATCCACACCAAGTTCTTTCAATTCAGGAAGTACAGCCTCTGCAGCTTTGAATGTACCCTTTGGGGTCAATTGGCGGGTGTTAAGCTCGTAGATAGTAGCATCGTAGCTGTAGCATGGATGCTCGAGTTGGCAGCAAGGCTGCTTAGCGCAGGATGCTAAACAGAGCAATCCCAACGCTGCGAAAATCATTTTTTTCATCATTCAATATCTATTGGTTAATTATATAGTCCACACTTTTTTTCCGTTGATGGTGATGCTGCTCTCGCTAGTGAGTGAGATGACTACATCCACTACCTCTCCCATATATACGCGTTGGAAGTGTAGGGTATTGTCGTTTACTCTAACAGGGATATACTCGCCATAAATGAGGGCCATATTCTCACGACGGAGTTTTGCCAACTCTTGTACTTTGGCGCGGAAATCAGTTTGTTGGTCATTGAGACCTGCAAATTTCATCATATGACGGTTATCAGGGTCGTTTGCACCTGCCTCACCGTACTCATCGCCTTGATATACACAAGGTACACCTGGGATAGTGAAGTTAACGAGTTCAAGAAGCATAGCCATTTTGTATGCGTGTGCTTCTTTGGCAGCGTCACCGTTTGCGGTTACGCCGATATGGCGTGTCCATCCTGCTGCTTTGTCGCTCTCGTTCCAACTAACTGCACCACCTGCCAATGAGATGAAACGGCATTTGTCGTGGTTACCAGATATATTACCCATTGTGTGGTGTGCACCATAAGCGGCAAGAGACTCCATAATTGTTTGGTTCATGCGGGTGAGAGATTGGTTTGGTTTGCCAAACACATCAATCGCAGTATGATAAATATTGAAGTCAAATTGTGAGTTCAACATACCTGTCTTCACATATGATCCAATCAAATCAGTATTGCCGTATGTCTCGCCAATCATCCAGATGTGACGGTTAGGGTAGCGTTGTTTCATTTTGCGACCAAGTTCGCGCCAATAATTGAGTGGAATATGCTTGCAAGCATCGTGGCGGAAACCATCGAAGGCGAAGTTATCCAACCAGAACAAAGCAGAGTCGGTCATAGGACCACATACTTCTGCGCGCTCCAAATCTAGGGTAGGGATATGTACATCAAACCATGTTGTCAAACGAGCCTCATCCCACAACTCGAAGTTGCGACGACCGTCAGGCAAAATACTATCGGTGTGCCAATCAGGGTTTTGTTGGAGGGTAGGGGAGTTGATGTGCATGTGATTAGCCACGTAATCCAATACCACATTCATATTGTGTGCATGTGCAGTAGCCAGCATATCATGCAACTCTTTGTCGGTACCAAATCGTTTGTCCACTGCAGTAGCGAAGATTGGCCAATAACCATGATATCCAGAGAACTTGGTATAAGCCTTAGTGCTATCATATTTATTGCCATTAGGGAAGCGATTCATTCCCCATGCATCCCAAGGGTTTTGTGTGATAGGAGAGATCCAGATAGTGGTGATACCCAACTCAGAGAAGTATCCATCTTTAATTTTCTTAGTGATTCCTGCAATGTCACCACCTTGATAATCAACGATATCCAATACCTCTGGGCTATTCATTTTCCAGTCATTCTTCTTATTGCCATTCTCAAAGCGGTCAATCATCAATGAGTAGAGTATCTGTGCTTGGTCATCGTGACGAGTTAGTTGAGCTGCATCATTGACTACTTTGCCATTCTCCAATGGGATGAGCAAATCGTTGAGGTTTTTGCCATCACCAAGGGCATATACGCGGATGAATGTACGACCTTCGCTTTGACGCCATTCTGGCTCGATGGTAATGGTTGCTTGTGGCTCGTATTGACCATATTCTACATACTCATTTGCACGTTGATCTTGCCATAAAATGCGGAATTGTAGATGCTCATATTCGTTAAGCACGCCAATTGTAATAGTAGAATCGGTATACGATTTAGTCACCAAACCTACCTCGTAATTAGACTTTGGAACGATAGGAATGTCATACTTGATACCGGTTGCTTCGTCCAACACTGTGAGGATAGATAGGGTATAATCGCCCACTAGGGTTAAAATACCATTCTCCATACCTAGTACTTCGTAGGTAGGCTCGGTAAAGAACTTGAGAGTGTTCCAATCCTCTACTTGTGGCAAGTAATCGGTCAAGTAGATGGTTTGCGTATCACCTGTGTAGATGATAGGCATAATTGGGTTTTGAGTAGAAGCGTTACGATCTTCTACTTTGCTGTTTTGACCACAAGATATGATACCCAGGGTCATTGCCATTAAAAATAAGATTTTTTTCATTGTTATTAAATTTAGTTATTATGTTTCAAAAAAGTGATAATTGTTTTTGAGCAAAAATCTTATTGCCTACCTGACAATTGTAACATTGATGGGGTTGACAATAGCTTTGGTATAAATGTAATAGTGCTTGAGTATCTGCTGCGGAGTGAATGCTTTGTCCCAATAGCTTCCATTGTTTGATAATATTGTTATCTTCAGCAGGAATCTCTTCCATTATTCTTGTAATATCAGTATCCGTTTTTTGTTGCAATTTATTATATGCATATTGATAGGGTAGGACGGTGTTTATTAGTAGGATGTCAATGGATTTTCTGCCCATTGTAGGGGTGGTGTGTAGTTGGGAAGTTTCGCTTATTTGTGGTTGTAGTATTTTCACCATCCTATTTATATCTTGTGCTTGCATCAATTCAGCAAATAGGAATTCTCCTAGATGTATCAATTGTGCAAATTGTCGTATGCGTATTTCGGGTGCGTTTTGTGGACGCATGCGTGCTTTTTTCCATACGACAGGATTCATGGGCGTTAATGTGAATTTCTTGCGTAGAAACTCGTATTCCTTCCATAGCGCCTTTCGTTCGTTATCTATGGCTGTGGTGTCGTTCAATAGTCCGGACTGTCCTAGCAGTATGGCTGTTATTTGAAATAGACTATCTCGATGTTTTTGTAGGCACGAGAGTGGGGTGTTGATGGCTAATGTCTCGAACGCTATTCCATTGGTGTGAAAACCAAAATTATGCGCCAGACTAATGTAGAAGGCATGTACCCAACTCTGTTGTGTGATTTGTAATATCTGTTGAATAGATTGTTGTTTGCATTCTATTCGTTTGAGTAATAAGGCTTTTTTCCATCCTTCAGTCAGGAGGGTAGGGTCTGCTTGCAGTCGTTGACTACATTCTATCATATGGACTGGAGTTTGCATTTGCTGAGCATCTTCCATCCATTGTTTGATATAGTCTTGTCCTTGAGGATATTTCAATTCGCATTGAATGATCTTTTCCCCTGCGCTATTATATACCTCTTGGTCGTTTTGACATACTACATGCAGTATAGTGTTGTTGTATGCTGGATCAATATTATGATGGTGTTTATTCCAATCGGATGAATGCACATGTATTTCTACATTGCCTATCCACTCTTGGTTGCCGATACGTATGTGTGCATTACTAAAGTCTGGTCCAGCATGGGTGTTGTATTGCCCTGTCGATATGACTTCAATCACTTGTCCGTCAGTAGTTTGTTGCACAAACCCTGACCACAAATGTTTTTGCCATATGTAATGCAGTAGTATCTCTGGCATACCACCAATTTAGTTCTTCTTTTTCTCCTCTTTAGATAGAAGCAATTGTCTATCTTCTATTTGTTTTTTGATTTTCACCCACATCTTTTCAGATAATGGTGCGGCTTGCATATAAACTACGGATTTTTGCTTAAGATCCTTTTGAATAAAGTTAAATTGTTTATCCAATTGGTGAATGCACAATACCATAACTAATACAATAATGCCCCATTTGAGGGTACCAAACACTCCGCCTAATAATCGGTTAAGCCATCCCAAGGATATTTTCTTAAATAGTTTGGTGAGTAGTTTAGCAACAAGGTGTAGTAGAATGGATATGCCTAAGAAGAGCAGTACATAGGCGAGGACCACGCAAACGGATTCTGGCCATGCGAACTGTCGGAGCAACCATGTTGCAAATATGGCTCCCCATAGATGACTTCCCACGACGCCTAGTACAATCGCCACGATAGAAGTTATTTCAATTACCAACCCCTTCATCAGACCTCTTACGAGGCCGATGAGAAGGGGGAGTAATATAATGATATCAAGCCAAGACATATTGATATTCAATCTTATTTTTTTGAATACTCGTAACCTGGTTTGTAGTTGCCATTTTCATCGTACAACCAGTGTTCGTCACCATCATACAAGCGCAAATCATCTACCGAACGGATAGAGATGGACCAATCATCTGCTTCAGGAGGATATTTGGTAAAGTTCTTTCCGTTGTCGTAGTAGAAACCAAGAATACCCACTACTTCGCCTACATAATTGGATGCAGGTAAATAGAAGTGCGCAAATTTTGCATACTCTGATGTAGAAACCAAGGTTCTTTTGTTCTTGTTATTTACATCTGCAATGATACGACTTTGAGGATAATTCAAATTGTTTGTTGTAGGCGCAAATACATTTGCATTTTCATCTACTTCAGGATCACCAGTAGAACAATTGGTAGGAGTGCCATTATTGCTGTATTGTCCAGTAAAGTGTACATTTTTGATACACACTAATTTAGCATCCATATTGCGTGCTTTTAATATACTTGAAGAACCTGTGATAGAGGTAAAGTCTGTAATCTCCAATGTGTCGTAATGCAACTTGCTTTGATCTGGCAAACCAATGCATTGAGTACGAGCTTTGAATATTGCGCCAGGAATACGACCTGCAGCCCAACCGACTTTCTCGCTAGCGTTGTAAGCAAGGTTGTTGTTATTGTACGATGGCAAACAGAGTTGTGGTTGGTTGGCATAACGTCCAATTGCTAATCCATCTATGCGAATCAAGATTTCTTGTCCAATTTGGTACAAACCATTGGCTGAACCCAAATCAACGGATATACGCAATGCTTGTTGCTTTCCTTCCTTAATATATTGGATACATAAGGTCTTGTAGAAGTTACCTGCATAATCATCGGTGGTAATACGACCACGGATATAGATAGGGTTATCTTCAGAAGCAGGAATGGTATCTATAGAGAAGAGATAATAACTGCCCGCTTTAGAGCGCTCACGATACAAATCAGGAAGACAATAATTACCTTCTTCGCTCATATAGCCCTCACTAATATCCTTAAGTTGATCAAGTTCCAGTAGTGTACCTTGTGCAATAAGCTCTTGAGCTTGATCCTCTGTCAAGAATACCTTGGATTCATCTACTGCTGCTGGCGTACATGCTGCGCATAGTGCCACGAGGGCAGTTGCAATTATGAATTTAGAATTATGAATGATAAATTTCATTGTTTTCATACTGCTTAGAATTTATATTGGATGTTGAGATAGAAGTTTGTTCCCCATGCGTAGTAGTACTTAGCTGGGAATTTATAGATATTAGGACCAATCATTGAATTTTTGTCATCTGGCTCTTTCTGAATAGTTTGACGAGGTAAACGAGCTTGTTGGTAACCACCTGTTTTGAAGAAGGTGTTGTTCAATAAGTTGTTTACTGTCAAGTTGATAGAGATAGATTGACGATTCTTCAAGTAGATCAGTTTACCTATGCTTACATCCACCAAGAAACGGTGGAATGGATTATATGCAGTTAACGATTCTTGTGCTGCTAATTCCGAGTATGGATACTTCAGCGTTGGTACACCATTCGCATCTAATACAGCATTGGCAGGATAGCCTCCATCCACGTTTTTCACTGCGAGTTGACCATCCGTTGTTTCCATCGCATAAATTTTATGGAGAGCACTTTGAGAATCATTTCCATACCATCCGTTTACTAATGTGCCATCTGCACGAGTTCCTGTGAACAGACCCTTCATACGGCGAGCAGGTGCATAATCCAAATAGTTCCAATCAAAGTAGTTTACGGTAATATCAGCAAACCACATATCAGGGTGGAAGAAACTGAGTTTCAAACTACTATTCAATTGTGGACCGGTTGCTACGCGCAATCCTTTGATGAGCACGCTATCGCGCAACTCGTAGATAGGACCCTTGGCATTCTCAGCCAATGCCATACCATTCTCTGCTGAAGTAATAGCCATCGCATTGCTGGTATAACGATAGTCACCTATACTCAATGCACCGGTCAATGTGAAATACATACCGAGTTTCACAGCTGCAGCTGCTTCTACACCCGCGTGACGTCGATTGATACCTGTCAATGATTGGTTCACGAAAGTGCGTGACTCATCGTCGTAGTAACCGTTTAGTTCTGTACCGTTCCAGAATTGTGTATAGAATGCAGTCACACGACCACGAACGATAGGGTAGTTGAACGAATAGGTCAAGTCTCCACCTACGATTTTTTGGCTTGCACCAAAATACTCTTTCAACCATGATGTACCTTCTGTTTGTGCATAATAACGTGCATAGTCATGACGATAGATTGCTTCTACCGCGCGATCGTGCACGCGTGGGGATATATATGCATCGCGCGCGAGAGGTGCTTTGGTCTCTGCCATTGCGTTTAGTTTGATTTGGTTGCGACCATCAATCTTGTAGTTGACACCTACTTTGAAAGCTGGATCCACAAAATGGTGGGTATAACCTACCAAACGATCAGCTACCTCTTGACCCTTCACGACTGCGTCGCCATTATCTGCCAAGTAGTACCAAGCATTTGCAGGGTTGAGTTTAGCTAAATACCATGCGCGACCATTCAACATATCGGTGGTGCGTTGCATAGATGAGTAGCTCAGTTGCAATGCGTAGTAGAGATCCAATGCATTCCAACTCCACTCATTTTGTGCCCAGAGTTTAGCACCTAACATATTGATGCGGTAGTCGTAACCAAAACGATCATTCTTGCCTACGGCTGCATTAGGATTGCGCAAGTCGTTTTGCTTCACATTCTCAATATCTGCTTGAGTCAAACCAATATTGGTCGCCAACTCCTTGATATCGCGCTCAGCAAATGCATCCACATCAATCCATTGGTTACCACCCAACAAATCATCTACTGTCTTGTAGTGAATACCTTGTGATGCTTTCAACTCCAATCCTACGGTGGTTGTCAAGTGGTCCACGCTGGTGTTGCGGTAGTTGGCATTAGCCACTGCCTCTTGAATATCGTTGTGACGACGCTCTACCATATAGCGTGCTGAACCATTAGGATTGTTTACATTATTCGCATAGTTAGCTGCGTACAAAGCATCCCAATCAATTTGAGTCGCTTTGTCATCGCGGCTAGTCCATAGATCAACCATCTTAGAATAGGTGTCATAATCAATAGATGCACCTACTGCACCACCTAAGTAACCACCTTCCTTATACCCTTCAGGACCTAGAGGTTGACCACTCATATCATGCGTGATAAACTTACCATTTGTGCCTATCTGTCCATCCCATAATGCTGATGGCAAGTTACGATAGTAGTCAGGGCGAGGATCTGGCGCATTGTAGAAAGTCAATGCAGAGTTGCTATAGAATGAATAGTGGTAACCTGCTGCTACCTTCAAGTGGTTCTCCTCATCGATCTTCCAATCAAAGCTTGCGATAGCGGTTGGATCGTAGCTGTGTACGATACGTGAGTTGCGCATTTTGCCATCTTGATAACCCCAATATGGGTTGTAGTTGTTGTGTCCCCAAGATGTCTTGTTGTATTGATTGGTCAAATCGTATGTCTCTTGTGTCAAAGCTGCAGACTGACCACGCATCGTTGGAGCACCAAAAGTGATGAGTGACAAACGCATATCATCGCCCCAACGTTTCTCTGCGGTCAAGAAGTAACCCACAGAACTGTAAGTGATACCTTCACCGATACGACCTTTTACATCAATGTATGGACTATAACGCCATGCCAATTGTGCTGCGAATGCCCAACCGTTCTCCATCAAACCGCTAGAGTAGGTAGCACGTGCTGCACCTTTGTAGTTGCGGTTAGTAGCTGCCAAACCCACTTTCCAACCTTGTGCGTAGTTTGTTGCTGACTGCAAGTAGTTGGTGGCTTGTCCCACAGAACCAAACGCAAAGTTATTCGCTTCGATACCCTCTACTACTTCTTTGTAACGTGTCGCATCGTTCAAACCACCCATTGCAGAGAAGTTGAATTGTCCACGTTCTGCAGAGTTAAAACTCAAACCTTGAATATAATTTTGTTCATATGTTTGGTCATATCCGCGACCACGATAACGGGCGTTAGACCATGCGAATGACACTGTACTGTTGAAAACATCCTGACTCGCACTAGATACAGAGGATACAGACTGACTTTTACCCTCGTCATCGTTGAGGTCCATCTCAGTCAAATTCAACAGAACTTCCTCTTTGGCTTCTGCCAACAAGTCCGTTTGTAGGATAATGTCACCCAAATCGTTTTGTTGGTTTTCAACAAGTTGAACCAAGGCGATATCTGACATAAATCCCGTTGCCTCAATGATTACTTCCTCATCGATGGCTTCAAGGTAAGTCAGCGAAAAACGACCTTCTGCATTGGTGGTCGTAGAATAACCTTGGTTAACTAAGGTGATCGTTGCACCTTCAATAGCTTGTTGTTCATCTGTGACCACTCGACCGATCAATCGTGTCTGTGCACTGATCCATCCGGCTAGACCACAGAGTACAACTAAAAAGATTACTCGTTTCATATTTATAGTGTTTAATTCTTAATTCAAAATTCCTAATTCTTAATTCCCCAATTAGAACTCCGCTGTTTTTGGAGTACGTGGGAAAGGAATCACGTCACGGATGTTTTGCATACCAGTCACGAAGAGCATCAAACGCTCAAAGCCCAAGCCGAAACCTGCGTGAGGTGCTGCACCAAAGCGACGAGTATCCAAATACCACCACATATCCTTCATAGGAATATCACGACGCTCAATCTCAGCATTGAGTTTATTGAGGCTTTCCTCACGTACACTACCACCGATGATTTCGCCGATTTGTGGGAACAACACGTCAGTACCTTGTACGGTCTTGTCATCCTCATTGATCTTCATATAGAACGCCTTGATATCCTTTGGATAGTCAGACATGATCACAGGCTTGTTGAAGTGCTCCTCTACCAAGTAACGCTCGTGCTCTGAAGCCAAGTCATCGCCCCAGGTGCATGGGAACTCAAACTTCTTACCGTTCTTCACAGCCTCTTGTAAGATTTCGATACCCTCGGTGTAGGTGAGACGCACGAAGTCTGTTTTGATAACGGACTCCAGACGTGCAATAAGACCTTTATCCACAAACTGATTCAAGAACTCCAAATCATCCTTGCAGTGCTCCAAAGCCCAGCGCACGCAGTATTTGATAAAGTCCTCTTCCAAGTCCATCAACTCGTCCTTTTGGATAAACGCCACCTCTGGCTCAATCATCCAGAACTCTGCCAAGTGGCGAGGAGTATTACTATTCTCTGCGCGGAAAGTAGGGCCGAAGGTATAGATCTTACCCAATGCCATGGCTGCCAACTCACCCTCCAATTGACCAGATACGGTCAAACTGGTTTGTTTGCCAAAGAAATCGTCTGAGTAGTCGATCTTACCCTCCTCATCTTTCTTGAGGTTGTAGAGGTTTTTGGTGGTTACTTGGAACATTTGTCCTGCACCCTCGCAGTCACTAGCGGTGATGATTGGGGTGTGGAAATAGAAGAATCCGTGCTCATGGAAGTATTGGTGAATAGCCATTGCCATGTTGTGGCGAATACGGAACACAGCGCCAAAGGTGTTGGTACGTGGACGCAAGTGCGCGATGGTACGCAGATACTCCATGCTCAAGCCTTTCTTTTGCAATGGATATTGCTCTGGGTCGGCTGTGCCGTACACTGCCAATTCGGTCAGCTGAATCTCTACTGCTTGACCGCTACCTTGGCTAGCTACCAAGTGACCAGTGGCAGAGATACATGATCCTGTGGTTACAGGCTTGAGGTTCTCCTCTGGGAATTGTGCCAAATCCACTACGATTTGGATGTTTTTGATTGTTGAACCGTCATTGAGGGCAATAAAACTAACATTCTTGTTGCCACGACGGCTACGTACCCATCCTCTTACGTTGATGAGTTGTCCTTCACCTGCTAGTTGCAGGGCATTGATAATTTCTGTTCTTTTCATTATAGTTTTGTTATATATTATCGATGTTTTGTATTCTATTTGTTCTGTATCCCTATTGTATCCCTTCAGAGTGGTAACGGAGTGGTATCGGGATTAGAATGGTGTTATATCATCATCTAGCGATGCGCCATGTGCTTCGGGTGGTAGCGCATTCATTTTGCTTTGTTGGGTGTTGTAACTCACGTTTGCATATAACTCGTCGCTTTCTTCGAATGCGTCTGATTCGTTTTGGAAGCGGGTATATTTGCCGATAAAGCGTAACCAAATCTCATCGGTAGCACCATTACGGTGTTTTGCCACGATGATTTGTCCCAGTCCGCGCAAGTCTTTGCCATTGCCGTCATCGTATAACTTGTAATACTCTGGACGGTGGATAAAACATACCATATCCGCATCTTGCTCGATAGCACCAGACTCACGCAAGTCAGAGAGCAATGGTTTTTTGCCATCCACATTGCTATTGCTAGAGTCGCGTTTCTCTACGGCACGGCTCAACTGACTCAAGGCGATGATAGGTATATCCAACTCTTTGGCCAATCCTTTCAGGGTACGCGAGATGATACTCACCTCTTGCTCACGACTACCGAAATTAAATCCATTGGCGTTCATCAACTGCAAGTAGTCAATGATGATGAGTTGTACTTTCTTATCTTTATCTTGTACCAACTTGCGTGCTTTGCTTCTCAGCTCGGTGACACTCAAACCTGGGGTGTCATCCACGTATATAGGAGCGTTGCGCAAGTCGTTGATTTTGTTTTCAAGTTTAGCCCATTCGGCGGTGCTCAATCGTCCGTTACGAATCTTGCTACCCTCAATCTCGCACACGTTCATGATCAGACGGTTGATCAATTGTACGTTGGACATCTCCAACGAGAAGATTGCCACAGGGATACCAAAGTCTACGGCTATATTCTTTGCCATAGAGAGCACAAAGGCGGTTTTACCCATCGCAGGACGAGCAGCGATGATGACCAAGTCAGATTTCTGCCAACCGGATGTAATCTTATCCAGTTCGGTAAAACCACTAGGGATACCCGATATGCTTCCTTCGTTCTTAGAGGCGTTGCGCATGCGCTCAAATGCTTCTTCTATCACCAAGTCTATGCTGGTCACATCGCGTTTTTGTGCGCGTTGAGAGATCTCAAATATTTTTCCCTCTGCCTCTTGCATCAACTCATCTACATCTTGTGTCTCGTCGTAACCTTTCTCCTCAATCTGACATGCTACGGCTATCAAATCGCGTGCAGTTGCTTTCTGTGCCACGATCTGTGCATGGTAACGCAAGTGTGCTGCGGAAGCCACACGGCGGGTCAGTTCGCTCAAATAGACGATACCACCTGCATCTTCCAACAGACCCATTGTCTTGAGTTGTTGCGCTACGGATAACAAATCCACAGGATTATCGTTGTTGGACAAGGCACGAATGGCTTCGTAGATATATCGATGTTTATCTGCATAGAAGGACTCTGGTCGCAACAAATCTGCCACCATTCCATAGGCTTCTTTCTCGATCATCAATGCACCCAACACAGACTCTTCTAGTTCCAAAGCCTGTGGGGGTAGTTTGCCTATCTCGTTTGCTCCTACTTTGACGATAGTAGGGCTTGTCTTTTTCTTATTGCTTTTTGTTGAGGTCGCCATATGATTTTAGCAGGTCGTATGCAGCTGTAAAACTGCTCAATTCATTGTTTAGTACTCGTGCTTCGGTTTGTTCGATTAGTTTCTCCATAATTTCTGACTTGTAGAAACTATCCAACAGGTTTTGGTTGATGGTTTCGTACATCCAGTATTTAGCTTGTTGGGTGCGCAAGTGGTCTAGATACCCGCTCTCGCGCGCGAAACTTATATATTGTTCCACCATATCCCACACGTCCATGATACCGTTGCCTTCTACTGCGGAGCATGTCACCGCATAAGGTTTCCAACCCGATTCGGTAGGAGGAAAGAGCGAGAGTGCGTTCTTGAAGCTCACTTTAGCGGCTTCAGCTTTCTGTACATTGCTGCCGTCGCATTTGTTGATGGCTATACCGTCCGCCATCTCCATGATACCGCGTTTGATACCTTGCAACTCATCGCCTGTGCCTGTCACTTGCAGGAGTAGGAAGAAGTCCACCATGGAGTGTGCTGCGGTCTCTGATTGACCCACACCTACGGTCTCCACGATGATCGTATCAAATCCAGCTGCTTCGCATAGTACGATAGTCTCGCGTGTCTTGCGTGCCACACCACCTAGACTACCTGCTGATGGACTAGGGCGGATAAAAGCGTTGCTCTCTACGGAGAGTTGGTTCATACGTGTCTTATCGCCTAGGATACTACCTTTGCTGCGTTCGGATGAAGGGTCAATGGCCAATACCGCCAGTTTCTTACCCATTTGACATAGGCGAGTACCGATGGCTTCGATAAAGGTCGATTTACCTGCGCCAGGTACGCCAGTGATACCCAAACGAATAGAGTTGCCTGCATAGGGTAGGCATTTCTCTATCACTTGTTGGGCGATCACTTGGTCGCTTTGCAGATTGCTTTCTATGAGCGTTACGGCTTGACTCAATAGACGCAGATCGCCACGCAAGATACCTTCCACATACTCGTCTGCACTCAATACTTGTTTTTTACGGCGGAAGGTAGCATATGGATTGACGGAAGGCAGGTTTTCTACCCCTGCATTCACAGTCAGTCCTTTGTATTCTTTTTCATTCTCTGGATGTTTCATTACTCCACAGTCCAAGTTACTTTAACTTTCGAAATTGGTTTCTTAGGGTCGTTGGTGATGACGATTACGGTGCGTGAGTATTGTGCAGGAGTAGCACCTACGGCATTGATATCTACGCGAATATCTGCCTTCTTACCACCTTTGATGGCTGCTTTAGGTTGTTGTACCTCTAGTTCTGTATCGTTGCTGTATGCACGACGAACGATCAGTGGGTTGACGCCGGCATTGGATAGAGTGAGTTTGGTGCTCAGTTTCTTTCCTGCTTTGATCACACCTGCATTGATTTCTGTGTTCATCTCTGCGATAGGCGCTTGTTGAATATCTTCTGCGCTCATCCCTGAGAAGTCCTCTACGAGGTTTGCCTTGATAGTGATAGCGTATGCATCAGAGATCTCACGCTTGCCGTTCACTTGTACGTAGAACTTTGTCTCCATTGGACCATATACAGGGCAACTAGCGGTTTGCAGTGCTAGTTGTATTTTGCCTGTTTGACTAGGTGCTACGGTTGGTAGGGTCACATTAGGTACCCAGTAATTCTCTGCGCCGTTGTATAGCAATTCTACTGTAACAGGTTCATTAGTTGTGTTGGCGTATTCTATTTCGATATTCTTTGGAGCACTTTTCTTAATGCTACCCAAATTGATATTGTTCTTTTGCAAACTCAGTGCACCCATTTTTATAGGGTATTTATCCACAGGTTGTGCAGGTTTAGGTATTACTTCACCTTTGATGTATAGACGGGTAGTAGCCTCTGTAGCGTTGCTAGTTACGGTTACTGTTTTTTGGAATCGTCCTGGACGACCATTAGGGTTGTAAGTTACAGTTATTTCTCCTGTTTGACCTGGCTCAATGGGCTCACGTGTCCATTTAGGGGTGGTGCAACCGCAACTTGCTCTCACATTGGTCAATACGAGTGGTATCATACCTTCGTTCTTAAATTCAAATACGGTTGTTACTCGACCATCTGCCTCATTGATCTTTCCAAAATCGTGTGTGGTCTTGTTAAAAGTCATTACGGCTTCTTGTGCCATAGCTGCAATGCTCATCATCACAGCAACCATCAAAACTAATTTTTTCATATCTTTCTTTTTTATTTTTGTCTAATCCTTAAATTTTATTTTGCTCATCCCTCCACTTTCGACTCCACCGAATGCACGCTCTCTATTGCGCGCAGTTTCATACACAACTGGCTCAGCACTTTCTGTTTAAACACCACCATTTCGGCTTCCGCACGGAATAGTTTGCCATCAGTTGTCACATGCAGTTCGCGCATGTTCGCTTTGTGATCGCAGATGATATTCATAATGCGCATCATCACACCAAACGAGTCTTCGCCTGTTATTTGTAGTTTAGCAATCTTCGCTTTAGCCTCTTTTTCCGATTGTATCAATCCCAATAATCCTCTAGACTTTCGGAAGTATTTCTTGATGCTATCTTTTGCTTTCGCAGTCACGGCTATCTCCAACCATTCGGGCTCGGGCTGTTGTTTTTTGGATGTCAATACCTCCACCTGGTCGCCACTCTGCAGGATATAACTCAATGGTCTTGCGGTGCGGTTGACTCTCGCTCCTATACAATGTTCACCCAACTCTGAGTGCAACTGATATGCCAAGTCTAATACGGTAGCGCCTTGCGCGAGCGTGCGAATATCGCCCTTTGGGGTAAATACAAACACTTCGTGCGCAAATAGGTTCAATGTAAAGGTATCTAGGAAGGCTATTGCATCAGGATCGGGGTTAGCCAATACATCTTTGATTTCTTTGAGCCACTTGTCCAATCCGCCGCCACTTCCTTCGCCGGTCTTGTAGCGCCAATGGGCTGCGAGTCCGTGTTCCGCCAACTCGTGCATACGCTTGGTACGGATCTGTACCTCGATCCATTGACCGTGCTGACTCATGACCGTCACATGGAGAGCCTCGTAACCATTGGCTTTGGGCATGGATATCCAGTCGCGGATACGCTCTGGGTGTGGACGGTAGATCTCTGTTAGGGCAGAATAGATCATCCAACATTGATCTTTTTCTGAGAAATCAGAGGTAGGCTCAAACACAATACGGGCAGCCAATAAGTCGTATATCTGCTCAAATGGAACACCCTTTTTGGTCATCTTCTTGTAGATTGAATAGACGGACTTGGTGCGTGAGTACATCTTGTAGGAATAACCCATCATGGTCAGTTTGCGATGAATAGGTTTGGCAAACTCCTCGAAGTATCCTGCCTGCACCTCTTTCACTTCCGCTAGTTTTGCTTCTATCTCGGCGTATAGTTCTGGGTGTTCGTATTTGAAACTCAAATCTTCCAACTCCGTTTTGATAGGGAAGAGACCTAGGCGGTGTGCCATTGGTGCGTATATGTATTGTGTCTCAGCGGCTATTTTGCGTTGTTTCTCTGGTCGTTGTGCGGCCAATGTGCGCATGTTGTGCAGACGGTCTGCCAATTTCACGAGCATCACGCGTATGTCATCCGACATGGTGAGCATGAGTTTGCGCACATTCTCTGCTTGCTTCATTGCTTTGTCGGCAAACACGCCACCAGAGAGTTTAGTTAGACCTTCTACGATAGTGGCGATCTTTTTGTCAAACATCCGCTCGATATCTTCTACGGTATAATCGGTGTCTTCTACTACGTCGTGGAGTAGGGCAGCGCAGATACTGGTACTACCCAAACCTATCTCGTTGACAACGATGCGTGCAACGGAGAGGGGGTGCATCATGTATGGCTCTCCCGATAAGCGGCGTACGCCATGGTGAGCAGATTTAGCCAATTGGTAGGCACGGGTAATCAGTTCCACGCGATTACCGTGTGGAGAGTGGATGTAATCCGTTAGTAGGGCTTGAAACTCTTGTTCCAGCATCGCCTCTTCTGCGGGTGTAAAATCGTTGGTTGTCATATGATTACCGCTTGTGTTAAACTTTTTGTTTTAAGGGTTCTACCATTGCGTATGCGCACATACGCACTATTTAGCCTGCAAAATTAGTAAAAAAAAATGATATGCGCAAGTAATGAGAGATTTTTTTTGCAAATAATTTCGAGCGAACTGGAGTTGTTACTCTCGGTTACAATTTTTGTTGCAATCCCATCCGTGTAATATCCGTGAAATCCGTGGGAGGGGTTATAAAATAGTTTTGTCTAATTTTCTATAATTTTTATAATTTTTGGATAGAAAGTCTCTCAATACTCAACTCTAAAAGTAAGGTAGATACCGAGTAGATACCGAGTAGATAGCAGGTAGATAATGGGAAATCAAAACATATCATTTTTTAAGATTATTACTGTAACACTATCACACTATAACAAGAAATTTTGTGTCGATTTTTTGAAAAAATGGTAGATTTAGCCTAAGTTACTAAAAAAAAGCACCCTGCAAAAATGGCAACTTTTTTGGGGAAATTTAGGGGTGATAATATATTATTTATATATTATATATAATTCTAAAATACCCTTCAACTCTTTTTTTTTATTGTTATAGTGTGATAATGTGATATTGCGAAAATTCAACGGTAAAAAAATAGCAATTATTAAGATTTTCCTAAAATTAGTTGACACGTTCTTAAAAAGGTTGACACACTTTCTGAATAAGTGACACATATCGAGCAAGTTTGAATGTTGTATGAGATAGATAAAATCTATCTTTTTTGAAAATAATTGTTTAAATTACTTGCATATGTGCGTTTTTTTTTGTACCTTTGTGCACTTTTTTGATAGAATGGATTTTTGATTATGAATATGAAAAAAACAATACTAATTTTAGTCTATACACTGATTGCCACCATGGCAATGGCTACCGCAGATATGATGCACCTCCTTACAGGTGGATACGATGCTAAAGTGTTAACAACTGCTCAAATGGATAGCATCTTCGCCAATACCCCATCGCCCATCGCCCATAGCCAATCGTCCCAAACGCGATACAAATTGGAATATGAAAACAAACAACAACTCTTCCGACACTCTTTCTTAGCGGATTACTACCTCGTTGATACACAAAAAAATACACGCACACGCCTGAGCGATCAACCCGTGCGCGACGCCATTATCTCTCCTAATGGCAAGTATGTGGTCTATGCCAAAGCTGACAATAACCTCTATATCTACAAAATCGACTTCAAAACCGAAGTGGTCATCACCACGGATACGAACACCGATATCTTCAACGGTATAGCCGACTGGCTGTACGAAGAGGAGTTCGGCATCACACGACTATTCGCCTTCTCACCCGATAGCAAGATGGTAGCATTTGTGCGCCTCAACGAGACCGAAGTGCCTTCCTTTAAGTGGCAGACGATGTTAGGTTCGGGGGCTCAGGGTAGTTATCCAGAGTTACATTCGCTGCGTTATCCTCGTGCAGGAGAGCAGAATGCCAAAGCGAGCGTATGTGTCTACGATATCCATTACAAGTCCATTAAGACCATGCAACTGCCAGAGGATAAAGAGTACTACGTACCTCGTTTGCAATGGGGCGTACAACCCGCTGCTACCAAAGCAGAACCTCAGCCTACGGCAGACCTCATGCTTATGCTCATGAACCGTGATCAGACACAAATGAAAGTGCTCAAAGCTAATGCTAAATCCACCGTAACCAAAAACTTCTACGAGGAGGAAAGCAAGCAATACTACGTGAACTTCGAACTCTTTGACGAGTGGCAATGGCTCCAAGATGGCCGTGTGATTGTGCTCAGCGAAAAGAACGGTTGGATGCAAGCCTATTTATACTCCGCACAAGGCGTGGAGCAGAAACTCCTCACACCCGAAGCCCGTGACGTGATGCGCCTATACGGCTTCGACGAGAAGACACAGACCCTCTACTACCAAGCTGCGCCTACACCATTGACACGTCAGGCGTATGCCTACAACCTGCGCAAAGGCACTACCACCCAACTCACAACAGGCGAAGGCACACACGCATTGACCTTCTCCAAGGATTGGAAACAGTACATCGACTGCTATCAATCGCTCCATACCCCTAATCGCTACACGCTATACAAAGCAGCAGGCAATGGGCAATGGGCGAAAGATAGAGTAGTGCTAAGCAACGACTCTGTGGCAGCAGCATGGCAAGCATCAGGATTGCCTAACAAGGAGCTTTTCCACCTCACCACCGAGAGAGGCGACACCCTCCACGCATGGCGTGTGTTGCCTGTGGGTTTTGATGCCAACAAGAAGTATCCCGTGGTGATGATGCAGTATAGTGGTCCAAGTAGTCAGCGTGTGACCGACACTTGGCGCAAACGTTTTGCTCATTACCTCGCCGCACAAGGTTACTTAGTGGTTTGTGCCGACCCACGTGGTACACATGCCAGAGGACGAGAGTGGAGAAACGCTACCTACATGCAACTCGGACAGAAAGAGGCGGAAGATCAGATATCCGTAGCTAAGTATTTGAAGAGTTTGCCCTATGTGGACGGCGACAGAATAGCACTCTGCGGATGGTCTTACGGCGGGTATCAGACGCTAATGAGTATGAGTACACCGGATGCGCTTTGGAAATGCGGCATCGCGATCGCTCCTGTGACCTCTTGGCGATTCTACGACTCGGCTTACACCGAACGATATATGCGTCGCCCACAAGTCAATGACTATGGCTACGAAGGTACCGACCTCATGAAAAAAGCAGCACAACTGCAAGGCAAACTGCTCCTAGTACACGGTTTGGCGGACGACAATGTACACGCACAACAGTCGTGGCTGTATGTGAATGCCCTCGTACAAGCAGGCAAACAGTTTGAGATGCAGTTCTATCCTGACGATAACCACTTCTTGCGCAACGGTGCCAACTATGAGCACTTGCACAAGAGAATCCTTGGATTTTTGGACGCTGCGCTATAGGCTATAGGCAATAGGCTATAGGCGAAGAACAACCCTTAGAACATTTAGAACCCTTAGAACATGAAAAAGAACTTCCTTCCCATCGTGGTGATGTACTTGTTGTTCGTGATGATTTCGTTCGTGACGAACCTTTGTAATCCCATGGCAGTGATACTTAAGAGCAATTTTGCAGTATCTAATTTTGCGGCGCAATTGGGCAATGCCGCCAACTTCATCGCCTATGCGATCATGGGTATCCCTTCGGGATTATTGCTCCGTAAGATCGGTTACCGCAACACCGCCTTGGTAGCGATTGGTGTGGGTATTGTGGGTGTGTTCCTGCAATACATGGCTGGTTGGGCAATGGTGGAGAGTTTTGCGGTCTATCTCGCAGGTGCTTTCGTAGCGGGTTTCTGTATGTGCATGCTCAATACGGTAGTTAACCCTATGCTCAATACCCTAGGTGGTGGCGGCAATAGAGGTAACCTGTTGATTCAGTTTGGTGGTGTATGCAGTTCCACCGCTGCGGTACTCGTGACTATCCTCATGGGTAGTTTGATTGCCGATGTCACTAAAGCCAAGATAGCCGACGCAACACCTGCTTTGATGATTGCTCTGGGCGTGTTTGTGTTTGCGCTCATCGTACTGCTCCTAGTCAAGATACCAGAGCCAGATGAGGTTAAAGGCGAGAGGCTAGAGGCGAAAGGCGAGGGGTATTCGGCGTTTTCGTTCCGTCATTTCAAGTTGGGCATGTTGGCGATCTTTATGTATCTCGGTATAGAGGTGGGTGTGCCTACGTATATCATGCAATACCTCACTACTGCGCCTACGGCTGCGACACCAGGTTTGGGTATCAACCCCAATATCGTGGGTATGATCGTGGCAGTGTATTGGCTGTTGATGCTCGTCGGTCGTTTGTTGGGCGGATTGGTAGCAGAGAAAATCTCCAGTCGTACACAGATAGCCGCCGTGTCGATACTGACCCTCGTGCTTGTGACATTAGGTATCTTCTTACCTGAGCAATGGATGGTCAAGATGCCAGGCGTGGATTGGGCTTCGTTGACCTTCATCACCGCAGAGATCCCTGTAGCCATCGTGGCGTTGATCCTCGTTGGATTATGCACCTCCGTGATGTGGGGCGGTATATTCAATATGGCAGTGGAGGGCTTGGGTAAATATACCTCTATCGCTTCAGGTGCCTTCATGACTATGGTCTGCGGTGGCGGTATCTTGATCCCTCTGCAAGGCGTGATGGCAGACGCTTTGGGTAGCTTCCGTCTCAGTTATGTGGTGGTACTAGCCTGCGCCGCATACATCCTGTTCTATGCCCTCTACGGCAGCAAAAATGTCAATAAAAACATCCCAGTATAAAAAAGATATTAACTATTAATTATCAACTACATACAACTATGCAAAAGCCTTACGTTCTCGGTCTAGATATGGGAGGAACAAACTCCGTATTAGGCGTAGTAGATGCTCGCGGTCATGTGTTGGGCCGCACTTCAATCAAAACTCAAGCGTACAGAGACATTAACGATTATGTGAATGCCCTCTACGAGGAAGCAGAGAAAATCATCGAGCCACTCGGTGGCATGGAGATGGTCCGTGGTATCGGCGCTGGTGTGCCTAATGGCAACTTCTACACAGGTTATATCCAAGAGGCAATGAACCTCCCTTGGCAAACCGTACCATTTGCTAAACTCGTAAGTGAGCGTTTTGGTCTTCCATGCCGCATTACGAATGATGCGAATGCCGCTGCTATGGGAGAAATGACCTATGGCGCAGCTAAAGGCATGAAAAACTTTATCATGATCACCCTCGGAACAGGCGTAGGTTCAGGTATCGTCATTGACGGCAATGTGGTATATGGTCACGATGGTTTTGCGGGCGAGTTGGGTCACACTACCGCTGTTCGTGGCGAGAACGCACGTCCATGTAACTGCGGTAAGATGGGTTGTCTTGAGGCGTATGCTTCTGCTACTGGCGTTGCTCGTACCGCCAAAGAGATACTCACTTCTACCACCAAAGAGACCATCCTCCGCAAGCTTGATGTGGACAATATCACATCCAAAGATGTGTACGATGCAGCCGAGCAAGGCGACGAGGTGGCTAAGGAGATCTTTGACTTCACAGGTACTATCTTGGGTCAACAATTGGCAGATTTCATTGCTTTCAGTGCACCAGAGGCTATCGTATTGTTCGGTGGTTTGACTAAGTCTGGCGATTGGATCAAACGCCCAATTGAGGAAGCGATGAACAAGAATGTATTGCCATTGTGGAAGAACAAGGTGAAAGTTCTCTTCTCTGACCTCAAAGAGGCCGATGCAGCAGTACTCGGTGCTTCCGCATTAGCTTGGAGCGAGTAAGAATCGTGTTTAGAGGACGCTTCGCTACTGTTTAATGTTTAGAGGATTGCTATATCAGTTCCCAACCTGGATGCAACGCTTGTATCCAGGTGTATTGTGGCGTAAAGAGCAGGACAGAAAAGTAGTCTATCTCACCTTTGATGATGGACCCATACCTGAATGTACACCACAGATATTGGATATTTTGGCACAGTATGGCGTCAAGGCTACCTTTTTTATGGTAGCCGAAAATGCCGTGCGCTATCCTCATTTATTGGAACGGATACGTCAAGAAGGACATTCCGTAGGCAACCATACCTACCATCATTTGCGAGGTTGTCAAGTGGCTACTAGCCGCTATCTAGACGATGTAGAAAAAGCAGCGCAGATACTAGATACGAAGCTTTTTCGTCCACCACATGGTAGAATGAAAGGTCGTCAAAAACGCGCATTGCTAGCACGTGAATACATCATCTGCCTATGGGATGTGCTCACACACGACTACAATCCCAACTACTCGGTGGAACATATGATGAAAGTAATCAAACGATTTACTCGCAATGGCAGTATCATTACCTGTCATGATTCGAATAAATCAAAAGATAGGGTACTAGACTTGCTACCAAAGATGATAGAGTGGTTGTTGAGTGAGGGGTATCGGTTAGAGGTTATCGGTTAAAGGTTATAGGTTATAGGTAAGGAGATGAAGAGGATTTACATATTTTTGCTAGGCATGGTCATGCTATCTGCATGTGCCAATATGGGACAAGGACCACAAGGTGGACCCAGAGATACTATACCACCTATGGTAGTCAAAGAACAACCTGTGAATGGCAGTTTGAATATCGCTACCAAGAAAGTCGAAATCACATTCAATGAGTATATTCAATTGGCGGATATACAAAAAAATGTGCTTATCTCTCCGCCTCAGCAACAGGCGCCTGAAATCAAAGCAATAGGCAAAACCGTCTCGGTGGTCTTTCAGGAAGACTTGCTCGATTCAACGACCTATACCATTGACTTTGGAGCGGCCATCTGCGACTACAACGAGAAAGTGCCACTCGAAGGCTACGTAATGTCGTTCTCTACTGGCGATCAAATCGACTCCTTAGCCATATCGGGTAGAGTGTATAATGCTGCCAACCTCAATCCTATGCCATCTATCTTGGTGGGTATTCATGCCAACCACCACGATACGGCCCTGAATACTACGCCTTTTACTCGTGTTACACGCAGCAATAGCGAAGGATACTTCACCATACACAATATTCGTCAAGGCAGTTATCGACTTTATGCGCTCAATGATATAAGTCGCGATTATTTCTATCAACCTGGCGAGGGGCTCGCCTTTATGGATACGATCCTTACGCCATACACCACGCGTGAAATGCATTGGGATACCATATGGTACGACACGCTAGGACTAGATGACGTGACTGGAGATACACTCTTTACACGACAAATAGACAGCGTCTATGAACACGAAGTAACACGGTATTTGCCCGATTCTGTGATTCTTTGGTATTTTGAGGAAGCCAAACAACGTAAGTACTTCCAACGTATCTTGCGCGAAGATCAACATGCCTTTACCCTCGTCTTCTCTGCCCCACAAGACTCACTACCGCTCTTAGAACCTATGCGATATAGTCAATTGGATTCTACTGCCTCCGACTCTGCGTGGGTGAACTTTATGGACTATGTGCTTGTCCAATCCAACAAAACATTGGATACCATCACCTATTGGTTGACCGATTCCTTGGCAATACGCATGGATACCATACCTTTCCGCATGACCTATCAGTTCTCCGATTCGGTGTACAATATTATTCCTAAAACGGATACGATATATGCGATATATAGACAATCTCGATTGTCCGAGAAAGCACGCGAGAAATATCTACGAAACAAACAAAATCGCAAACTAGAACTCAAAACCAATGCTTCTAGCAAGTTCAATATTTATGATACCTTGACTATCCTATCTCCTTTCCCGCTGGACTCAATCCATGAGAACGGAATCCATCTAGTGCAGAGAGTAGATACCAACCTAGTGCCTCTGGAGTTTATCATAGAGAGAAAAGACTCGTTGGGAATGGCTATGGGGATCATCGCCAAACTCAAACCCGAGGAGGCATATCAACTGACCATAGACTCCGCTGCATGCAGAGATATCTATGGGGCATGCAATGACAAAGTAGAAGCCAAACTCAAACTCAAGTCGCTGAATGATTATTCTACACTGACCGTGCAAATGAAGCACTTCGATCCTCGCGCGCGCATACAATTATTAAATGAAAAGGATGTGGTGCTCAAAGAATTACCCGCATTAAGCACAGGTGCAGTGTTCCAATATCTTGAACCTACGACTTTTTATCTGCGTTTGTATATAGATTGGAACGAGGATGGCAAATGGACAACAGGCGATTGGTTGACACATAGACGACCAGAACCTGTGTACTATTATCCTGCTAAACTCAAACTGCGTGCTAACTGGGAATTCGAAGAGACATTTGACCATTTGGCACTTCCACAAACGGAGTCCAAACCCCGTAGTCTAACAGAAAAACCACAGAAAAACTCTCGACAAGAGTATTAAGTGTGATGGGTAATCGCAAATATTTTTGGATATTTCTATCAGTAGGTGTTGTCGTTCAATGCATTACCTATTCCTATATGCCCGATAGTCCATGGTCCTTGGTGAGTGGATTGCTAGGTATTTGTTCGGTAGTTTTAGGGGCACAAGGCAATATCTTGACCTTCGTGTTTGGTTTTGCACAAGTAGGCACCTATACCTATCTATGTGTGGTAGAGCGTTTTTATGCGGAGATTGCACTCAATATCTTCTACTTCATTACCATGATTTATGGCGTATATGTCTGGAGAAAGCGTTTGACAGACGACTCGCTGCAAATCCAAACTCGCAGACTATCCAACTATCTCGCTCCAGTATTGGTGCTTGGAGTGTTGCTTGTGTCTCTTATTGTAGGCTGGATACTAAAACATTATACCGATGATCCGCAACCATATCTAGATGCCTTTACCACTGTACCTGCCATTGTGGCGCAGATACTCATGGTGCTCGCATTCCGCGAACAATGGTATATATGGATGGTGGTAGATGTACTGGCTTTTGTGATGTGGCTACGAGCAGGCGACTACTGCATGGCAGCACAATATCTCTTCTGGTGCGCCAACTGTGTCTATGGCTATATCCAATGGACACGCTGTGCTAAATGACCGCTACCAATCAAAGATAAAACTCCTTAGTCAATTCTTTATACGCCTCACTGCGAGGGGAAGTCTCGGATTCTAGTGTGAGGTTATTGGCTATAGGCGATAGGCGAGAGGCGAGAGGCGAAGGGCTAAAGGCGATGAGGAGGCGTTTGGCGGCTTTCCTTGGTTTAGGATACACATGGGTGATATGCGTAGGGTAGAGACCATAGATTTGCGCTAGAGTGATAATCTGTTGCTCTGCTTCAATAGGTAGTACCAATGCTATGATACCTTCTTTTGTAAGCAATCTAGCACTATGTTTCAGCAGTTCTTCATACGAAAGTGTATCTGTATGACGAGCCATGGCACGCTGAGTATCAGGGTTTTTAAGACTATCTTGGAAATAAGGTGGATTGCTAATAATCAGGTCATATATAGCTTCGCCCTCCACCTCTTGCAGAGCAGTCTGCAGACAGTCTAGTATATTACCCCAAGGGGATATACTAAAATTATACTTAGCTTGTTCTACAGCCCCAGCATCAATATCTATCGCAGTTATCTGTGCTCCTTGTATGCGTTGTGCCAACATCAGAGCAATCAATCCACTACCCGTACCCGCATCAAGCACCTTGGTGGGAACCCCTGAACTCCTGAACTCCCTCACCGGACACCATGCACCTAGCAGTACACCATCGGTGCCTACTTTCATGGCACAGCGGTCGTGCCATACAGTAAACTGCTTAAATCTAAAACATGCAGATGCCATGTGTACAAGAGCAGGAGGTGCCGTGTGTGAAAATATGAATGAGCAGGTATATGCCGAAACCGATAAACAACACCGCAGACACATAGCGTATCCATTTTTGTATGCCGTGCATGCGTTCGGTGAGTTTCTCTATGGAGATGGCGCTGTAGGATATCAGCCACGCGATGATCATAATTGGCAATCCTGTAGCCAAACCGAAGACGATAGGCAGCAACCAGTTCCATGTCGCTGGCAATGACAATGAGATATCAATCATCGTAAAGAAATAGATGAAGCGGTGTGGGCAGAAGGCAATAGCAAAAAATATTCCCAGCATAAATGACCATAATCCGCTGCTTTGACTATCAATGCTTTGTATCCATTTCTTCACGCCATGGTCATGGTCATGGTGATGGTTGCCCGTAAAGAGCAATACCACACCGCAGACGAGCATAAAGCCTGCCAATAGTGGTTCGCTCCAATGACTCAGCCAATGCTTGATACCCTCCGTCTGTGCACCCATAATAAAAGGTATCGCCAATAGCACATAAGTCACTAGTTTGCCCATGACAAACATCGCGCCATTATGCAGTACTCGGCGGCGGTTGCGTATCTCTTTGTCTATATACCCGATGGCAGCAATGCTAGTAAACAGCGTGCATGGGTCAAGTATCATCAGGAGTCCCAATAGTAGGGCAGTGAGTAGTTGTATCATATCTTGTTTTTGTGTTTAGTGTTTAGTTAGTGTTTAGTGTTGGCGCGGCAAATGTCGCATGTACCGCAGGTGGGAGCATCATTTTCGCCGAAGTACGCTAACAAGACTTGCGAGCGGCAGTAGTGTTTGTTCTCTGCGTATTCCACCATGGCTTTGAGTTTGTTGGCATAGTGGTTCTTTCGCTCATGGTAGAAGTCTTGCGGTATGCGTATCTGGGCTTGTCGGTTGATGGTCAGTCTCAGCACATTGGCTTTCGTCCGAGGCACATAGTCAATGATTCGTCGTTGTGCCAATGCCACTAGTTCTTGGTGCTTATCATCCAACTTATGAACATACTGCAAATCCGTAAATATTCCCGTATATTCTCGCATTAAATGTTCCAACAGTTCGTTCTGTGCTTCATTGAGTCGGTATTCCTCTAACTCGCGCCGCGATACGCGAAGACGCACGCGCGGCTGTATTTCTTGCTCTTCGTCAAAACTGAAGTATCCCATTTGACTCAGCAGGTGTAGGGCAGAGTAGGTGGGGAATACGGGCAGATGCATCTTCTTGCATAGGTCAAACATATCAATGAAGAAAGTTGCTCCTTGTCCACTATCGGCACCTATGCCTAGGTAGTTGCAGGTCTTGTGATAGACATCGTGCAACATTTGCTCCTCGGGATAGTTGTCGGCTATTCGTTTGCGAGCTTTGGTCTTGTCGCTTGGGTCGTATAGCAATACGGCAAAGGCTTTCTGCTCATCTCGTCCTGCTCGTCCTGCTTCTTGGAAGTATGCCTCTATCGTATCGGGCAGATCATGGTGTATTACCACCCGCACATCAGGCTTGTCAATTCCCATGCCAAACGCGTTGGTGGCTACAATGACTCTGGTTTCCTCGCCTTTAGCCTCTAACCTATAGGCAGCTTTGCTGCCGTCCTGTAGCTCGCTATGCGAGCGTCCTCTAAACTTTTTCCACGCTTCTTGCTTCTCACTGCGCTCTTTAGACGAGAGCCCCGCATGGTAGAAGTCGGCGCTTATGCCTTTCTCTTGCAGATAGGCAGCCAATTCTTGTGCGCGTTGGCGATTACGCACATACACGATGGCGCTGCCTGGCACGCGGTTGAGGATATGTACTATCTCATCGGCTTTCTTGTTGCTCTCACGCACTACATAACTGATGTTGGGGCGAGCAAAACTCTTGCGTAGCACATTCTTCTCGCGAAATGCCAATCGCTCTTGGATATCATCCACTACCTCTGGTGTCGCTGTAGCCGTTAGTGCCAAAATTGGCACTAACCCTGTCTTTAAACTGTAGGCAGCTGTGCTGCCGTTCGGTAGCGAAGCGTCCTCTAAACCGCACGCTTTGCGTGCAACCAAATCGCGGATTTCAGCGATTTTCAGATAACTAGGTCGAAAATCATACCCCCATTGCGAGATACAGTGGGCTTCGTCCACGGCAATCAGACAGATAGGTAAGCGCGATAACCTTTCGCGAAACTCCTCTGATTCCAGTCGTTCAGGCGATACATAGAGGAAATGATAGGGTCCCCACATGCAGTTGTCTAAAGCGGTCTTTTGCTGCTCGTAGCTCATACCTGTATAGATCGCTGCGGCGCGTATGTCACGGCGGCGCAGGTTCTCCACTTGGTCTTTCATGAGGGCAATGAGGGGGGTGATGACGAGGCATAACCCATTCATAGCCATCGTTGGCACTTGAAAACACAGACTCTTACCGCCACCTGTAGGCATGAGTGCCAAGGTGTCGCGACCGTCTAGGACGGATTGCACGATTTCCGCCTGTAATGGACGAAAATCATCGTAACCAAAATATGTCTTCAGTGCTTCGTGTGCTGTCACGGTGAGGAGGGGATTAATCGCTGCAAAGGTAGTGAAATTTTGTGAGAAATGCAAATAAAAATCGCTTTTAGGGCGATTTTTTATAGTGGAGGGTGTAAAGTGTAGAGGCGAGAGAAGGCTGCAAATCAAAGCCTGTACACTCTACACCCTACACCGCGGCTAGCCGCCTACACCAACCCACGCCACACTTTCGCTCGAACATAACAGTCAAACTTGATATAGATCTTGCGCTTGCCTGTGCGTGGGTCAACAGGAGTATCTGGCTCAGCCTTCTTCAATTGCGCTTGCCAACGCTTTTCCCACAAAGCGCGTTGCTCAGGATCATCCAAAATCTGCTTGGTCTTCGCGCAAGCTTCTGACCAACGATCTAGCTTCAGTTTCTCAGCACCCTCTGCGGGTTTCTTTTTCCAGTCACGTGGGTGCTGAACGACATACACTTCTTGTTTCATTTCTGCAATGACCCTTCCTTGATCATCGCGTGCCACTTTCTTACGAAAAACGGTCTTGTCTTTTTGATTCAATTTGCCCTCTATTTTTGCTACTGGGGCGATAAATGTTACTTCTGCCATATGATAAAATCTTTGATTGTACTATGTGATTACTATATGATTAGTATGTGATTACTATATGATTCCCATCATTTCCTTAATACTTCCACTGCTCATCGGTGTCCCGATTCGCGTGTCCCGACTCCCACCACTGTTGCGCAGCGACTGAGGGACTTATTTCCCTTTCACTCCTTAACTCCTTCACTCCTTCCGGTCACTCCGTTCATTCCGGAATTTCCGTCAGAAAACGACCTTGGGTTTTTAGGGTATTTTGGGTATTTCCACATTTACCCAATTTACCCTAAATACCCAATTTACCCTTATGCAATTTTACTCTCTCTCTTTTTTTGATATTGCCCATGCGTAACACGCACAATATCTGTAGATTGCACAAGTTTATCAATCCACTTCTCCATAGTCCTTACACTCACTCCAAGGACTTCCGCCTGTTTCACGGCGTCTTGCTTGGTGAAGTCCGCAGGAAGCATCTCGAAGAATTGTTTTTGGATCAAAGTATGACCAATTTCGCCAGGAGCGGCGTCCTTGTTTTCAGGCAACATCTGGAACATCATTGCGGAATGCATCAACAACTTGTGACCGATCAAGAGCATCGTCTCAAAGTCATCCTCCGAACAGACCATACGCTCAGGAAGCGGTTTGGAGGTATCAAGGCGCAATCCCGTCAGAATCATGCCTATGCGTTTCATAATCACAGGCATACGTTTCAAGATGGAATCAAACTCATTGCCAAAGGCATGACGTTGCGTCTCGTACATCGCTCTAAACATACGCGTGATGGTCTTGCGTTGGGCGTCCGTCAGATAGAAGTAGCAGTTGTGCTTCGCTTTTCTCATCCAACCATAACGCAGGCTCAACTCACGCCCTAACTGTTCATACAAGGTGATCTCTTGAGGAACTGCATCATCTGCTTCATCTAACCAAACACGGTCATCAAAGTCTTGTGTCTGCTTGACTACATAGCAGGCGAAGCGGCTCATGAGACCATTTTCTCGGCTCTTAATCAAGGGCTTAAGCTGGTTGTAAGTACCCGAGATCAAGACAGCAAAGTGTGGGTCAGGAATCTCAATGAGCTCTTCTTGATTCTTGCGAAGCTTGCTGATGGTCTCGTGCTCAAACATACAACGGAGTACATCAGAGAAACCGCCTGTCGTGCTGCCAAGGGCTTTGCTCAGGGTATCGATCTCCGTCGCCATCATGATACCTCGTCCCTTGAGCATTTGCAGGTAGCTCATGAGCGCTGCTGCGGAGGTGTTGGCGGGCAGGAAGATAAACTCACCATGCTCATTCTCAATGCCTTGCAGGAGTTGTTTGGCGTAGTTCATGATACCTTTGCCCGAGGCGGCAGGGGCAAGCACCATGGTCATGAGTTCGGGGCCATAGACATGGTGCGGAAAGCCGTGATACATACGCATAGCGGGTAGCGCGTAGGCGTAATTGGTTAATAACGAAAGCAATAGCATGTCACGCATCTCGCCTTCATGGGCAATGCTAATGGCTTTCTCGACTTGCCAAGGGAGTTGACCTTGACGCAAATGACTAGTGATGAGGGTGTCTGCACCCTCGGAAGGAATGAGTTTTTCCATAGTAAAAAGTTAGTTAAAAGTTAATAATTAATAGTTAATGATTTTTTTTATTTTTGTAGGCATCAAGGATGCCGTATTTTTGTTTCCTAAATAATTCTCGAATTGTCATAAATTGACGACATAATTGACACGAATTGTCTTAAATTAAAAAATCTCGTCAAGTTAGTTTCATTTTGCAAGCCCATTGCGACGACAAAGGTACTGCTTGCTTATTTCTCACTTCGGGTTTCTGCCACTTTCTGCCAGTTTTAGCCCGAATAAACTAGTTTCTGCGGGTTTCCGTGTGGGTTTCACGCTGCAAAGATAAGCATAAAACCAACATCTTATTGGACTAAAATGTCCAATAATTCATTTTCAAAGTCGAAGTAGCAAAATGGACGATATATGGCTCGGTTTAACGTCAAGTCCACCCTAAATAAATAACGCGCACACATATATGCGCGCGTGAGTGAAAACAAAAGAAACATCATGTACGATGATTTCGGGAAATAGCACCTTATGAGGGTGCTAATCATGGGATGATTCAAAAAGAAGCGAATTTTATCTAAAAATGAGGGTAAAGACTGTTTCTTGGTTGTTGCTTCGGGCGAGGTGGATGGTGCCGTTGTGTTGGCGCATCATTTGGCGAGAGAGACTGAGGCCTATGCCTGAGCCTTCGGGTTTGGTAGAGAAGAACGGAATGAAGATTTGTTTTTGACTTTCAGGAGTGATGGCCAAACCGTTGTTGGTCACATCAATTATCACAGCATCAGCCTCGTCTATCATAGCCGTGATGGTGATCTTTGTGGCTTCTGCTTGCAAAGCATTGGTCACAAGGTTTACCAAGATTTGTGCGATTTGGTTCTCATCTGCATACAACAGAATATCCTCTGTCAATTCAACAAATGAACATTCAGCACCAACTTCTGCTACTTGTTTGGCAGTAAGTTGCAACACTCTATCAACAAGATCACGCAGATAGAACGCGGTCTTCACTGGAACAGGGACTTTGGTGAGATTGCGATATGTGTTCACGAATTTAATTACTCCCTTTGCAGAAGTAGAGATAGTTTGCAGACCCGATGCCAATTCTTGCATATCTAGTTGGCGATAGGCAGGCTCATCAGGAGAGAGTTGAGTTGCTGCAATATCTTGTGATAACATATCACTGAGAGACGAGATAGGTGTAATAGTATTGACAATCTCGTGAGTAAGTACGCGGATTAGTCGCGCCCATGCCAACTCTTCGTTCTCGGCAATGTCGCTACTAATATCATTGAAAGCTACGATTTTAACCGTTTTGC
The DNA here is from genome assembly GCA_045532335.1 of Paludibacteraceae bacterium. Taxonomy (GTDB): domain Bacteria; phylum Bacteroidota; class Bacteroidia; order Bacteroidales; family Paludibacteraceae; genus Colicola. The sequence continues at coordinate 97,462 of JAZSFR010000007.1, forward strand.
CTTTGATCAATGCTTCCGTGGCAGCCATAGTAATGGTTCGCTCGCCTCGGTCGGTAGAAAAAGTAGCACGCTGCTCACTATTGCAAGAAAGAGAGGCAAAAGTCTTGCCAAGGTTAGGATATAGGTCATCCAATTGATTGAGGTTACGGAAGGAGTGTAATCCGAGCAATGCGCGTGCTGCTTGGTTGCAGTAATTAACATACAATTGGTCGAGCACGATGACGCCAGTGCGCACATGGTCGAGCATCTGTCCGTAGTAGCGTTCTTGTTCGCTGATATGCTGGCGTTCTTTGTCAAAAAGGCGATGGAGGCGATTGAGTGCCTGATTGAATCCGCGTCCCCAAAGACGGTCTTCGTTGAAACGGAAGTTGGTTTCATTATCCTCCAACGCATCAAGCATGTAGGTGGTTTTGTCCTTGAGATGTTTAGTAGTAAGCACATACACAAGAATAGCTACGACAAGAGCAGTAGCGAGACAGGAGAGTAATATAACCGTCAGTGAATACATGCTAGATATTGTATTTCTTCAGTTTCGCGTAGAGGGTTGGACGGCTGATGTTGAGCGATTTGGCGACGAGGGACATATTACCATCGTACTGAGCCATAGCATTACGAATGGCTCGTTCCTCAACGAGTTCGAGAGGCTCAACAGCATTGCTGTCCGATATAGGATATTGGATGCCCTCTGGGCTGTTTGAAATTGGACTGATTGGTAATTGTAAGTCAGAAACAGTGAGGGAATTACCATCGGAAAGGATAACCGCTTTCTCAATGCAGTTTTGGAGTTCACGGATATTGCCAGACCATGAGTGTGCCAACAGAGTTTGTTGCGCTTCGGACGAAAGTGTATTGACTTGGCGGTGGTAGCGTTCTGCATACATTGCCAAGAAGCGTTCGGAGAGTGGAACAATCTCGTCTTTACGTTCACGCAGAGGTGGTAACTCAATATGCAAAGTATTGATACGATAGAATAAATCTTCGCGGAAAGTGCCGTCCTTGACCATCTGTTGGATATTGCAGTTGGTAGCACAAATAAGGCGGACATCAATAGGGCGTTCGCGTGTATCACCAACACGAGTGATGGCACGATTTTGGAGCGCACGCAAGAGTTTGGCTTGCAAGTGCAATGGGATATTGCCAATCTCATCCAAGAAGAGTGTGCCACCATTGGCTTGCTCAAACTTACCAATATGGTCAGCGTGTGCATCGGTAAAAGCACCTTTGACATGTCCAAAGAGTTCGCTTTCGAAGAGTGTCTCCGTGATGGCACCAGCATCGACGCATACCATAGGTTGGTTAGAGCGCGTAGAAAGGCGATGTATCTCGTTAGCGATCACATCTTTTCCCGTACCATTCTCACCAGTGATGAGTACCGAAGCATCTGTTGGAGCAAAGCGCTCAATCTGTTTGCGGATAGCAAGGATAGCAGAAGATGAACCCCAATGGATGTTCTTAGGAGATGAGGTTATAGAGCTATTAGGCGAGAGGTTGGATTCGGATTTCTTGGTAGCCTTTTTACGTTTTTCGCCAGCATCGGTGAGGACTTGAAGTAGTTTGTCATTGTCCCATGGCTTGATGATGAAATCAAAAGCTCCGCGTTTCATTCCTTCAACTGCTAGTGCTATATCGCCATAAGCAGTAAAGAGAACGACCTCAATGTCAGGTTGCGTGCGTTTGATTTCGGATAACCAATAGAGTCCCTCGTTGCCTGTGTTGATATCTGTTTGGAAGTTCATATCCAGCAGAATCACGTCAGGTTGAAATTCTCGTATCGTAGAATGTAATGTCTTGGGCGAAGGAATAAACTTCGTCTCTGCAAAATGACGCACAAGCAAGACATGGAGCACATCTCGTATGCTCTTATTGTCGTCAACTACTAATATTCGAGATTTGATCATTGTTGTTTGAAATTATTGAAATATCAATAGCTATCTTGCACTATATTCGTTTATATAATCCCCAAGGAAGATATCGCATAATAAAATGTACGATGCGCCAGCGTTTAGTTACAACACATATTTGCATTTTTTTATTTATTGCTCGAAGAATTTGCTTTACAACAATACTTGTTTGCATTACCCAAAACAAACCGTCCCCTTTTGCCATTGCTGTATCTACTAAGCCAGGACGAATTTCAGTAATCGTGAGAGATTGTAAATTTTTAAATGCTTTCTTTTTGAGTGCCTCTGCGTAGTTCATTTGATATGCTTTGGATGCAGAATATGCAGGTGCTACTGGTTCGCCTCGTAATCCTCCAAGTGATGTAATTAAAACTAAATGCCCGAAACCTTGTTTTTGAAATGCATTATATAATAAGTCAACACAATTGGTCCAAGCAACAACATTAGTTTGCAATGTATTTAACTCTATCGTATTATCTAAAGTTGGATTCAAATCACCAATGCCAGCAGTTACAATAGCAATATCTATCCTCGTTTGAGCGAACAAACTAGAAATAGTCTGGGTGGTAGAATCAATGTCACAAATATCTAATTGCACTCCTTTTACGGCAGCATTTAGTTTTTGAAATTCATTCAGAATATTCTCCCTTCTACCACATGCTATTACTTTGTGTTCTTGCTTGACATATTGAGATAGTAATTCCTTTCCAATGCCAGAAGTTGCGCCAATTATTAATATATTCATGGGATTTTGTCTTTGGATTTCATTGGAAGACTTGTTTTGAGTCTTTAAACATCAACGACCGCTGTAATAATGTGGGCGGTCGTTGTATGTGTATATTCAAAGTATGCTATTCAAATAAATCATAAAATTCAATAGCAGTCACAAAAGAATAGTTTGGACTCTGTAAGAACTGACGTTTAAGTTTGTTCTTTTGTGATTCATTTAAAATAGAATTCTTAAAAAGTATGTAAAATTTATTTATTAGAGAATAATTATCAAAACATAAGATAGCTCTAGAAGCAGCTATTTTCTGGTCTATATCATGTTTCTTAAGGTTATCAACATGTTTTGCATTGAATTTTGCATCTACTAGTATTGCTTTATGATTTACGACACACAATACAAAATCCATTGAAGAATTTGTATTAGCCTTATTACGTTTTGCTATACGAGTTTGAATAGCATCTAAGTATATCGCCTTTGGCTCATCTGTAAATTTGTTTTCACCATTAGGACATCCTTCCTGTTGCAATAATGTATGCATACCTTGTATATCTGCAGCTTCCGCACCAACAACAAGAGATATATCTGGTAACTCAAACTGATATTTAGGCATTGTCTGCACCATATTCTTCAATCAATGAAAATGATTTATTGAATGACTCAAAAATAGGCTCTATATCCGTATTCAAAGAGCGATAATTATAGGTATATGGATTATCTTTATCTTCTTCGCTTAAATAATAAGATAAGGATTCGAGACAATTTTCTTTGGTCGCTATGTATTTAATAGCACTTACAAAGTCTGTACTATGAGAGGCAATGAAAAACTTCGTTCCAATATGTTTATGCATAAGAACAATAAGCCTAGCATATTCAACAATCCATTGTGGATGTAAATGAGCCTCTGGTTCATCAATGATTAGCAATGTGTTTTTATTGATAGAACCATTATTCAATAACATTTGAAGAATAGAGAATGATTTTATACCCGTTGCACTATCAAATAAATCAAAGACTTTGCCATCCATACGATGATAACGATACATGTGCATAGTGTCCTCATCGTAAGAAGTTTCACCATGAATTATATTTTCCAGCATTTCACTAAAAGCCTTTTTGAATGTTGGAATCGACTTTTTTTGCAAGAGTAAATCCAAATCATCCCAATAATCAGTTGCTAATGCACTAACCGCTCCTATAATCATAGGAGTATCAATATAGATAACTTGTTGAATATACTCCATTATTGGAATAGTTTTTACATTATCCCCTACAAAAGAGTACCCATACTCATTAACATGTATGGAAGAATCTATAGAGCACCCTAGTTTTTCTTCCAAAAAATTCTTAAATATTAGATAGTCTCTATTTTCAAGTAGTTTATCTGCTTCTGCGAAAATTTTCTGTACTAGATTAATGATATCATCAAAATAATCATGTAAAGATTTATCTTCCGTTGTGTTTAGTAAATTTTTTACTATTTGAATGTACCGATCCTTCGAAAATGTATTTTGATTATCTTTAACCTTTGGTTCAGTATTAAACAAATCTTTACTCTTATTCAGTAATTTTAGCAAGGTTTCTTTCTTATGTTCCAAAGTAATATCATTACTATTATATATATGGAATAGTTTTTTTAACTCTCCATACTCATCACCAAATCCCTTACTTTCATAAGATAAACGAAACGCAAAACTGTCAATAGCATCTAATTTTTCTTCAATAGTTTCCTTTACTATTGTTTCAAACTCATTGGCATATTTGAAAGTATAGTATAGTAATTTAGAAATAGTACTCTTTCCTGAACTATTTACACCAGACAACACAGTTATACCATTCAACAGTATATCTGCTTTATTAACTGCTTTAAACTTATTAATTGTAACTTCTACATCTTTCATATGAGTACACTCCTTTCCATTTTCGCTGCAAAATTACTATAATTTTGCGAGATTTGCAAATATTTCTACAAATTTTATACAAAACCCAACCATTCTCCGCACTTTTATGCAGAGAATGATTGATATTGAGGAATTATTTCTCTCCCTTACTCCGTTCTCAATGCCTTCACGGGGTTTTCGGTGGCGGTGCGGAAGCTGCCGATGCTGACCGTCAAGACGGTGACAAACAATACTGCCAATAGAGCAAGGGCGAAGACCCACCAAACGATTGGAGCACGATAGGCAAAGGTACTATAATAGTAATCTGTCACGAAATAACTAATCGGTGCAGCCACAGCAAAACAAATGAGTACGATAGCAACGAATTTACGATTGAACATCAAGAGAATCTCCTCCACTGTGGCACCATTGACACGACGGATACCAATCTCTTTGCGACGGTATTGCGTTTCGAACATCACCAATCCCAAGACACCCATGAGCGAAATGATAATCGCCAATAGCGTAAAGAGGGAGATGGTGGTAGTGAGCTGCTGCTCTTTTTGGTAGTTCTCGCCTAATTCCTCCTCGAAGAAGTTAATCTTCACCTTTTTGCCATCGTAGTCAGGCAGAATCTTGTCGGTGGTAGAGCGGATAGCATCAAAGACTGCTTTAATGTCGGCGTTCTCAATCGTGCGCACGGTGAGGTGTGGTGTAGCAAAGTATCTACTTTGGATATCTGCGCCGTAGATGTAGAAGGCAAATGCTTCGCTTTCGTACTGCAACGGTTGGAAATGGAAGTCACGGCAGAAACCTGTTGCAGGGAAAGGTGTGCCATTCCATGCGATCATTTCTTCGAGGTTGAGGTTGTATTTCTTCTTTGCATACTCATTGAGAATAATTGCCCCTTCGCCTTGCTCATCGGAAGGCAAGAAGTCACGACCTTCAACCACCTCAATGCCCATTACTTGCAGAAAGTTCCACGATACTGGCATTACTTCAATGGACATCTGTTCGCCATTGTGCCAACGCCCCCAGGTCATACGCATTTCTGCTACCATACGATCTTGTGACCACGCCACGGCTTTGATATTTGGGTTATTCAGCAATTCGCTATTGAAAGCATCGCGCTCGTCAAGACTATTAAGCGGTATGTTCGCCGTGATAAGACACTCTTTGTCAAAGCCCATGTCAAAATTCATCATATAGCTGTGTTGGAATTTGAGGAAGAAGGCACAGATAATGAACGCAATGGAGATAACAAACTGCAAGCCAATCAGCGCGTAGCGCAGGTTTTTGCCCTTTTGTGTCATACCGAACGCCCCCTTGATAGCCAATGCGGGAGGGAAAGAGGTGGCGTACATAGCAGGGTAAAGTCCTGCAATGAGAGTTGCCAATAGGGCTATTCCCATAGTGAGCAGCACAACAACGATGTTTTGTGAGAAACCTAAACCGCAAGACACGAAGTGCGCATATTCAGATGATTGAAAAGCTTTGACCACAGCTGCTGCGAGGAGCAATGCGACTGCTACCAATAGTGCAGACTCTGCCAAGAAACGACATACTAATGCAGCTCGTGAACTACCCAAAATCTTGCGTGTGTTCACCGAGCGGATACGCATAGGCACTTGCGCAAAGAAGAAGTTTACATAGTTGATGAGTGTGATAATGATTATCAAGATTGCTACTACGATTAGCGTGATTGTGGTAGTCTTGTTGCCCGTTTCTTGTCCTACGCTCCATTCCAGCGTGTCGTCGTAATACAAGTCACGAATAGGCATCAAGGTGCAATGAATATCAGAGAGAAAACCCTCCAACTTGTCCAATTGCTTGTAGAACGAAGGGTCGTCATGCTGCATACCACGATAGCGTTTCAGTTCTTGCTCCATTATCTCTGCATACTTCGCTGAAATCATCTCCTCGCAGAGTGCTTTGTCGTCTGTGGAGCGGAGTTTAACGAAATAGCTATACGACCAGTTGCTGGTACTGTTGAGGTCTTGCTCCTCCAACTGATTGCAACGAATGACTTCGATATTTTGCAAGTCGCTATTAGCAGGAAGATCTTTATATATAGCGCATACAACGAAATAGTTCGTTCTTCCCCAACTCTCCAATTGCAGGATACTTTCTACTGTCACACCTAATCGTTCTGCAGCTGTTTCGCTAATAGCCAGATAGCCGTTGTCTCCTATCCCCTCAAACGAACCGATAATTGGTTCTAATCCAAACACTTCTAATGCCTTTGAGGTCATTTGGGCAAAGTTTACGCCATGTGTTTGTGCATTGCTTCCTTCGCCAACAACAACATTGACTTTATTTACATCGTCCAGTTTGGCTACACCATAGGTTTCGACGTGTGGATTCTCAGTTAAGAAATGCTCAGCGAATGGACGACAGAGGAAGGATTGTTGCTTCGAACCTCCACCATTAAATGAAGGCAATGTCATCAAATACACGCGTTCGGAGTCGGGGATGGAGCGGTTGTATGTCAGGTCATAGTGTACCTGCACCAGAATGATGTACAGCGCAGCAAACGCCGCCGTCATACCCAGGATATTTAATAGGCTTGAGCCTTTGAATAATTGTTTCATATTGTATTCGGAAAATTACATTTCATTCTTCACATCGCTGACCAATGCACCGTCAAGTAGGTGCAAGATACGTTGAGCAGCAGAAGCATCGCGCTTAGAGTGAGTAACCATTACTACGGTTGTTCCCTCTTTATTGAGTTCGCAGAGCAGATCCATCACCTCTTTGCCGTTTTTAGTGTCGAGGTTACCTGTTGGCTCATCTGCAAGAATCAGTTTAGGACGAGCGACCAAGGCGCGTGCGATAGCTACGCGTTGTTGTTGACCACCAGAGAGTTGTTGTGGGTAGTGCTGCGCACGGTGGGCAATCGCTACACGCTTGAGGATGGCGTTCACACGCTCTTTGCGTTCAGATGCTGAGATGTTAAGATACTTGAGTGGAAGCTCTACGTTCTCATAGACATTGAGCTCGTCGATGAGGGTGAAGGACAGGAAGACAAACCCGATATTACCTTTGCGGTACTTGGTGCGATCTTTCTCTTTGAGTTGTCCCACTTCCTCGCCGAGGAGTTGATAACTGCCACTAGTAGGGTTATCGAGAAGTCCAAGTACGTTTAGAAGCGTAGATTTGCCACAACCTGAAGGTCCCATAATGGCTACAAACTCGCCTTCGCTGATTGTGAATGACACATTGTTGACTGCTGTGGTTTCGATTTCTTCGGTACGAAACACTTTACTGAGATTGTTTACTGTAATCATAATTGTATTTTTTTAGTTATTATTCGTATGAATTATTTTGATTTGAGTGCGGTAACAGGATTTGTGTTCATGAGGCGTACAGCTTGCCACGAGATAGATAGTACCGCAAGCAGCATCACCACAAGGGCAGTGAGGACATAATACCAAACGGAGTTGGAGATGCGGTAGTCGTAGGTCTCTAACCATCTTTGTGCGATGAGCCAGGCACAAGGCACTGCAATCACCACTGCGATAAGAATAGAAGAAAGGAATGTGCGCACGGTGCGGAAATAAATAGTACGGTTGTCGCAGCCCATTACTTTGTGAATAGCCGTATTACGCGTATGCTGCTTCGCGTAGTAGGTACTCATAGCTATCATTGCCAAAGATGAGAGTAAGAGTGTAAGAAGCGTAAAGAGCGAGATGAGTTTGGCGTTGTTATTCTGCTTGGCGTACATGTGACTTACAAGGTAGTTGTAGGTATTGACCGAGATTTCCTCATCGCTATTATGTTGGCGGTAGAACTCAGCTATTTGCTTTACAGCGTCGTTTTCATCGCCCGACACTTGCACAATAAGTTGGCGCAATATGCGGAAATCGGCAGGGTCGTCCATGTTCATTATCCAAGGAACAACAGGCCAATCGGATGAGGGAGCAAAGCCCGGCATACCTTTTTGGAAATCCTTGATGATGCCACAGATAGGGATACCATAGCCATTATCTTGGTGGAGCATGGTACAATCATAGTCCACGCCAAGAGGAGTAATCAACGATTCGGGTAGCCATGCGGCAGGTTCGATAGGATCAGCATTCTGGCGAATGACCTCAAAGCCCAGAATGTCAAATGCAGTTTGGTCGCCATAGTACATGTCGAGTTTGAACTCCTGCCCGCCAAACATAAGACCTATACCCGTTGTACCAAAGGTAAACGGTTCGAATTGTACCCAACCCACCTTCTCCACGCAAGCAAGTTGCTTGAGTTCATCCACCAGATAATCTGCGGGGGCGTTGGCACCACTAATGCGGATGCGGTTTTGGCGTTCATACCCTTGGGGCTTGCCCTGCATGTGGTGGAGTTGCACAAACATGACCACAGCCACTGCAAGTGTGATAATAGCCACGATGTTTTGCACAATAATCAGAATGCGCCCGAGTACCATACGATTGTCTTTCTCGAAAGAACCACGCACCACATCAATCGGTTGGTACTTCAGCACCATGAGTGCAGGAATGACACCCGAGAGAATGGAGAGTAGCAATACCAGAGCAATCATCATGAGTATCACGCCCCAAGTGATATGCTCAAATGGCGCAACGGTTTGTCCGATGAGTTCGCTGAAATACGGTGCTACAAGGTGCGCCATGAGGAGTGCCAAACCGAAAGATACCGTCGTAAGCGAGAACGATTCGAGGATATATTTCAGCACGATTTGCCAGCGTTGTGCACCCACCAAACGGCGAGTAGCCATCTCGCGTGCACGGAAACCAATCTGCGCTACTGTCAGCGAGATATAGTTGAGTACTGCGAAGATAAGGAGCAATAACCCTGCTGCGAAAAAGAGCGAAAAGAAATCATGATTGACCAGATTAATGAATGGCAACGGAGCAGAGAGGTCGGAGTATTGAATATCCTCAAAAGGAATGAGATAGAAATCATGGAAAACACCATATTTGTAGATATAGTCCTGCTCTCTAACAATCTTCTCCATCTCTTTTGAAAGGGCAGCAACATCCGCATTGAGTACGAGTTGAAAGAATGTAGCTACTGCACCTGTGCCATTTTGAATGACTTGGTCAGTGAGTTGCTGAAGTAGGTCAATGCGGTAGATGATTTTAGGCGATCGAATGACGCTATTGGTAATATCGCGGAACACGCCCGAAACAGTGAGTGCAGCAGTATTGCCTTCCACATATATCTCTATGGTCTTGCCCATGGGACTCTCGTTGGGGGAGAAGATACGCGCAAACGACTCACTGATAACCACCGACTGGGTGGTGGCAAGTACGGACTCGGCTGTGCCTTCGACTAGTGGGTATGGCAACATTTGGAAGAAATTCTCATCCACCACCAAGGCATCTGCACGGTCGTCATTGCTGGTAGAAGAGTGCCCTGTGGTAGTCGTATAGCGCATGCTCATTTCGATGCCGCCGAAGATCTCTGTATCGAACATACGGCAGATGGATTTTACTTCGGAGAAGCGTCCATCGAGTTGCTCTTTGATAGTGCCGCAACCGATAAACAAGCGTTCGGAGCGACTGACATAGACATTGCGCCCTTTAACTTCGTTGTCGCGTGTGAGTTGCGAGGTCACGAAAGTGGCGATGAAGATGATAAACGCCAATGCAATACTCATTCCCACCACCTCTATGAGCGTGTAGAGTTTGTTGTTTTTTAGAAAGTTGAAAAATGATTTCATATCGTTATTATTATTCGCTATTTACGCATCGCATACATGTGCGCTATGCGGGCGGAATTCTTTGAATTCTAATAAATATAAGGCAACAAGCGTGCCAAAAATACTATTTTATTGATAATGTGAGAGTTGTGATTTTTAATACATTTTGCAAGTGTAAAGAAATTTTACAATTAGTATTGTGGTATGTAAAGAATGTTTACATATGTATTAGAACCTCAAAACTTCGTTATTACCAAATTTTTCGTAGCTGGATGTGATGACTTTGTCGCCTGGTTGGAGGCCTTCGATGACCTCGTAGAATTGTGGGTTTTGTCGACGGATACGAATCTCGCGTTTTATAGCACGATCGCCTTGCTCGTTCAAGACATAAATCCACTTACCACCTGTGGTTTGGAAGAAACTGCCACGAGGAATAAGCACGGCTTCTTCGCTTTGACCCAGTTGTAAGTTCAAGTAATATGTTTGACCACTACGGATATTAGCTGGCTGCTCGTTCACAAACTTGAAGTCTGCACGGAACTTACCATTTCGCACCTCGGGATAGACCTTGCGGATAACCGCAGAATAATGCTCATCTTGACGGTCGAAGGTAGCTTCTAGTCCTGCGAAAACACGGTCGATATAATGCTCATCTATTTGGGCTTCAATCTTATAATTGGTCAAGTCGTTGATTTGTCCAATCTTGATGCCTTGCGCAATGGATTGTCCCAAGACTACATCCAGCAAACCTACTTCGCCATCAATAGGCGCTTTGATGGTTAAGTTCTCCTTGCGACGACGGATCATTTGCATGTTCAAGCGCATGTTCTCTAGACTCTCCTGCATCTGTTGGATCTGTACGCTACGATAGAGGCTATCTTGATAAGCGCGGTTCTTGACGAGTGTGAGGCGGTTGTTGGCAAGATGATAGTCTTCCTCTGCACGCAAGTAGTCCTCACGCGAGATGAGTTGGTCGTTGTAGAGGGCACGTTGCGCCTCGTAGATACGCAGGCAGCGTTTGACTTCTGTTTGGAGTTGGAGTTGCTCTTGTTGGAGGTTGAGTTTCTGCTGCTCCATAGAGATGAGAGTATTACGCAGGATGTTTTCCTTTTCAGCTAGTTCCGCTTCGGAATTAAGGATTTGCAAGTCAAGGTTGTCGTTGCTGAGCAGAAGGATTGGATCGCCTGCTTTGACTTGCGTTCCTTCTTCCACGATAATCTTTTGCACGACGCCTCCTTCCTGCGGACTGATTTGGATCGTGGTCATAGGAAGCACCTGACCATTTAGGCGAATGTAGTCGTTGAAATCGCCTTTGGTAACTGTGGCAATAGTCAGCGTGTCGGGGTTGATACGCATAGTGGAGGTGTTGTCACGCACGAGTAGATAAATAATGAGCGACAGCAGAAGTGCGCCAAACCAATAAGGTAGCGCTTTAATCGTGAAGGCAAGAGCTATGCCATGTTTCTTTTCAATGATTTTATCCATAAGTATTGTTGTGTAGATGTTAGACTATGTTGTTTAGAGTTGGTCAATATAAGAGATTCCTTGGTAGTAATATACCACGCAGTTTTTGATGAAGAACTGCAATTGAGAGTTAAGTTGCTCGGCTTGGGCTTGAAGGTATTTGTCAGAAGCGAGGCGTAAGTCAATGGGCGATAGATGTCCTTGCTGGAACTTCTTATTACTCATGATATAGGCAGAGTGCTGAGCTTGTGTGCGCTTGGTTGCTTGGCGCAGGGCCGATAATGCACCCTGACGGTCTTGGGTGGCGCGGGTGATCTCCGATTGCACTTCGTGTTTGGTTTGCTCGTATTCAGCCGTAGCACGGCGATAGGCATTTTTCTTGCGCACGATATTCGACTGGCGCGAGAGTCCGTCGTAGATAGGGATAGAGAGCGAGAGCTGCACATACTCGCCACTGTTGTTATTGAACTGCGATGCAAAAGAAGGTGCCATATAATCCTGTACGCTAGGATAGGTATAGTAGCCCGTTGACCAACCGCCACTGAGTGAGAGCGATGGTGCTAAGTGCCAACGAGCGGTCTTGAGCTCGGTGCGAGCGTTCTCCATGCGCCATTGAGCAAGGCGGAGAGAGGGATGGAGCGCTGCATCGGCATTAGTATTGAGGAGTTCAGCATTGCTAAGGAGTGCGGAGTAGTTGAAGGTGGTGTCAATGGCAAAAGGCTGATCAAGGGGATAGAGCATCAGGTCCTTGAGTGTCAAGAGCGCATCGTTGTACTGGTTGGTCATACTTACCAATTGGTATTCGCGGTCAGCAAGGTCGGCTTCAAGGTCAATGACATCTGCACGACTCTTTTGCCCCAATTGCTCTTGCTGTTGCGCCAAAGTCAGATTGGTTTGTGCAGAAACAACTTGCTGATTGAGGGAATGGAGCATCTGCTGGAAGTATAGGGCATTGCAATAAGCTTGCATAACCGCCAAGCAAAGCTCATCTTTGAGTTGTTGCTCACGCGTGATGCCCATGAGGACAGCCGTTTTGGCTATCTTGATATTATTGACAGCAGAGAAACCGTTAAAAAGTGTGATGCTGCCACTGACCGAATAGCCGTTGGTAAACGATGTGGTGGAGACATAGGTGTTGGTTTCGGGATCAACACCTCGTCCGAAATTAAGCGCAGCGTAAGTGCCACCAGAAATACTAGGGGTAAAAGCGCGGAGGATCGCATCACGCCTAGAGATTTGTGCATCGCGGTTGTCGGCTGCTTGGATCTCCAGTTTAGTTGAATGGGCGATGGCGAAGGTCATGCAGTCTTTTAGTGTAAAAGATGCAAGGGTGTCGGAGGTCTGTGCGAGGGATAGCTGCGCACAGAAAAATAACAGGAAAATGGTAGTATATTGCTTCATATTGTTTGATGTTTGCCATATACAACCCAATATGCGTGCCAAAAATGTTAAACAACTGATATTGTGTAGATTGCGATTTTTAGCGCATTGCGAAAGTGTAAAGAAACTTTACAGGAGATGTAAGAAAAGTTTACAAAGTTGGAGATAGAAAGGGATGGCTGAAAGAGGTGGAAAAATTGCGATTTTTGGGCAAAAATCGCAATTTTGAGACGCTCTTCTCTCGGTTGTCTCTCGGTGAAACGGGGCAAGGTATAAGAGAGGGAAATGAGAATAAAATGGAAAGGCTAAGCCTTCCATCGGCCCGTTAGGGACGACTTACCTAAGCGACCTAAGGGAGCGTAGGTGCATCTGTGAAGCAGATGTTGCGCTGATTAGGCGCAGAATGATTAGATAGAGAAGGTAATGGCAGTCGAAAGTTGCTAAATCACGCGAACGAAGGGAGCGAAACTCTAGAATTTCTCCCCCCCCCAACGCGAGGAACGAGCGGACATTGGAAGGATGATGTCGTAGAGCCAGAAAATGGATTCCAAATACACCATACAAATAAATACACGCGCACATGGGTGCGCGCGTATTTTGTATTACCTTGCAACTGTAAAGGCATCCTATCGCGTAAGCGTTTCCCCTAACAGCCGAAGGCGTTTATTTTGGCGGATTTATCCGCCAAAATTATCAAACATGATCATGTCGTCCTCAACACCCAGTGAGTGGAGCAAGTCAAGCACAGTCTTGGACATCATTGGAGGTCCACAGAGGTAATACTCGATGTCCTCTGGAGCGTCGTGTTGCTTGAGGTAGGTGTCGCCCATCACTGGAGCAATGAAGCCAGGAGTGTACTTTACACCCAGTGCATCTGCCTTTGGATCTGGACGGTCCAATGCCAAGTGGAAATGGAAGTTAGGATACTCCTTCTCCAATGCCAAGAAGTCCTCCAAGAAGAATACCTCGTCAATAGCACGAACACCATAGAAATAGTGCATCTCGCAGTAATTGGTCGTATAGGTCTGAAGCATGTACATCATAAGAGCACATGTGAGCTCTTATATGCGATTGCTGAAGGCCTAACGACCCTATTTCTATGTGCCGTGTCATGTATGAAACTTTGATTAGATAAACACCCAAAGAGCCTCTATTTTTCGTGTTATTGAATGTCCTGAATGGACATTCAATGGAGCGTAGTTGTTTATTAGAGGCTCTGAGGTATAAAGATGACAAATCAAAGTTTCGTGATTATTGAACGAATTTAATAAAGTCGTTCAATAGGTTCTAGTTGGTTTCTCCTGAGTATCCTAACTTCCATTATTCCTAGTAAGGGCCGTCCAGATCCAAAGGCGGATGCACTCTTATGTAAATGTACACTCCTGGCTTCATTGCTCCAGTGATGGGCGACACCTACCTCAAGCAACACGACGCTCCAGAGGACATCGAGTACTACCTCTGCGGTCCTCCAATGATGTCCAAGACTGTGCTTGATCTCTTGCACTCCTTGGGCGTTGAGGATGACATGATTATGTTTGATGATTTTGGAGGATAAATCGCCAAGATTCCTTCGGTTGTTGGATTTATGGCATGCCGAAAGACGATAGACGATAAAATAAAACGCGCGCATGCACGCGGATATGCAAAAAAGAGAGAAGTTACCTAACAGGTAGCTTCTCTAAGTGTATACTTGCTATCCGATGAAAGAAAGAGTTGGTTTCCCGATTGCCGAATACGAGGAGATTTCGCCCATGATCCGCGAAAAAGGTCTGCTTAATATTATACTTTCTTTTTTAAGAAGCAAAATGCTTTACCATATTCTTCACCTTCAACAGAACAGGGATTATCGTGATATATATCATTATGTTCACCTAATTTGCTCATCCATGATCGTTTCGTGAGACATTCTCGTGAAGCATGTGTCCATTCTCCATCCTTTTCGTATAATGCAACTTTTATATATCCATCTTCGTGTTCCCACGATTCACATTCAACAAAGCCACCTTTTACAAAAACATCTTTCAAACAATCTGGGCTGTATCCCTCTTCCGCATCATCTGGCCACCAATAAATAGCATCTAACTCTTGTTCTATCCCACTGTTCGGTTCCATCCAACGATTTTTAAGCATTTGATATGCCCATGCGATGCAATTATAATCTGGATCTTCAGGACTCATTTGGATAGTTTGAAAACTTTCGTCATGTTCCAAATTTGGAAGTATGCAGATTATATCTTCTTTATCCATAATTTACAAGCCTCAGAAATTGTTAAGTGTGGATTTGAGGATATCTTATAACCATATATGTAATTCAACGCCCAAACCAAAGTTGACGGCTTTCTAATTAGTTCATCCTTGATAAAAGGAACAGCATATTGTCCCATTGAAACAATAGCCTTAAAATCCTCATCTTCAACGATACTTTTTGCCGAGGATTTAAACATTGTTCGTCTTTCCCATCTCTGCAGATGTAACTGAAACTTAAATTTATTAGCTAAATAGTAACTCTCTTTGCTATCAACAACTTGAAGATATTGTGTCATCTTTTTACTATTAACAATTGAACTTAAATTATCTACATTGACATCAGCATACGCAAAAGAAGATGCTGCAGAAGCAAGTCCAACCGCAAGAGTTAAAGGCTTTAAGTGGTTTGTCATTTTTGGCAGTTGCATAATTGTAGAGTGGTTTCAGTGATTGTCTCAAAGAAAATTTTGTTTTTTATATTTCGCAAGTTCTCTAAAGTTTCACTTATAGTATCCAAATCAAAGATTAAATTTTGCCGATCTAGAACATCAATATCAAAAGTATAAATATATTTATTCTGCGACACATTTTCTACATTATGATTAACAATTGTGTAAATATCAGAATCGGGAACATCCATAGTCAAACGAAATCCGTATTGATGAAGAGGATATGATGCTTGTCCGTCAACTGATGTTATAAGCGCATTAAAATATTTTTTAGGGTTAGTAAAATCTTCAAAAGTAAATCGATTAACAAATCTAACAGATATTCTGTATAATTCCGCACTTTCAAATAATGGAGACAATATATCTACTTTTTTCAAAATTTTAGACTTAAAAGTTTCCCAATCGCGATATGGGTTTTCATCAATATAGGTTAATGTATCTGACGATATTTCCAATTTTTCTTTTTGATTTTTTGACAAATATACATAACTACCTATCTCTGCGTTAGATGTTCCGCTAACTTTTGACTCTCCTAATGGGATTGTTGTTTTTCCCAAGTCAATTCCTACCTGAATATTATTATGGCGTACAGGAAACTCATGTTTTAGCAATGTGTCATACGTCAGTACAGATTCAAGCGAAAAAAGAGGTGCTTTAAACTTAATTTGTACCAAAGCAACTACTATTGGAGAATTATTTAAGATGGGATATATATTCATCACTTACTTTACATTACTTTTGACCCTGCAAAGGTACTAAAAATATTCGATATAGACAAATGGATGTACGATTTTTTGTATTTTTTTTAATGTATAACCCATAATTTGTTCACGTTTTTGTATAAAATGGGCAAAAAATGTGCCAAATAGTAGATATTAAAACGGCAAGTCTTGGTTATCATCTGATTCAGTTGCATCAACACTTACTATTGCAGCATCTTCAGTAGTTTCCGTAGGATTTAAACAATTATTATATGCTGCTATGATTTGTCGAAGCATATCCAATACTAATTGTTGTTTGTCATTTAAAGAATCAGGAGAGGAACTTTCTTCAAGTATGATATCTTCATCTATTAGTTTTGTTAACTCTGTAACAAATGCATTTAATTCAATATCTTCCGTGGTATCTATATTTAATGGTTGATCGGTAATACCCGTAATAATCAGTGCTTCATTAGTTGCACTTATGGAATAATTTTTTTTCATATTATATCATATTAATTTAATGTCCTGTGAATATTGTACTTTTGGTATCTATTGTGGAATATATACTTACCTCCGTCTAATATATTACATATCTGTTTTTGGGCTTCTAACTCTTCCAATACTAGTTGTTTATAACTTATTATATTTTGAGTGTTTTCGGCTAAGATTACATTTTCAGCATCGCCATACACGACAATTGAGGGATTGTGAGTCACCAAAAATAATTGTTTCTTAAATTTTATCTTTCTGATTTGAGCAACTAATTCGTTAGCTATATACTGATTCCCTAGATTATCTTCTGGTTGATCTATAAAAATTAAAGTTAATGAGGGGCTATCTAAAATGATTTTTAAATATTGTTCAGAATTATATCCTGGACTTTTTCCTTCAGAAGTTGCACCATCGGCATATTGTAAATAATCAATAGGTGATTCTATTAATGTGATTATGTTTTCAGTTATTCCTTTATCTATCTTTTTGGCAAAAAATGTATGGCTATTTGTTGGATAATTTTTGATTGTCTTTTTTGACTCTAGCAGATCGCATAAATTTATGTATAATGATTTATCTTCATTACTACCACCAATACCATCTAGAATGCTGGATTTAATAGTAGTCTTCTCTTTAACAGTTCTTACTAATTTTATTTCTGTATTGATAGGTACATCAACTCGTTCTGAATAATGGAAGTGTTCAAGTTCAAATGCGCTATCTTTAAGAGATTTGTACAATTTAAACCTTTGATCAATATCATTTATTAGATTCTTCAATGCAACACGAGACTCTTGTTTTTGTTTAGCTTCTTGTGTCTGTCTAGAATTAGCCTGTTGAATAATAATATCGACTTTCTCTATAAAAGAGCCTTTTATCAAATCTTTTGACATCGACTTTTTTAGTAGTTCTAACTTCTGGAGATACAATACAATGACCTTTTGGATTTGTTCTTTTTCTTCAGGCGTAAACCCAATAACACGATTATTGATAACATTATTAAGGTCGTCTAGTCCTTGTTCTAGCAAAGATTTGGCATTTTGTTTTTCTTGAGTATTGTATGTTTTATACACCAAAGCTTTGTCATAGCGCAATATGTATGTGTTGCTATTAATAGCTTGTATGATTAGTTTGTTAGATATTGTAAAAAGTGTCGTTTTACCTCTCTCTTGAATATCTTGGTAGGCGTTTTTTAAATTATTTACTTTATCCAGTAATTTTATTTTAACATCTGCTATTTGTTTTCCAGCATCTGAATATTCTTTTTGTCGTCCCGCTTGTTCTGCTAAAGCATATAGTTTCTTTTCTTCGAAATATTGGATAATATCACCTTGATTCAGATACAACAAATGGTTACCAAGTGAGATTTCTTGCTTGAAATCCTCATCTAACGAGGATTGAAGAATAAGACAATCAGGATTAAACGGATATTTTTTATTACTTGGTCGTGCCTCATTTATTTTCTTTCCCATTAGCCACATTAATAAACTTTTCCCACTAGATCTACCTCCAATAATAACATTGAGATGCGGACTAAATGTTAGTTCGGTATCAGTTATATTATTTCCCCCATGTATTTGTATTTTCGTTATATAATGTAAAGTCCTATTTATTTCCGTATTAAATTGTTCTGTAGACTTTATCCTACACATAGGATCCACAAACGCAAGTCTTATAGATTCAAAACTTTTAGTCCCTTTTATATAATAAAAAGCATGTATCCCATTTTGCCCCATATGAATACATGGGTAATTAGAACAATTGTGATTATCTGAAAAATTTATATACGGAATGTCTCCATGTTTTTGAAATTCTGGACAACATAATTTATCAAATCCGTCATTATAATGTTTTACCCTCTCTGCATCCGTTACTTTCTCCAACGCACTTGGCATAAGCAAAATCATTCGTTGAGCAGTTGCAATATCTCCCTTGTGGGCTTTGACGATGTTGTTATCATGATCCGCATGCGGAATAAAAAAGAAATCTTCATCACTGAATTCACTCGCGATATGTTCAAATGTTAAGACACGACCATATTTATCTGTTATACCTATATTCGTATATGTCTTTTCGAATTTTTGTGATATTCTTTCTGCTGCATCTATCTAGATGCATTGAATATTAATAGTGTGTGATATGTTTTGGCATATCCTCGGATATCTACTTCAATTCCTACAAGTAAGAGAGGATCTTTATCTGGATTGTAGGATTCATAATATTCCCTATAGGCATCTATGTTGATGATATTATGATCTGTTAATGAAAATATGCGTACATCATTACTTTTTAATTTTTCTTTTAAAAGACTAACTGAAAAAGTACCCTTATAATCTCCTGTCTTTGTCTCTGCACTTTTATCGGTATGTATGTGCAAGTCTATTTTTAACCAATCGGAATACATATTTCTCTAAATTTTGTGCGGCAAAGGTACGATTTTTTTGTGAGATTTGCAAATAAAATTTATGATTTGAGGAAAAATGTAGAAAAATAGGGGAATGTCGCAAAAAAAAGAAGGTTTAGGATTTACACAAGGTGGTGGAGGATGTCGTTGGCTTCGGGGATGGAGAGTTTTTGACGGAGTTGAGGATTAAGCTGGTAAATAGTTTGAAGACTTTGACGAGTGAGTATATTGAATTCGTTTGTCGAAAAAGTATGTTGATTTCCTTTGTCGAAAAATTCGCCTTCAGAAAACAACAGGGCTTAATCTCTTTCGTATTATATGTCATATACAACAACAGCGATGAGTTACTACACATCGCTGTTGTTTTGTTTCGGTTGTAGTTTTAGTTATTGTTTTGCTTTTTAAGTATGATACTACTTATGCTTATTGACTGTGTGCAAGACATTGCCATTCTTATCAATCATGTACAATGACAACTCTTTTTTATTAGCAGCTATGACAGAAAAACCTGGTTCGGAACTGCAAAAATGAGTGCCAGCAATTGGCTTGACTGTACGACTTAAAGAGGCAGAAGAGTTAACTACATAATCTATCGTATTATTCTCAAAACGAATATGTTGGAAATTATGAATATGTCCGCATAAATACATGTCCACATTATCACGCTCCACAAGAATACTATTTACCTCATTTTGCATACAAATGCGTTCAGACATAGTCTTACTCGTTTCGGCATAAATAGGATGGTGTCCAACAACCAATACCCAATCTTCTTTTGCTTTACTAAGCACCGAGTCCAACCAATGCAATTGAGCATACTTGTCTTGCTGGCAAGCATCAGGGTATTTTTCTGAATCGTGGCGATACTTCTGTATCAAAGGGGTCGTGTCCAATATAATGAATCGCACTGTCGTTCCATCTTCTTCATAAACTTTGGTATAATATCTCCCTGGCATATTCCAACGGCGACTTACTTGAGAATAATCTAACACCGCCTGCGTATTCCCTCGATATTCATGGTTACCAAAAGCAGGGAGCCAATCAATCATCAATTCAGGATGACTATATATCAACTCATAATTCGTCATCCATAGAGGGTCATTCACGCTTTGCACACCATCAAAATGGTGAGTATCACCCGCTGCTATCACACACTCTGGTCCTATCTCTTCTGCCATGACACCCATTAGCTCTGCAATCGTCTTTTGGTCGTAATAGCCATTTCGACCTAAATCATTTGCCATGAAAAAGTTGACATCTTTTTTCAAACTACTCCATACCTCTGGAGCTTGTGCGCATACGCCTAACGAAACACAAAGGATAGTAAGCGCAATTACAATCATTCTTTTCATACTTTTCATTATTTTAATTGGTTTTAGAATTGAACTTTAACACCTGCATTTAATCGTATGCCATAATACTCTGCTTGCATAGTGCGATCTTTGGTGCCTTGATAGTATCTGAGAGGTTGATTTAAGAGGTTGTTTGCTTCCGCATAGAAAGTAGTCTTGACTTTTTTGCCAAATGTGTAGCTGGCATTGATGTCTAAGTAATTCACACAATCGTAGTATCTATCCAATTCTGCGGTAGTACCGAACTCATCTACGAAAGCAGAAGCAAAATTATACGATGCACGGATATTGATACCTTTATGCTCAAAGTAGAGAGAAGCGTTAGCCGTATGCTCTGGAGAGCCAGTCATCTTGATTTTCTCTCCCTCTTCTAACTTGCGGTGCTCGAACTTATGGTTCTTGGTGGAACTATATGTATAAGTATATGTTCCATAGAAACCTAAGCATTTCAGTGCAGGAGTAATAAATCCAAAATCTCGTTGAAGAGCGACTTCCACTCCAAACAAATCTGCATCGTAGGCATTGATTGGTTTGCTGATTTCATACTTGACTGGATCGCCGTCTTCATTCAGAAGTCCAGAAGGGATATTAGGATCGTCTGTAGATTTCCATTTTTCTTCTGCTATCACATCTTTGATGTTCTTGTAGAACAATCCAACACTTACCAATCCCACACTTTTGAAATAGTATTCACCTCCGAGGTCAAGATTATAAGAGGTAGTAGGTTTGAGGTTGGCATTACCAAAACTTGCTTCCTCTTCTGCTATGTTATAGTGTACGCATGGAATCAATGCTGAATATTTAGGACGAGAAAGTGTCTTTGTGAAGGATGCTCTCAGTTTCAAATCCTCTGTTGCGTTGTATTTGAGCAGCACACTTGGCAATAGATTGATATAATCATTCTTTTTCTCGCCAGTAGGTTCTAACGATCCCTGCTCATTCTCCAAATCATCTACTACCCAGTTATATCCACTATAATTTAATGCTGTATGCTCCATGCGCAAGCCGAGGATTAAGTCCAAATCATTCCATAATTTTTGGTCATAGCGTAGATAAGCACTTGTAATAGCCTCTGTAGCCGTATAATTGTCGGCTGCTTCTTCGTAAATCTCAAATGCTCCCTCTTGTGATGGGTTCATAGTCAAGTTACCCAGATACTCCTTTGTGATGAATGGTGTGTTTATTGGATAATTGCTACCTGCCATAAACCCTTTGCGGATTTGATTGCTCATATTATTTGCCCACTCTTCTCCGAATGCTTCCTCATATACTTCTGCATAATCAAAGCAATGTGTCTCACGCTCTTTGCTTTTGTGCGTATATTTAGCACCAAATTTCAAAGTACTGCCAAAAGCACCAGATAGTAATGGAATCTCAAAATTCACACGCGCTTTCCATTCATTCTCAGCTATGGTTTGGCTTGCGTCTGTCAATTCATCAATACTCCATGTATAATCTCCTACATTTCCTATGCCTACACTTGGATAAGGTGCTCGTCCACCAGCATTCACAAAACTCAATGTATTGAAATAGTCTTCATTCTTCTTACCCTTCATCTCTACGCCAAAATAGCGTTCGTTTGGTCGGTCTTCTGTAGCACGAGAGTATGTGCCTGCCCAGTCCATTTTTACAATACCAAATGTATGTTCTCCATCCAAGGTGAAGTCCATTGTTTGCTGCAACTCTAAGCGTGAATATTTATTGTCGCCGACACCTCCTTTGGTTTGCAAAACGACCGATTGTTTAGAGGGACTTTCATTCAGTTTCTTATAGGTAATTCTATAGCGGTTCTCCCAGTCCGAACGACGATTATAAATTCCTTTGAAGGAGATTCTGTGATTTGCATTGAACTTATAATCAGTTGCTAATGAGTAGCTTTGTCTTTCACGCGTAACATAGTATTGGCGTATTTCAGCTTTATCGAGATATACACTATCATTATCGTCCACATCATATTCAAACTCCGTGTTATCTGCTCCTCCAGGTGCCAGCTGATAAGACGCAGCTGCCATGATTCCCCATTTATCATTGAAGAATCTATCTCCGTATGTCAATCCTAAATTGAGTTGTGCGCTATTGCTCACGAAATTGTATCCACTTCCCGCAGTAGCATTAAACACCCTTTTATAAGGTGTGTTTTTGGTCACGAGATTGATAGCACCGCCTATGGCATCACCATCCATATCACTAGTAACTACCTTATTGACTTCGATAGTCTGAACCATATCAGCTGGAATCAAGTCTAATTGTACATTACGAGTTTCTCCTTCAGCAGAAGGGAGGCGATTACCATTTACCGTGACGGAGGCTAAATCTGCACTTGTACCACGCACTTGACCAAATCGGGCTTCACCCATATCGTATTGCACATTGATACCGTTGATACGCTTGAGTGCATCGCCAATATTGGAATCGGGAAATTTACCTACTTGATCCGCAGAAACCACATTGGTTATACCAGCATTATTCTTCTGCATATTGATTGCTTTTCTTTGTCCCGTAAAGGCACCAGCAACCATCACATCTTGCAGCGCTACGCCTTCGTTCAAAACAATATCATTCTCCGTTACTTTGCCTTCAGAAACAACAATATCGGTGGTATCTGGCGCAAAACCAACATACGAAACGACCACTTCGTACTGACCTGGGCTAATGTTAGGAATGGAATAATAGCCATCCAAATCACTAATTGCGCCAGTCTGCAAACTCTCGATATACACACTTGCACCAGGCAACGATTGCTGAGTGTTATCAATCACTCGTCCAGAAATAGAGCCCGCTTTAGGTTCTGGTACACCACTCGCATGAACTCTTGTACACAATCCTGCAAAACACAGAATCAAGACAAACTGAAATAATGTTTTCTTCATTTTCATCTTTTGTTTTAGTTAATATTACGATGTTTTTTTCTGTTTGACGGTGCAAAGGTACTGCTCTTTTGTTGCAAAAATATTTCAAAATAAATACAATTTAGTGAAATGCATTTTACCGTTAAAATTGTGAAATTTTTATGAAATTTTTTGTTGTATTTTCCTCACCTAAAATAAATTTTGTAATTTTGCACAAATTTTAAATCACACTACTATGGCAACAGAACGGATATTGATTGTGGATGATGAAGAAACCCTATGTGAGGTTCTCAAAATCAATCTTGAAAACGAAGGCTATGATGTAGATATAGCTTTTAGTGCAGAACAGGCATTGAGTTATGATCTAAAGAGTTACTCGCTGATCCTATTAGACATTATGATGGGGGATATTAGCGGTCTAAAGTTTGCCAAAATGCTCAAAGCAGATGTGACGACAGCTGATATTCCTATTATATTCTGTACCGCGCGCGATACAGAGGACGATATGGTACTTGGCTTAAATCTTGGAGGAGATGACTACATAACAAAACCATATACAGTACGAAATGTAATTGCCCGAGTAAAGAGCGTTTTGCGCAGAAGCAACCCTCATAAAACAGTTCATGAGCAGAAAGAGCCACCTACAATGTTACAAGTAGAAGGACTGAAAATGGATTTGGAATTCAAGCGTTGCTTTGTGGATGGCGAAGAAATAAAGTTGGTAAGAAAAGAATTTGAGCTATTGGTTTATCTTGTAACCCACAAGGGGAAAATACTATCCCGCGAACAGATACTGAATGGTGTTTGGAAAGATGAAGTAGTGGTGCTTGACCGTACAATAGATGTGCATATTACCCGTTTGCGTTCTAAATTAGGCGCGTATGGTTCGTATATAGTAACTCGTTCAGGATTTGGCTATGGATTCCGTGATTAAAATATCGTACCACAAGCGATTGTTTCTAATATTACTTGCATTCTCGTGGTGTATCATCCTGTGTTGCGTTGGATTTCAATATCAACGAGAAAAAGAATACAAATCGGAATTGATAACAGTTCAACTTCGATTGTTTAACCAACATATTTTGGAGGCGTATGAGGAAGGTTTGGTGCTCCAAGAATATATTGATTCGCAGGAACTGCCATTTGAGGGGCTCCGTATATCGGTCATATCGCTTTCGGGGGAAGTGGTGTACGACAATACACTCTCTTTGGAAACGCTGGATAATCACCGCTATCGTCCTGAAATAGACGATGCATTCAAAGATGGTATAGGCTATCACATCAGACGACAATCCACCAGCGATGGTAGAGAATATCTCTATTTCGCCACACGAGGAGATGATGTCGTAGTGCGCACAGCTATTCCCTATTCATCTTCGCTCCGAGAACTGCTGAAAGCCGAATGGAACTTCTTAATCTTTATGATAATAATAACTCTGGTAATGAGCATATTAGCATATTTTGCCACCCAACGATTAGGAAAAACTATTGAGCGCCTCAATCGCTTTGCTGCTAAAGCGGAAAAAGGTGAGCGATTTGACGAAGATGAGATGTTTCCAAATGACGAATTGGGGTCAATATCTAATCATATAGTCAAACTATATGCTCAATGGCAACAAACCATCATAGACAGAGATATAGCTCACCAAAATGCGATGCGTGAGGAAGAAGAGAAAATACGCATCAAACGACAACTGACCAATAATATCAATCACGAATTAAAGACACCCGTAGCATCCATACAAGTTTGCCTAGAAACTCTACTTTCTGGTATTCAACTTACAGAAGAAAAGCGCCAAGAATTGATTGAACGATGCTATAGCAACAACGAACGCCTTCGTCATTTGCTCAATGACATTTCACTCATCACGCGCATGGAAGATGGCAGCCAACTCATTGTAAAAGAATTCATAAACATCAATCGAATCATTGATGAAATAGCAGATGAGTTAGCCGTTATGCCACAAGAAGAACAATTTACGCTCCACACACAATTCAATGAGCAGGTGATGATCGAAGGTAATCCATCATTGATTGGTTCTATCTTCCGCAACCTAACAGAAAATGCGATTGCGTATTCTGGTGGTAAAAACATTTACATTACTTTGATAGAAAATAATAGTCAGTATTGCTCTATTCGTTTTGAAGATGATGGTGCGGGTGTAGAAGAGCAAAAGATACCTCGCCTTTTTGAACGCTTTTACCGCATTGACAAAGGGCGTTCTCGCCGATTGGGAGGAACAGGTTTAGGACTCTCTATTGTGAAACATGCTGTTCAATTTCATGGAGGAAGCATCGTTGCAAGCAATAGGAAACAAGGAGGTTTACAATTTGATTTTACTTTGCAAAAGCGATAATGGTATAGAAACCTAATCTATTACTTCATGTGAAGAAATGTTAGCTCTGCACGATGAGGTAAGCCCCGAAAGTTCTTGTCTAACTTTTGGGGCTCACTTTTTCTGTATGAGTTGGATATTCCATATATCAGTCTCACAAAAGCATGCAGAATTGGACAAATCGTCCAATTCTGCATTGTTTTTTGGACAAATTGTCCAAGTCTATGTCACATAAAAGCAGTAATTTTGCAGCATGAAACAGCACATCAAATCCGAATTGATTAAGGAGCGAATAAACCATTTGCTCAGTACACAAGCAACCACCAAAACAGCGTTGGCACATGCCATCGGAATGGATGTGTCACAACTGAGCAAGCTGCTCAATAAGCAAGGGACAATTCCTGTGGATTACATCGAGCCGTGGGCTGAATGTCTTGGGATTGATGTCAATGAGCTAATCAACTCCCAACAGACAATAAGCAAAGATTGGGTGCGACCACATGCACACATACATTTGGATGTAGATGTGGATATTGAATATGTAGAATACATTGTTAAGATATTAAAAGAATTATGAACAAACAAGATAAAAAAGAACTACGGCAGCAGATAGCGTGCGAGTGGTTGGAGGAAAATTACCTTAATTACGGCTCCCTTCGTCACGATGTCGTGACGGATAGGTTGCAAATCCGTGTTGCGGATTTGCATAGTTTAGAGGACGGCTCCGCCTACTGTTTAGAGTTTAGAGGCAAGGAAAATTGGCGGAACCTCACCGACAAGGATATTAACACGATGGTGTGTCAATGCGTGGCGGAGAAGGGAGTTAACATATCCATCAACGAGATGTGGACTGCACTCAAATCGGATATGGTGCCTGCGGTGCACCCCCTCAGAGCATGGCTCGATGGATTAAGACCATACACGGCAGATCAGCCCGATTGGATCGATTGGCTTGCGCAGCAAGTGAGGGTGAAACCTTCAGGCGAGGAGGCGAAAGGCGATAAGGCGAGAGGCGAGGAATTATGGCGCGCATGCTTCAAGAAGTGGTTTGTCGCCATGGTCGCTTCGTGGATGAAAGATGAGGTGGTGAATCACACCGTACTCGTTCTTGTGGGTCGGCAGGGTATCTTCAAGACTACATGGCTGGACAAGCTTATTCCGCCCGAACTGCGTGCCTACAGCAGCAAACTGCCGCTATCGGGGCAGATCAGCAAAGATGACCGTTTGCGCCTCTGTGAGAACGGTATGCTCAATATAGATGAGTTGGATGCTATGTGTGGCAGAGAGATGAACATCGTGAAATCGCTCCTCACTTCCACCGATGTCAATGAGCGGGCGGCGTATGGTAGGTTGAAAGAACGACGAGTGCGGTTGGCGAGTTTCTGTGCGAGTACGAACAAACGCGAGTTCTTGACCGACATCACCGGCAACCGCCGTTGGCTGCCCTTTGAGGTGGAAAGCATACAGAATCCTTTTCATACGATTATCCCCTACGAGCGACTATACGCCCAAGCCAAAGCTCTGGTGGAGGAGGGAATCTTCAGCTATTGGTTTGACATGGAGGAGATGGAGGTGCTGGAGGCGCACAACGAGGAGTTC
>JAZSFR010000024.1:0-3075 GCA_045532335.1 Paludibacteraceae bacterium
CATTGAGAAAGACGGTGTTCAATACAACGCTCAAGGTGCTATTTTGAAGTAATAAGAATTGAAGGTCAAAAGTTAAGAGTTAAGAGTCTTGAAGAATGCGGCTCTGCCGCTAATACCTGACTTTAAACTTTCAACTATAAACCTTAAACAAATAAAAAATGGGCTTCCTCCAACAGAGGGAGCCTATTTTTTTTAAAAAAATTTGTGTAATTGAAAATAAAGTTGTAACTTTGCGCGCTAAAATCAAAGAAAACGGTTAAGACACTCTTTGTAATGAAACGATATTTTACATATTCCTATTGGGGGCTTGCGCAGAATTGTGTAGGTATTTTTATAGGGTATTAAAAAGGGTATTTTGTAAAGAATGGTAGTCATCTATCATTCTTTCTTGTTCTAAGTAAGGTATCATTTCTATTATATATATAAGGTGTAGTTTGCACCTTTAATCAAGCCAAAACAAACAATTAATTAACCATATTTATTAACCAAAAACAAATCATTATGAAGAAAATCTCATTCTTTTTGATGGCAATGATTCTCTCTTTTGCAGCTTCAATTCAAGCAGCAGAAGTTACTGAGACCATTGCAATGAAAAAATTTGGTGGACTTTCTACTAGTTCGTATGAGAACGTAACCAAAACTGGTACCTCAGATTTAGGTACTGAGATGGTGGCTTACGCTTTCAACCCTTCTACTGGTCAAGTTCGCGGAAACAAAACTACTATTGCAGGTGCTACTGTAACTAGCGCTGACGCTAACAAAAACTGGTCATTGTACAATAGCCAAGCAATGCCTGGTGCAATCAAAGCTATTAAAGTGACTCAAACTGCGACTGGTTCTAACAAGTTCCAAAACAACCTCTATGTTGCTCTTGGAACTACCAACCAAGGTGCAGTAACTACGGTGAATGGTGCTCAAAAGAACACTACCGGTACAACTACCGAGTTTACTTTTGACATTGACGAAACACAAGGTTACACCTACTTTAAACTTCTCTCTAACGCTAAATTTACTAGTGGTAGTGTTGCTGGAGTAGTTGTTACCGTTACTTATGTTACTGGTGAAGAAGATCCAGATGCTACTATGTACACCGTTACCACCAAGGTTAACGATGAGACTATGGGTACAGTAACTGGTGCTGGCGAGTATGCTGAAGGCAAAACCGCCACTCTTACTGCTAATCCTAACACTGGTTACAAATTCGTAAACTGGAGCAACGGAGAAACAGCTAACCCATTGAAGTTGACAGTAACCGAGAATGTTGAAATCACTGCAAATTTCGCAGTTATTCCTCCTATGACTTGCGCTGAGGCTGCTGCTACAGCAAGTGGCGAGACAGTTGTTTTGAATCCATTTGATGTAGTTTATGTAGTTAAAGACGCTGGTTATATCTACATTAAGGATGAGTCTGGTGTTAACTTGATTTATGACTACAACCTTGATGACAAGCTCAAAGCAGGTGATCACGTTGAAGGTTTCGTAGGCGTTTCTAGCCCTTACAATGGTTTGCCAGAGTTGAAAGCTTCTGTTTCATACAACGAACTTACAGTTACTCCAGGTGTTGCTCCAGAGCCAACCGTAATGGCTGCAGTTCCTACCAAAGCAGAATTGAACCAATACGTTAAATTTGAGAACGTTACTCTTACTGCTAATACAACCTTCAGTACTGGTAGTGCAACAAACGCTACTATGGTAGTGAATGGCACTAATGTAACTCTCCGCAACAACTTCAAACTTGCTGCTACTCTTTCTAAAGACAAAGCATACAACATCGTTGGTTTTGTAGCTATCTACAACTCAACTATCCAAGTTTACTACCTCTCTGCTGAGGAATACGTTGCTCCAGAGCCATGTACATTGGCTACTGCTATCAACTGGGATGACGCTATCAATGCTGAGGCTAACACCGATAAATGGTACGCTGTAAACCTCGCTTCTGCTATTGCTGCAGGTAAGGATATTGAACTTACTATTGCTAACCCAGGCACAGAAGCTGTAGAGATCACTGCAGAGGCTTACGCTAACTGCCCTGCTACAGAGAAAATCGCTGGTGCTACTTCTACCATCGCTGCTGGCGCAACCAAAACTACAACTATCAAGTTCGATGAGTTCTTGGCAGACCAAGTTGAGGTTGTTTACTTCCACGTAGTATCTTCTGGCGACTTAACTGTTGGCGCTGAGGCTATCGAACCAGAACCAGAGTACGAGCTCATGGAACTCACCATGACTAACTTATCTGTTCAAGACTTAGGCAATGCTATTGGTCTTTCGGCTTCTGACATGGATAACGGCATCGAGGTTATGCTCTTCTTAGACGCTGAAGGAAACTTGATGGAAGAGAGCTCTATCATGGTAAGCTGGATGGATTACCCTGTAACTGGTACTGTTACCAAGGCTTACAACGAGGAACTCGCTACTGACGTTTACACAGCTGAACTCTATACTACCGTGGGTGAGACTAACTACAAACTCGTTATCACCATGTACTATGTACCAGCTGTTGCTACTCCAGTAGTTGTAGAAAACGCTACTATCGACGATCAAACTGAAACAAGTGGCTTCATGTACATGAATGGCGAGTGGGCTGACGCGGAGGGTATTGTTTACCCTGTTTCTGCTGAGGTTCCTGGCTTCGATGCTACTGTTGCTGAGGCTGTTTACAAGAACGTAACCGTAACCGTTGGTGGTTGGGGTGATGAAGATCCATGGTTGGGCTTCGTACAAGGCGACGCTACTGTTACTATTGCTGAGAACGTAGTTACTCTCACTGGCGTAATGTCTAGCTGGGATGGTCTTACACTCGACGTAACTATCACTGGTACTCTCCCAGTAGAAGAAGAGCCAGAGGTTGAGAAACCAGAGCCTACATACACCGAGAACAACCTAAACCCATATGCTTTCGGTCTTGAGTCTAAATTGTCTGACGACAAAACCACTCTCACCGTTACATATCGTTTGAACAACTCTAACGCAACTTCTGTTAACGTACTCGTTTACAACGGCGAAGACATCGTTGCTTCTATCCCAGGTACTACCACTATCGGTAAGAACACTGTTGAGGTAGCTACTGGCGAC
>JAZSFR010000017.1:0-22009 GCA_045532335.1 Paludibacteraceae bacterium
ACAATTGCTAACTTACATGAACTCAATGCCAATGCACCAAGAATGGTGATTAAAATAAAACTTTTTTTCATAATAAATAAATTTAATTGTCATGCCTACTCTTCATCGGATTTTCGGCTGCCTCCGTTTGTTATTTAGTTGGTTGTTTAACAACTTGAGAGGCATACAAAAAAAGCGTGAAACTTGCCTTTGCCAGTTCCACACTTAGAGGCCCTCGCATTGCCTAATCTTATCGAACTGACAACGCGAAACCCACGCCGAATATAAAATACTCCCGTGCTATTTCATTAGTTTAAGGTACGCGCATGCGCATACGCATCTACGAAAAAGCTGTTCCAAGTAGGCACAAGGGGGATTATCTATATCCCGTAGGGCACCTATCGTTGCTAAGTCCTGATAAGATTCTTGAATGTTGCGAAGTTTCTAAGAGTCAGAACAGAGCACAATAAACGCCTTTTTAATATGTCTGCTACCCTCCGCCAATGATGTCAGACATCCCACGGCGCAGGTTTACGGTGCAAAGGTACAACAAAATTTGCGGATGTGCAAGAAAAATCGCATTTTAGTGCGATTTTTCTTGGTGTAAGGTGTAAGAGCACCCCACAAAGTCACAAACTTTGTCGGGGACCCCGCTTGTGTAAGGTGTAAAGGCGGCGACTATGTCGCAGTTTAGAGAACGGTGCAAAGCGCCTACTGTTTAGGGTTTAGGGGCTATTTTTCCTCGGCACTCCTATAGGTATCTAACGTGTATCTATCGTATATCTAACGTATATCTATCGTATATCTAACGTAGTTTATAGCAGGAAGACAGAGTTCTTCGACTATTTAATCAAAAGATAAGCTACAACACGATTGCAAATCTATTATTTTCTTATAAAAAAGTGTTCGTTTACTTGCACATGTGTATTTTTTGTCGTACTTCGAGGACACCCTACCCTCGAAGCTACAGTAAAAAAATGTAGCCTATGGCAACAAAAACGAGTTTTTGTTGTGCATATACATTTTTTTTTGTACCTTTGCAGCTGAAATGACGAACCAATCACTCTACGATATTATTCTTCCATTGGCAATATCGGATGTGTATACCTATCGGATATTGGACGCTCGCGAAGCGAGCTATGGGACGGCTACGCCTATTGGGTATGGGACAGCGCAAGCGCCTATTGGCTGTCGGGTATTGGTACCTCTAGGCAAGAAGAGTATCATTGGTATTATCTATCGCAAGCACGAAGGTGAACTGCCTGCAAGCGTAAAAGTGCGCGATGTGTTGCAAATAATAGATGAGACACCTATCATCACGGCTGAGCAGCTAAAGTTATGGGAATGGTTATCAAGCTATTGCATGTGCACTCTAGGCGAGGTAATGGCTGCCGCCCTACCCTCTGAAATCATAGACGACAACTACTCCGCAGCCACCACACAATTTATCCAACTCTCTCCTACCTATCTAGCACAAGAAGCACAAGCGCAGTTGCTCGGGGAATTGAAGCGCGCCAAAAAACAAGAACAATTGGTTCGTGATTTCCTTCGTTTGGCGCAAAATTATCAGGTAGAGAGACGTATGCTCCTAGAGCAAAGCGGAGTGAGCGGCGCTATTCTACGGACATTGATTGACAAAGGGATATTCTTGGAAGAGGAGCGACCTATCTCGCGTTTGCGCCAATACAACGGCGAAATACAACAACCACACCCCCTTGATAGTCAGCAAAGTAGAGCCATTGCGGAAATTCGAGAGAGTTGGCTAGAGAAAAATGTCACCCTGCTACATGGCGTAACCTCCAGTGGCAAAACAGAGGTATATATCCACCTGATTGAGGAAGTATTGCAACAAGGCAAACAAGTATTGTATCTCGTTCCAGAGATAGCCCTCACTACCCAACTCACAGACCGTTTACAAGCCGTATTTGGCGACAAACTAGTGGTGTATCACTCTAAGTTTAGCAACGCAGAGCGAGTGGAGATATATCATGAGGTTAAAGGCGATGAGGCGATGAGGCGAGAGGCAAGAGTTATATTGGGTGCACGGTCTGCTATATTCCTGCCATTCAGCGATTTGGGATTGATTATTGTGGATGAAGAACATGAGCCAAGTTACAAACAGCAAGATCCGGCACCTCGTTATCACGCACGTTCCGCAGCAATCATGATGGCACATTGGTACGGAGCAAAAGTGCTACTAGGTACAGCTACGCCATCCATAGAATCCTACTACAACGCCCTAACGGGCAAGTACGGTTTGGTAGAGATGAAAGAGCGTTTTCAGGGATTGCAATTGCCTCAGATCACTATGATTGATTTGCAACGCCAATACCATCGCAAAGAGATGTATGGACATTTTGCAGACCCATTGGTGGATAGAATACGCGAGGAACTGAGCAAAGACAAACAAGTGATTCTCTTCCAAAACCGCCGTGGCTATGCCCCTGTCTTGCAATGTACGAAATGTGGAGAGGCACCTAAATGCTCCAACTGCGATGTCACTATGACCTATCATAAAGCAACCAACTCACTCGTTTGTCACTACTGCGGACATAACACACGCATACCTAGCAAATGCCCCAAATGCGGAGGCGAGATGCGTACGCAAGGTTTTGGTACAGAGCGATTGGAAGAAGAAATACAAGGACTATTCCCTGAGGCACGCGTGGCTCGAATGGACTTAGACTCTACTCGCAAGAAAGATGCGTATCAAACTATCATAGACCAATTTGCCAATCATGAAGTCGATATACTGATTGGTACTCAGATGGTTACCAAGGGTTTGCACTTCAATGACGTGAGTCTTGTGGCTGTACTGCAAGCAGACTCATTGCTGAACACACCCGATTTCCGCAGCTATGAGCAAGCCTTCCAAATGTTAGAGCAAGTGAGTGGACGAGCAGGCAGAACAGGTAGTCAAGGAGAGGTAATGATTCAGACCTTTAATCCTAAGAATCCTGTCTTTAAGTATCTCAAAGCACATGATTATAATGGATTATACAATCAACAAATCGCAGAGCGTGAGTTATTCAAGTATCCACCTTATCAACGTTTGATTATGCTAATCTTGCGTCATCGTGATTTAGGTCGTTTGGATGCCGCAGCAACACTATTGCAACAACGCTTGCAACAGAGTTTTGGCGAGCGTGTATCAGGGGTGATTATCCCATCTGTAACCAAAATAAGCAATCAATGGGTACGACAAATCCGCTTGCGTATAGAAACAACCGCCAACATCACTCGCGCCAAGGCATTGCTCAAAGAACATATTGCCTTTGTGCAGCAACATGAGAAGTGCAAAGGAACTATTATTTTGCCAGATGTAGATCCTATGTAGTTTGCGCAAGGCGCAACAGTTTAGAGGACGGACGCTAAAGCATCCTACTGTTTAAAGTTTAAAGGCAAAGAAAGAAACAAGAGACTCCCGATTGGAAGTCTCTTGTTTTTTATTGAATCAATAATTGGATTCTTAGAGCTGATTGAGTTCCTCTTGACGGAGTTGAGCCTCAGCCGCAGCAGCTGCGCGAGCAGCTTGGATAGCTGCGTACTCCTCAGCGTTGTGTACGCTGATGTGTTGGAACTCGCGAAGACCAGTACCTGCAGGGATCAAGTTACCGCAGATAACGTTCTCCTTCATACCGTCGAGGTAGTCCACCTTGCCTTGGATAGCAGCCTCGTTGAGTACCTTGGTGGTCTCTTGGAAGGAAGCAGCAGACATAAATGACTTGGTAGCAAGAGCAGCACGTGTGATACCTTGGAGCACTTGGCTAGCGGTTGCGCACATAGCGTCACGAGCTACAACAAGTTTCTTATCCTTACGACGGAGAGAAGAGTTCTCGTCGTGGAGGCGGCGTGCGGTTACGATTTGACCTGCTTTCAAGGTCTCGCTGTCACCAGCATCGGTAACCACTTTCTTGCCCCAGATACGATCGTTCTCCTCAAGGAAGTCGATCTTATCTACGATTTGCTTCTCTAGGTAGCGAGTATCACCACCGTCTTGGATCTCTACCTTACGCATCATTTGGCGAACGATGATCTCGAAGTGCTTATCGTTGATCTCCACACCTTGCATACGGTAAACAGATTGTGCCTCGTTTACGATGTAATCTTGTACCGCGGTAGGACCTTGGATTGCCAAGATATCGTCTGGAGTGATAGCACCATCAGAGAGAGCCACACCTGCGCGAACATAGTCGCCCTCTTGTACGAGGATTTGTTTACCAAGTGGCACGAGGTAAGACTTAACCTCACCCAACTTAGAGGTGATAGTCAACTCACGGTTACCACGTTTGATACGTCCAAAGGTCACCTCACCATCGATCTCAGCAACGATTGCTGGGTTAGATGGGTTACGTGCCTCAAAGAGCTCAGTCACACGTGGAAGACCACCGGTAATATCGCCTGCAGTACCGAAGGAACGAGTTTGGGTGAAGAGTGAATCACCGACCTTAACCTCAGCACCATCCTCGTTTACGAGCAATGCCTTAACTGGGAGGTTGTAAGTACGCAAGATATTACCCTCAGCATCAAGGATATGCGCAGATGGCATCTTGGTTTTGTCCTTGGTCTCGATGATAGTCACCTCTTTCTTACCTGTTTGATCATCGATCTCAGTCTTAGCGGTTATACCCTCAATTACATCTTCGTATTGGAGGCGACCAGCTTGCTCAATAATCAAAGCAGCCTTATATGGATCCCATTCGCAAACTTGTTGACCCTTCTCATAAGACTCACCTGGAGTAACGAAGAGTTTAGAAGCGTAAGGGATATTGAATGTAGTCAATACTACACCAGTAGCTTCATCTACGAGACGCATCTCATTAAGACGGCTTACTACGATCACGTCACCAGCCTCAGTGGTGATAGTACGCAAGTCATCGATCTCAATGCGACCCTTAGCAGGGATAGCATAGGTGTTTTGGGTTGCTGCGTTACCAGCGACACCACCAGAGTGGAAGGTACGCAATGTCAACTGTGTACCAGGCTCACCGATGGCTTGTGCAGCGATGACACCAACAGCCTCACCCTTTTGTACCATTTTACGAGTAGCCAAGTTACGGCCGTAGCACTTAGCACAAACACCACGCTTAGACTCGCAAGTGAGTACTGAACGGATCTCAACTGCCTCGATACCTGCTGCCTCAATAGCCTCGCAAGCTGCCTCGCGAATCTCTTCGCCAGAAGCTACAATGAGGTTGCCCTCGAGGTCATAAATATCGTGAACGCTTACACGAC
This sequence comes from Paludibacteraceae bacterium, assembly GCA_045532335.1. Lineage (GTDB taxonomy): Bacteria > Bacteroidota > Bacteroidia > Bacteroidales > Paludibacteraceae > Colicola. Next base: position 5,215 of record JAZSFR010000017.1, read on the forward strand.
CCAAGATACGTTGGGTGAGAGAAGCTACCACTACATCGTTTTGTTTAACGGCACGAGCTGTCAAACCACGCAATGTACCGCAATCCTCCTCGTTGATAACCACGTCGTGAGAAACATCCACAAGACGACGAGTCAAGTAACCAGCATCGGCAGTCTTCAACGCGGTATCGGCAAGACCTTTACGCGCACCGTGGGTAGAGATAAAGTACTCAAGCACGCTAAGACCCTCCTTAAAGTTAGAAAGAATTGGGTTCTCAATTGTTTGACGGCTATCAGTTACACCAGCCTTTTGAGGTTTTGCCATCAAACCACGCATACCTGCGAGCTGTTTGATCTGTTGTTGTGAACCACGGGCACCAGAATCCATCATCATGAACACAGAGTTGAAACCTTGGTCAGCCTCTTTCATATGTTTCATAAGGACGGTAGTCACTTGTTTGTCCACTTCACCCCAAGCAGCAACGACCTTGTTGTAACGCTCGTTGTCGGTCATCAAACCTTCCATATAGAGTTCGGTAACCTCTTCAACGGTTGCATTACCCTTAGCGACAAGTTCGTTCTTCTCCTCTGGGATAAGAATATCGTTGAGGTTGAAGCTGAGACCACCCTTGAACGCCATCTTGTAACCGAGGTCCTTGATGTTATCCAAGAAGAGGGCTGTTTGAGCTACACCACAAGTCTTAATAACATCGGTAATGATGTTCTTCACCGCTTTCTTACCCAAAGTAACGTTTTGGAAACCTACTGCTTCTGGAACGAAGTGGTTAACCAATACACGACCTGGAGTAGTCTCTACGATTGATGTGGTGTTAGTACGCTTGTCAAGGATACGAACTTTTACATTAGCGTGGATATCCACTTTACCCTCGTTGAGCGCGATCTCACACTCTTCTGGAGAATAGAAAGTAAGACCCTCACCCTTCACGCCCGTACGTGGTTTGGTGATATAGTAAAGACCCAAGACCATATCCTGTGATGGCACAGTAATAGGGTTACCGTTAGCTGGGTCAAGAATATTATGCGAACCGAGCATGAGGAGTTGTGCCTCCAAGATTGCCTCGTGGCTCAATGGCAAGTGTACCGCCATTTGGTCACCGTCGAAGTCGGCGTTGAATCCGGCACAAGACAGTGGGTGCAATTGGATAGCCTTACCCTCGATCATACGTGGTTGGAACGCCAAGATACCGTGACGGTGCAAAGTAGGAGCACGGTTGAGGAGCACTGGGTGACCCTTCATTACGTTCTCAAGAATATCGAATACGACTGGCTCTTTGCGGTCAATGATCTTCTTAGCAGACTTAACAGTCTTCACGATGCCACGCTCGATGAGCTTACGGATGATAAATGGTTTGTAGAGCTCAGCAGCCATATCTTTTGGCAAACCGCACTCGTGCATCTTCAACTCTGGACCTACGACGATAACGGAACGTGCTGAATAGTCCACACGCTTACCGAGCAAGTTTTGACGGAAACGACCTTGTTTACCCTTCAATGAGTCAGAGAGAGATTTCAATGGGCGGTTAGCGTCAGACTTGATAGCGGTAGTCTTCTTGCTGTTATCGAAGAGTGAATCCACAGCCTCTTGAAGCATACGCTTCTCGTTGCGCAAGATCACATCTGGAGCCTTGATCTCAACGAGACGTTTGAGACGGTTGTTACGAATAATCACGCGACGATAGAGGTCATTGAGGTCAGATGTTGCAAAACGACCACCATCTAGTGGTACGAGTGGACGCAACTCTGGAGGAGTCACAGGGATGACACGCAAGATCATCCACTCAGGACGGTTTTTGCCCTTGCTAGCACGGAAGTTCTCCACTACTTGCAAACGCTTGAGAGCCTCAGCCTTGCGTTGCATAGAAGTATCGGCATTAGCACGATCACGGAGCTCGTAGCTAAGAGCATCCAAATCAAGACCCATCAACAACTCTTCTACTGCCTCAGCACCCATCTTAGCGATGAACTTATCTGGATCAGTATCATCCAAGAGGTGATTATCTTGTGGAAGACGACCCATCAACTCGATGTATTGATCCTCATCAAGGAGCATCTTGTCGTCAACTATCTCATCATCGATCTCTTGTCCTTTGAGTACACCTGCTTGCAATACGATATACTTCTCGTAGTACACTACAGACTCCAATTTCTTGGTTGGTACGCCGAGCAACGCAGCCATCTTAGATGGCAACGAACGGAGATACCAGATATGTGTTACAGGAACCACCAATTTGATGTGGCCCATGCGCTCACGACGAACTTTCTTCTCAGTAACCTCTACACCGCAACGCTCGCAGACAATACCTTTGTAACGAATACGTTTGTACTTACCGCAATGGCACTCGTAGTCCTTAACTGGACCGAAGATGTGCTCGCAGAACAAACCATCACGCTCAGGCTTGTAGGTACGATAGTTGATGGTCTCTGGTTTGAGAACCTCTCCCGAGCTAAGGCGCATAATCTCATCTGGAGATGCGAGTCCAATTGAGATACGGGAGAAACCGTTTTTCTTATTATCTTGTTTAAAAGCCATAATTCTTGAATTTTATTCCATTGTGATTGAAAGAGCCAAACCTTGCAACTCATGCAACAATACGTTGAGTGACTCTGGCAAGCCTGGTGTAGGCATTGGTTCACCCTTAACGATTGCCTCATAAGTACGTGCACGACCGGTCACATCATCAGATTTAACAGTCAGGATCTCTTGCAAGATATGTGCAGCACCGTGTGCCTCGAGTGCCCAAACCTCCATCTCACCGAAACGTTGACCACCGAATTGTGCTTTACCACCCAATGGTTGTTGTGTAATGAGACTATAAGGACCGATTGAACGTGCGTGCATCTTGTCATCAACCATGTGACCGAGCTTCATGAAGTAGGTAACACCTACGGTAGCCATTTGGTCAAATGGTTCACCTGTACCACCATCGTACAATTGTGTCTTACCAGCACGTGGGAGACCTGCCTTGTCAGTCCACTCGTTGAGTGAATCCAAGGTACAACCATCGAAGATAGGAGTAGCGAACTTAACGCCCAACTCTTTACCAGCCCAACCAAGGACAGCCTCGAAGATCTGACCGATGTTCATACGAGAAGGCACACCTAGTGGGTTCAATACGATATCCACTGGAGTACCGTCAGCCAAGAATGGCATATCCTCTACGCGCACGATCTTAGATACGATACCCTTGTTACCGTGACGACCCGCCATCTTATCACCTACGCGGATCTTACGACGCTTAGCGATATAAACCTTAGCCATCTCCATGATACCGTTTGGCAACTCATCACCGATAGTGATGTTGAATTTCTCACGCTTGAGTTGAGCATCCATCTCTTTATGCTTAGCGATGTAGTTCATGATACAACGGCTTACCAAGTCGTTAACATGCTCATCCTCAGTCCAGTTAGCCAACATCACTGACATGTAGTCAATTTGTTGCAAACGCTCAGCAGTGAACGCTAGACCCTTAGCAATAATCTCAGTGTTCAAGTAATCCTTAACACCTGCAGACTCATGTTTCTCAAGCAACACAACCAATTTCTCAACCAATTTAGCTTTGAGAGCCTCAGCCTTAACTTGAACTTGAGCATCCATCTTAGCAATGGTCTCACGATCTTCCAATTTTTGCTTGCGGTCTTTGTTTGCTTTCTTATAGAGGTTCTTGCCGATAACCACACCACTCAAAGATGGAGTAGCCTTCAAGGAAGCATCCTTCACATCACCAGCTTTGTCACCAAAGATAGCCTTCAAGAGTTTCTCCTCTGGAGAAGGATCAGACTCACCCTTAGGAGTGATCTTACCTACGATAATGTCACCTGGATTGATGTGAGCACCGATACGAATAATACCGTTCTCATCCAAATCCTTGGTTGCATCTTCGCTCACATTAGGAATATCTGCGGTAAACTCCTCTACACCACGTTTGGTCTCGCGTACCTCCAAAAGTTGCTCAACCACGTGAACAGAAGTAAACATATCCTCACGAACGATACGCTCGCTCAATACGATAGCATCCTCGTAGTTGTAACCCTTCCAAGGAATATAAGCTACCTTCAAGTTCTTACCCAATGCCAACTCACCTTTCTCTGTAGCATAACCCTCAGTGAGGATTTGACCCTTGGTTACCTTCTCGCCCTTGCGAACGATAGGACGAAGGTCAATAGTTGTATTTTGGTTGGTACGTTGGAACTTAGGCAATGCGTATTCTACCTCGGCAGAGTCGAAAGAGATAAAGTCCTCTTCTTTGCTGCGATCGTATTTAACAATAATCTTATCTGCATCTACATAGGTCACAACACCATTACCCTCTGCCACTACTTGTGTACGAGAGTCTTGGATCAATTGACCTTCGATACCAGTACCTACGATAGGAGCCTCACTGCGCAACAATGGAACTGCCTGGCGCATCATGTTAGATCCCATCAACGCACGGTTAGCATCATCGTGCTCCAAGAATGGAATCAAAGAAGCTGCGATAGAAGCAATTTGAGATGGAGATACGTCCATCAAGTTCACCTCATTTGGAGCAACAACTGGGAAGTCTGCCTCAAAACGAGATTTAACTTTGGTACGGATGAACTTACCATTCTTATCCAATGGAGCATTACCTTGTGCTACAATTGCTTGCTCCTCATCCTCTGCAGTATAGTATGCAACCTCATCGTTGTTCAAGTTAACTACACCATTCTCAACCTTGCGATATGGAGTCTCAATGAAACCAAGATTGTTGATCTTAGCGTAGATACACAATGAAGAAATCAAACCGATGTTTGGACCTTCAGGAGTCTCAATTGGACACAAACGACCATAGTGAGTATAGTGTACGTCACGTACCTCGAAACCAGCACGATCACGACTCAAACCACCAGGACCGAGAGCAGACATACGACGCTTGTGAGTGATCTCAGCCAATGGGTTTTGTTGATCCATAAACTGAGACAAAGCGTTGGTACCAAAGTATGAATTGATTACGCTAGAAATAGCCTTAGCATTGATCAAGTCTGTTGGGGTAAACACCTCAGTGTCACGTACGTTCATACGCTCACGGATAGTACGAGCCATACGAGCCAAACCAATACCAAATTGGTTGTACAATTGCTCGCCTACAGTACGAACACGACGGTTACTCAAGTGGTCAATATCATCCACCTCTGCGTTAGAGTTAATGAGTTCAACCAAGTACTTGATAATCTCAATCATATCCTCCTTAGTCAAAGTACGAGTCTCCATTGGAATCTCCATATTCAACTTGCGGTTGATACGATAACGACCTACCTCACCCAAGTCATAACGCTTCTCTGAGAAGAAGAGGTTTTGGATAACCTCGCGAGCAGTAGCATCATCGGCAGGCTCTGCATTACGCAACTGACGATAGATATACAACACAGCCTCTTTCTCTGAGTGAGATGGGTCTTTTTGCAATGTATTGAAAATAATAGAATAATCAGACTCTTTTGCCTCTTCTTTGTGCAACAATACGGTCTTGATAGATGACTCTTGGATCAACTCGCACAATTCCTCGGTCAAAACTGTCTCACGCTCGATGATTACCTCGTTACGCTCGATAGTTACAACCTCACCAGTATCCTCATCTACAAAGTCCTCGGTCCAAGCCTTTAGCACGTTACCTGCCAAAGTACGACCAACCATTGCCTCTAAGTTCTCGCTAGTACACTTAACCTCTTCTGCCAAATCAAAGCAGTCCAAGATATCCTTATCACTCTCGAAACCAATTGCACGCAACAATGTAGTTACAGGCAATTTCTTCTTACGGTCGATGTAAGCGTACATTACACGGTTGATATCTGTCGCAAACTCAATCCATGAACCACGGAATGGGATGATACGAGCAGAGTACAACTTTGTACCATTAGAGTGCATTGATGTACCAAAGAACACACCTGGAGAACGGTGCAATTGGCTTACAATCACACGCTCTGCACCATTGATTACGAAAGTACCCTTAGGTGTCATGTATGGGATGTTACCCAAGAACACCTCTTGAAGTACTGGCTCGAAATCCTCGTGCTCAGGATCAGTACAAGTCAAGAACAATTTAGCCTTCAAAGGCACACAGTATGTGAGTCCACGGAGCAAACACTCCTCAATAGTATAACGAGGAGGGTCAATGTGATAATCCAAGAACTCCAAGGTAAAGTTATTTCTCGTGTCTTGAATTGGGAAATTCTCCGAGAAAACTTTAAACAAACCCTCCGTATGACGCACCTCAGGAGTTGAATCCATTTGGAAGAAGTCATGGAAGGACTTCAACTGAATCTCCAGAAAATCAGGATAAGGCATTTGCTTTTGCATTGCCGAAAAATTGATTCGCTGATCTTGTTTTTGTTTTGCCATTTAATTTTATGGTTTTAATATGTTTCAAAGATTATAATTTACTGATAACGAGTTATTTAAATCTAAATAGTTGGTTTCGAATTTTACACTTTATTAACAAAAACCGCTGAATATTTATCAGAATTTAACCTTTTTTAAACATTGTCTATTATTCAGAGAAAAAGGTTTAGCCCCCTATTCAGGGACTAAACCTACCATTATTAGGCGTATGGGTATTACTTCAACTCTACCTCTGCACCTACCTCCTCAAGAGCTTTCTTGAGAGCCTCAGCAGTAGCTTTGTCTACACCCTCTTTAACGTTAGCTGGAGCAGCATCAACGATGTCCTTAGCCTCTTTCAAACCGAGACCAGTTTGCTCTTTAACAGCCTTAACTACTTGGAGCTTGTTAGCACCAGCTGATTTCAAAACTACATCAAAAGATGTTTTCTCCTCAGCTGCTGGAGCGTCAGCGCCACCAGCTACTGGGCCAGCTACTGCTACAGCTGCAGCTGCAGGTTCAATACCATACTCCTCTTTCAAAATTTGAGCGAGTTCATTAACTTCCTTAACTGTAAGGTTTACCAATTGTTCAGCAAAAGCTTTCAAATCTGCCATTGTTGTATAATTTTAAAGTGTTATTTTTTTAATGTTAATTAGTTTGTTGTCATCTGTTACCCGGCTAGTAACCTGTCTTTTCCGTTACCATCCCGATACCACCCGATGACGTTGGTGGTGGTTTGCTGATTACTCAGCGCGCTCTCCCAGTGTCTTAAGAACACCGTGGATGGTAGTACCTCCTGATTGGAGTGCAGAAACGACATTCTTCGCAGGTGATTGCAACAATGCAACAAGATCTGCAATGAGCTCGTTCTTAGACTTAACAGTAGAGAGGAATTCCAAGTTTTGAGCACCTACGTAAACAGTCTCCTCTACGTAAGCTGCCTTCAATTGTGGTTTTGCCTCTTCTTTGTTCTTCTCTTTCTTAGTAAACTCCTTGATCAATTTTGCAGGAGCGTTACCAGTGTTAGAGAGCATCAAAGCTGTGTTACCCTTCAACGCAGCGAAAATCGCCTCGTCGATACCCTTAGCCTCAAGAGCCTTTTGGAGCAATGTATTCTTTGCTACTACCAATTTAACCTCTTTCTTGAAGCACTCGCGGCGCAATGCGCTTGTTTGCTCTGCGTTCAAGCCTTCGATGTTGGTAATATAGAAATGTGTATATTGCTCGAGTTGCTCACCGAGTTGGGCAATAATCGCGTTTTTATCTTCCTTCTTCATAATTGTTTCTTATTATTAAATTACTCAGCTGATTTTGGGTCAATTTTGATACCTTGACTCATTGTGCTAGAAAGATAAATGCTCTTGATATAAGTACCTTTACTTGCTGCAGGTTTGAGCTTGATGAGAGTTTGGATAAACTCGTTTGCGTTTTGTGCAATAGCCTCTGGAGTAAAGCTTACTTTACCAATTGAGGTGTGTACAATACCAAACTTATCTACCTTGAAGTCGATCTTACCTTGCTTAACCTCCTTAACAGCCTTAGCAACATCCATAGTTACTGTACCTGATTTTGGGTTAGGCATCAAGCCACGAGGACCAAGAACACGACCGAGAGCACCAATCTTACCCATGATTTGTGGTTGAGTGATGATCACATCAATGTCTGTCCAACCGCCTTTGATCTTCTCAATATACTCATCCAAACCTACATAATCAGCACCTGCCTCTTTAGCAGCAGCTTCTTGGTCGGGAGTACACAATGCGAGTACGCGAACTTCTTTACCTGTACCGTTTGGCAAGCTTACCACGCCACGAACCATTTGGTTTGCCTTACGTGGATCTACACCAAGACGTACATCGATATCTACGCTAGCATCGAACTTTGTAGTTGTAATCTCTTTTACGAGAGCAGCAGCCTCAGCTACTGTGTAGAGCTTACCTGCCTCAATCTTCTCAGCAGCAAGCTTTTGATTTTTTGTCAATTTTGCCATAATAATGATTGAAGTTTAATTATTTAACGGTAATACCCATACTACGTGCTGTACCTTTCACCATCTTAACGGCGCTTTCTACGGTAAAGCAGTTCAAATCAGCCATTTTATCGGTTGCGATTGCCACACATTGCTCTTCAGTAATTGAAGCCACTTTGTTACGGTTTGGTTGGTTAGAACCAGACTTAATCTTAGCAGCCTCCTTCAACTGTACTGCTACAGGTGGAGTCTTAACGATAAAATCGAATGTTTTGTCAACGTAAACTGTGATAACTACAGGCAAAATCTTACCTGCTTGTTCTTGCGTTCTGGCATTGAATTGTTTACAAAACTCCATAATGTTCACACCCTTAGAACCCAACGCAGGGCCTACTGGAGGTGATGGGTTAGCAGCGCCACCCTTGATCTGGAGCTTGATAAATCCAGCAATTTCTTTAGCCATAATTCTTAATTTGTTTTACTTTGTTAATAGTTTTGTTATTATTAAACTACCGAGTAGTCAACGGCCCGTAACAGTGCCTCCTACTCCTTTGCTACTTGATCGTAACCCAACTCCAATGGAGTTTGACGATCGAAGATTGTAACAACCACTTTGAGTTTGCGTTTATCTTGAGCTACCTCGTTAACCACACCTTCAAATCCATTGAATGGACCATCGGTAACCTTAACGCGCTCACCTACCAAGAATGTCTCATCCATCATCGCATCCACATTCGAATCATCAACAGCGCCAACCAAACGGTTAACCTCTTCTTGTGACACGGGTTTTGCTTTCATAGATGACTTGCTGTCAGTCACAAATCCTAACACATTAGGAATGTTTCTCAACAGTGGGTAGCACTCATCAGTCAAGTTACACTCAACCAACACATAACCTGGCAACAAGTTGCGCTCTTTAACTACGCGCTTGTTTCCACGCAACGCTACTACTTTCTCTGTAGGAATCAAGACTTGTGACACGTACTCTTTAAACAACGTAGAGGTGACCAAAGCGCCTTCGATATACTCTTTCACTTTGTTCTCCTTGCCGCTGATTGCCTTCAGCACATACCACTTGTAATTGTTCTCAGCCATAACTAAATACCTTAATAATTAGAACAAGCCGTAAACAAAAGTCATGATTGACTCAAAACACTTATCCATGAGCCATACTACGAGTGCGAGTATTATGGAAGCTATCAACACTAGCACTGCACTCTTGGATAATTCCTTACGCGTTGGCCAGTTCACTTTGTGAACCAACTCCGTGTAAGACTCTTTTAGGTTTTCTACAAACTTCATATTAGTAGTTTTTATTCTGTTAATACTTATTCTTGCGCCAAACATCTGGCCTCAACTATTGTTGAAGTCAGACGGAAGCTATTTTAATGTAACAGCACGGAAGGCAGGAATCGAACCCACATTGACGGTTTTGGAGACCGCTCTCTTACCATTAGAGGACTTCCGTAAATGGATTGCCAAGGCCGAAACCTCGGCAATCACTTTTATAATCAACCTATATATTAGTCGATCAATTTGGTAATCTGACCAGAACCTACGGTACGACCACCCTCGCGGATAGCGAAACGAAGACCCTCAGAGCAAGCAACTGGGTAGATCAACTTAACTTGAATCTCCAAGTTGTCACCTGGCATTACCATCTCAGTACCCTCTGGCAAAGTAATCTCGCCAGTTACGTCCATTGTACGGATGTAGAATTGTGGACGATAGTGGTTGTGGAATGGAGTGTGACGACCACCTTCCTCTTTCTTCAAGATATAAACAGAAGCCTTGAACTCGCTGTATGGTTTAACAACACCTGGGTGGGTGATTACCATACCACGACGAAGCTCGTCTATGTCCATACCACGAAGCAACAAACCTAGGTTATCACCAGCCTCACCTTGGTCGAGCAACTTACGGAACATCTCAACACCAGTTACAACTGACTTCTTGCCCTCTGCACCAAGACCGATCAATTGGATCTCATCACCAACTTTCACGATACCTGTCTCGATACGACCTGTTGCTACAGTACCACGACCAGTAATTGAGAATACGTCCTCAACTGGCATCAAGAATGGTTTGTCAACAGCACGTGGAGGCAATTGGATCCATGTGTCGCAAGCTTCCATCAACTCCATAACTTTATCCTCCCACTCTGGAACTGCGTTCAACGCACCAAGAGCAGAACCACGGATGATAGGAGTATTGTCGCCGTCGAACTCATAGAATGAAAGAAGCTCACGCATCTCCATCTCAACGAGATCCAACATCTCAGCGTCATCAACAAGGTCGCACTTGTTCATAAATACAACCAATGATGGAACGTTCACCTGACGAGCCAAAAGGATGTGCTCACGTGTTTGAGGCATAGGACCATCAGTAGCAGCTACTACGATGATAGCACCGTCCATTTGAGCAGCACCAGTAACCATGTTCTTTACGTAGTCAGCGTGACCAGGGCAGTCAACGTGAGCGTAGTGACGGTTAGCTGTTTGATACTCAACGTGTGCAGTGTTGATAGTAATACCACGCTCTTTCTCCTCTGGAGCATTGTCGATAGAGTCGAATGAACGAAGCTCAGAAAGACCCTTAGCAGCCAATACAGTTGTAATAGCAGCGGTCAAAGTAGTTTTACCGTGATCAACGTGACCAATTGTACCAATGTTCACGTGTGGTTTCGAACGGTCAAATTTTTCTTTTGCCATAATTCTAGAATGTTTTTAGTTATTAACGTTAATACTAATGTATTTTACAATTTCATTTTTACACACCGCAATACTCCCATCTTCGCATTTCTGCTCCCGGAAGCACCTCACGGTATCGTAATCTTTGAGCTAATGGCGGGAGTTGAACCCGCGACCTCATCCTTACCAAGGATGCGCTCTACCACTGAGCTACATCAGCAACACGAACTTCAGTTCGCCACTACTCGAATATACGAGTGTATAAATAAAAAATGAGCGGAAAACGGGGCTCAAACCCGCGACCCCCAGCTTGGAAGGCTAGTGCTCTATCGACTGAGCTATTTCCGCGAATCAACCACGACTTCCGCGACGGTTATTTTTTTTTGTGGGAGCAGATGGATTCGAACCACCGAAGGTGAAAACCAGCAGATTTACAGTCTGCCCCATTTGGCCGCTCTGGAATACTCCCAATTTCTATTTCAAAGTTCAACTCTTCTTGAGCCTCTTGTCGGATTCGAACCAACGACCCCGAGATTACAAATCACGTGCTCTGGCCAACTGAGCTAAAGAGGCGGTCTGTCGTACTTTTTGCCACGACCTTAAATCACGTCGGCGGAAAAGCGGTGCAAAGGTACAACAAAAAATGGACATGACCAAATATTTTACGGAAAAAATGCATTTTTTTGTTATTTTTCCACAAAAAGAGGGACTTTTGCGCCCCTCTTTACATATTTTTCGCTATTTTTATTTGTCTTTGCGCTTTTCCAATTGTTTCTCGATCGCCTCCAGGCAGTCATCCACACCTTGTTCAAAAGTATCACATACTTTCTGCGCAAACAACTCTGCGCCACATCCTACTACACGCACGTGCGTTTCCTTATTAAGATTAGTCTCCGGTTTCACCACCGTCAACTGAATCTCCATCTCTGCGGACTCTGGTAGTAACTTCTCATAACGTTTGGTCTTTTTCTCAATGTGCTTCTCGAGACGCTCTGCAATCTCAAAGTTCACAGCCTTTGTGTACAGTTTCATAAGTCCTCCTTTTTAATGGTTAAGTTAATTATAATATCACCAAGCCCCGCTTGGTTATTTTTCTTGACTCCCGACTCCGGGTGCCCGAGTCAACGAACGCGGATGAGCCTGCTCATACGCTTTCTTCATCTGCTCAAAACTCGCATGGGTATATACTTGCGTCGCCGCCAAACTCGAGTGTCCCAGCAATGCCTGAATACTCCGTATATCTGCCCCATTATTCAACATTGTTGTCGCAAACGTATGCCTCAATACGTGGGGTGAATGTTTCTTCAGCGTACTCACATCTCCCATACGCGCGCGAACTATATTATATATACCCTCCGCACCAAGCGCAACCCAAGTCCCATTTTTCTTTTTTCGCACAAGAAATATGCCAAAATCTGCTCGCTCGCCCAAAATTTCGTGTTTTACCGTCAAATATCCCTCAATCTCCTTCACCAACCCTTCTCCAAGGGGCACCAAACGCTCTTTCTTGCGCTTACCAAACACCCTCACTTGCCGTGCACACAAGTCCACATCGCTATCCTTCAATCCCGCTAACTCCGCTCGACGCATACCAGTTTGGTACAACAGTTCTACCACCAAATAATCTCGCATCTGCTCCAGCCACTCCTCTTTATCCATCCCCTCATCATATGCTGGCATCACATTACGACTCTTAAAGGCATCCATCTCACTCTCCTTAAAGAATACCGGCAAAGGCTTATCCACCTTGGGCACGATCACCTTACTAGTGATATTCACCTTCACGCTCCCCGTCGATAGCAAAAACCGATACAAACTCTTCACCGCGGACAATCTGCGTTTGACACTTCTCGCCGACACGCCATTATCCAACATCTGTATCATCCACCCCTTCACATCACTCTCATCCAACTTTGTTGGATCAAATTCCTCTGATTGCCACCCCAAGAACGCACACCACGCCTTCAAATCATCCCCATACTCCTTCACGGTACGCTCCGAGTACCGTTTCTCTATCGCAATATAATCCAAAAAACGCCTAATCATCACCTATACCCCATAGCCAATAGCCCATAACCAATAGCCCATAGCCTATAGCCAATAGCGAAACGTCCTATTTCACCTCACTACCGTGCTCAGCGGTTGATTCAAATGGGAACAAACCAAACAACTCCGCATCTATTCTATCTGTGATATAACGGAAGTCCTCTGGTTTATCACCAAACTTAATGGTGTCGCCATCAATAATCAGCAACTTACCCTTGTAATCCGCAATCCAATTCTCGTACAACTCGTTCAGACCTTGCAAATAGTCAATACGCATACTAGACTCATACGCGCGACCACGCTTTTGAATTTGCGCCACGAGGTTTGGAATCGTGCTACGGATATAAATCATCAAGTCTGGCATCTTCACCAGCGACATCATCAAATCAAACAAATCGCTATAATTCTCAAAGTCGCGATCGGACATAAAACCTTGACGATGCAAGTTAGGCGCAAAGATACGCGCATCCTCATAAATGGTACGATCTTGAATAATGTACTTATCTGACTGCGAGATATCCACCACATCCTTGAAGCGTTTATTCAAGAAATACACCTGCAAGTTAAACGACCAGCGGCCCATGTCCGCATAAAAATCCTCCAAGTATGGATTAAACTCCACACTCTCAAATCGTGGCTCCCAACCATAATGTTTGGCGAGCATGTTGGTCAGCGTAGTCTTACCGCAACCAATATTTCCTGCTACAGCTATATGCATAATTTTTAAATTAACTTCGTTAATGTTATTGGCTCGCAATGCGAGCGTTACTTTCGTTATATGCTTCGCGTTATTCTTGTATTTCCTTATTAATAACGTGCCAAAGGCACATGTAACCAAACAACGTCGAAGACTTGTAACGCCAAATGGCTTACAACGTGCCAAAACTAGAAGTTTTCAGCACTAAACAATCCAAACAACTCTGCATCCACCCTATTCACAATCTTGCGAAAATCCTCCGGATTACTCTCAAAATCCATTCCGTCACTTTCTATCACCAGCACCCTACCCTCATATTGCTTGAAGATAAACTCCTCATACCTTTCGTTCAGATCTCTCAAATAATCTATCTGCATCGTCTTCTCATACTCCCTACCTCGTTTTTGTATCTGAGCGATCAGCGATGGCACACTCTTGCGCAGATAAATCATCAGATCAGGCAACTTCATCATCCGTTTCATATGCTCAAAGAGTTCCATATATGTCTGATAATCACGCTCCGACAAGTCGCCACGCATATAATTATTCGTCACAAACACATGCACACCCTCAAAGATACTTCTGTCCTGCACTATAGTGTGCTCCACTTCTTTTATGCGGAGCATATCTTTGAATCGCTCTTTCAAGAAATATGTTTCCACACAGAAAGACCAACGCTCAATGTCGGTGTAATAATCCTCCAAATATGGATTAAAACTCACCGACTCAAACCTTGGCTCCCAGCCGTAATACTTCGCCAACATTTTCGTCAGCGTCGTTTTACCTGCTCCAATATTTCCTGCTATCGCAATATACATTGACTTTCAACCTTCAACTTTCAACCTTCGACTTTCAACTTTCGACTATATTAAATTATTGAACGTGCAAAGGTACAAAAAATATTTGACATACACAAGTGGCATGAATATTTTTCCGCTATTTTTGCCCTATCCCTATATTTTACCCTAAAATCGTTAGTTATTCGTTAGTGATTAGTTAGTTATTCGTTAGTTATTCAGCAACGTTTACTATGCTTCAAGTTGTACAAAAACCAAAGACTCACCACCTGTATCAAAACTTTTTTTTTCGAAAAATTTGTGTGTTTCAAAATAATATTGTATCTTTGCACGCTAATTTTATAATTAGAAACAAACACAGTTAACCATATTATTAACCAAAAATTAATCGTTATGAAGAAAATTTTCACATTGTTTGCAGCATTGATGATGGTATTCTCAATGAATGCAGCAACTAAGACCATCTATTGCAAGATGGCTCAAAGCTGGTGGAAAGCCGACGGCGCTGCTGTCGGAGCTTACTATTGGGGAACAGGATCTGGACCCGCTTGGCCTGGCGTACGCATGACCCCAGTTACTGGCGAAACAGACTTGTGGAGTATCGATATTGATACCGACAAGTTCCAAAGCATCATCTTTACCCGTGTAAACGGTTCTGGTACTGTATCTGACTGGGGTGCAAAAACTGCAGACCTAACAGTTCCTACAGATGACAAGAATCTTTACACCATTACAAGTACTAGCGCTGTATGGGGTAATCCTGGTGTTGTAGGAAACTGGTCAGTTTATGCACCAGACGCTCCTAAGACTTACAAGGACATCACTATCACTATTGTAGCAAACGCTACTCCTAAGATTTACTATTGGGAAGGCGGTGACAAAGTGGTTGGTACAGAATGGGATGCTAAACCAGAAATGGTTGCTACCGGCGAAGAGAACACTTACTCTTACACCATCAAGGAAGTTGACGAAGCTACTGGCGTTAAATACCTTGTTGTAGTAGGTGAAGTTCAATCTGCTGACCAACAAGCATTCGAGGATGTTAACAAGAACTTCAAAGAGTTGCTCCCACAAGTAGCCGTAATGGGTGTAACAGGTTGGGACGGCGACAAGATGACCGTTGCGGACGATTATCTTTCCGCTTCTGTTACTCTTACTTTGGAGGCAGCTAAAGACTACGAACTCAAACTCACTGTTAACGGAGAGTGGTTCGGTTCTAATGCTATCACTATCACCAAAGATAACAACTCTGCATCCTTTGCAGAAAACGGCGACGGTAATGGTAAACTCACTACTGACCTTGCTGGTGACTATGTATTTACATACACTTATGCAACCAAAACTTTGGTTGTAACCTATCCTGCTCCAGTTGAGGAGGAAATCAACTATGAGACCTTCACCATGAGCAACCTCGCTGTTACTCCTATGGGTGACTTCGACCTCCTTGAGGCTTCTGATCCAATGAACGGTCTTGTTGCTACATTGGGCGTTTATGCAGATGGTTCACTCCACGAAGCTAGCGCTATTGAGTTTATGGGCGAAGAACTCCCTATCGTTGAAGGTACCGTAACCAAAGCTTACAACGAAGAAGTAGCTACTGATGTTTACACCGCTCGCCTAGTGGTTGAGTTTATGGGAAATAAACTTGGTCTTGAGCTATTGATGTACACTGAAGCTAGTCCTTCTGAAATTGAGGTAGCTATCGAAGATGCTGCAGCTGTAGTGGACGAAACTACTGGCGTTCTCCAATTCACCGCTACTTGGACTGACTCTACCACTATGGTAACTTACCCTGTAAAAGTTTCTGTAGCTGGCTATGAGGAAGGTAAAGAAGAGTACGCAGGCGCACAAATCAGTGAGCTCGAAATCGGTGACGATGACAATTGGTTAGATTTCGCAGTTGCTGACGCTGTGGCTGTATCCAAAGAGGATAACCAAGTAGCTCTTGAAGGCGTTTACACTAGCTGGGCTACTGGCACCACATACTATGTTGCTATTGAAGGCACACTCCCAGTTGTTGAGGAGCCAGAGGTTGAGAAACCAGAGCCTACTTATACTGAGAACAACCTCAACCCATATGCATTCGGTCTTGAGTCTAAATTGTCTGACGACAAAACTACTCTCACCGTTACATATCGTTTGAACAACTCTAACGCAACTTCTGTTAACGTACTCGTTTACAACGGCGAAGACATCGTTGCTTCTATCCCAGGTACTACCACTATCGGTAAGAACACTGTTGAGGTAGCTACTGGCGAC
>JAZSFR010000020.1:0-124666 GCA_045532335.1 Paludibacteraceae bacterium
CCCCGTCCCGAAGTACGGGGTTTGTGTCCCCGTTTCCTATCTTCCCGGGTAGGCCAATGTATTGTCATCCCGTCCGCACCAGTCCGGGGGACTGTTGCAGGCATAAAAAGGTTTTACTCTACCTCGACTATTGACATAAAAATCTATTTCAGCACACTTAAAGATAAAAAATCCCCGTACCGAAGTACGGGGTTGGTGTTCGCGTTACCTATCTTCCCGGGCAGTCGCCCGCCAAGTATTGTCGGCGCATGTGAGCTTAACTTCTGTGTTCGGGATGGGAACAGGTGGACCCTCACCGCAATCAACACCAACTGTCTTAAGTGTTCCTCAAGACCTTTTTAATTATACAGCCCTTTTCGCATTTGTCAAGTACTTTTTTCCTCTTACCGCAAAAAAAGCTGGTGACCCGTGGGAGAGTCGAACTCCCGTTTGCGGCGTGAAAGGCCGCTGTCTTGACCACTTGACCCACGGTCCGTGGTGCACCTTCACGGACTCGAACCGGGGACCCACTGATTAAGAGTCAGTTGCTCTACCAACTGAGCTAGGAAGACGGGTTGGTTTCAAAACCGAGTGCAAAGGTACTGCTTTTTTTTGATATGACCAAATATTTTTGAAAAAAAACGCTTTTTTTTGCATATTTCGTAAAAAAGTAGTATCTTTGCACGTTAAATATTTTGGGTAACTATGGCGCAATCATTAAGTCAATTATTTTTTGAGGCTACCGGCAAAAAAGCAGGTGAGCAAGTAGCATTGACCGCATCAGGCAGTAATCGTCGATACTATCGCATATACAGTGAGGATAATAGCACTTCATTGATTGGTGTACAAGGTACATCAAGAGATGAGAATCATGCCTTTCTCTATATGGCAGAGCACTTTATGCAGAAAGGACTGAATGTACCTCAAGTGCTTGCTGTAAGCGATGATGAGATGAATTATGTGCAAGAAGATTTGGGGGATACCTTGTTGTTTGATTTTATCGCAGAAGGTAGAAAGACAGGTGTGTTCTCTGCACCTGAAAAAGAAATGCTACGCAAAACCGTGCGCGGATTGGCTAAACTGCAAGTGATGGCTGCCGAGCAATTTGATTTTAATCAATGTTATCCTCAACCAGAATTTAATTTGCGCTCTATTCTCTGGGATCTGAACTACTTCAAATATTGTTTTTTGAAGGCTACGGGTTTGGATTTCCAAGAGGATAAACTGGAGAATGAGTTTGAGCGTTTGGCCTATATCCTGCTACAAAGCAAGATGAGTGCCTTTATGTATCGCGATTTCCAATCACGCAATGTGATGGTGGTGGAAAGAGAGGCGAAAGGCGAGAAGGAGTTGGTGCCTTACTATATTGATTTTCAGGGCGGTAAAAAAGGACCAGTCTATTATGATGTGGCATCTTTCTTGTGGCAAGCTAAAGCGAACTTCCATCCGGACTTGCGCGAGGAGTTGGTGGAAGAATATATCGATGAGTTGCAACACTATATGCCTGTAGACCGCGAAGAGTTCTATGAGAACTTGAAACATTTTGTGCTCTTCCGTACAATGCAGGTATTAGGTGCATACGGTTTTAGAGGATATTTTGAGAAGAAACCTCACTTCCTGCAATCCATTCCGTTTGCAATAGATAACCTGCGTCATTTGTTGAAACACGCGAGTGAAGACTATCCATATTTGATTGAGGTATTGCAGAATATGACCGAGATGAAGCAATTCAAAGAGGTCGGTATGCGCAAGCCATTGGTGGTACGTGTGTATAGTTTCTCGTATAAGAAAGGTATCCCTGCTGATGGTTCGGGCAATGGTGGTGGTTTTGTGTTTGACTGCCGCGCAATCAATAATCCCGGTAAATACGAGCGTTATCAGTTCTTTACCGGTATGGATAAACCAGTGATAGACTTCTTGGAGGAAGATGGAGAGATACTGCCATTTTTGGAGGAAGCCTATCAAATGGTGGACTTCTCTGTGAAGCGTTATATGGATCGTGGATTCCAAAACTTGATGGTATCTTTTGGATGTACAGGCGGACAACATCGCTCGGTGTATGCCGCGGAGAAAATGGCAGAGCATATCAACGAGAAGTATGGGGTAGAGGTGCAGTTGATCCATAGAGAACAGAATATGGAACGGGTGCTCAATGCGAAGGATTAGTGTTGTTTAGTGGACGCTGCGCTACTGTTTAGTGTTTAGAGAATGATGGTATTTGCGATAATATTTTCGGTATTGACGACCTTGTCGGAGGGTATGTTTCATACCTCTTATGAAACGAAGGTCGATACCTCGGTGGTCGCGTGTAATCAAACTGTAGATTCAATGATATACTGCCTACAAACTGATCCTGAGTTGTTGTCGGAGAGGTTTTTTGTCGGGTTGGGTAAACAGGAGGATAAAAAGAAGAATGCTTTTTATCTGGTTTGGAAAGAATCTACATATGTGCCAGAGGAGCAATACAGCCGATTAGTGTTGGATGTGCTGGTGGATGAAAAACCCTTTATGAAAGATGTCGTGATAGAGAGTTCTGTGGTGGATACCATGGCAGGCGAAAGGCGCGATGTGCGAGTGGATATCCATTATGCAGGGACGTTGATAAAAGAAGCATACGGCACTTTTCATATTAATCCTGTAGGAGAGAATCAAGCTACATTGGCCATGGATGTGCATGTTAAGTTTGGTTGGTTCTTTCGTATTTTCATTTCGCGCAAGGTGTATAGCGAAACCATTGATTGGCGTTTGGCGCGGTTTGTGGATAACTTGAAATTGACAGCACTAGGAGTGAGACCTACAGAAGAGTATTGGACGGAGCAAGACGCGGCAATGGTTGCACAATAGGATATGAATCACATAGTAATCACATAGTAATAGCATAGTTAAGACAGTATAATAATTATGAATATATTAGAACGAATAGATGGCTTGGAGGCAAAGTTTCACGAGGTGAGTTTGCTGATTACAGACCCTTCGGTAATAGCTGATCAAGCGCGTTATGTACGATTGAATCGTGAGTATCGCGACTTGGAGCGTGTGTTAGCTTCCGCAGAGAAATATAAGAAAGCTGTGACTGATTTGGAGGAAGCTAAGTTTTTGTTTCACAATGAGTCAGATGCTGATTTGCGTGAGATGGCGCGTGAGGTGATTGATGAATTAGAGCCACAAATTCCTGGTTTGGAGGAAGAAGTGAAACTGATGCTTCTCCCTCAAGATCCAGAGGATGGCAAGAATGTGGTGATGGAGATTCGCGCAGGAACAGGTGGCGATGAGGCGAGTATTTTTGCGGGTGACTTGTTCCGTATGTACAGCAAGTATTTTGAGACACACGGCATGAAAATGACGGTGAGTAGTTTCTCAGAAGGTGCTGTGGGTGGCTACAAGGAGATTATTTTCAATGTGTCGGGCGAGAATGTATATGGCACACTGAAATATGAATCAGGTGTGCATCGTGTACAACGCGTTCCTGTAACCGAGACACAAGGTCGTGTGCATACATCGGCAGCAACAGTGGCAGTATTGCCTGAGGCAGATGAGTTCGAAGTGCACATTAACGAGGGTGAGATCAAGTGGGAGACCTTCCGTTCGGGTGGTGCTGGTGGTCAGAATGTCAACAAAGTAGAATCAGGTGTGCGTCTGCGTTACAATTGGAAAAATCCAAATACTGGCGAGATACAAGAGATATTGATCGAATGTACGGAAACCCGTGATCAACCAAAGAACAAAGAGCGTGCGCTCGCACGCCTGCGTACGCAAATATACGATAAGGAGCATCAGAAATATATTGATGATATTGCTGCTCGCCGTAAAACGATGGTAAGTACGGGTGACCGTTCGGCTAAAATCCGCACCTATAACTATCCACAAGGACGAATCACAGACCACCGTATAGGGTATACCATATACAACCTTACGGCTTTTATGGATGGCGAGATTCAAGGTGTGATAGATGCACTGCAAGTAGCCGAGAACGCAGAGCGCATGAAGGAGAGTGAACTTTAGTTGAGAGTTCTTATCTCGCTTTCGCTCGAACGATCACTCGCAGAGCTCGTGTACGAGAGTTAAGAGTTGAGAGTTGAGAGTTAAGCGGATGGCCTTCGACGTAAACTACGTAAAACCATAAACGTAAAACCAATAACGTGAACGAAGTGAACCATAAACGTGAAGCGATGCGAAACCAATAACGTGAGTGAAACGAACTTAAAAATATGTATTTGTTTTATACACCAGATATAGAGACGAGTCATTTTCTCAGTGAGGAGGAGTCTGCACACTGTGTGCGGGTGTTGCGTTATGATCGTGGCGATGAGATACTGCTGACCGATGGTCGCGGTACAACATATCATGCACGCATCACCAATCCACATCCTCGCCATTGTGAGTTTGAGGTGTTGAGCCAAGAGAAGCAAGAGAAGACGCACAATATTTATTTGCATGTGGCGATTGCTCCTACGAAGAATATCGAGCGATTGGAGTGGATGGTGGAGAAATGTACAGAGATTGGTGTGGATGAAATTACTCCATTGTTGTGCCGTTTCTCGGAGCGTAAGAATCTGCGCAATGACCGATTGGAGAAGATTATCCTCTCTGCTGCTAAACAATCATTGACACCCTATCTGCCTAAATTGAATGAGTTGACAGATTTCGCAACACTCATGCAACAATATGGTGGAAATGAGGATATAGACAAATATATCGCCCATTGCTATAAGGATGAGAAGCGCGAATTGAAAGATGCGCTACGCAAGGGTAGGGATGTGCTGATATTGATTGGTCCAGAAGGTGATTTCTCTGAGCAGGAGGTAGAAATGGCTATTGCTCAGGGCTTTGTGCCAGTAGGTTTGGGGCGTTCGCGCTTGCGCACAGAGACCGCGGGTGTGGTAGCATGCCATACGGCGGTATTGTTGAATGAATAAATAGACATTGGAAATGAAGTATCTATTGATTGTTGTTGTAATAATGATTGGGAATTTTGCTTTTGCGCAAATGCCTAATGATACCTTACAAGAATTTTCTGATGAGGTTATAGTGCATAGAGATGAAGTAGATTCTACTCGTATATATGACAAAAGAGTACGAGCATATAACTACGTGGATGAATTGCCAATACCTCCTGGCGGTTGGGCTGCTTTAATGCAATATATTGCAGATAATCTTGACTATGATTGCTCTAAAATTCAAGATAAATCACTTTGTGTTGTTTTTCTGTTTGTGGTGGAAATGGATGGTAGTCTGAGTCGTATCAAAATGGTGAGAAAATCTGGAAACAGAAAGTTTGATCGTGCGGCGATTAAACTAAAGAGAAAGATGCCTCCTTGGACACCAGGAAAGATAAATGGGCAACCTGTTCGTGCGAAATCAAATTTTCCAGTATCTGCATCAAGTGTTCAATGGTATAGGAATAAGAAAAAAACGAAATAATGTAATCTCTCTGAGAATATATAGAAGGCTATATGCTCGAACAACTATTACATATTGACACGGAGATATTGTTGGTTATCAACGGCTGGCATGCGCCATGGGCGGATACGTTGATGTGGATCATATCGGCAAAAACGACCTGGATACCGTTATATCTGTTGTTAGTTGGTTTGTTGGTATGGCGTTATCGCAAGCCTGCTATAACGAGTGTGAAGTGGCTACAGAAAGTGCCAGTTTGTGTAGTGGTAATTATGGTGATAGGATTGGCGGTAGGTGCTGCGGATTTTATCGCATCGGGCATATTGAAGGATCTTGTTGCGCGCCCGCGTCCCACGCGCGTACCCGAATTAGAAGGTATGTTGCACCTTGTGAATGGATATAAGAGTGGACAATATGGTTTTGTGAGTAGCCATGCAGCAAATACGATGGCATGTGGCTTGCTGTTCTCGTTGATTTGGCGCAACAAAATAGCCACCGTGGGCTTGATGCTTTGGGTGGCTGTTAATTGTTATAGTCGAATGTATCTCGGGGTGCATTACCCTTTGGATATCTTGGGTGGACTTATGGTTGGTGTTCTGATGGCGGTGGTGGCATATCAGGTGCTTCTGATGCTTGGGGTGCTCTCTCGCCATGATGTGGATGGGGTGCAATCCAGTTGCAAGGGTTCTGTGGTGCTCGAGGTTCGTGATTGAGTTGGCGATTCATAAATGCTTCGTATAACTCTGTGGGTAGGATATTTTTGAGTTCCTCTTGCATGAGTAACATACATTGAAGCACATCCGCGCGTGTATAGTTTTCGCTCTGGCGTTTTTCGGCATACTTGAGATGCATTCGAAAAAGCGTATCGCGCAAAACACTGTCGGTGATCTGTAGTTCTCGAACTAACATCTCGGTTTGTTTGCGAGCAATATCGGTAGCCGTACGTTGAGGATGGTGATGCTGCGCAGTCGCCAATAGAGCTACCACGATAAAAGTAAATATAAGAAGATAACGCATCATACCAAAATATCTACAAAAATTATGCCAAAAAAAGGTGTTACATACTCATCGGAATGGAAAATAGCCCAAAAACTCTATTTTTCAGAGGAGAATAATCAGCGTTCTTCTCGTCCTGCTGTGCGTGTTGCATTAGGAGGCATTATTATCGGTGTGATGGTGATGATTGTGGCGATTAGTGTGGTGGTTGGTTTTAAACATGAAATTTCGCAAAAAGTAGCGGGATTTGGCAGTCATATTCAGGTGGTGAATTTTGATAATAATTCCACCTATGAACTTGAGCCAATTCGTGTTACGGATTCTCTGTTGATAGCGTTGAGTGGTCTTCCACATGTTCATTCGGTATCTACTTTTGCATCCAAACCAGGTATCATAAAGACCGATAGTGCGTTTCATGGAGTGATCTTCAAGGGAACGGATTATTGGGATTATTTTGAAGCGAACTTAGTGTCGGGACGAAAACCTCAAGCAGCGAATGAGGTCTTAGTCTCTCAGGAGTTGGCATCGATGCTTTCTTTGGATATAGACGATGCGATATTGTGCTATTTTATCGAAGATGATTTGCGGGTGAGAAAGCTCTATATCGTAGGATTGTACAACACTTGTATGACAGAGATGGACAAGCTGTTTGTGCTCGGAGATATAGAGGTTGTTCGTCGTTTGAATGAATGGGATGTCGATCAAGTGTCTGGTATTGAGGTGATTGTAGATGACTTGCGTCATTTGGACGAAACTACGGATGCTGTCTATTTTGCCACTGCCAATCGTTTAGACAAAGAGGGCAATGCGTATTATACCCAAAACTTGCAGCAACTGAATCCGCAGATTTTCGGATGGTTGGATTTGTTGGATATGAATGTGGTGGTTATTATCATTCTGATGCTTTGTGTATCAGGATTTAGTATCATTACGGGATTGGTTATATTGATTATGGATAGTATATCTTTAGTCGGTACGTTGAAAGCATTAGGAGCGGATAATAGATTTGTTAGACGAGTGTTTATTTATCAGGCATTGATGTTGATAGGTAAGGGTGTGTTGATAGGTAATGTGCTAGGTTTGGGTCTTTGTATGCTGCAATATTTTACACATATGATACCTCTAGAGGCTGCCACTTATTATGTAAGTTATGTACCCGTGGTCTTCCCTTGGGGATGGTGGATATTGCTCAATGTGGGAACCATATTGGTGTCTTGGGGAATATTGCTTGCCCCATCTGCTATCGTTACTCAAATTAGTCCTGCTAAGGTAATGCATTTTGAATAGATATGGAGTTGTTGACCAAAGTAAATATCCAATCATCAGAAAAGAAAATAGGGTATCAAGATAAAATCTTGCTGCTTGGTTCATGTTTTGCGGATAATGTGGGCGAAAAGTTTGGTGAATATTATTTCCAAACGACCATCAATCCCTTTGGTACGTTGTATAATCCTATATCTATTGCCAATAACCTATTACCAATGGCCTCTGACCATTTGCCTATCACTTTCCACAATGGTCTATGGCATTCTATGATGCATCATGGTAGTTTTTCTCATCCGGATAAAAACGAACTACTTCGCCATTATGAACAGAGTCAGGTGATGATGCGTAATGCCCTACAAGAGGCCTCGACCATTATTGTTACATTTGGTACTTCGTGGGTATATGAAAAGAATGGTATGGTAGTGGCGAATTGTCACAAACTACCTGCGAAGGACTTTGTTCGTAGGCGCTTAACCGCAGAGGAAATAGTGCAGACCTGGCAACCTATTATTGAGCAAATGTCGGATAAGCATTGGATTTTTACGGTGAGTCCGATTCGTCACATCAAAGACGGATTGCATGAAAATCAGATTAGCAAGGCAATTCTCCTACAAGCGATTGATTGTCTAGCATCCAATAGCGCGGTGGTTTCCTATTTTCCTTCTTACGAGATTATGTTGGATGAGTTGCGTGATTATCGCTTTTATGCAGAGGATATGGTACACCCATCTCAGGTGGCTGTGGATTATATTTGGGAGCGTTTTGTGGAGGCGTATATGACGGTTGAAACGCAAAATGAAATGCGTGTTTTGCATCAGTTTTGGCGTGATCGTCATCATCGTTTTTTGCATCCAGATACCGCTGAAGCGATTGCTTTTGCCCAACGCACAGAGAATCGTTTGCAAAGCCTAAAAAAGCAATATCCGTGGTTGGAATAAATTTTTTCATATTTTTTTATAAAAATATTTGCATATGTCGTAAAAAAGTACTAACTTTGCACCGGAAATGAACGAGGGGACCCGAATACGGTTCCCTCGATTTTATAGAATATAGATTATGATGGACAAACAATATATTCAAACTCTTATTGAAGAGAAATTACAAACTACTGGTTACGAGTTGATTACGCTGAAAATTAGTGCTCAGAACGAAATCCTAGTAGAAGTGGATAAGTTAGAAGGCGTAGATGTGGAATTCTGTGCTGAGTTGAATCATTATCTAGTGGAACGGATTGATGCACAGGGTATTGATGATTATTCACTAGAAGTGGGAAGTGTGAGTATTACTGATCCTTTCAAAACCAAAATGCAATACCAAAAGCATTTGAATCACGATGTGGAAGTGCTTGCTGCGGATGGTAAGAAATACCGTGGTGTACTCGTGAGTGTAGATGAGACGACATTTGCTATTGACACAGAGGTGATGGTGCAGGTAGAAGGTAAAAAGCGCAAACAAAAAGAGATTCAAACTCTCACCTTTGCATACGATGCAGTTAAGTACACCAAGTACGATTTGAAATTTTAAAATTGAAACTATTAGAACTTTACAAAAAATATGGCAACAAAAAAACAAGAGTCAATTAACTTGATTGACAATTTCTCTGAGTTTAAAGAACTCAAAAACATTGACCGCCAAACATTTATCAATGTTGTGGAGGATTCTTTTCGTAATGTAATTACCAAAATGTATGGTACAGCTGCTAACTACGATGTGATTATCAACCCTGATAAAGGTGACTTGGAGATCTATCGTAACCGCCTCGTAATGGAGGATGATGATGTGGCTAATGAGAATACACAAATTGGTATCACAGAAGCATTGGCATTGGATGATGAGGCAGAAATTGGCGAGGAGGTAACTGATAAAGTGGATCTCTCTACTTTCGGTCGTCGTATGATTCTCAACCTTCGCCAAACCTTGGCTAGTCGTATTCTTGACCTCCAAAAGGAGAGTCTCTACTTGCGCTATAGCGAGATGCTTGGACAAGTGGTTAGTGGCGAGTTGTACCAAGTATGGAAGCGTGAGATGTTGCTCCTTGATGAGGATGGCAACGAACTTTACTTGCCTAAGCAAAATCAAATTCCTAGCGATTTCTATCGCAAGGGAGATACCGTACGTGCCGTAGTGGTGCAAGTGGATAATAAGAATCAAAATCCTAAGATTATCCTCTCACGTACTTCTCCATTGTTCTTGCAACGCTTGTTTGAGCAAGAGGTGCCTGAGGTACACGATGGTTTGATTGCTATCAAGAATATAGCTCGTATTCCTGGTGAGCGTGCTAAGGTAGCAGTAGAGTCATTTGATGATCGTATTGATCCTGTAGGTGCATGTGTGGGTATCAAGGGTGCGCGTATCCATGGTATCGTACGCGAGTTGCGTAACGAGAATATCGATGTTATCCACTATACATCTAACATTAATCTCTATGTACAACGCGCTTTGGCTCCTGCTAAGATCTCTTCTATGACTGTTAATGAGGAAGAGAAGAAGGTAGATGTATATTTGCAACCAGACGAGGTGTCATTGGCTATTGGTAAGGGTGGTTACAACATCAAGTTGGCTAGCATGTTGACCGGTTATCAAATCGATGTTTACCGCGAGATGGATGATGCAGATAATGAGGATATCTATTTGGACGAGTTCAATGATGAGATCGATCAATGGGTACTCGACGCATTCAAGGCGATCGGTTTGGATACCGCTAAAGCAGTCTTGGGTGTAGATAAAGCAGAGTTGATTAAACGCGTAGATCTCGAAGAGGAGACTATTGATGAAGTTCTCGCTATCCTCTCAGCAGAGTTTGAGAACTAATTATAATTTGTAATTTAAGAATAAGAATTAAAACCCGAACACGATATGGCTATAAAACTTATCAAAGCTTGCAAAGAATTGAATATCGGTATGGCTCATGCCGTGGAATTCTGTAAGAAGCAAGGTAAGGAGATTGCTACAGATCCTAATACGCGTATTGATGACGATTTGTACTTATTGCTTGCGAAGGAATTCAATAAGGACATGGCGCTTAAAATCGAAGCGGAACGTCAAGCACAAGAGCGTCAGGGACGTGAGACCCTCAAGTCTGTAGCCATTGACGAACCTAAAGAGCCTGAACATATCCCTACAGAGGTGGCTAAACCTAAAGTAGTGGGTAAAATAGATCTTGAGGCAGACAAAAAGAAAATCGAAGAGCCTAAAAAAGAGTTAGAAACAGCGGCTCAGCAAGAGGCTAAACCAACTGCTGCTCAGAAAGCACAAGAGGAAACTACTGCGAAAGCGGTACAAGAAAAAGCGGCGCCTAAACCAACTGTACAAGAAACAACTGAAACAGCGGCTCTGCAAGAGGCTAAACCAACTGCACAAGAAGAGGAAAAACCTGCTCCTGTGGTCAACGAAACCCAAGAGGAGGATGTGTTCCGCCTCAATAAACCAGTGCTCAAAAACGCTCCAAAGGTAGTTGGAAAAATTGATCTTAGTAGCATCAATCCTGCTACTCATCCTAAGCAAAAGACGAAGGAGGAGAAGCGCAAAGAGCGTGAAGCTCGTGAGCAACAACGCAAGGCTAACAAACCTAGTGCGAATGCTAACGGTGAGAATGCTCCTAAGGATGGCGAAAAACGTAAACGCGAACGCATCAAACAAAATAAGGTGGACATTAACGATGCGCGCAACCAAAAACCTAAGAACAAAGCAAATAACAATAATAACAAACCTAAAGGCTTCAAGGTTGAGGTGGATGACGAGGCAGTACAACGCCAAATCAAAGAGACTATCCAACGCCTTCAAGGTAACAAGGGTAAGAGCACTACTAGCAAGCACAAACGTGAGCGCCGCGAGCTAGAGCGCGAGAAGATGGCACAAGAGCGCGCTGCTGAGCAAGAGCAAAGCAAAGTGTTGAAACTCACTGAGTTTGTAACTGCAAACGACCTTGCCGTGATGATGAATGTGCCAGTTACCAAGGTTATCAGTACCTGTATGATGTTGGGTGTGATGGTAAGTATCAACCAACGTCTTGATGCGGAAACTATCAACCTTGTGGCTGAGGAGTTTGGCTTCTCGACTGAGTTTGTTTCTGCTGAGGTGGTAGAGGAAATCAATGCTGATGAGGTAATCAACGACGAGGATATTGCAGAGCGCTGCCCAATCGTGACCGTCATGGGTCACGTGGACCACGGTAAAACATCGCTCCTTGACCATATCCGTAATGCCAATGTGATTGCGGGTGAGGCAGGTGGTATTACCCAGCACATTGGTGCGTATAATGTACAACTTAAAAACGGTCAACACATTACTTTCCTCGATACTCCTGGTCACGAGGCATTTACCGCCATGCGTGCCCGTGGTGCTAAGGTGACCGATATCGCTATTATCATCGTGGCTGCGGATGACGCTGTCATGCCACAGACTATCGAGGCAATCAACCACGCACAAGCGGCGGGTGTGCCCATGATCTTCGCTATCAACAAGTGCGACAAGCCTACCGCTAACCCTGATAAGATTAAAGAGCAACTCGCCAATATGAATATCCTCGTAGAGGATTGGGGTGGCTCTTACCAATGTCAACATATCTCTGCTAAGAAGGGTGAAGGTGTGTTCGAACTCTTGGAGAAAGTGCTCCTTGAGGCGGAATTGCTCGAACTCAAGGCCAACCCAAAACGTCGTGCCAAAGGCTCTATCATCGAGTCTTCGCTCGACAAGGGTCGTGGTTATGTGGCTACCGTGCTCGTGCACGATGGTACACTCCATCACGGAGATATCGTTCTCGCGGGTGTTAACCATGGTAAGATCAAAGCGATGTTCAACGAGCGTGGACAACGTATCCAACAAGCCCTCCCTGGCGAGCCATGTCTTATCCTCGGTCTCAATGGTGCACCACAAGCAGGTGACGAGTTTAATGTGATG
The DNA here is from genome assembly GCA_045532335.1 of Paludibacteraceae bacterium. Lineage (GTDB taxonomy): Bacteria > Bacteroidota > Bacteroidia > Bacteroidales > Paludibacteraceae > Colicola. Next base: position 12,541 of record JAZSFR010000020.1, read on the forward strand.
GCTACCGAGCAAGAGGCACGTGAGATTGCTAACAAACGCGAGCAACTCCAACGCGAGATGTCGCTCCGCACCAAGAAACACCTTGGTTTGGACGAGATTGGTCGTCGTTTGGCTATTGGCGACTTCAAAGAGCTTAACATCATCGTTAAGGGTGATGTGGACGGTTCTGTGGAAGCGCTCAAAGACTCGCTCATCAAACTCTCTACCGAGAATATCCAAGTCAATGTTATCCACGGTGCTGTGGGTGCGATTTCCGACTCTGATGTCCTTCTCGCTGCGGCTTCTGACGCGATTATCGTCGGCTTCAACGTCCGTCCTACCAGCACAGCACGTAAGATGGCAGAGAACGAGGAAGTGGATATCCGTATCTACTCCATCATCTACGATACCATCAACGAGATCAAGTCTGCTATGGCAGGTATGCTTTCGCCTGAGATCAAGGAGGAGGTTACTGCTACCCTCGAGGTGTTGCAAACCTTCCGTATCTCCAAGGTGGGTACGATCGCAGGTTGTATCGTGCGTGAGGGTAAGGCTAAACGTGCTAACAAGTGCCGCGTGATCCGTGACGGTATTGTGATCCACACTGGTGAACTTTCTTCGCTCAAGCATGGTAAGGATGATATCAAAGAGGCTGGTCTCAACATGGAGTGCGGACTTAGCATCAAGAGCTACAATGATATCGTAGAAGGCGACCTCATCGAGACTTTTGAGCAAATAGAGGTAGCAAAGACTTTGTAAATAGTTCCAGATTCCAGAGTCCGGATTCGGGAGTCAGGAGTCCAAAAAATAAACAATAAACAACTTTTTAAATAACTACGAATATGAAAGATCTTAAAGGCACAAAGACCGAAGCCAACCTTTGGGAGGCATTCGCAGGCGAATCTAAAGCTCGCAACAAGTACACCTACTACGCAAGCAAAGCAAAGAAGGACGGTTATGAGCAAATAGCAGCTCTCTTTGAGGAGACCGCTGCACAAGAGAAAGAGCACGCTAAGCTCTGGTTCAAACTTATCCACGGTATTGGCTCTACCCTTGAGAACCTCAAAGATGGTGCTATGGGTGAGAACGAAGAGTGGACAGACATGTATCCACGCATGGCAGCTGAGGCTCGCGAAGAAGGTTTCGAGGAGATCGCTATCATGATGGAAGGTGTGGCTGCTGTAGAGAAAGCACACGAAGAGCGCTACCTCAAGCTCCTCAAGAACATCGAGGATAAGCTTGTGTTCAGCCGCGATGGTGATGCTATCTGGCAATGCCGCAACTGTGGTCACTTGTATATCGGTCAAGATGCTCCTGTGGTTTGCCCTGTTTGCAAACACCCACAAGCATACTTCCAATTGCAACAAAACAACTTCTAATCAACTACTTAAGGACTTGTGCACCAACGTGCGCAAGTCCTTTTTACTTTGTATATGGATATAACTATACTCCTTCAAGCCATCTTGCAACTCATTGCAGGTATTGGTATTTTCTTAGTGGCGTGCCAAATGATGTCTTCCAATTTGGAGACAGCAAGTAGTGCCCGTCTCAAAAGTCTGTTTTCTCGCATGTCCAACTCTCGCATGTTGGGCGTGGGTATTGGTACAGTAGCCACAGCTGCTATCCAGTCTTCAGGTGCCACGACCGTGATGGTCATCGGTTTCGTGAATGTGGGCATCATGTCATTGGCGCAAGCGGCTACTATCATCTATGGTGCGAATATCGGTACTACGGTCACGGCACAAATCGTTGCCCTCGGTCTTAGTAGCGGCGGCGGTATCTCCACCACCGTTATTTTCGCTGCTTTCGCTGGTTTGGGCGCCTTTATTGAACTCTTCTCAAAGAAAGATGCATGGAAGACTTGGGGCGGTATCATTACGGGTTTTGGTATGCTCTTTGTGGGTCTGAGCCTCATGAGTAAGTCTATGGATGCTTTGGCTAAACTGCAAGAAATCAAAGACTTCCTCGCTTCGATTGAACATCCTTTGATGCTCGTACTCTTTGGTGCGATATTGACGGCTATCGTGCAATCATCTTCTGTGGTAACCTCTATTGCGCTCACCATGGCGGTGACAGGACTTATCTCGCTCAACCAAGGTATCTACCTCACCATGGGTTCGAATATCGGCTCATGCGTGGTGGCTATCATCGCTGGTTTGACATCGGGTCTTAATGCAAAACGTACAGCCCTTATCCACTTGCTGTTCAACTGCTTTGGTGTCTTCATTTTCCTTATTGCGGCATGGATTATGCATCTCGTTACTTTGGGTGCGCTCAACTATGGCGTTATCTTTGAGACCATGTTCCCTGGTGCACCACAATTGCAATTGGCGATGTTCCATACTATCTTCAACTGTGTGACAGTATGTATTATCTTGCCATTGACCGATTATTTGGTTAATCTTGTCATTAAGATTCTCCCTGAGAAGAATCGTGTGGACGAGGCATTGCAAGAGGGACAACCTCACTTCCACTTCGTGGATGAGCAAATGCTCCGTACTCCAGCTATTGCTGTCAACCAAGTCAAATTGGAGATTGAGAATATGGCGGCGATTGCTATCCACAACTTCAACTTGGCGATGGATATCATTTCTACCGTGAACTTCGACAAGATGGAAGAGTTTAATGAGAACGAGAAGCAACTCAATTACCTCAATCGCAACCTTATCCCATATATTGTACAATTGAATACTTTGCCTATCAGCGAGGAAGACAACCGCTATTTGGCGACGGCTATCCGTACGATTGGTGACTTGGAGCGAGTAGGTGATTATGCAGTCAACTTGACCGAGTATGCGGAGTTGTTGCAGAACTTCAAGGAGACTTTCTCTAAGGATCTTCTCTTTGAGGTGGAGCAATTGCGTGAGACGATGGGTGCGCTATATCAAGCGACGATGAAGACCTATATGGACCACGATTTCGATGCTTTGATTGAGGTGAATCGTTACGAAGATCAAGTGGACGATATGGTGGCTCGTATTGAGAAAGTGCACTTGCAACGTTTGATGGATGGTGTATATCCAGCGAGTGTAGGTCAAGTATATCAAGAGTTTGCGTCCGATACCGAACGTATTGCCGACCACTTCTTGAACGTGGCTAAATCCATCCGCCAACTCCATGTAGGCGAGGATTGATGACCTCACAAGAACTAGCATATCACTATGTGCAGCATACCAATCGCTGCATTTTTCTAACAGGCAAAGCAGGAACGGGGAAAACCACGTTCCTGCGTCGCCTTAAAGAGGAGTGTCCCAAGCAGATGGCTGTGGTGGCACCTACGGGCGTAGCTGCAATAAATGCTGAGGGTGTGACGATTCACTCCCTTTTCCAACTCCCACCTCAACTCTTTATTCCAACTGAGGAGGCGCGTCGTCAACTTTTTGCTGAGATGCAGATGCGTGCTGCTAAACAGCGTGTGCTCCGCAACTTAGAGCTGCTGGTTATTGATGAAGTGAGTATGGTGCGAGCAGATTTGCTAGACACTATTGATGCCGTGTTGCGCCACTTTAAACATCGTCCGACTATCCCTTTTGGCGGAGTGCAATTGCTCGTCATTGGCGATTTGTTTCAACTCTCTCCCGTAGTGCGTGAGGAGGAGTGGCGATTGCTCCAACCTTTCTATGAGGGACCATACTTCTTCCAAGCTCGTGTCTTCCGTGAACTCAAACCTGTCTATATCGAGTTTGAACATGTCTATCGCCAAACGAATGTGGAGTTCCTCTCTATCCTCAATGAAGTGCGCAACAATGCGCTCACCCCGCAGTCTTTCGCTGTGCTCAATAGTAGGGTGAGGAGTTTAGGAGTTAAGGAGTTTAGGAGTTTAGAAGGGGCGATTACGCTTTCCACTCATAATAGCAAGGTGGATGCCATTAACCAGCGTGAGATGGATGCCTTGAAGGGGAAGGAATATACCTACAAGGCTACTATCACTGACACTTTTCCTGAGTCGATGTATCCTATCAATGAACAACTGACGCTCAAGGTAGGTGCCCGTGTGATGTTCATCAAAAACGACTCTTCGACCGATAAACTCTACTACAATGGTAAACTTGGTGTAGTCACTTCGCTATCCAAGCAGGCAATTAATGTGCTTTGCGATGATGGTACAGAAGTCAATGTGCATAACGAGGTATGGGAAAATATCCGCTATAATGCTGATGCGGGTAGTGATCTCGTGCAGACTGAGATTATCGGCACTTTTACCCATTACCCATTGCGTCTCGCGTGGGCGATTACCATACACAAAGCACAAGGTTTGACCTTTGACCGACTCATTATAGACGCCGAAGATGCTTTTGCTGCGGGACAGGTGTATGTGGCGCTTTCGCGTTGTCGTAGTCTAGAGGGATTGACTTTGCTCACTCCTATACCTACACGAGCACTCACCAACGCCCGTGAGGTTTTGCAGTTTACTGATAACCAAGACTCTATTCAAACTATTGAGCAGAATCTTCAACCTGCGCAAAAGGAGTATTTGACCACTTTGCTCTGTGCGTTGTTTGACTTCCGTGAGCATACCGAACAGCTCTATGCGCTGCAACGTATTGCCAATAACATGAACTCTTTGCAGATTCCGCCTAACCAGTATATTACCGACCTTGTAACGCCTTTGTTGGACTTGCATGGAGTAGGGGAACGTTTTCAGCAGCAGATACGCCAACTGATGTATAACGACCAGTTGGACAAACTACAAGAGCGATTGCAGGCAGCGAGTCAGTATTATGTGCCTAAGATATACGAACTGCTGAAGGAGATGCGTGAGTGTCCGCTGCGCAGTAATAATCAGTCGGATTCGGCGCAACTCAAACAAAGTATATTGGATATTTATGCTGCTCTCTCGCGCAAGGCCTATTTGCAGGCGCAGATGGCACAGAAGGTTACGGTAGAAGCTTACTTCGATGCACGTAAGAGTTATAAGTATAAGGAGCCGACTCTAACTATTTATACTACCCAACGAAAGTCACGTGTGAATGCGACCACATTCCAAACGATGACGTTGCTTCATCAGGGTTATCGCATAAAAGATATTGCTAAGCACCGTAATATGACACAAAAGACGGTTGTTCGTCATCTTAAGACTTTGTTGGATGATGGAGTAATCACATTAACCGACTTCCATCCTGCAGATCGGATATTGGTGAAGAGTTGAAAGTCGAATGTTATTCCTCTTCGTACACCCATCGTAGGTTATCTACCCAAAGAGTATTGCCTTCGCAGGCGCGGAAGACTCCTGCATTGCTGGAAGAAAGGTACATAACGATATGGGTAGGCTCATCTTTGCTCCAGCCCAATTCTTCAACACGAACCATTTTTCCTCTGGAATTGCGAGTCATCATATCCGTTTGATTGAGACCTTCATACTCTTGGAAATCAGGATCTTCAGATATGTCTCCCCATCGAATAGGCAATTGGTGGTTATTTATCCACTCGGGTATGGTTTCGCATATGCGCTCATAGACAGTGCCAACACGACGGGCATAAATTCTGCCCGTTTCTTTGTCTTCCCAACGATGTTGTAGATAAATATAAATCACGGCACAATCGTGACCAGCGATTTTCTCAGGTTTGTTGTTTGCCGTAGAAGTAATACTATCTACATCGGATATCTGAGCCTTGTAATCAAGCATGAATGCTACGGGATGTCCTGTAAAGGGTGCACCAAAATCAACAGCCGTATAGGGTTTGTTTTTGGCTTGCAATCCCAATGGTTCATGCGCATGCCCCATATAAATCGTACCAGATACCATAGCATACATGTCACTGATATTGAGATCGGATAATACATTGCGCAGACGGCAACAATAACCATGACCGCGAGGTTCTGGGACCACCGATCCACTCATGGCAGTCTCTACACCAAAGCATTTGGCATAAGTATCGCTACATCCCCATGGGTTGTTTTCCTCTGCAATATATGCACCATTCTCACGAATGGTATCTGTCGCGCCCAGGGTATATAAAGTTTTAGTTTTTCCGCCTAGAATCTTAGACTCCGTGATGTAACGCACCACCCATTGGTTCATATCACCATATACAATGGGCTCTATGCGCTGTTGGGCTACTAATAATCCATAACCTATAGCCCATAGTCCCAATGCGATAAACCACTTTCTCATAGCAAACTGAATGCTACATCCATCATGTGAGTGAAGTTGTTTTGACGCTCTTCTGCGGTAGTGGACTCTCCTGTAAGGATATGATCGGATACTGTACAGATAACAAGCGCTTTGTTTCCAGAACGAGCTGCGTTCATATACAATGCTGGAGCTTCCATTTCTACTGCCAAAACGCCCATATTCATCCATTTGTCATTGTGAGCATTTTCGGTGTAGAAAGTGTCAGATGAGAATACGTTTCCAACTTTGTAGTTGTAACCAAAACGTTCTGCAGCTTCAGCCGCACGACGGCATAGATCGAAGTCTGCGATAGGAGCATAGGTACCTGGCAACTCGTATTGCATAGCATAATTGCTGTTTGTGCATGCACCCATAGCAATCACTAGGTCGCCCACTTTGAGATCGTTATGGATACTACCACAACTGCCCACGCGGATGATGTTTTTAACTCCGTAGAAGTTATATAACTCGTAGGTGTAGATACCAATAGAAGGAATGCCCATACCATGGCCCATCACGCTAACAGGTTTGCCGTTGTGTGTGCCTGTGAATCCGAGCATGCCTCGTACATTATTAAATAGAACTGGATTATCCAAATATTTCTCTGCCATCATTTTAGCGCGCAAGGGGTCACCTGCCATGATGACTGTCTCGGCGATTTCGCCATACTTAGCCCCGATATGAGGAGTTGGTGTTGTGTTCATACTGATTGTATTTAAAAGTTAATGTTTATTGTTTTCTTAAATTAGGTAATATGATGGTCGCTAGTACGGTTACACCAATGAGCATAGGGTAGTACAAATAAGGTACAATGCTCAATGCTGAAATACCTGCTATACCGCTAGCCATCAATAACTGTGCCCCGTAAGGAATCAAACCCTGTATGGTACATGAAGTGGTATCCAATAGGGATGCTGTGCGGCGTGGATCAATATCAAAACGCTTAGCTATGTTTTTAGCGATATCGCCTACACTGAGGATAGCTACGGTATTATTGGCGGTAATGATGTTCGATATGGCCACAGTTGCGCAGATACTAAGTTCTGCCCCTTTGCGAGTGCGTACTTTGCTTGTGATGCGTTGTACTAGGCGATCCATCACACCCTTGTAGGTAATGAGTGCAAATATACCTCCTGCCATCATGGAAATGAGTATCAACTCGCCCATACCCATCACACCGTTGGTGAGACTGGTGGTCCATTCCATAAAAGTATAACTACCATCCGCAATGCCTACGATACCTGTGAGCAGAATACCCATTAGTAATACCACCATGACATTCATACCGCATGTGGCAAGTATGAGCACTGTAGCATAAGGAATAATCTTCCACCATAGCAATGGTGCGCTAGGTACTTCGTGGGTGGATGAGCCAAGGAAGAAGTATATAAGTGCCACAATAATAGCCGATGGTAAGACTAAGAAGAAGTTATACTTGAACTTATCGCTAGGTTTGCAACCCTGCGATTGGGTGGCTACAATGGTTGTGTCGGAGATAAAACTGAGGTTATCGCCAAAGAACGCACCACTCACGATACTTGCGGTCATTAATGCCACGGACATCTCTGTTTTATCTGCCAATGATGCAGCAATAGGCATCAGCGCTACAATAGTGCCGACACTTGTTCCCATACAGAGTGATACCATACAAGCGGAGATGAAGAGTCCTGCCAATAGGAATTGAGTAGGTAGGATATCCAAAGTCAGATTGACTGTAGCTTCTACCGCGCCCATTGCTTTCGCGCTAGATGCAAAAGCACCTGCGAGGATAAATATCCATACCATAAGGAGCATATTCTTGTGTCCTGCGCCTTTTGAGAACTCAGTAATACGCTCAGATAACTTTATCCCCCTAGTTAAGAGGATGGCAATAATTGATATTGTTATAAAAATGACAAGCATTTTTTTGTTTAGTGTTTAAAGTTTAGTGTTTAGAGGGAGGAGATATTCTTCTCGTTAAATAGTTCTTTACCTTCTAGAGTGTAGGCATATTCAATACGGTCTGCATAATACTCCTCTACTTTACCGCGAACGATCTTCATGGTAGAGTTGACCATGTGGTTTTGTTCCGTAAAGGCCTCTGGCAATACAGCTATCGCTTTGGGCAACCATTGCTCTGGGAACATTCCCGCAAACTTGCCATTGCGATATTCGTTTACTTCGTCTTGGATCTTCTGTAACATCGCTTTCTTGCCTGCCTCCGTTGTAGGATCTACACCTTGTGCTTTGACATATTCCTTGAGTGCCTCTTTGTTAGGGACAATGAGTACAATGGTGTAAGGATCTTGGTTGTTGTGCAGAATCACTTGCTCAATGTATTTGCTTCCATCTGTAAGACTATCCTCGTATCCTTCTGGACTGTATTTCTCACCATCGGCACTGATAAGCAATGATTTAAATCGTCCTACTACCCATAAGTATCCAGGATGTTTGTCGGTTATATAACCCATATCACCTGTGTGCAACCAACCATCAATGATGGTCTTGCCTGTTGATTCTGGATTTTTCCAATAACCAGCCATCACATTTTCGCCCTTGATCACGATTTCGCCTTTCTCACCATGTGGCAGTTCGTTGCCGTCATCATCGCAAATCTTCAAGTCCAATGGACTCACAATGCGTCCGCTCGACCCAAAAATAGCATGCCCCATAGAGTTTGCACAGATGATTGGTGTAGCTTCGCTCAGTCCATATCCTTGGAACATAGGCATGCCCACTGCACAGAAGTAGCGTTGTAACTCAATGTCCAATAATGCACCACCGCCCACAAAGAACTGCATTCTGCCACCAAATCCTTCGCGTACTGCTTTGAAGATAATCTTGTCAAAAAGTTTAACTAAAGGGTATCGCCATGCTTGCCAACCGCCACGGTTCCAATATTCTTTGTTGTATTTAATTGCATTATTGAGCGCAAACTCGTATAGCCTCTCCACTACTTTACCTTTGGCCTTAATGCTTGTTTCAATGCTTTTGCGGAAGTTTCGTGCCAAGGCAGGAACGGATAGCATAAGCATTGGTCTTACTTCTTTGATGGCGATAGGGATATTTTTCAAGGTCGCTATCGCTGTTTTTCCAATAGGTACAGTCGCTATACTTCCGCCGTAGGACATCATTGTGTAGAAACCTGCTACATGGGCAAAACAGTGGTCAAGTGGCAAAATGATAAGCATCACATCGCCTTTCTGACAGCGAATAACGCTACCTCCTTGTTCCACATTGGCTGTATAGTTGCGGTGAGTGAGTAGGATTCCTTTGGGGTCTGCGGTAGTACCAGAAGTATAACTAATGTTAGCATAATCATCTGGACCAATAGACTCGTATAGTGCTTTAAAATCCGCTGCATGCTCTTGGAGGTACTCTTCGCCCATAGCAATCACCTTGCTAATGGCTATCTCGTTGTCTTGGTAATCCTCGATAGGGTCAAGCACGATAATCTTCTCTACCAAAGGACAATCCTTGATAATACTGCGAATTTTAGGTAATTGTTGCTCGCTTACGATCACATAACGTGACTCTGAGTGTTGAATACGGAATAATAGGTCGGTAGATTCTGTGAGTTTGATGCTCAATGGCACATTCACACCGCCGGCGTAGAGGATACCCAGTTCGCTAGTAATCCATAGGTTACGTCCTTGAGAGAGTAGGGATACTTTCTCGCCTTTTTTTAGACCTAATGCTACTAATCCAGCACCGATCTTATGTGCCTCTTCACGGGTAGAGCGGAAACTAGTTTCTGTCCACACGCCATCTACCTTCTCGCGAAGGAAGGTTAAGTCGCTGTATTCGTGGGTGTATTTTTCTACAAAATCTATAATAGTCAATCGCTTCATAATCAGACTAGTTGTTTGATTAGTTGTTCTTTTTCTCCAGGTAATAGGTCTATTGGTGCTAACTCTATCATGGTGTATGCACCATATCGTCCTGCTTGTTGCATGCGTATGGCTGCTCTAGCGCAAGATACCATGACTTGGGCAGTCAAAGCAGGATTATTGATTGTCATGTTGAACTCAAATCGTTGGTTATGTGTGCTGCCACTCACACCGTTGCGGACAAGATTAACGCCATGAGCCACATTGTTAAGTGCCTCTACATCGTCCACTACTACCATATGAGTCTCATCGTGCGCAAAATAATCATCAGCCAGCAATCGCTTCTCTACCTCGGCGGCAGAAGCTCCTTCCTCGAGTTCTACATACACCATACGGCGGTGTACGCCTGTACCTAGTGGAATGGTCATAGAGAGTGCATTTTTGATACCCTCAATGGCTTTGGCTGCAACGGTATGTCCCATTGAGCGACCTGGGCCGAAGTTGGTGTAAGTGATGCCTTGTGGTGCCATAGCGAGTAGCAAGGCACGTACCACAGAGTCGCTACCAGGATCCCATCCAGCTGATACTACACTCACTGCTTGATGCTCACTAGCGGCAGTGTGCAAACTCGAGCGCAGAACCACGATTTGGTTGTGAATATCAAACGAATCCACGGTGCAGATACCCTTATTCAGGAGCTGAAGAGCAAACTTCTCCACTTCGCGCGTTGGGGTGCAGAGTAGTACTGCATCTGCCTTAATGGTGTCCAAGGAATCATTGTGATGATATATACCTGCTAACTCCATATCTGGAGCTGCGATGATGGCGTGTTCTGCAGCACGACCAATATTGCCATAACCAATTAATGCTATACGATAAGCCATATTACTTCAAATTAGGTTGCAAAAGTACAAAAAATCTTGCATATATGCAAGTGTTTTAGTGTTTAGTGTTTAGAGTTTAGTGTTTAGTGGTTGGTATTTGGTGTTTTTTTAGTGTTTTTTTTGGTAGTTTGGGAAAAAAGCAGTACCTTTGCAGTCGATTTGGTACGAATCACATTGCCAAATGGTGTAATGGTAGCACTACAGATTCTGGTTCTGTCTGTCTGGGTTCGAGTCCTAGTTTGGCAACAAAAAAGAAAGATTCTCGTTGGAGAGTCTTTCTTTTTTATTGTTATGCGTTATTCGATAATCTATCCCATCGCTCCGTTAACGGAGATGACTTGTCCTGATACGTAAGATGATAGGTCGGATGCTAAGAATAATGCCACTTTAGCTACTTCTTCGGCATCGCCACAGCGGCGCATAGGTACTAGTTTAACCATTTCTTGTCTTACTTCCTCAGGTAGCGCTAGTGTCATATCGGTGAGGATAAATCCTGGTGCGATGGCGTTGGCACGTATATTGCGAGCACCAAGTTCTTTGCTTAGTGATTTGATTAAGCCAATGATGCCGGCTTTGGATGCTGCATAGTTGGCTTGTCCAGCGTTGCCTGCAATGCCCACCACGGAGGACATGGCTATGATGCTACCGCTACGTTGGCGCATCATGTATGGGGTTGCTGCTTGGCAGTAGTTGAAGACGGATTTGAGGTTGATGTCTATTACATCATCCCATTGTTGCTCGCTCATGCGCATAAACAAAGTGTCTCGGGTTATACCTGCGTTGCATACGAGAATGTCGATGCTTCCAAAGGTTTCTACCACTTGTTTAACTGCTTCGCGTGCAGCATCAAATTGTGCTGCATTGCTTTGAATATAAAGGACTTTGCTACCTTTGTTCTCTAATTCTTGAAGCAGGGGAGCGACTTGCTGTTCTTCTACTAAGTCTGTGATGACGATATGGCTACAACCATATTCTGCATAGAGTAGGGCAATGGCTTTGCCTATTCCGCGTGATGCACCTGTGATTAGGGCGGTTTTGTTTTTAAGCATAGTGTATTGGTTTTGCCTAGTTGGGCTAGTAGTGCTAGTCTAACTAGTTGTTATTTCAAGTATTTGTCTAACCATGCAAAGAAAGTTCTTTGCCAGAGAATGCCGTTTTGTGGTTTGAGAACCCAGTGATTTTCATCAGGGAAGATGAGTAGTTGTGCTTCTACGCCTCGCATTTTCGCAGCATCGAAGGCTGCCATGCCTTGGTTAGCAAGGATGCGATAGTCTTTCTCGCCGTGGATACAGAGGATAGGTGCGTCCCATTTGTCCACAAACAGGTGTGGAGAATTGGCAAAGGTACGTTGGGCGGTCTTGTTATTTTTGTCCCAGTAGGCACCTCCCATATCCCAATTGGCAAACCATTTCTCCTCTGTTTCAAGGTATTGCATTTCCATGTTGAAGATGCCGTCGTGTGCGATGAATGCTTTGAAACGCTTATCGTGGTGTCCTGCTAACCAATATACGCTAAACCCGCCAAACGATGCGCCTACGCAACCCAATCGGTCTTTGTCCACGTATGGTTCAGAGGCAACAAACTCGTCTATTGCACTGAGGTAATCTTTCATACATTGTCCTCCGTAGTCGCCACTGATTTGCTCGTTCCATTCGTTGCCAAAACCTGGCAATCCACGGCGGTTAGGTGCTACGATGATGTAGTCGTTGGCAGCCATCATCATGAAGTTCCAACGGAAACTCCAGAACTGACTTACAGGTGATTGTGGTCCGCCTTCGCAATAGAGCAGAGTAGGGTATTTCTTGCTAGGGTCAAAATGTGGTGGATAGATGATCCATGTGAGCATTTGTTTGCCATCAGTAGTCTTTTGCCAACGGGGAACGACGGTACCCATCGTGATTTGGGAGTAGATATTGTCGTTTTCGTGGGTGAGTTGGGTAGGTGTAGAGTGTAGGGTGTAGGGTGTAAAGGCGAAGATCTCGTTTGCTTCGCGCATTGAGTGGCGAAGGCAGTAGTAAGTATCTCCGATATTTCCTCCAGGTACATAGTCGTATTGACCTGTGGTCAATACTTGGAGTTTAGGAGTTGAGGAGTTTAGGTGTTCAGGAGTCGAGATATTTACTTCGTAGAGCATGCTGGTAGCATGCCATACGGCGCTGAATACGAGTGAGTTGTTGTCCTTCCAATAATAAGTATCTACATTGGTTTCCATACCTTGGGTGAGGAAACGACGCTCGCCTGTTTGGATGTTCTGGATCATGAGTCGATTCTCGTCGCTCTCGTAACCATCGCGCTCCATAGACTGCCATGCAATCCATTGTCCGTCAGGTGAGTAGGATGGGTTGGTGTCATATCCACCATTGCCCTCGGTGAGGTTGGTGTGTGTACCTGTAGCAAGGTCATAGAGGTAAATATCGGAGTTGGTTGATATGGCGTACTCTAATCCACTTTTTTTACGGCAGGTGTAGGCGATTTGTTTGCCGTCGGGACTCCATGCTAATTGCTCTATACCGCCAAATGGTTTCATAGGCGATTCGTAGGGGGTACCCTCCAATAGGTCGATACAGTTTAGAGTTGAGAGTTTAGAGTTGAGAGTTGAGAGGTCACAGAGGAATGGATGTGGGGCAGTTTCGGTCCATTCATCCCAATGCTTGTACATGAGGTCATCCACCACGCGTCCAGAGGCAAGTGGCAGATCAGGATGTTTGTCTGCGGTGGTAGGGATGGTCTTAACTTGTGCGATGAGGATGATTTTGTCGCCTTGTGGGGAAAGTAGAAATCCCTCGATATCTTTGTCAAATCCTGTGAGGATTTTCTTACCGATCACTACTTGCCCATCTTTGTTGATGTAGCATAATTGTCCATTATGCCAAGTAGGTGAGTGTCCAACGAACTCGTCGATGAGTTCGAGTGGCGATTGGCTATTGGCAATTGGCGATTGGGCATGTTGGCATACGCGTATCCATGATGTGGAGCGGTTTTCTTCCACGCTGTAGTAGCTTATTGTATAGGCGATACGTCCCGATTGCTCATCTGGATGTACGCTGTTGATGCGTCCCATAGCCCAGAGTGCTTCGGGGGTGAGTCGTCCGCCGGAGATCGTAATATCTGGTTTGGTGATAGGAAGTTTATCGTTTTCTTTGTTGTTTTGACACGCTGCGGTGAGTAGTGCAAGTGTAGCCATGAAGATTATTTTACGCATGTTAATGATGTTTATGTTAAATTTTCTGCAAAGGTAGTGAAAAAAAAGCAAGTATGCAAATGTTTGGTAGAAAGTTGATGGTTTTCGTGATAATCTCATGAGGAGAGGTTCTTGAAAATATAGTAAAGGTTGCATAATAACCTATGAATAACTAAAGAATAACTAAAGAATAACTAACGAATAACTAACGAATAACTAAAGAAATATAGAGTTCTATTATCGCGCGCGTGTATTATTTAAGGAGTGTCTTGGAGAAATTGTACAATAACAATTTTTACACGAGATTACCGCGAATATGTGATTTATTGGTGAAATTGTTAGAAAAATGTGATTTTTTGTAACTTTTTGTTAAAAATATTTGGTCAAATCAAAAAAAGTACTACCTTTGTCGTGTATTTCGCTGTCTTTTTGATAGAAAATGCTATAATGGTCTGTTTTACAGTAAGAAATAACAATAATTATATAAGTATTAACAATTAATTTTAGTCTGTATGAAAAAGATTTTTACACTTTTCATGGCAACAGTGGTTGCGCTCTCAGTAATGGCGTTACCGCAAAACGTAAAATTGGCAGGTAAGAAAGCAAAACCTGCAAGTCAAGAACAATTTGAGGCTAAGACTCCTGCTCAAGCAAAAGCTTTGGAGATGGCAAAAGATGCTAAGGTTCTCCGTAGTTTTGAGCGCGTAGAGAAGGAAGTGAAGAAAGTTCCTGCTAAGTCTCCATTGAAAGTAGCTGCTGCTCAAGCTGCTGATACTATCAAATGGCACTTTGATGGCTTCTCTATCGCACCTGAGTGGTATGAGGAAGGTGGTGACTGGTATATGGCTTGCAGTAAAGGCGATCGATTGGTAAGATTTGACATCTTGAATGAGTCTTATGTAGGTACATTTACAGAGAAAGACTTGGATCTTTATTACTCTTATATCCTCAACGAGTATGATGAGTATGTTGACTTTGAGAAATGTGTTTTGACTATCTCTGAGACTAAAAAAGGTCAATATCTTACTACTGTTAATTTGCACGCTGTAATTGATGGTACAGATGGCAATGTATATGTAGTGACTTGTGTACACGATTTCTTTACTCCAAAGGCAGAAGTTAGTTATGATCTAACAGGTGCTACTTTGACTTTTGACGAGGATAATGATTTGGTTACATTGGCTGGTAAGAACGCTGATTTGGATTTGGCTCTTGCTTATGTTGCAACATGGCCTACTGGTCGCTATACTCAAGGCGATTTGGTTATGGAGAACACCAAGGTGGTATGCAAGGGTGTTGAGCAACAATTGATGAATACAGAGATGATCGTATCTTCTCAAATGCTTGATGGTTCCTTGTCTTATGTAGCTGATATGAGCTATTACAATCAAGATACTGTACTCAATAAAGTATCTGTTACTGCTCCTGTAGCTGCTGCTACTGATACTGTTAATATCGAGATTCTTAATCTTCAAGTAGATGATTCTTGGGCTTCAATCTTTGGTTGGGTTTATTTGACCGGTGAGAGCAACGACTGGAGTATCTACGGCGGTGTAGCAGGCTGGGAAGCAACAGAAGGCGAGTGGGCTGGTGAAGAAGAGGTAATGCTCTATGTTACTGACAAAGCTACTGGCGTTGAGACTGAAGCTATCTATGCTACTGCAATGATGGTAAATGATGATGAAACAGGTTGGAATGTTCTTCTTGAGGGTCACTGCAAAGATGGTAAATACTATGTTGTAGAGATGAAGTTTGAGGTTCCAGAACCAACTAAAACAGTTACTTTGAGCTTCCCTAACTCAGCTTCAGCTGCGTTCTATCCTGATTTGGGTAACGACCTCTATTTGGCAAATGAGAACGACGAGTATTTCGTAGCTCTTGATATCTATGGTGTACCAATGGGTGGCGAGTTTACTTATGACGATATGGATACTTACTACACCCAACTCGTTAAATATGGCGAGACAAAGGACGATATGACTGAGATTCAAATTGCATCTGTAGAAGGTAAAGTATATCAAATAGGTGATACCACTTGGATGGTTGCTGATATAGTTGGTTTTGATGCAGTGCTCTATCAAGTAGAGTTGTGGTATGTTGTTCCAACTCCAAAAGAGACTGTTAAATTGACTGTTGATGCTGCTTTCGATAACCAACTCGAGTCTAATGGTTACTATACATTGTCTGGCGAAGATGAGACAACTGGTTTGCTCGTAGCAATGTCTCCTATTACTGAGGAAGTAGCTGGTACATTCGTAAATGATGGTGTATTCGGTAGATTCGGCGAAGGACAATATGACTTCTATGCAACTCAGACTTATGTGGCTAAATATCTTGGCGTTGACCAATGGGGAGATCCAGAGTATGATGTATATTCTGTAGAGAAAGGTACTATGACTGTAACTATGGATGCTGCTGGTAATATCAATGCTACCGTATCTGTAATCTGCTCTAACGCAGTACAATATGAGATTAGCATGACTTCTACATTTGATAAACCACACTTGCAATACGATGCAGAGTACGGTGTAGAGAAAGCTTATACTGCAGCTGATGTTGTAACTACTGAATACGATGCTGACTACGGAATGGTTTACTGGCAAGTAGAGGCAGCTGATGGTTCTGATATCTGCGCAATGTATTTCTTCGTAGAGGAAGCAGATGCTGATATCGTAGTTCCTGCAGGTGTTTACTCAATCGATGATTCTATGGATTATGGTACCGTATATGCAAGTGAAGGTTATGATCCTAACTATGGTCTATCTCCATCGTTCTATGCACACAATACTGCAGATGGTTATCTCCAAGTTCCTGTTTGGTGCATGGTAGGTGGTACTGTAACAGTTGAGAAGGTAGATGGTAAGATGAAGATGACTATCGATGCTATCAACTCTTACGATCAAGAGATTAACATCACTTACGATGGAACATCTACTGATCTTGAGAACATCAATGTTAACATTGAGGGTATCCAAAAGCAAATCGTTGACGGTCAACTCGTGATCATTCGCGATGGTAAAGCTTACAACGCACTTGGTGTACAAGTGAAGTAAGATATAAGACGCCCTTCGGGCTATAGGTTATTGGTTATAGGCGAAAGGCGAGAAGAAGTAAAGTAGGTGTGTCAAAATGATGATACACCTACTTTTGTTTATTGTCATTTCGACAAGGTTCGATAACGCTTCGCTCTTCCTTCGCTCTTCCTTCGGTATTCTTTCGGCGAAGTTCCTATGAAGTTCCTATGAAGTCCCTATGAAGTTCCTATGAAGTACCTATGCGGATAGGTGGCAAGTAAGGGGAGAGTTGAGATGTACCACTGAACTTCTAAAGTAAAAATTTGTATATTCGCATTTTTTTTATTACCTTTGCAAAGTTTTTATAAAATAGTCTGTTATGCGCAAGATTTTTTTCATACTTTTGTCTGTATTCTGCTTACAAGGAGTGTTTGCAGCATCGGATACGATCTATTTGGAGTTTGATCATTTTACGCAAGGTCCTAAGTATTACAATTCTGGGGATTGGTATGTGGTCTTAGAGAACGAAGAGGACTGGGAGGTGTATCTCAATTGGAAAGCTCCTAAGGATAATTACTGCGGAACATTCCGTTTGAATAAGTTTCTGGATGACTATTCCTATATCTTTACACCTGAAAATCGCGAGAATGGTGGTATTCACTTTAAGAATATCATTATGACGATTGCTGTAGAAGAAATCAGTCCAATGCTAGAACAGATAGAGTTGAACGCCACTATAACCGGTACGGATGGTAATATCTACAAGGTGCATGCCACCCATGAGGTGATCAATGCCAAGGATGAGATAGATGTATCTATATTGGATGCTACTATGGAGACAGAGGAAGATGCTTATACTATTTCGGGTAAGAATACGGATTGGGATATTGCGCTCAAGGTGAATAGTTCCTCTATTATTGGCAGTTATACAGCATTAGATTACTTTGATCTCTCTGCTTCGCGCTTTGTATATCAAGGCAAGTCTATTACTCCGTTGCAATTAGAAGCACAAGTGGGTATGGGTTACTTGACGGATAGTGTGTTGGCCTATATGGCGCAGTGTAATATGCTGGGTAATGATACGGTGATTTATCATATGCTATTGGCAGTGCCATTCTCTGCTCCAATAGATACAGTAGATGTGAAGTGTGCGAATATGCGGATAGATGATACCTATGCTGAGGTGTATAATATGATGACTATTGCTGCGTCTAACGATGAGTATGAGCTGCAAATAATGTATAAGGATAATGTTCTGCGTGAGCGTACATATACAGAAGCACTGGCACAGGTGTATGTGACGGATAAACAAACGGGTAATCAAGTGGAGTCGTTGACTACCAAAATACATGTGAAGCAACTCTCTAACGGCGAATATACGGTGTATGGCGAGGCACGTTGTACGGATAATGTGGTGTATAACTTTGATTTAGCTTGGGTGGTGCCTGCGACAACCGATACAATAGCCCTGCATTTTGACCATACGGCTCGTGCGTCCTATTATCCACAGATGAACAACGATCTATTGCTTATTAATTCTAACGACCGCTACACATTGAATCTTAATGTGGTGGGTGCAGAATTAGGCGGTGAATTCACGATGGAGCATATAGGGGAGTATTATACCTCTTTGGTAGATGATGCGTTGAAGATGGATATTGAGTTGGCACAAGTGGAAGGCACGATTTATCAGTCCGGAGATACGACTTGGGTGAAAGCACAGATGGTGGGTTTTGATGCGAAACTATATGATGTGCAGTTGTGGTATGCGGTACCTATGCCAACGGATACAATAGAGCTGACATTCAACGATGTACCTTTTACCAATCATTTGGAGGAAGGTTACTATCAGTTGATTGCTTATACGGATGATCAAACACGCATGGTGTCGTTTACACCTGCAAGTTATGCGATAGAAGGTACATTCGTCAATGATGGTATGTTTGGCCGATTTGGAGAGGGACGCTATGACTTCTTTAATGATTATACCTATATTCAAGAGTGGAATCCTAAGACTCGAGAGTATGACACCTATACCATAGAGAAAGGCGAACTGGTCGTTACGCTATCTCCTGATGGCGTCATCACGGCGCGTGCGGAAGTGGTGGGTGAAGATGCTAAATTGTATCGCATTACGATGTATTCCAAGTATGAGCGTCCTCATTTGGATTTTGATTCAGAGGATGGTGCTGTGGAGCGTGTGTATGGAGCAGAGGATGATGTCGTGATCGAAGATCATACGCAGCGTGATGGTTATATCATTTTCCAAACTACAGCGCATGATCAATCAGATATGTTGGTGCTGTATTTCTTTGCTAATCAGGTGGATAATGAGGTTATTATTCCTCAGGGAGTATATCCGATAAATCATTCGTTGATGGCTGGTACTGTGTTGTCAAGTACGGGTGCTAATGAGGATAATACCGTATCTCCGTCTTTGTATGCTAGTTTGACAGATGGCTATTTGGATGCTTTGTATTTCCTAGTCGATGGCACGGTGACGGTAGAGAAAGTGGATGGTAAGTTGAGACTAGAGGTGAAAGCTGTGAACTCCTACGATGTACCTGTGCATGTGGTTTATAACGCTATGGAAACAGCAGTGGAGAATACTGAGGTGGATAATAATAATGTTTGTAAGGTGGTTCAGGAACAACAACTACTCATCATCAAGGATGGTGTAAAGTATAATGTTTTGGGGTATGAAGTAAAATAAACTATAAGCGTATGACAAAAATAGCGTGCTATTATGGCACGCTATTTTTGTTATAGATTGTTGAATTTCAATAATCTATAGTCTCTTGTATGTGGCAAATGTAAAGGCATAATCATGCTTTTCGTCTGCCTCGTGTCTTTCTTCGTTGGTGCATTGCCAGATAGTAGGGTTGATTTCAGGAAAGAAGGTATCTGCATCCTCCCAAGTGTGGTGTATATGTGTGATTTGCAATTCATCTACCAACGGCATAAACTGTTTATACACTTCTCCTCCACCGATGATAAACACATTCTCCTCGGCAGTAATCATGGAGTGTAGTTCCTCAATAGAGTGTGCTACCTCGGTATTCTCGTAAGTGAAACTTCCGTCACGAGTCAGCACAATATTTCTACGATTAGGTAAAGGACGGCGGGGTAGGGAGAAGAATGTCTTTTTGCCCATCACAACTGTGGCACCCGTAGTGAGAGCCTTGAAGTGTTTGAGGTCATCAGGCAAGTAACATAGCAAGTCCCCAGCCTTACCAATGGCATTATTCTCAGATATAGCGACGATGAGAGATAGCATAAACTATAGTGTATGGTGTAGTGTTGAAAGTCTAAAGTCTAATGTCGAAAGTCTAATGTTGAAAGTCTAAAGTCTAATGTAATGAACCCGTAAAAGACTGCTTTATACCGCTACTATGCCAGGGATATGTGGATGTGGATTGTAGTCCACTAGGGTGAAGTCTTCGAACTTGAAGTCGAACAAATCTTTCACCTCTGGGTTAATCATCATCTTAGGTAGCGCGCGCGTGTCGCGTGTGAGTTGCAATTGTACCTGCTCAAAGTGATTGGTGTAAATGTGTGCATCACCAAAAGTATGCACAAAATCACCTGCCTTTAGTCCTGTAACCTGCGCCATCATCATCAATAACAAAGCATAGGAAGCAATATTAAATGGCACACCGAGGAAAATATCCGCTGAGCGTTGGTAGAGTTGCAAAGAGAGGCGCCCGTCGGCCACATAGAACTGAAACAATGTGTGGCATGGGGGAAGTGCCATGTTATTGACCTCTGCTACATTCCATGCACTCACGATATGACGGCGTGAGTCTGGGTTATTCTTGATTTGCTCTACGAGTAGTTTGATCTGGTCGATATGTCCGCCTTGGTAGTCAGGCCATGAACGCCATTGGTGACCATAAACTGGACCTAGTTCGCCATTCTCGTCTGCCCATTCATTCCAAATACGCACACCGTGCTCCTGAAGATACTTGACATTCGTATCACCACGGAGGAACCACAATAGTTCATAAATGATAGACTTGAGGTGGAGTTTCTTCGTGGTCAAGAGAGGAAAACCTTCCTCAAGATTAAAACGCATTTGATGACCAAAAACCGACTTGGTACCCGTACCTGTACGGTCTTGTTTGAGAGCACCTTCGTTGAGCACTCGTTGGCAGAGTTCGAGATATTGTTTCATTGTTTAGTACAGATTGTATGTTGTTTTGAGTACGCGGAACTCGGTACGACGGTTGAGCGAATTGCATACCTCTTGTTTATCCGCAGATAGGGTTGTGATAAATGCTTCATCTAGCACTTGCTCCTTAGGCAAGTATGGATATTGTTTGTGCAGATTATCGTCCACGACTACTGGTTTCTCTTCGCCGTAACCAATCGCTGTTAGGCGTTCTTTCTCAATGCCGTTCTTAATCAGATAATTGACTACTGACTGTGCACGCTTGAGCGAGAGTTCTTGGTTGGCTTCGTTATTGCCTACAAGGTCCGTGTGTGCTGCTAACTCGATAGTGATGTTTGGATTGTCGTTAAGCAATTTTACCAATGCTTTGAGACCTGCTTCAGAATCTGGAGTGAGTTCCCAACTACCAAACTTGAAGAATATATTATCCATCTTCACTGGTTTGGAGATTGGTGCAAGAGTAAAGTCTTGCTCGTAGGTGTGACTGTCTTTGAGTCCATCTGTAGCAAACACATGTTTCTGGTTAAGGAAACCTCGTGCAGTCGCTAGCATAGCGTAGTGCGTATCTTTGTTGAGTTTTAGGCGATAGGTTCCGTCACGGCGAATCTGTGTCTTAACGTTTGTTCCATCGTTTCCAATCAGTCGTAATGTGGCATCGGATAGATGTTCGCCATCGCTGTTAAGGACTTTACCTTCAATAATAAACTCCAACTGTGGTAACACAAAGGAATAAATGAGGTCGTAACCTTTCTTCTGTCCTCTATTGGATGAGAAGAATCCATCTTCACTCTTACCTGTAAAAGTGATACCAAAGTCATCGCCTGTAGAGTTAAATGGAGCACCCATGTTAAATACATTCCATATGGTGTCTTCTGGTATGGCGTAGAAAAGATCTAGTCCACCATAGCCGGGATGACCTTTGGAAGAGAAATATAATCTGCCATCGTGACGAATATGTGGAAATAACTCATCATCTGATGTGTTGATACTAGGACCAAGATTGCGAATGTCATCCCAAGCACCGCCATTATTCAATGCCATATAAATGTCTTTGCCGCCATATCCACCTGGGGCATCGCTTACAAAATAAAGTGTGTCTCCAGTTGCGCATAGCGAAGGGTGACCTACGGTGATACTACTATCGCTGAATAGTTTAAGTTCTTGCGCCTCGCTCCACTCGCCACTAGCGCGTTGAGAGGTATATATCTTGGCTCCTATATCTTGTCCGTTGATAGGTTTGGAGTAGGTGAAATACATAATTCGTCCTTCTTCGCCAAAACAGCATACGCCGAGTTCTGCGGTAGTGGTTTGTTTTTGTGTCGTACCCTCCTCTTCGCCCTCTGCTTCAGAATAGAGACCTTCGCAAAGTTCGATGTCTTCCCATTTGCCAGCAGCATTCTTGCGAGCAGAATAGAGATTAAAGGTAGGCATACCTGTAACCGATGAGTTGCGTGTCTTCTTTTTGTTGGAGGATTGCTGTTCTTGGCGATTGGATGTGAAGACTAGTGCATCGCCGTCAGCAGTGATGAAAGCAGGAGCGAGATTAGAAGAGCGCTTGGCATTGAACTCTTTGGCTGGTGCAATCTTGTAGCGCGTGTGCTGTTGTTTCCACTCTTCAACCTTTAAACATGCGTACTTACCCGCCTGTGCCACATAGTCGCTAGGATGTTCTTCTAGATAAATGTCATATTGCTTGATAGCATCTTTGTACTTACCTTGATATTGCAGAACTTGCGCATAGTGCAAATACACGATAGAATCGTGATAGTGATAGCGAATAGCATTCTTGTATGCGTTGGCGGCTTTGCTATTATTCAGTATGCGATAACACTCTGCTTGATTAAATGCTACATGTGCACGGGTTTTCTTGTCCTTGCTCTTGATTTGTTTGTATACTTGCTTATACATGTCGGCAGCTGCATAATATTCTCCGATATTGTATTTCTTATCAGCGCGCTTTACGCGAGCAGAAATACTACACGAAGACATACTGCATACTATGACTGCAGCCCACAATAAACATATTATTTCTTTTACTCTCATACTCAATTCTAAAACATCACATATTCTTCAGGATTGACAGATTGTCCATTTTTCCACAACTCAAATTCCAATGTCAAACCCTCTAGTAACCCTATCACTTCACCTGCCATTACATGGTCACCCACTGCCTTTAGCGGTTGTTTTACCCCTTCGTAGATAGATACGAATTGTGTGTGTTGGATGATCATCGTGTAGGTACTATTGATGTTGTATTTACAAAGAATCACTGTGCCATCTAAGGTGGCAGAAGCATTCTTGTTTCCGTAACTAGTGATAACCACTCCATGACGTTTGTCAGAATACGCTTCTGTAACTTTGCCATGTAGCGGAGGAAAGAAATCAGATAGATGGATCGTGTGAGGTACTTGCACGGTTTCAAACAACTGCAAGTTGTCTTTCTCTTTCGCTTCGTATTGTGCGATAAACTCAGCAGTGGCTTCACTCTTGGCTAGTAATAACTCTTCACGCATAATAATCTGCATGGAATCCATGCTTGCTATTGTGTCTGTAGATACTTCGCCTGCCACTACTTGCGAAATAATATTTAGGTACTGACGTTGTAATTCCAAACTAGTACCCAATGAATCAACTCGTGCAGACTCTTCCATCAACTGATGGCGAATATTCTCGGAATATCCAGGTAAATAATTGCGAATAGGAGTGTATAGTATGACCAACGAAAAGAGTGCCAATGCTAATGCAAAGATAATGCCCAATAGAACGATGGCACCCCATCCACTTAGATGGAGATGCCCGCGTTCTGCCCAAGTCTCTTCGTTGATGATACTAATGCGGTATTTATTCCGCAGTCGTGTCCAAAAACCTATTTTTTTGTTATCTTCAGACATATGTCTTACTTAAGAATAGTACATCCCTCGCAAGGTTTGAGTTGCTTGAAGAAGTCGTTACCTTTATCATCCACAAGAATGAAAGCAGGGAAATTCTCTACTTCGATTTTCCAGATAGCCTCCATGCCCAATTCTGGATACTCTACACACTCAATAGACTTGATGTTCTCTTGTGCCAAGATAGCTGCAGGACCACCGATGGAACCGAGGTAGAAACCACCGTGCTTTTGACAAGCATTGGTTACATCGATAGTACGGTTACCTTTTGCGAGCATAATCAAACTACCACCATTCTCTTGGAATTCATCCACGTAAGGATCCATACGACCAGCAGTAGTAGGTCCCATAGAACCGCAAGGCATGCCTGCTGGAGTCTTAGCTGGTCCAGCGTAGTAGATAGGGTGGTTCTTTAGGTACTCAGGCATACCCTCACCAGCATCAAGACGAGCTTTGATCTTAGCGTGAGCGATGTCACGACCTACAATAATGGTACCATTGAGTGAGAGACGTGTACCAATAGGATATTGAGAGAGAAGTTTGCATACATCAGCCATAGGTTGGTTGAGATCTACGCATACTGCATCGCCTTCGCCTGCTTGACGCAACTCCTCTGGAATGAGACTTGCAGGGTTGTTATCCATTTTCTCAATCCAGATACCATCCTTATTGATCTTACATTTGATGTTACGGTCAGCGGAGCAGCTTACACCCAAACCGATAGGGCAGCTAGCACCGTGACGTGGAAGACGAATCACACGGATGTCGTGTGCCATATATTTGCCACCGAATTGTGCTCCAAGACCTATTTTGTACGCCTCTTGGAGTAGTTGTTCTTCTAGTTCTACATCACGGAAAGCACGACCTGTCTCGTCGCCAGTAGTAGGGAGTGTGTCGTAGTAGTGAGTAGAAGCAAGCTTAACAGTAAGCAAGTTCTTCTCTGCGCTGGTACCTCCAATTACAAATGCAATGTGGTATGGAGGACAAGCTGCAGTACCGAGGCTCTTCATTTTTTCTACAAGGAATGGGATGAGGGTACCTGGGTTTTGGATGCGTGCTTTGGTCTCTTGGTAGAGATATGTCTTATTGGCAGAACCACCACCTTTGGTTACACAGAGGAAGTGATACTCCATACCTTCAGTAGCTTCCAAGTCAATTTGTGCGGGGAGGTTACACTTGGTGTTCACTTCGTCGTACATATTGAGTGGAGCATTTTGAGAGTAACGGAGGTTACGCTCAGTGTATGTGAGATATACACCCTTGGAGAGTGCTTCTTCATCGCAATAGCCAGTCCAGACTTGTTGACCTTTCTCGCCATGGATGATAGCAGTGCCGGTATCTTGACAGAGTGGCAATTGACCTTTGCAAGATACTTCCGCGTTGCGCAAGAAAGTGAGGGCTACATATTTGTCGTTGGCACTAGCCTCTGGATCACGGAGAATCTTAGCTACTTGCTCATTGTGACTACGACGGAGCATAAAACTCACATCTGAGAAAGCGGCATTAGCCATTTTTGTGAGACCTTCTGCCTCGATCTTTAGCATTGGTTTGCCTTCAAACTCACCAACTGACACGTGGTCCTTAGTCAAGAGATAGTACTCTGTTTCGTCTTTACCCAATTGAAACATGGGTGCATACTTAAATTCCATATCAATATCGTTTAATGTTGTTATTCCTAAATTTTCGGCAAAGGTACAACTTTTTTTTGAAATACACAAGTATTTCCTATCCTTTCAGTTTACCTTTTATCTTTCATCTAACTTTCTTGCCCATTTCCATCGGTTGTGCGTCCAAAGCCATGCGTGGGGTTGTAGGCAAATGTTTTGCTCTATGAGGCGAGCATAGGCGAGAGTTATGTTATCTTGAGGCATACTATTTGGATCGTCTGTAATGAGTTCAAAATGAATGCGATAATATCCTCGTTGTGGGGATGTAATACGGGCGTAAACAACGCCGAG
Source organism: Paludibacteraceae bacterium (assembly GCA_045532335.1). Classification (GTDB taxonomy): domain Bacteria; phylum Bacteroidota; class Bacteroidia; order Bacteroidales; family Paludibacteraceae; genus Colicola. Next base: position 38,541 of record JAZSFR010000020.1, read on the forward strand.
GTCAAACTTCCGAGCGAGAGTCTCACCTCCGTCCAAGAAGGCTGTTTCTTGGTTGAGGAAGGTCGTCCATACATGTGCGTTGCGTGGTGAAGGTTTTTGATCGGCTATCAAACCTATCACAAATGGATAGTCGGCATAACGAAGCTGCACAAGTTTGCGCAGCAATTGATTCTTCTCTACACATTCTCCTCCGCGTCTGCTGCGTAACTCAAGCATAGCACGATCTGCATGCGCGTTTTTTTGACGGCGATAAACATTGTGTTCTACGATAGTTTTGTCACTAAATTGTTTGCCTACGTCGGCTATCCATTCCCAATTGCACACATGTCCTAAATAAGCGATGACACCATGCTTCTTGCGTGCTAGATCTTCGAGCAATTCCATGTTCTCAAACACAACGCGTTGGCGCATCTCTTCATCGGAGGCGCGATATCCATAGATAATTTCTACGAGTAGGGAAGCAAAATGGTGGTAAAAATCTTGGATGATTTGTTTTTGTTCTCTCGGTGTTTTTTCAGGGAATGAAAGGCGAATGTTTTTTTGTACCAATTTTAAACGGTAGCGCACAATATACCTAAGAATAGGATATATAAGGTAATCTGCCAAACCGTAGAGGATAGGTAATGGTAGAAGACTGAGTGTGCGAATGAGGAAGAACATGTTTATAGATAAATGAATAGCAGATATACGACAGGTACTGCTAGAAGCAAACTGTCAAAACGATCTAACACACCACCATGACCAGGTAGGAATTTGCCAGAATCTTTTACGCCAATCGTGCGTTTGAATAAACTTTCGATTAAGTCGCCCAATGTGCCAAATATGCCGATAGTGAGAGCGAAAAGAATACTATTGAGCAAAGGATAAGACGTTAGAGTTAAATCTGCTGTCCAACCTATCTGGTAGAAGATGTAACCTGCTAGTATGTCAAATACAAATCCTCCAATCAATCCTTCCCAAGATTTTGCAGGACTAACTCGTGGAAACATTTTATGGTTGCCTTGTTTGCGTTTTGCCATAAGCGAACCTACAATATAGGCACCACTATCGTTGAGCCAAATAATGATGAATAATGCCAAAAGGAGGAATTTGTTTTCCATTAAAATTCCATTCATGAGAGCAAAAGGTAGGGCAATCATGAGTTGACCTGCGCATAGGTTCCCCCAACTACGAATAGGGTCGTCTTGAGGTATGAATAATTCGCGAATTATAGCGGCAGTGAGAGTACCTAAGTAAAAGAATAGCAGCCATTTGAATATTGGATCGCCTGCAAAATAGAAGTATAAGGTGGCAAATAATAGTACGGATGCTATGATGGCATAACATGCTGCCTTGATACTTGTTTTGACGAGTTTGTGATGCTCGTAAATGGCCCATGCGCAGACGATCATAAATACGATTCCAAAGTACATGGGATGGAGTAGTGTCGATGCAATCACGGTTCCTGCATATACGATGGCAGAAAGAGTTCGTTGGAAGAAATTATTCATTTTTTTTGAGTTTTTTACCAAATAATTTGCAAAGGTAAGAATATTTTTGTAATTTTGCAAGCGAAAACCAAAATAATTCATAATTAATCATTCAAATTTAAAATTTTTATGAATCCAAATGTTGAATTAAGCCTTTTGGAGGCGGAAGAGAAACAACTTCTAGATTATATATGGAAACTTATTCCTGAGCAAGATCGTCACAGTATGACTCAATCGGATGTCTTATTGGTGCTGGATTTGATGGACGATTTTCTAATGGAAAATGGTTTGTTGGAAGAGTCGGCTGAAGAGGTGACTTATCTTGAGGGAGAGATAGATGAGACTGCTCAGCTAGAATATCTATTAACCAAAACTAAAGAGCAAGGAGTGAGTATGACAAGTGAGCAAATCCAGTTAATTATGGATGGCGAACTTCAGTATGGTATAGAACAAGGATATTACGAGGAAGAATAAGGAATGCTGAAGCATTTACATATTCGTAATTATGCCCTTATCTCTCATTTGGATATAGATTTCCATAATGGGTTTTCTGTGATGACAGGTGAGACGGGCGCTGGTAAGAGTATCATTCTTGGTGCTCTTAATCTCGTTATGGGGGCTAGAGCGGATACGAAAACAATTACTGAAGGCGAAGACAAGTGTGTCATAGAGGCGATATTTGTGCGAGATGAGGAGATTATTATCCGTCGTGAATTGAATGTAAATGGTCGTTCACGCTCGTTTGTTAATGACGAGGTGGTTACGCAGACTGAATTAAAGGCGTTGGCACGCCAACTGATTGATGTTCACTCACAACACGAGAGTCTGCTTATTGGTGATGATTTGTTTCAGATACAGATTGTAGATACGATTGCTAATAATCAAGTTGAGCAAGATGTTTACACCGCTGCATATGAACGGTATAATGAGGCGGTCCAATTATTGAAGAAATATCAAGAACGTGCTGCTAAAGCACAATCGGATGCAGATTATGTGGCATTTCAATGGCAACAATTAGAGGATGCTCACCTGCACGCAGGGGAAATAGAGGAGTTGGAGGAAGAAGAGTATCGTCTTTCGCATGCAGAAGAAATACAGTCATCTCTCGCAGGTGCCATGCAGCAATTGGATGGTGACAATGGTGCTCTATCGCTGATTCATTCTGTACGTTTGGGAGATGCCGATGGAACATTAGCAGAACGCTTAGATAGCGTGGAGATAGAACTAAAAGATATTCTTTCCGATATTCAGCGTCTTTATGATCGCACGGAACGTGATCCGCTGCGATTAGAGGAAGTGCAAGAGCGAATAAGTATGCTACAAACTCTGATGAAGAAGCATAGGGTGCAGACAGTAGAGGAACTAATGTCGTTGCATGAAGAGTTTGGTTTGCAGATGCAGCAATTGGCTAATTATGATGAAGATATTGATCGTTTGCAAAACGAAGTGAAAAAAGCATACGATGTGTTATCTCTGGCTGCCAATACGCTTACCTCTACTCGTCAAGCAGTGACAGAAACGATTGCATCTCACCTAATTGCTGATATGCAACGATTAGGCGTGAAACATGCTAATGTGGCGGTGCAGATAATACCTACTGACGATTTTACGCCTAGGGGTAAGGATGATGTGCAGTTTATGTTTGCTGCCAATCTCAATCAATCACTTCGTCGTGTGGCAGATGTAGCTTCGGGCGGTGAGATTAGTCGTTTGATGCTATGTATAAAGGCCTTGATTGCTTCTGTGAATGGTTTGCCAACAATTGTTTTTGATGAGATAGATACGGGTGTGAGTGGTGTTGTAGCTAGTCAGATGGGCGATATTATGCGCCAAGTAGCCGCGTCACGCCAGGTAATCAGTATTACGCACTTGCCACAAGTAGCAATAAAAGGAGAACATCACTATTTAGTGTATAAGGAAGATACTAATACACGTACAGAGACGCATATACGCTTGTTGACCACAGAGGAGCATAATGCTGAGGTGGAGAAGATGAGAAGTGTTTAAAGTAGTAAAGAGTTTATGTTACCATTAGCAGAACGATTGCGTCCGAAGACGCTAAATGAATATATAGGACAACAACACTTGGTAGGTGAGGGTGCGATCCTTCGTCAAATGTTGGATAGAGGTACTTTATCTTCCTTTATACTATGGGGACCTCCTGGGGTCGGAAAAACTACTTTGGCACGTATTATTGCACGTCAATTGGAACGCCCTTTTTATACTTTGTCGGCCGTAACGAGTGGTGTAAAGGATGTGCGCGATGTGATTGATAAGGCCAAACGCCATGCAGCATCAAGTAATGGACTATTTGGCGCACAGCAGGAAGAAGTTGATAGAAGGGCTGTGCTTTTTATTGATGAGATTCATCGTTTTTCTAAGTCACAACAGGATAGTCTGTTAGGGGCGGTGGAAGATGGTACTATTACTTTGATTGGTGCTACAACGGAAAATCCATCGTTTGAGGTTATAACGCCACTCCTGAGTCGTTGTCAGGTATATGTGTTGAAATCTTTGACAAAAGATGACCTGTTGCAACTACTCCAAAGGGTGTTAACTGAGGATGAGTATATCCGTAATTTGAATGTAGAAATCAAAGAGACAGATAGTATTCTTCGCTATTCTGGAGGTGATGCACGTAAATTGCTTAATATCATTGAGTTAGTTACCAATTCTGGGACGAAGATTATCGATAATGAGACGGTTACAAAACAGTTGCAACAAAACCCTGTGGCGTATGATAAGGATGGTGAATTGCATTATGATATCATCTCGGCTTTTATCAAATCTATTCGTGGAAGTGACCCCGATGCGGCTTTGTATTGGTTGGCTAGAATGATTGCTGCTGGGGAAGACCCTAAGTTTATTGCTAGGCGTCTGGTAATATCTGCTAGCGAGGATGTTGGACTGGCTAATCCTAATGCGATGTTGGTGGCTAATGCATGCTTTGATACACTTCAGAAAATAGGTTGGCCAGAGGGACGTATTCCGCTAGCAATGGCTACGGTTTATTTGGCTACTTCGCAGAAGTCGAATTCGGCGTATTTGGCTATTAATCACGCACTTGAATTGGTGGAAAAAACGGGCAATCAGCCTGTCCCTTTGCACTTGAGAAATGCTCCGACTCAACTCATGGATGAACTAGGATATGGGCGTGATTATCTCTATTCTCACGACTTTCCTAATCACTTTGTTAAGCAGCAATTTATGCCAGATGAATTGCAGGGGACTAAGTTGTGGCATGCACAAGGAAGTCCACAAGAACAGAAGATGGCAGAATGGATGAAGTACTTGTGGGAGAATGAGTCGAAAGGTTAAAAATATGAACGAAACAGAAAATTCGCGGTTTTTTCCGCGAATTTTTTATATATGCTTGCATATATGGAAAAAAATAACTACCTTTGCAGACTAATTAAAAAATAAAATATTCTTATGCAAAATTTTGCCCTTATTGGTGCTGCGGGTTATATAGCACCTCGTCATATCAAAGCGATTGCCGATACCGGTAATAATTTGATGGTTGCGTACGATAAATTTGACTCTGTAGGACGTTTGGATGCTAGTTTTCCAGATTGTTCTTTTTTTACGGAGAATGAGCAATTTGATCGTTTTTGCTCCAAACAGATGCGTACCGATGATCCTTTGTCGTGGGTAAGTATTTGTACGCCAAACTATACCCATGATGCTTTTATTCGTTATGGTTTGCGTTTGGGATGTAATGTGATTTGTGAAAAACCTTTGGTACTTAACCCATACAATATTGACAATCTTGTAGAGTTGGAGCAAGAAACGGGATGCCAAGCCTACACAATTCTCCAATTGCGTTTGCATGACAAGATTGCAGCGTTGCGTGAGAAGGTGAAAAAAGGTCCAAAAGATAAAATCTATGATGTAGATTTGACCTACATTACAAGTCGTGGTAAATGGTACTACAGCTCGTGGAAAGGTGATGTGCACAAAGCGGGCGGTATAGCTACGAATATAGGTGTGCACTTTTACGATATGTTGCAATGGATTTTTGGTGCGGTAAAGCAGAATATTGTACATGTGATGTCCTTTGATCGTGTGGCGGGATATCTGGAATTAGAACATGCGCGCGTTCGCTATTTCTTAAGTATCAATGCGGATTGTTTGCCAGCTAATGCGGTACAGGGCGAGAAGAAAACTTATCGTACATTGTCTATCGATGGCGAAGAATTTGAATTTAGCGAGGGCTTTACTGAGTTGCATACCGAGAGTTATAAGCAGATTTTAGCGGGTAATGGTTTCCGTATTTCAGAGGCACGCCCTTCTATCGAGATTGTAAGTGATATTCGCAAATCAACTCCTATTGGTTTCGTGGGTGATTATCATCCATTGGCGAAATTGCCATTGTCACTACACCCATTTGGTTGGGATGAAAAGAGATAATTAGATATGAGAATGAAAAAAATATTGATATTTTTATTGCCAGTATTGTTTGCTTCTTGTGTAACAAGCAAAAAGGTTAACCTGATGCAAGAGTCTGGTAAACATGGTATTCCTACTTATGCTGACACTTTGACCTATGAGGATTATCAAGTGCGTGTAGGTGATCGCTTATATGTCTATGTGTATTCTATTGATGAGCGAATAAGCAAAATGTTTAATCCTACGGGTACGGGCATTAATAGTTCGCAGATTCGTCAAAGTGCAAACTCGGGAGGTTCGTATGATTTGTACACTTATCTTGTGCTGGATGATGGTACGATAGACTATCCAATGGTTGGTCGTATACCGGTTCGTGGTAAGACTACACGTGAAATCAAATTGGATTTGGAACGTGAGTTGTCTACTTATGTATCTGGATATCAAGACTACAAGATGCTTTCTGTGGAGGTGAATATTGTACGTCGTTCTTTTAGTGTGATTAGTGATAGGGGAAGTGGTACATTTACTATTCCAAAAGAGAAGGTGACTATCTTTGAAGCGTTAGCAATGGCTGGTGATATAGGCGATTTTGGTGATCGCAGCAAAGTGCGCATCGTTCGTGAAATAGAAGGGCAAACACAGGTGAAAGTGTTTGATGTTCGTTCAAAAGATATTATCAATTCGGAGTTCTACTACATTGAACCTAATGATGTGATTTATATTCAACGCATCAAAGGACAAAGTTTTGGTGTGAATTCTGTGACCACGACCATTAGTGTGGTAGCTACAACATTGGCGTTTGGCGGATTTGTCTATGGTTTGGTAGTGAGAATTATGAATAGAATAGAAACTGCAAAATAGGGAGGGGAATAGGATGAGAAAGATTTTTGTACATATATTGCTGATAGTAGTATTGGGTATGTTGAGTGGTTGCTATGGTTATCGTCAGGTGGGTTTGTTGCAGGAGCGCCAGGACTTGCCTCAGTACGATTCTGCTGCTTATGAACCTTATCGTTTACAGGTAAATGATGAGATTATTTATCGTGTTGTGACGATGGATGAAACGATTGCTAAAACTCTATCCGCTAATAATAATGGTTCTGGACAGTATGCTAATTCATACCGAATTTATTCAGATGGTACTGTGGATATTCCTTTTTTAGCTCCTGTGAAATTGGAAGGGTTGACAGAATTGGAGGCACAAGATACATTGAAAGCGGCCTTTCGTGAGATTATTCCTGATGCGGATGTGAAGTTAGCTTTGTATAATAAAAAGTTTACAGTACTGGGCGATGCTAATTCTGGTACATATACGATTTACAAAGAACGAATGACTATTTTCCAAGCATTGGCGATGACGGGTGATTTGATGAACTCTGGTGATCGTCGTCATGTACGTATTATTCGTCCACGAGGAAACGCTGAACCTCAAGTGCTAGAGTTTGATGTTCGAACCAACACAATTATTGATTCGAAATACTACTATGTCTATCCTAACGATCTAATCTATGTTAGTCGTGATAGCGGTAGTTTCTACAAACAGTCGAGTTATAGTGGTTTCTTGGCATTGATTACTAGCTCGGTATCTCTGCTTATCACTGTGCTGAATTATATTCCAGGTGTTTGGTAATATACGCTATATTTTGAAAACTATTGAAACATTTAATTTTTTAAATAGATATGACACAAGAAGAAATTCTGCAGAATGGCATGATGCCAATGGAGGAAGAGAATTCTAATTTTGATTTGATGGAGTGGGTCATCCGTATCTTACACCATTGGTATTTGTTTGCAATAGCAGCAGTTATTGCGTTTTCATTGGCATACCTTAAGAATAAGCGTGTGATAGAACGCTATTTGACCACAGGAACAATGATTATCAAAGAATCTGGTGGAGGCTATGGTTCTGCTTCAATTATGCAAGGTTTTGGTGTGGGAGCAGGATATACGAATGTCAACAATCAGTTGATTATCATTGGAAGTTATGACTTGATAGGTCGTACAGTAGACTCTCTGTCTTTTATGAATGTTGAGTATATTACCAAGGGACGATTCAAAACTCGCAATATCTATCGTAATACACCTATTATGGTGGAATATACTCAATTGGATCCAATGGCATATCAATATTTGTTCCGTTGCGATGTACAAGAAGATGGCCTGCTGAGAATTACTACAACGAACGAGGATTATCCGTTTAGTTATGTGACACATTATGGTGAGGAATTAACTACTTCCTTGTTTACTGCGCGTATTTGGCCTACCAATATGATGATGCGTCCTGGGCAACATATCTATTTCCGTTTCCGCTCTCGCGAGAGTCTTACAGATGAGTTTTCTGGTCGCTTGCAGCTTAATTTTGTTACTGAGCGTAGCACCGTGTTGGGAATCCAATTGATCAGTGAGACCCCAGAGCGTGACCGCGAATTCATAGACAAACTTTGTGAAATATATCTCTTGCAAAATGTGGAACGCAAGAATATGGTCGCAGAAAAATCAATTGCTTTTATCAATGAGCAGTTGGAGGTCTTGCAAAAGAGTCTTACCAAGAGCGAAGGGGCAATGACTAACTTCCGTCAGGAGAATAAGTTTGTGGATGTCAATTCTTATGCGGGTGGTTTGATGTCTAAAGCTAGTCAGTATGACCAACAACAAATGGCGCTAAGATTGAAGGAAACATATTTGAATTATCTTTCTAATTATTTGGATCAAAAAATAGAGCAAGGTGCAGTAATAGCTCCTTCTACATTAGGTTTGAATGAGCCAATGCTCATGCAATTGGTACAACAACTCAATGATTTGCAAATTCAACGAGGTGAACTTAGTGAGAAGAATGTGTTCTATGCTAAATTTACTACTGATATTGAGAATGTGAAGTCTGCTATTGCAGAGATTGTGAAATCTATGACGGCTTCTTTAGATATTGAGAAGAAAGATTTGACTATTCGCATGCGAGAAGTTGAACGTGAGATACGTTCTTTGCCAGAAAAGGAATTGCAGATGGTAGCTATTGAACGTAACTATCGTATTGATGATAATTATTATACATTCTTCCTTCAAAAACGTGCTGAGGCAGAAATCCAGAAGGCGGGTAATACTCCAGATAGCGAAGTGATGGATCGCGCGCGCACCACATACGCGATGAATAGTAAGGAAAAGCGCAAAAATACAGTGTCTTATCTCGCATTTGGATTATTAGTACCATTATTGTTGTTGATTCTTTCGGAATTGCTCAATAATAAGGTTCGTACCCTCAAAGAAGCAGAGCGTTTGTCCGTGTTTGATGTGTTGGGATTGTTGCGTCATGTTAAGTCGCAAGATCCTACTTATGCACGCAAGAAACCTCGATCTAGTTATGCTGAGATGTTGCGTAATATACGTATGCGTATTGAGTTTAAGGTTATGCGCAAGACGAATATTGCTGTGGCTGTCACTTCAACTCAATCAGGAGATGGTAAGACTTATATTTCTACCAATTTAGCTTCGCTATATTCTATGACAGGACATTCAACCCTGTTGATAGATATGGATATTCGTAAACCGGACGTGCATGAGAAACTTGGATTACAGGCGCCAATGGGAGTAACCAATTATCTCATTGGAGATTGTGAACTGGACGATATCATTATCCGTAATGAGAATATAGGATTTGATGTGATAGCGGCGGGTACTATTCCTCCTAATCCAGGTGAGTTGATTCGTTGTGATAAACTCGCTGAAATGATCAAGATACTTCGCGAGCGATATACATACATTATTATTGACTCTTCACCTGTGGGTATTGTTCCAGATGCTATGGCACTCATAGAACAGACCGACATAACGCTCTATGCTATCCGTTGTACAACAACTGACAAACGTTTTGCAAAGAGTACTTTGGATAACCTTGCTGTGTATCACAAAGATAAAGTGAACATTATCCTTTCTGATATACCAACTGACAAATCTGGTCAAGGTTATGCATATGGCTATGGTTATGGTTACGGTTCTAAATATGGTTATGGCTACGGTTATGGCTATGGTTATGGCTATGGTTACGGACATAAGAAAAAAAATAGCCGTTATGGTTTTGATTATATTCGTACAAAATGGACTAAAAAACCAACGGATACACCATACCAATATATAGAGGATGACGAATAATCCTGCTCAGAAATGATGTTTATCGGTATTATACCTGCTCGGTACGCAAGTACACGTTTTCCTGGCAAACCATTGGCGGATTTAGGTGGCAAACCTATGATTCAACGTGTGTATGAACAGGCAAAAAAAGTGTTAAAGCATGTTCTTGTCGCTACTGACGATACACGTATTTACGATTGTGTGAGAGCATTTGGTGGTGAGGTAGTTATGACATCTCCCAATCATACTTGTGGTACTGATCGCGTGTACGAAGCTTATCAAATATACACTTCTGAACTTCAGAATCGCATAGGTTTTTCGAATCATCATGACATTGTGGTGGTCAATATACAAGGTGATGAGCCTTTTATTCAGCCTGATCAGATTCAAGCATTAATGGATTGTTTCCCTACAGAGATAGCCACTCTTGTACATCCTTTTACTGCAAAGGATACTTGGGAGGACTTGCTAAATCCGAACTACGTTAAGGTGGCTATTGCGCGTGAAGTAGGGCTTTCTAACGATACAACCATAGGTAGAGCTCTCTATTTCTCACGTAGTGTGATTCCGTATCTCCGTGGTGTAGAGCAGCACGAGTGGCTTCAACAGGGAAAACATTTTCGTCATATCGGAATGTATGCTTATCGCGCAGATGTTTTGCAAAAAATAACGCAGTTATCTCCATCTCCATTAGAGAACAGCGAGTCATTGGAGCAACTCCGTTGGCTTGAGAATGGGTTTACCATACGTGTTGCGCTTACCCATCATGCCTCTGTAGGGATTGATACTCCTGAAGACCTGCAATATGCGATATCTAAACTCTAAAAATTAAACTCATAAAGCATGTCACTCGGAAAATGGATATTAGGTGGATTGGGCTTTGCCGTTGGAGGCCCTATTGGTGCGCTTATTGGTGTATTGATTGCTTCTGCGTTTGATTCTGCTAAACAACTTTCAGATAATGGGAGTTCACGAAAAGGTACTTATCGAGGGTCCCAACGCTCTACACAAGGAGATATACGTGTATCCATTATTGTGCTGCTAGCATGCGTTATCAAAGCGGATGGACGAGTCCTAAAATCTGAGATTAATTTCATCAAACCATTTTTGTTGCGAACTTTTGGCCAGGAAGGTGCTAAGCAAGCATTGCAACTATTGAAGGAGTTGCTCAAACAGCAAATAGATGATGTTGCAGTAGCACGACAAGTTGCGCAATATGTTAATTATTCAACTAGATTAGAATTCATACATCTACTTTTGCAGGTTGCTAATGCGGATGGTGAGATAGATGGAAATGAATTGAATATAATCAATCGTATTGCAATCAATATGTCAATTAAAGATGCTGATTATCAATCGATAGTAGCATTGTTTAAACGCCAAAAAGATAGTAGTTGGGCATATACTGCACTTGAAATTCAACCTTCTGCTACTGACGAGGAGGTCAAGAAAGCTTATCGTCGTATGGCGATGAAGTATCATCCTGATAAGGTGGCTAATGCAGGTGAGAACATTCGTCAACAAGCTACGGATAAGTTTAGAGGAATCAATGAGGCATATGAGCATATTAAAAAACAACGAGGTTTATGAAAATAACGCTGTTAGTGGTCGGTAAAACTACCGATGCCCATATTGAGGTGCTCATACAGGAATATCAAAAGCGGCTTACGCACTATATTCCTTTTGCGTTGCAAATTATTCCTGAACTTAAAAATACTAAATCCCTTACTCCCGAGCAGCAAAAGCAGGCAGAGGGTGAACTTATCCTACGCACTATCACTCCTAGTACTGATTTAGTTCTACTGGATGAACATGGCAAAGAGTTTCGCTCTATTGAATTTGCTGATTATGTTCAGAAACGTATGTCATCGGGCAGAGATGTGGTCTTTGTGGTAGGTGGACCTTATGGATTTTCCGAGGGTGTTTACCAGCGTGCTAATGGAAAAATATCGCTCAGCAAAATGACTTTCTCCCATCAGATGGTACGTTTGTTTTTTGTAGAACAACTTTATAGGGCGATGACTATCCTTCGAGGAGAGCCCTATCATCACGAATAGTCTATTTTTTTAAGGTATATGAAAACTTTTTTTTCTTTCAAGGACGTGTTTAGTCCTAAATTATTTTCTACATTTCGTTCCTACAATAAAGAGCGTTTTGTTCAAGACCTTATTGCGGGTATAATTGTGGCTGTAGTAGCCATTCCTCTTGCCATTGCTTTTGGTATATCCTCAGGTGTGGGACCTACTGAAGGTCTGCTTACTGCTATTATTGCTGGATTTATTATTTCTGCTTTAGGCGGAAGCAAAGTACAGATTGGTGGACCAACAGGTGCGTTTATTGTCATTATTTATGGTATTATCCAACAACATGGTCTGACCGGTCTACTTATCGCCACTATTATGGCAGGTATCCTGCTGATCCTTATGGGATTATTCAAGTTAGGAAATGTTATCAAGTTTGTTCCATATCCTGTGATTATTGGTTTTACTGCGGGTATTGCTGTTACCATCTTTTCTACCCAAATGAATGATCTTTTTGGTATGGGAATTCAAGATGCACCTGCCGATTTTATTCATAAATGGATCTGTTATTTTCAACATTGGCGTGATATCAATTGGTGGGCATTTGCTATTGGTATAGCCTCGTTGTTAATTATTATCTTCTCTACCAAAGTCAGCAAGAAGATTCCTGGTTCATTGGTGGCGATTGTTTTAATGACATTAGTCGTATGGTTGTTACGTGAGTATGGTGGTGTAGCCTCAATTACTACTATTGGTGATCTTTATTCTTTGCCAAGTGGTATGCCTGCTCCACGCTTACCTGAACTTAATCTTACCGAAGGACAGACTCTTATCAAACTAATACAGGAACTATTCCCTTCTGCTTTTACTATTGCTATGTTGGGTGCTATTGAATCCCTACTTTCGGCTATGGTGGCAGATGGTGTGATAGGTGACAAGCATAACTCTAATACCGAACTTATAGCCCAGGGCGTAGCCAATGTGGTAACTCCTTTCTTTGGTGGCATTCCTGCTACAGGTGCTATTGCTCGTACTATGGCTAATATTAATAATGGTGGTCGTACTCCTGTCGCAGGTATGGTACATGCCGTGATGTTGCTTCTTGTGTTGCTCTGTTTCGGTCCTCTTGTTGGTATGATTCCTATGGCTTGTTTAGCGGGCGTATTGATTATTGTGAGTTACAATATGTCTGGTTGGCGTGAGATTATGGCACTTTCTAAAGCACCAAAGTCGGATTTTATTGTTATGCTCGTTACGTTTATATTAACAGTGATATTTGATCTTACCATAGCGATTGAGATAGGTTTGCTCCTTGCTGTGATTCTCTTTCTCAAGCGTACGAATGAAACCACTGTTATTCGCTCTTTCTCAGATGAGATTGATCCTACCCTAAGCAATGATATTCGTCTGCGCGGCAATGACTTGGAGAAATTGCACATCCCTCCACACACCGAAGTATATGAGATTGATGGTCCTTATTTCTTTGGTATTGCCAATAAGTTCGATGAGATAAGCCAACGTATGGGAACGGACGGACAGAAAGTGCGAATCTTACGTATGCGTAAAGTGTCATTTATGGACTCTACCGGTATCCATAACCTAGAGCAATTGTATGTGCGCTCACAGCGTTGTGGCATGACATTGGTGTTGTCAGGTGTTAATGAAAATGTATATAAAACACTTGATAAGGCAGGACTTGTGGAGATGATAGGCAAAGAGAATGTTCGCAATCATATCAACGGTGCTCTCGCTCGTGCACAAGAGATCGTTTCCCAATAACCAATTATGTCTAAGCGTGTACTCATAGGAATGTCGGGAGGTATAGACTCCACCGTTGCTGCCATACTCCTTCAGGAGCAAGGTTACGAGTTGGTGGGAGCTACGTTCCGTACGTTTGATGTTGTCAAGGATGCTAATCTTTCCAACACCAAAGGATGTTGCTCTGAAGATAGTGTCACCGAAGCACAGAAGATGGCGCAACTTTTAGGGATAGAGCATCATGTGTTGGATTTTCGAGAGACTTTCCACCAATATGTTATCTCTAATTTCGTGGAAGAGTATGCCCATGGTCGTACACCCAATCCATGCGTTATGTGCAATTCGCACATCAAGTGGGGTAAATTGTTAGAGGCTGCTGATCGGTATGGTTGTGATTATGTGGCTACAGGACATTATGCGCAGATTGCGGAGCACAATGGTCACCTTTATCTAAAGAACGCTGTAGATACAGTAAAGGATCAAACTTATTTTCTATGGATGCTGACAGAGGAGAATCTTCGCAGAACGATTTTCCCGTTAGGTGGACTGACCAAAACGCAAGTGAGACAGATTGCGCTAGAGCATGGCCATGAGACACTCAGCAAAAAAGCGGAAAGTCAAGATATATGCTTTATACCCAATAATGACTATCGTACATTTTTGGCAAAACAGGGTTTGCAGATCGAACCAGGTAATTATACCGATAATACGGGTAAAGTTTTAGGGCAACATTGTGGATTTTGCAACTATACCATAGGTCAACGCAAGGGACTAGGTATTGCCCTAGGAGCGCCTAAGCATGTACTCAAAATAGATGCTCATACTAATACTGTTGTCCTTGGTGACCACGACGAACTCTATACTAGCGATGTGCAAGCAGGCGATGTTCGTATCCGCGATATGCAATGGCTAACAGACTCTCCTCAGGTCACTGCTCGCATACGCTACAAGTCTCCTGCTGTGCCGGCGACTGTGCAAGTCTCCCAGCTGACCAATGAACTATCGCCCATCGCCAATATCCATTTTGACCAACCGGTTTGGGGAGTAACGCCCGGACAATCATTGGTCATTTATAAGAATGGATTACTCGTGGGTGGTGGAATAATCCAATAATTATTGATATATTTGTATATATCAAAATATTTTACTAACTTTGTCGCCAAATTTAGCAAATAACCAAACAATAAATATTAAAAACGTATGAAAAAACTAACTCTATTACTCTTATCTGTCTTCGCTCTTACAGCTGTAGCACAGGTAACAACAGTACCAGCTATTATCCAAAAAGGATACGATGGCGAGATTACTATTATCTTCAATCCAAACGAAGGTAACAAAGGTATGGTTGGCGCTACTAAGTGCTATGCTCACACTGGTCTTATTACCAGCGCTTCATCTAGTGATAGCGACTGGAAAAACGTAGTGGAGGGTTGGCGTTCTAACACAGCCAAGACCCAACTCACCAAGGATGGTACTAATTGGAAACTCGTTATTCCTAATATCTACGAGTACTACAACGTCCCAACTACCACTGAGATTAAGAAACTTGCTTTCGTTTTCCACGATGGTCCTGGTGGTTCTAAAGAGGGTAAGACCGCTGAGAGTACTGACATTTTTGTTGAACTAGCAGACAAAGGTCTTGCTGTATCTATCAACGACCTCGCAGAGATTACTACACAAAATACCAAGGTAACCTTCACAGGTAACGCTACCGTTTCTGCTACTCTTACTCTCAAGATCAATGGCGAGACTGTTAAGACTGCTACCGGTACACAACTTACACATGAATATACATTCAGCAAACAAGGTAACTACAATATTGAGTTTACTGCTACTTCAGGTACACAGACAGCCAAGGCTACTGCGTTCACCTGCGTACCAAATGCTCCTACCAAAGCTAATCGTCCTGCAGGTATTGTAAACGGTATCTACTACGATAAAGGTAACCCAAACAAAGTGACACTTTGTACATATGCTGGAAGTAAAACCGAGCCTGCTAAAAATGTATTTGTAGTAGGTGATTTCAACAATTGGACTATATCTAACGACTACCAACTCAAACAAGCCAACGATAGCGCATATTTCTGGATTGAGCTCACAGGCCTTACATCAGGTAAAGAGTACGCGATGCAATATGTAGTAGTTCGAGCTGATGGCAAAGTGGTGCGCATTTCTGATCTCTATTCCACCGAACTCAAGCATCCAGATGACAAATGGATTTCTGGCTACAAGAGCAACTATCCCGCACAAGGTGATGGCTACGTCACAGTTCTTCAAACCAACAAACCTGCGTTCAAATGGTCTGATGCTACCCTCAACTTCAAACGCCCTAACAAAAACAATCTCGTTATCTACGAACTTTGGGTATATGACCACACACCTTCTCGCAATATCAAGGGGCTCATAGATCGTCTTGACTATATCGAGGATCTTGGTGTGAACGCTGTAGAGCTCATGCCTATCACCGAGTTTGATGGCAATGACAGCTGGGGTTACTCTCCTAACCACTTCTTTGCGCTTGACCGTGCATATGGTACTTCTGATGATCTCAAGACTTTCGTTGATGAATGTCACAAACGTGGCATCGCTGTCATTCTTGATATGGTCTTCAACCACGCTACAGGTCTTAACCCAATGAACAAACTCTATCCTTATGGTACTGACCTCAGCAAAAACCCTTGGTTCAATGCTACTGCTCCTCACTCTGACAACGTGTACGAGGACTGGAACCACGACTTTGTTCCTACCAAAACCATGTTCACACGCTCACTCGCTTACTGGCTTACCGAGTACAAGGTGGACGGCTTCCGTATGGACCTTAGCCACGGACTTTGCGGTACCAAGGCGAACACTTCGGTTGGCAATATCAAACACTACTATGAGTATGGCGTAAAAGCCGTTTCTCCTACTGCCTATATGATTCTCGAGCACTGGGGTGGCAATATGGGTTCTGAGCGTCCACAACTCGTTAATGCGGGTATGATGTGCTGGGATAACACCACCAATGCCTACTACCAAACAGCTATGGGTTGGCTCAAGGATGGCGATGATCTCTCTTCTGCAAACAAAGATAACTATGTTACCTACTGTGAGAGCCACGACGAGGAACGTGCATTCTTCAAGGCGAAACAATGGGGTAATGGTGATCTCAAAACCAATGAGGAGGCTCGCGCAGCGCGCGTACCGTTGAATATGGCTTTCCTCACTCTCCTCAATGGTCCTAAGATGTTCTATCATTTCGCCGAGCTTGGCTTTGATTACTCTAAATACCAAAATGCACAAGGTAAATGGGGTAAGAATGACTACGGAATCGCTAGCGAACTCGGTGCAGACTACGACTGCAAGATGCAAGCTAAATACCGTCCTGAAGCTTGGATGAAAGCACCTCACTGCCGTCATGCTGCATTCAAGAAAGTGGGTCAAACCATCCAACTTCGTACTCGTCTTCTCCCTAGCGTATTTGAGGGTAACCCAACTGCTTCTAGCCTTGGATCTGGCAAAGCCCTTCGTACAATCCAATGGGGTAGCAATGTCTTTGTAGCTGGTAACTTTGGCGTAACAGGTAACCAAACGGTTAATGTTCCTTCAGGTACTTGGTACAACTACTTCGAGCAAAAGAAACAAACTGCTACAACTATCACTCTTGCTCCAGGTGAGTATGTTATTCTTACTGGCAAAGAGTGCAAGTTGCCTACTATCACTACTGATCTCGAGGATCTCGTATTCCCAGGTACAACTTCTGAGGTTCTTCCTCCATACAATGTGACTATCTATAATGTCAATGGCCAGGTTGTATCCTTCCAAAATAATGTAGAGCAAGTGAATATGGGTGCTTTGAAGAATGGTATGTATGTCATCCAATTCGAGAAGAATGGTAAGACTGCAACCCAAAAGGTAATCCGCTAATCATTCTCATCTCATACACAAAATAAAGCTGCGTCTTCAAACGCAGCTTTATTTATGCCTCTCACTTTTCACTTTTTACCTTTCACTTTTCACCTTTCCCCTTTCAGTTTTCAGTTTTCACCTTTCACCTTTCCCCTCCCTCTACTTGCCCTCTGTTTGCATCGTGACCTCATCGTGACTTCATCGGAACCTCACCGAAGGAATACCGAAGGAACTCCGAAGGAACTCCGAAGGAAGAGCGAAGCGTTATTGAGCCATTTGCCAGCGAATTCCAAAGTAATTACGGAGGGATAACGGAGGGATAACGAAGATATGTGCATTCTATTGCGCACAAAAAAAGATGCTCTCTTGCGAGAACATCTTTTTTGTTTTATGTTGATCTAGAATTAGAACAAGTAACGAACACCAAGGGTGATACCGCTATAAAGACCAACAGTGTTAAATTTAATATCTCCTGTTGATGACATTCCTCCAGCACCAGCAGTTGTACCATGAACACCAATATTTGGACGCCAATCAGCTGAAAGCTGCAATGGAATATTGTCGAATTGATATGAAACACCCACATGGCCTACTGCACCTACGTACCAACCAAAATAGGACATTCCATATTTATTCGCTTCTGCCATATCTTTAAAACCGTCTATACCAGCACCAATACCAGCACCAAGATACCAATCCCATTGACCTGCGTATGACCAAGGAATTGCTGTACCGAATGGGTTAATCCAATCGTATGTTGCTTGAGCACCGATACCATCAAAGCAAGGAATGTTTACTGACAAGTCAATCATGTTGGTCTCGCCAAGAGAGTGTTGGTAAGAAAGGTCAATACCGTAACCGATGTTCAAACCGATTGCTCGAGGTTGAGCTACTGCTGCAGCGATACCTGCTACTGCCAAAATGGCAACAAAAAGTAATTTTTTCATAATGCTTAAAATTAATAGTGAATAAAATGTAATATTTAGTTCTGTTTTTACTATATTTTCAGATATTTTGTCAATTCTTTCCGCAAAGGTACGACTTTTTTTTTGTATATGCAAATTTTCATGTGATTTTTCAATAAAAAAATAAACCCACACTATTCTAATTCTTGCGTATTTCAAAAAAAAGCAGTACCTTTGCACCCTGTAAAAACAAAATTCATCATTCAAAATTCATAATTCACTTTTATGATTATTTCTAACCGTATTGCTGCGCTCGAAGAGTCAGCTACCTTGCAAGTTGCTGCGCTTTGTCAGCAACTCCGTGCAGAAGGAGTAGATGTGATTGGTCTTTCTTTAGGAGAACCTGATTTCCCCGCTCCAGCACATGTCAAACAAGCGGCTATTGATGCTGTTAACAATGACATCTCTCACTATGGTCCTACTCCTGGTTTCCCAGCTTTGCGTGAAGCTATTGCCGCTTCTCTCAATAAGGATATCAAGGACTATCCTGTTCGTCCATACAATGCCAACGAGATTGTTGTTTCTGTAGGTGCTAAGCAAGCGTTGTGCAATGCCATTGAAGCCATTATTGGTCCTGGTGATGAGGTGATCATGCCTACACCATGCTGGGTAAGTTATGTTGAGATGGTAAAAATAGCTCAAGGTAAGAGTGTACTTGTCAAAACATCGATGGAGAACAACTTCTGCCTTACTGCAGAGCAACTAGAGGAAGTAATCACTCCTAACACCAAACTTCTGATGCTTTGTACTCCTAATAACCCTACAGGTTCGGTTTATACCTATGAGAATCTCAAGGCTATTGTTGAAGTACTCAAGAAACATCCACAAATCATCGTGCTCGCAGACGAGATTTACCAACATATCCTTTATACAGGTAAACACGAAACGCTCGCTCAGTTCCCTGAATTAGAGGAGCGTCTTATTATTATCAATGGTGTCAGCAAGGCATATGCCATGACTGGTTACCGTATTGGATGGCTTGCTTGCCACGATAAAGATTTTATCACTGCTGTAAAGCGTCTTCAAGGTCAAACCATCAGTTGTGCTACCACCATTGCTCAAAAAGCTGCTGAAGCTGCTTATGCTGGTCCTCAGGAATGTGTAGAGGATATGCGCCAAGCTTTTGAGCGTCGTCGCAATCTCATTGTGGGTCTTGCCAAGGAGATTCCTGGTATGAAAGTACTTGAGCCACAGGGTGCATTCTACCTCTTCCCAGATGTGTCTGCTTTCTTTGGCAAACAATATAATGGTCAAACCATCCACAATGCCGATGAATTGGTTACTTACCTGCTTCAAGAAGCGCATGTGGCATGTGTGTCCGGTAGTGCTTTTGGTGAAGATAACTGCATACGCTTCTCATACGCAACAAGCGAAGATCTCATCATTGAGGCAATGCGCCGCATGAAAGAGGCATTGGCAAAACTTGCCTAACCATTAAAACTTTTTCTACATAAAGCAATAAGGGAGTCTCACGCTCCCTTATTGCTTTTCTCTGCCCTTCGTCCTGCCATCATCAGTTGAATCGAATTGAACAAGTTTTGCCAAATGATATACACCGCGGGTGCCATAGAGGCAATAGGTACCAAATAGGCTTGTGCCATCCATATGGCTAGGGTAGTATTCTTTTGTCCAAAAGCTTGACCTGCAGTGATTTGACTAACCTTTTGCATGGAGTAGTGCGCTGCTGCGGGGTCTATCACTACGTCCTTGTAGTCATTTCCTTTGGTACCTGCAGGATTGTGATAACCAATCCATTTGCCCAGTCCAAACTGCATTAGGCAAGTAATGAG
Source organism: Paludibacteraceae bacterium (assembly GCA_045532335.1). GTDB lineage: Bacteria > Bacteroidota > Bacteroidia > Bacteroidales > Paludibacteraceae > Colicola. The sequence goes on from JAZSFR010000020.1 coordinate 58,943, forward strand.
TGATCCTATACAAATGATAGCAATAGTCCAGAAACTATAGGTTTGATGAATGAGGGTATTGGTCAGATCTGCCATTAGGATAATCAATGCTACTATCCATATATAAAAAGGCATAGATGCCCATCGGGTAGATAAGGTAAATGTCTTGCCTGTGTTGCGTTTACGATGATAGATGTTGCACACTATTCGGAGCAACCATGCCGCAAAGAATGGGCATAGTAGAAGAGGAGTGATGCGCTTGAGAATCATTAGAAATGCTGTTGAGAACTCAATACCTGCACTAGGATTGACCACAGGGAAAAACAATGGGACAATCACTGCTGTGGCTACATTGCTCAACATCGTGAATGATGTTAGATTCTGAATACTACCTCCCAATTTACCTGCGATGATAGCGGCTGCTGATGCTGTGGGCATTAGTACACATAGCATCAAACCTTGAGCTATAATGGCGATATCATTACTAGATAAAGCGCTATATGCGCTAAGACCATAATGGAGTAAGTAGTATAAACCTATTCCTAATATCAATTGAATTCCCAATACCAATCCATGCCATTTTCGTAATCGTAAGTCGGCAGGATTGATTTTGCAGAAAGTGAAGAACAGCATAAAAAATATCAGCGGAGGCAATAGAAAATTAAGATGTTTAAAGACCGCTTGTCCTACAACACCTACTAGCATTGCCAATGCCAATGCATTTCGCTCTAAAAATGATAACATTCGTTTCACTCTAAACTTTAAACCTTAAACCTTAAACCCTACACTACTTATTTACCGCTTTCACTCGGTATCCCGCTGCTTTCAATTGAGCAAGCAAACCATCTTCACCTCCTAGATATACCGCATTGAGTGTGATAAAAGCATTGCCTTCTGCTAGATAAGGTCGCAAACGTTTCACCCATTCTTTGTTGCGTTTGGCATATACTTGATAATCCGAATAGGATAGGGTGGACGTGTTATCAGGTCCTTTGAAGGTATATACCATATCAGTTAGTCGTCCGTAGCGATACATATTGCATAGTGTACGTTCTAGACGAATCTCGCGTTCTGGATAAGTTATAATTTTTTCAAGTTCTTCACATTGCCAATGGAATGGTTCACGATCAAATAGCATATACATGGTTTCGCCAATATCATCCAATCCATATATTGGGGTATTATTTTGTATGGCGATTTTTTCGAAGAATGTTTCCATTGATCGTTCTTCGTTATAATGTAACCATTGGGTTAATAATTCATTTCGAAACATTTCTGTTAGGTATGATGGTTTCATTCTTCCTAATTTATCTAATCCCATACCGAGATTAATATGTAAGGCTTCATCAATCTCTTTGTATTGTAGATCGGTGTAGAAGTTCCGTAGTTGTACGGAATCGGGTAGGAGAGCTGCCTGCCGTAGTGCGGCAATCGCTTCATAATCTTGCATAGCAAACTCGGTGATTACTTTATTACAATCGCTAAAGCACTTAAACACATTGGGTATGGTGTCCAAAAACGTGATATCCACAAGTTTGTTTGTGGCAAGGATATAGGATGGTGCTTTGGTCGAATTACTAGAAATGCGGTATAGTACTTGTGCCTGAACTGCACCGTGACTTAGAAACCAAACGCCAAGAAAAATAATTAGTCTATTCATAGTTATTGGAATCGGGTAATGAGGTTATATGCTTGATATATTCCTAGTTCACCTGCTTTACTCAGGTCTGCGAGTCCTTTTTCAGTCTCGTTGATATAAATGTATGTTAGTCCACGATTGAAGTAGGCTTCTGCAAAATCACTATCCACAGCGATAGCTTGTGTATAATATGAGATCGCAGCGCGAAAATCTTGCTGTAGGCATAACATATTTGCTTTGTTGTAATAAGCAAATGAGAAGTCACTTTGATGTGCAATGACATAATCATAATCACGCATCATCAATTCAAAGTCAGCAGGTTCAGTTTTCTCTCCCATAGCACGTTTGTATTCGAGTAACTTGTATCGCCAATTGGCGCGACAGAAATAGGCAAAATACAAACGATCATCCAGCAATATGGCACGTGTGATGTCGTCAATGGCGGATGAGTAATCTTGTACTAGGGCTTCTTCAATAGCACGCGCTAAATATGCTGCACACAATTGTTGATTATCAGACGATTGTGGTAGTGCTATTTGTTTTAGTAGATCAATCTGATCAGATAGTTGATGAATCTGTGCAAAGTGTTGATTCACCATATCTACTGTCAGAGTGATTTCTTGTGTCGTAAATCGTAATGGCGCAGGTAACAAGTTTTTGCGGTTGTATTCATCTACTATAACATGTGAATAATTAGTCTGTCTCAGTGATGTCGCGTTGTTGGGGTTGGCGTAATAGGAGATTAGAATATTAGGCTCGTTTATGACATCTGAATATCGATTTTGTACAGATCCACGTGTCTCGCTGTCGTACTTGTTTTCTTCTTCACTTGCTTCTTGGTTTTGTGCTGCTAATGCGGAGAATTCTTTGCGTCTATCTCGTTGTTGTGGTTGTGATTGGGCGAGTTGCATCGTCGTCTGCAAGGATTGGATGCTATCTTTTTGTTGTTCCAATTCGTAGGCTTTTTTACGCAATTCGTAGGCTTGCTTGCCATTTCCTAATGAGGTTTCTGCTTGCGCAGAGAGATAATAAGCGGGTAAAAAATAAGGGAATCGGTTGATAATAGTTTGAAAATCCTTCAATGCTTCTTCCCATTGACGCAATTGTAGTTGTACCAATCCTCGCTGATAGTATATTTCAATCTGTTCTGGTGACAGTTCTATTGCTTGTGAGAAATCTTCCAATGCTCTGTTGTAATCGCCTACTTCTTGTCGCAGTACGCCACGGTTGTAATAACATTGGGCATCTTTAGGAGCCAGTGTTACTGCTTTATCATAGTCGGCAAGAGCACTTCGGTAATTGTGTCGTTGATAGTAGATGATACCGCGGTTAATATAGTCACCTGCCCAATGGCTTCCTTGGTTAATAGATTTAGTGAGCGATGTCAATGCATCATCATGACTATTCATCATTAGTTGCACCAAACCCAATGCGGACCAGTTAGCAGGATTTTGCGAGTCGTATGTTGTTGCTTGAACAAAGGAGTTGAGCGCGCATAATGTATCATTGCTACGCAAACAAATCGAACCTTTCTCAAAATGTAGTGCCGCTGATTTAGGCTCGCGATGGAGCAAGTGATTGATGTCATCCAAGGCTAAATCAAATTTCTCTTGCTCCGCGCGTACATCTGCGCGCATAGCAATATAGGTGCGATTTTCGGGAGCAAATATGAGTGCTTCATTAAAGTCGCGTTCTGCCTTTTCTAACTGGTTAGTCAGTCGATAGACATATCCACGGGTATAATATGCACCCGGTTGAAAAGGATTACGTTCGATAGCGGCATTACAGTCTTGTTCTGCACCTGTGTAATCTCCTAGTTGAATTTTAGCAATCGCACGCAGAAGATAAGGTTCACTCAAATAGGGTTTGAGTTTGATGACTTGATTAAAGTATTGAATACTAAGTATATAGTCGTCAAAGTATAACGCATTTCTACCAATCGTTGTTATGCGATCGGTATTCAATTGTGCATGAGCAGTACTGATACTTAAACCACATACACAAAGAATCAATATGATATATCTCTCAACTCTCAACTCTTAACTCTTACCTCTCAACTCACTTACATCCAGCTTCTGCATCAAACCACTCTGGAACATCGAATTGTTCTTCTACACTATACCCCAATTCTTCATCTGCATACACTTTTTGCATATATATAGCCCAGATAGGCAATGCCATATTTGCACCTTGTCCCGCACTCATGTTGTCAAAGTGAATGGATCGGTCTTCACCTCCTACCCATACACCACTTACCAAAGATGGCGTAAAACCGACAAACCAACCATCGGAATGGTTTTGGGATGTTCCGGTTTTTCCTCCCATAGGAGCTTTCAAACCATAACGGAAACGAGCGCGAACGCCGGTACCATGATCCATTACATTGCGGAGCATATAGATCATCTTGTACGAGGTGGTCTCATTGATGATTTCGTGTGTTTTAGGTACAAATGTTGCCAATACGTTACCATTGTTATCTTCAATGCGTGTTACATACATTGGTTCTACACGAATACCCTTATTAGGGAATGTGGTGTATGCATCTACCATCTCTTGTACACTCACTTCGCATGGACCAAGACATAGACTCACTACAGGTTCCAATGGTCCTTCTATACCAAATGATCGCATCATTCTCACCAATTGTTCTGGGGTGAACAATGACATTAGGTAGGCAGTAATCCAGTTACTTGATTTCTCTAGTCCCCAGTTCAGTGTCACCATTTCTCCCTGGTTAGCATGGTGATCATCTCGAGGTGTCCATGCCACTCCATTGCCGTCGATCAAGGTAATAGAATCGTTGACTGTACTGTCGCATGGCCACATACCCTCGTCCATAGCCAATGTGAACAAGTATGGTTTAATAGTAGATCCTACCTGACGACGACCAGAAGTGACCATGTCGTATTGGAAGTGAGTGAAATTTGGACCACCTACGTATGCTTTTACTGCACCTGAATGTGCATCCATAGACATAAATCCACAACGCAAGAAATGCTTGTTCCAACGAATAGAATCCAAAGGAGTCATAGTCGTATCAATCATACCATCGTATGAGAATACACGCATAGCCACAGGGGTGTTGAATACTTTACGTATGTCGTTCTCGTTCAATCCCTGCTTCTTGAGTCCGCGGTAACGGTCGGTTTGGCGCATAGAGCGATTCATAATGCCATCTATATCCTCATTTGTCAAGTCCATAGAGAAAGGGGCATAACTCTTTCTGCGTTTCTCGCGGAAGAAACTCTTTTGTAGGTCTTGCATATGTTCACTCACTGCCTCCTCTGCGTATTTTTGCATACGGGAGTCTATCGTAGTGTATATGCGCAATCCATCATGATACAAATCGTATGGTGTACCATCCGGTTTATGATTCTTGTTGCAGAAACCATATAGTGGATTCTCTTTCCATAAACGCATATCAATATCGTATTGGTGTGCGTTCCATTCTGCGTAGTTGCTCTTCTTAGGCTCTTTGGCAGTCAATATTTGTCGTAAATATTCACGGAAATAAGGGGCTAATCCCTGTTTGTGATCCACGGATTGGTATTTGATTTCAACAGGTAATGCTTGTAGTGAATCACATTCCTGAGTATTGAGATATCCGTATTTGCACATTTGATCCAATACGGTGTTTCTACGATTCAATGCACGTTCTGGACGGCGACGTGGATTGTACATAGATGGGTTTTTACACATACCCACCAACATAGCAGCCTCTTCTACCGTCAGTTTGTCAGGAGTCGTACTAAAATATACCTGCGCAGCGGATTTGATGCCGACAGCGTTGTAGAGAAAGTCAAATTGGTTAAGATACATAGTCAGTATCTCTTCTTTGGAATAGAGTCTCTCTAACTTGGTGGCAATTACCCATTCTATAGGTTTTTGCAAAGCACGTTCAAAGATGTTGTTGGCGCGTGGTGACCATAGTTGTTTTGCCAACTGCTGTGTAATGGTACTACCTCCACCTGCTCTACCCATTTTGATGACGGCACGCATCAAGGATTTGAAGTCAATACCTGTGTGATCATAGTATCGAGCATCCTCCGTAGCGATAAGGGCGTTGATCATGTTAGGTGATATATCTTCATAATTGACACCTACACGATTTTCTTGACGGTAGTAACGTCCTAGCAATTGCATATCCGAAGATATAACCTCAGTGGCAAACTTGTTTTTAGGATTTTGTAACTCCTCCAATGGAGGGAGATATCCTAGTGCTCCTTTTGTTATTAACCAGAATATCAATAGGATTGATATGATTCCTAGAGCAAATATACTCCAGAACCATATCAGGATTTTTTTCAATATTTTATCATCCATGGTCATTTGTCTTTCAACTATTTCTTATAGCGCTTTGCACTTATCTTTCAGCCATTCTGCCTCTTGTGGAGATACTAGTGATGCCATTGCTGCATATACTTGTTGGTGGTATGCATTGATCCATGCTATCTCCTGTGGAGTCATACGACTAAGGTCAATCATGTTGGTATCATAGTAGCAGAGTGTGAGTGTTTCAAATTCGTAGAAAGTCTCACCTGTAGCATGCGCTTCTAGATTACTGCATTCGCGTACAGCAATTAAGTTCTCTGTGCGAATACCATATTCATTTGTTCGATACAGTCCTGGTTCGTCAGAACAGATATTACCCACTTGCAATGGATTGGGGTTGTTGTCTGTACGGATGTTTTGTGGACCTTCGTGACAACCCATAAAGTGACCCACACCATGACCTGTTCCGTGACCGTATGTCATACCCTCTGCCCATAAGAACTGGCGTGCTAATACATCTAGTTGATTACCACGTGTACCTTTTGGAAAACGGGCGCATGCCAAAGCAATATGTCCTTTTAATACGGCGGTATAATCGCGTTTTACGGCAGCAGGGATATTGGCAGGATTGCCCACCCAAACAGTACGTGTGATATCGGTTGTTCCATCTAGATATTGTCCACCTGAGTCTAGAAGTAGTACACCTTCTCCCTCTATCTTGGCACATTCTTCAGGAGTTGCATGGTAGTGTACGATAGCGCCGTTACCTTTCCATCCAGCGATGGTGCAGAAACTATCATCGGTGTAGTTCTCACCCATCGCACGGAACTCTCCGAGTTTTTGGGCTAATGTGATTTCGGTTTGTGGAGTTTTCAGTGCCTCATTCTCTAACCAGTAGAAGAATCTTGTCAGCGCTACCGCATCCTTACGCATAGCAATGCGCTCACCGTTTAATTCTACCTCGTTCTTGATGCTTTGCATCTTGAGTACAGGACTTGGACTTACATTCATTTTCTTGATATCTGCATTGATAGCCTCGTATAGTGCTTCGTTTACTTTACCGCCATCATACATGATACTATCTACGGATAATTGTTGTAGATATGCAAATACTTGAGTGTAATCTTGTACGCAAACATGTATGCGTTGGAGGTATTCTTTGGCAGCATCATCGAGTTTGCTAGGAGCGATAAATAGGGTGCATTTGTCCATTTCTACCACCACATAACTAATCAAACATGGGGTGTAATCTACATCCTTTCCTCTAATGTTGAGTAACCATCCTATCTCATCCAAGGCTGATACAACTAGGGCTTGGCAGTGTTTCTCCTGTAATGCTTGGCGAACGCGTTGTAGTTTGCTTTCTACACTTTCGCCTGCATATCGCTCGCTGTATTCATAGAGTAATGATGTGGGGATGGCAGGTCTGTTCTCTGTCCATAGAGGTGAAATCAAGTCGATGGATACCAATTCTAGTCCACCTTCCTCGAGCTCTGCTTTTAACGCACGATAACCGTTGACGCTATACATCTCTGGATTAACTGCCACCTTGCCTTTCGCCTTTCGCCTCATCGCCTCATCGCCTATACTACACAACCACTCTGTGATGGAAGGGCAATCAATATCACTCTCACGCATTAGTTCTACGGTTGTACCTTGTAACTCCGCTTCGGCTTGTAGGTAGTAACGACTATCGGTCCACAATAAGGCTTTGTCTAATGTGATGACGGCAGTACCGGTCTCTCCTAGGAAACCTGTAATCCATGACATCTCTGTCCAGTGAGGAGCCATGTATTCACTAGCATGTGGGTCTGTACCTGGTACGATACATGCGGAAATCCTATGTTCTTGCATCAACGCTCGTAGCGCTGCCAATCTCTCTTTAATCATCGTCTCTAAACACTAAACTTTAAACTTTAAACTTTAAACTCTAAACTTCAAAGATCTGCGCGGAATCAGCGCAGAGCTTTGAATGACATATCCAAACTCTTGACAGAGTGTGTCAAGGCTCCTACGCTCACAAAATCTACGCCAGTTACAGCATAGTCATGCAAGGTGTCAATGGTGATGCCACCACTGGATTCTATCTCAATATGTTTGCCATTTTCCTTCTCCCATGCACGGATGATTTCTACGGCACCTTTGGTGCGCTCTGGGTTGAAGTTATCCAACATGATTCGATCAGGGATATTGGTCGCTAATGCTTCGCGAATCTCATCCTCGTTGCGAGTCTCAATCTCAATGCGAAGGTCTTTGCCTTTCTCCTCGCAGTAGTTCTTAGCACGAGTAAGTGCTGCGGTGATACCACCCGCAAAATCCACGTGGTTATCTTTGAGCAGGATCATATCAAATAGACCGATGCGGTGATTCATACCGCCACCGATGAGTACAGCTTCTTTCTCTAGATAACGCAAACCTGGGGTGGTTTTACGAGTGTCCAAGACGTGGCAGTTTGTATCTGCGATAAGACTTTGATAGCGGTTAGCGGTGGTGGCTACACCTGACATGCGCTGCATGATGTTGAGCATTGTGCGCTCGATTTGCAATAGACTAAGCTCCTTGCCATATACACGGAAAGCTATATCGCCTGGTTTGACGTGCGCTCCGTCTTCGAGCAATTGCTCAAAACGGCATTCAGGATCAAAATAAGCAACGATTTCTTTTGCTACCTCGATACCCGCAATGATACCTTCTTCTTTCACAATGAGTTGTTGGCAACCCATTTCTGTCTCCGGGATGCAACTGAGTGATGTGTGATCACCATCGCGTATATCTTCTTCAAACCAAACTGCAATGAGTTTTTTCAATTCTTGTGTTTCCATATATTCTTTGCCTTTAAACGTTCAATTTTAAACTTTCAACTTTATCCCAAAATCTGCTCCGCATGATTTTTGGTATCTACTTTCTCGATCACCTGTGTCAGTACGCCTTTTTCATCAAACACAAAGGTTTTGCGTAGGGTACCGATAGATGTCTTACCGCACATTTTCTTCTCGCCCCATGCACCAAATGCTTGTAACATCTCTGTGCTAGGATCGGATAGTAATGTAAATGGTAATTCGTATTTGTTGATGAAATTCTGGTGAGATTTCTGACTATCTTTGCTTACACCAAGTACTTGATAACCTTGAGCCAACATGCGCTCATAGTTATCGCGCAAGTTGCATGCTTCTGCAGTGCAACCTGGGGTGCTATCTTTGGGGTAAAAATAGATAATCGTCTTTTTACCTAGTAACTGTTGGTCAGTCACAATATTGCCATTTTGATCTGCTACACTAAAGGTAGGCATTTTGTCTCCAAGAACTAACATATTCTTTGTGTTTTAATTCAATTATTCGACATATTCATAACAACCAGCATCTGGATGTGGTTTGCGTGTATTACCAACTCTATCTATTGGATAGTCCAATGCTATGATGCTATCCGCTATTCCGCGAGCGGGTGATAGAGAGTCAAGGCGAAAATCATAGTAATGATATTCCTTGTATTTGTAATATATATTTCGGAAGACTGCTGTGTCTTCTTCTGCAGCATAGACATTGTTGTGTGCAAATAGTTCAGACAATGAGTCTGCACGTAGGTAATTACCCACAAACTGTCCCTGATATTCATTCGCTAGTGGAGTGGCTACTACGACGTTGTTTTTTCTGCCACCAGTAATGATACAGTTGCTAAATGAACTTATGGTTTTGGCATAATTTTTACTTAGATTGTTCACATACACCGCAGCAACATCCTCAGGAATAATATTGCTATGGATATTCAAATTGGTATATGGATAACCATAGTAGGCAGCAATGGTGTTGTGCACAAAATCGTGCTTGCCACCTGCCAGATAAACGCAGTAGGAAGCGCAGTTGCTGATTTCGCAATTGACCACATTTGCATTCACATTTTGTAGTATAAGTCCGTAAATAGAATGATTGTGGATGCGACTATTTTTGAGAATCAGTTTTGGACAATATGTGGTGTCTGTTTCCTCGGAATAGGTGTATAGTCCAATGCTTCCGGATAGTATATCGACATACTCCATCTGGTACTGAGGTTGTTGTTCTATTTCCTTGTCATGAATGAGATAGATACCGTTCCATTGTCCGGAAGCCATACGGTAAGGCACTGAGTCAAATAGCTTGTCGGTCCTATCTCCGCGAAATATAATAGGGCGGTCTTTAGATCCCTTTGCTTGTACACTACCATAAGCGTATATGCCAGCGCCCTCATGCATGTAGATGGTTGTTCCTGCTTCGATGTTGAGGTCTCCAGCAACCGCAATGGTATCGTATATTACGTAGGGCTTGGTATTAGTTAATGTTAATTTAGGGAATACTTTTAGTCCATTCTTTCCTTGAATCTTCTCTATGTTCTGTCCATATGCTTGCAAGGTTATTTGCTGTGTTTGGTCGTTAACCTTGAAGGCAATTTTATCCTCTATAAAAACAGGAGAGTTTTCATCCAATGGATCAATATAGGCACGTATAAATAGGAATAGACTATCTTCGCCTCGTACAATAATATCGTGTAGTTGGTCCATATCATTCTCACCATCAAGATTGATGTGAAAATATTTGCCATTCTGCATGCTCACTTGCTCAATATTGATGGCGTTTTTATGAGAGTTATATACCATTACACGGTGTGTGGATGTTCCCATGGCGGTAAACACCGTATCAAAGAGTACGGTGTCGTGTGAGAAAGATAATTGCAAGCTAGGATCGGATGATATTCTGTCTTGTTGACATCCTCCAAACATGCACGCTAAAAGTAAGAAACTATATATGATTATTTTTTTCATTTCCGTTTAATCGTTTCACCCATTCACCCTTTTACCGTTTACTCGAAGTTGAATGTAATGGATATTTTTTGATGGATTACGCGTTTGATGGCATCTGTGTAGAAGTATTGTCCTTCGGATAGACCCCAACCTTCTTTCTCTGTTCTACTAGTAGGAACGTGTGCATCTAGGAATCCAATCTGATATTTGATTTCTGGGCAAAGTTTGAACCATCTAAAATAGAAATCACAACCAAAACCTCCGGATACAAACACATCAAAAGGTTTGTGCAAGAGCATTTTATCTTTGTCTCTAAAACATTCGAATTGCACACCTCCACCCACGATGACGTATGGTCGATAGTTCCATTCGCGTTCAGCAGACCATTTGAGGTAAACAGGTATGGATATTGGTATGGTCAGCATACTTGGTTTGTTACGAGCTACGTTAGTAAAACCAATCAAACTATCAGGTACGGTATAGCTAGTGTATGTTACGCTTCGCTCACCAAAACTCAAGGATGGGGTAAAGCGCAAATTCAAGTGGGGTGTGAGGCGCAAGTCGGTGATGAATCCAACAGTAAAACCAGGTCCTACGGACATTGTGCGAGGGTGATATACATTGCCATCATAATGTGGCATACCCATTTGTGTTAGACTGTCATTTTCTTGTATATGATATGACAACATATCTACGCCCAAAAAGAATCCAAAATGTATCAATTTATCATCTACATAAGGATTGTTTTGTGCATATGTTTTTCCTATTGTTAGCAGTAATATGCTACATACGATGCATTTAATTAATCTATTCATATCTTAACTCTTAACTATCAACTCTTAACTAACCATTCTACAGCTTCTAGGTATCCTTTTGTACCATGTCCAATGATGCTGTGTGTGCAGACATCGGTCAGTAGGCTTACTCTTCTGAATTCTTCTCGCTGAGAGATGTCGGATATATGTACTTCTACCACAGGTACATTAGCGCATGCTACTGCATCTCTGAGTGCCACACTAGTATGGGTGTATCCTCCTGCGTTAAGGATTATACCCAATACCTCTTCGCCTTCTCGCCTCCTCGCCTCTTCGCCTTTGGGAGACTCGATGCCGTGCTCTTGCAACCAGTCTATCAAATCGCCTTCGTGATTGGACTGAAGATAGGTAAAATGCACATCCATGTGGGCACGTTGTATGTCCACTAGTATTTGCTCCATGGGTTGAGTCCCATATATGGATGATTCTCTCTTACCCAATAGATTCAAGTTTGGTCCATTAATAATCACTATCTCCATAACTCTCAACTCTCGACTCTCGACTCTCTCCTCTATCTCGCTCCTTGAACTGCTAGTAGAAACTCATCGTTATCGTTGGTTCTCTCCATGAGAGTTTTTAGTTTCTCCATTGCTTCTACGCTATTCATGTCGGTTAGTTGTTTGCGGATGATCCACATTCGACTTAATACATCTGCAGGTAGTAGCAAATCGTCTCGTCGAGTAGAAGATGCAGGTATATCTACAGCAGGGAAGACACGTTTGTTGCTGAGTTTGCGGTCAAGTTGCAATTCCATGTTACCTGTTCCCTTGAACTCCTCAAAGATCACATCATCCATCTTGCTACCGGTTTCGGTCAATGCTGTGGCGATGATAGTGAGGCTACCGCCGTTCTCAATGTTACGTGCTGCGCCGAAGAAACGTTTTGGTTTGTGCAATGCTTGTGCTTCCACACCTCCGGATAATACTTTACCGCTAGCAGGAGCAACGGTGTTGTATGCGCGTGCAAGACGTGTGATACTATCGAGTAGGATAACTACATCGTGTCCGCATTCTACTAGTCGTTTTGCTTTCTCGTGTACGATATTAGCCACTTTGACATGGTTTTCTGCAGGTTCATCAAAGGTAGATGCTATCACTTCTGCATTGACAGAACGAGCCATATCAGTTACTTCTTCAGGGCGCTCGTCAATGAGCAGTACAATCATATATACTTCTGGGTGATTGGATGCGATAGCATTGGCTATTTGTTTGAGCAATACGGTTTTACCTGTTTTAGGTTGTGCAACTATCAATCCGCGTTGTCCTTTACCAATAGGAGCAAAGAAATCGATGATTCTGACAGATAATGGATCACTCTTGTCGCCTTTGCAGAGTTTGAATTTCTCATCAGGGAAGAGTGGGGTGAGGTTCTCAAATGCGATACGCTCTTTTGCTACGGATGGTGCTACACCGTTTACGCGTATCACCTCTTTCATTGGGAAATATTTATCCGTATCACGTGGTGGACGAATGGTACACTCTACGGTGTCACCTGTCTTAAGTGCATATTGACGAATCTGTTGTTGTGAAACGTAAATATCATCTGGTGAAGATATGTAGTTATAGTCTGCACTTCTTAGGAAACCGTATCCGTCAGGTGCACATTCTAGTGTACCTACTGCTACGATGGTATCACCAAATGCTTCAGCGCCTTTTTCTAGTAATTCCTCTTCGGGTTTGTTGGTAGGTTGTGTTTGGATAGGAGTTACATCTTCTCCGTTCGCTAGTTGTTCTTCGCGTTTAGCAATTTGTTTGGTGATTTGTGCAATACGGGCATCTAGTCGTGCTTTCTTCTCCTCAGGTGTCTCTATAGGTTTTTTAGGGGTATGAGGATTCTCCTCTCCCTTCGCCTTATCGCCTTGGTCGCTGACCACGCCTTTCGCCTCTTCGCCTTTCGCCTCTTGCCTTTCGGCGTTTCCGTTACTGGCTTCTGCATTTTTCTTTGGTCTGCCGCGCTTCTTCTTGGCTTTAACCTCTTCGCCTTTTGCTTTATCGCCTTGGTCGCTGACTACGCCTTTCGCTTCATTTCCTTTCGCCTCTAAACTGCTGCCGTCCTGTGGCTCGCTCTGCGAGCGTCCTATAGGACTCTGCCCGTCCTGCAGCGCAACGTTCTCTAAACTGAAAATATTAGCTTGTTGTGCAGACACTACTGGCTTAGGAGTAGGTTGTTTGGCTTGTTCTTCTTTCATTTGCCCCAAAGTCTCTTGTTCGTTGCCTACGGTGGCAATCATGCGATTGCTTTTGAGGTTGTCGGTGTTGACTTTGGTAGGAGTGTTTTGAATACGTTGGCGTTTGCCACGTTTTTTCTCCTCGTTTTTGGCTTGTTTGGCATCTTCTTTCGCTTGTACTTCAGCGCCACGTTTGTCGGCTTGTGCATCTAAGATGTCATAGATAATAGATTGCAAAGATGCGTTTCGGCCTACTTTGAGACCAAAACTTGCAGCAATCTCTGTCAATTGTTCGAGCGTCATACGCCCGAGTTTCTGCATGTCGTATTGCATATAATAAAATCTGTGTAAAAAATCTGAAAAAATGGGAATAATCTTAGCTAGTCTCGCTAAGACGTTGCAAAGGTAGTAAAAATTATTGAAATATACAAGAGTTGTAACAAAAAAGTGTATTTTTTTAGAAAAAATACCTTCTTTTTATCAATCGCCCATAGCCCATCGCCTCTCGCCTATAACCTAATCACCTCAAAGGTATTAACTTTCTCTTTGTCATATGGGCGGTGCACCTTGACATAGTTTTCGGTGAATCCAGCCATTTGGTCGCCCTCTTTCTTGGACTCCCACAGTACGACAAGTTCACGACCTGCTTGGTTGGCGTAGAAGGTTTTGGTTTTCTCTTCGGATATCTCGTGTAGAATTTTGCTGCGGCGTTGGCGTTCTGCTTTAGGGACGATGCACACATCTAACTCCAGCATACGGGTGTTGGCTCTTTCGGAGTAGGTGAAGACGTGTAGTTGACTTACATCTAGTCGCTTGATAAATTTCACATAGTCGTTGAAGCACTCCTCTGTTTCGCCTCTTACGCCCACCATGCAGTCCACGCCGATGAAGGCATGTGGCATGACTTGTTTGATGTGCTTGATACGCTCCTCAAAAAGCTCTCGGGTGTAGCGGCGTTTCATGATGCTAAGTACCTCGTTACTACCGGATTGTAGAGGAATATGGAAGTGTGGAGCAAAGTGCTTGGAGTGTGCTACGAAGTCTATGATTTCGTCTGTCAAAAGGTTGGGTTCGCAGGATGAAATTCGTATACGATAATCCATTCCTCTCGCCTCTCGCCCTATCGCCTCCTCGCCTAGATTATCCAATGCTTTCAGCAAGTCAATAAAACTCTCTCCTGTGCTTCTTCCAAAGTCACCTATATTGACGCCAGTTAGTACGATTTCTCTAGCGCCTTGGGCGAGTGCTTGTTGGGCGTTGGCTACCACTTCGCTTATGCGAGGGTTGCGTGATTTGCCACGCGCGTACGGGATAGTACAATAGGTGCAGAAGTAGTTGCAACCGTCTTGTACTTTGAGGAAGCAGCGTGTTCTGTCGTCTTTGCTGTACGCTTCGTGAAACTCCTCCACCTCGCGTATAGCACAAACATGTATCTTGTCTTTAAACTGTAGCTCGTTTTGCGAGCGTTCTGTAGCCTCGTTTGAGGCGTTCTGTAGCTCCTTTTGGAGCGTCCTATCGCACAACTCGTCAACAAGTTGTGCGATGTCGTACTTTTCATTTTGTCCCAGCACGTAATCTACGCCTTCTATTTGCGCTATTTGCTCGGGCTGTAGTTGTGCGTAACATCCTGTTACTATGATGATTGCGTTGGGATTTTGGCGATGTATGCGGTGTATGGTTTGTCTATCTTTGTGGTCGGCGTTGTCGGTCACGGAACAGGTGTTGATCACGCAGATGTCGGCTTCTTCGCCTTGTTTGGCACGGGTATGACCTTGCTGGAGTAGTGCTTTGCCTATTGCGCTACTCTCTGCAAAATTGAGCTTACATCCTAATGTGACAAACCGTATCTTCATCGCCTTATCGCCTCATCGCCTTATCGCCTTATCGCCTTACATCTTAAGCAATGATTTTACAAACTCTTCGCGGTTGAATACCTGTAGGTCGGTCATCTGTTCGCCGAGGCCGATGTAGCGTACAGGTATCTTAAATTGGTCGCTGATGCCGATTACTACACCACCTTTGGCTGTTCCGTCTAACTTGGTGATTGCCAATGAACTAACTTGTGTTGCTTTGGTGAATTGTTTGGCTTGTTCAAAGGCGTTTTGACCGGTGCTCCCGTCTAGTACGAGCATCACATCGTGTGGTGCATCTGGCACTACTTTTTGCATCACATTTTTGATTTTGGTGAGCTCGTTCATGAGGTTGACCTTGTTGTGTAGACGTCCAGCGGTGTCGATGAGTACAACGTCTGCGTCGTTGGCTTTGGCACTTTGAAGGGTGTCAAATGCCACACTGGCTGGGTCAGAACCTTGTTGTTGTTTCACGACAGGAACGCCCACGCGCTCACCCCAGATACAAAGTTGCTCTACGGCTGCGGCACGGAAGGTGTCGGCTGCACCGAGATACACTTTCTTGCCTGCCATTTTGTATTGGTGAGCGAGTTTACCGATGGTGGTTGTTTTACCCACGCCGTTTACACCTACTACCATGATTACGTAAGGTTTACATGGCAGTTCGTCGCTGAAGTCTAGCACTTGTGTGCTATTGTTTTCAGCAAGTAGGGATGCTACTTCATCCACGAGGATGGCGTTGAGTTCGGAGGTGCCAAGATATTTATCGCGTTTAACTCGTTCTTGTATGCGTTCGATGATGCGTAGGGTGGTGTCCACTCCTACATCAGAGGTGATGAGTGCTTCCTCAAGGTTGTCGAGTACATCTTCATCAACGGTTGATTTGCCGGCGATGGCGCGACTGATTTTACCTAAAACAGACTCTTTACTTTTCTCTAATCCTTTGTCTAAGGTTTCTTTCTTTTCTTTTCCGAATAGTCCAAAAAATGCCATAATTTCTCTTTAATGTTACGATGTGCACACTAAATGCGCTGCAAAATTACTAAAAAAAAATCATATATACAAATTTTTGACTAAAATCAAGTAAAATTAGTGCATACTTCTACATACCTCTACGCTTTACACCCTACACCTTACACTCCTTCACTCGTTAATTCGTTCACTCCTTGACTCGCCCCTACACTCTACACCAGTTTTTTTTTAATTATATTTGCTATATTCAATTTTTTTTTGTACTTTTGCGGCGTTTTTGTCAAAACTAGGATATTGATTTGATAAATGAATAAGAGTTTGAGAAGATTTTTGCTTATAGGAGTAGTTTTGTATGTTGGATTCTTGTTGTGGTTCTTCTTGGGAATTAAACCTGGAATGAATGCTAAGTGGAGTCCATCGGATATATATAACGAGGTTGGCGATTGTCCGTCAACCACTACTTCTGCTCCACCGGCTGCGGATCAGGTGTTTGATGCCAAAACGGCTGTTCCGATGAAGTCGGTTACGGCTCGCCGCAGGGCAATGCGTAGGCGTCGTTCGGGTATGCCTGTGGCTAAGTCGGCTTTGGGCAGACGCAATCCTAGTTTGTATTCTTTTGGTGTTACTCCTGTGGGTGGTGGATTGCATTTGGTTTCTAATGCGGAGTTCCGTTCTTTTGGTGCAGAGGGGCTGATGTATATCTCTATGCCTCAGTATCTTAGGCGTACAAATAATAATGTGACTGCTCCTCTTCAGGTGGTCTATCCGTATATGCCAATGCCCTTGGGTGGTGCGTCTTCGGCTGAAAACACTACTTCGGAAAATGGTATTGCAGTGCCTTTCTATCCTGTGGTACAATAAGTCGGGTAGATACCGGGTAGATACCGAGTAGATAAGCAGATGATATCGTATACCAAAAACCATTCATTTTTTAATTTTTTTTGTTTAATTTTCTATAATTTTGGGATGGTAACATGCTAAATGACCCAAAATTATGAGGGATTTTATGCTTTGAAATTGTAAGATATGTTTTACAATTTTCTTTTTTATATATAAAAAAAGTCGTATTGTTTGCGTAGTTCAAATATTATTTGTACTTTTGCATGATTTTTGTATTGTGCATACTATGCATTTGACGCAAAAATATACGTGTAGTGTGGATAAATGCTGAGGAAATAGTGTTGAAGTTTCGATTTTTAAGGATATATTTAACAAACATGGGCTGTGATGAACGGCCTCTACGAAGATTATGAAAATTAAATCAAATGTATTATTTGGGTTGATTGTATTGATTTGTTCGATTAGTGGATTCTCTCTGCTAAAGCGAATGACTCGTGAGATTGATGAGTGGCGTCCGTCTAATCTGTATTCAAGTTCTAATATTTTCCGTCGCAGTACTTATTCTGTAGTGTCAAGTGCTCCTGCATCGTATTCAAGTGCGGTAGCTACTGTGTCGTCTGGTTCGGGATCTATGTTCCGCCATCATGGTGCTTCTTTATACGCGCCTGCGTTGAGCGTGTCCAATAGCCAATTGCCTATGGCCGGTACGGCGTCCTATGGCCAAGGGTTGCATACAACCTCAAGTGCTGAGTTCCGCTCTTTTGGTGGTGGCAATGGTGGTGGTGTATCTATGTCGGGTGGACAAGTTAAGTCTTCTGCTTCTTCTGTGGCTCCTGCATCGGGTTTGAGTGTTTCGATGCCAAGCACTTCGGTGTATGCGTATAACACCAATCGTTCTTCTGCTAGCGATGTTATGTCTTCTATGTCGGGCGATATTGCCATGGCATCAACCCAAGCGTATGCAGGTATCGGTAATACGACTGGTGGTGCGTCTCGTGGATTAGGTGGTAGAAGAAATGCACCAGGTATGGGAGGAAACCTAGATAATTGGGTTCAAGACATTATTGGAAATGAAAATGATGGATGGGTTTGGACTGATGGTACAATTGATTATTTTGATAAGGCAAAATTGTATCAAATGTATCTTGCTGCTATTGCCAATGGTGATTTGCCTGAGGGTATTACTTGGGAGGAGTTTCTTTCTTGGTTTGGTGACCAATCCGATCGCTATGCTTTCCCTGTTCCAAGTGGTGTGTGGTTTATGTGCTTCTTGGCGTTGGGATATGGACTATATATTGCATATCGTAGAAAACAAAAAGTTGTAAATTCTTAAAATCGTTATATTATGAAAAAGTTATTTTCGATTCTTTTTTGTGTAACTTGTGCGTTGGCACTTTCCGCACAAACACCTGATGGTTTAACCTGTGAAAACGCTATTCCAGTGGATAGTACGTATACTGGGCGTATTCCAGCTCCAGGTGTGTATTATTTTACCGCTTGGACTTATGATTTGCCTTTGACTTGCTATTTCTATCCAGAGGATGATGTGGTTTCTGAATTATATATGGATATCGACTTCTCCTGTACTCCTGGAGTATATGATGATGCTAATATTAAAGAACTTGTAGATGAGACAATGGGTTGGGGTATCAAGATGCCAATGCGTTTTGATCGATTTGTACAAGGTGTAGATCCTATTACGAATAAAAAATATTATTCATACACTGTGGAGGAAGTATATCGTGATTTGATGTCAAATTTTGGTATTAGTTACGATGTGCAAGCATTTGTGAAAGTAACTGTAAGCTCTGCTGGAGATATTAGCATGCGTCCTGATACTGCTTTCCGTTCATGTGTAGAGACATCTACTTGGTTAAATCTCTCTGATACTGCTCATGTAACAATATTAGGAGGAGATGATGTGTATGTTCTTCCTTTTGCTGATTGGCAAAATGATAGTGTTCGTTTTGTTTGGACAGGTAAGCAATCTCCAGTTCAAATGTGGGTAGGTGCTGATTGTGGATTTGACTTGAAACTGACTGGTGAAAATGCTGCATTAAAATGCTATGAGATTCATCCTGATGCAGGAAATGGTGAGAATGTCTTCGTGATGAGTCGTCAAGACATTGCTGATTTGATAGATTTCGCAAATAATGGTGGTGTGCTTTATATGCGTGCGATTGCTGTAGAGAATGCTGAACTCATCATTGAGAAGCAACCTATTTCAGGTCCTATGGCGGATGCCATTCGTCTAGAGTTTAATCAATCTGCTCCTGTGAATGCAAATGATGTAAATCAAGTTTACTACTTCCCAACTTCATGGAAGGTGCGTGATTTGCTTCTTACTTCTGAAAATAAGACTGCAATGACCGCTTATTTCTACGGTGATGTAGAACTTACACAACCATTGGGAGCTTATGATTTCAGTAATGTTACAAGTGAAACTTACCTTGGACTCTCTATTAAGGAGTTGACAGCAATATGTGATGGTCTTACTTCAGAGTTTGTCTTCGTGGTGTTTAATGCTAAAAACAATACTTCAGTTACACCTTCTAAATGGGAAGTATGTCCTTGTGTACAAACTTCTTCAGAAATTGCAGATAGTTTGTATATAAAAGCTCGTAGTTCTTCTACTTACTATAGAGTAGACTATAACAAGTGGAGTAAATATGACGTAACATTGACTTGGAAGGCTACTGGCAATATGAAGGCATACTTGGCTGATACATGTACCGGCTATACTTTGTCTGAAACTAATGAACATGTGTTGCTTTATACCTTGTTTGGAAACTCTTCTAGCATAAAAGAAACATCTGCTACGATTACTGGCGCACAAATTCGTTCTTGGGTAGATAGAGTAGATGAAGATGGTTTCTTGTATTTCCGATTTAATGCCAATCGTGCTGGAGATTTGATTATCTCTTATGAACCAGACCAAACGATCGTTCCTGCATCCCCTTGCGTTGCCAATAGCATTGAACTTAAGGCGAATGACCAATTGACTCTCAACCTTGATAGTGCATTTACTGTGTATCGCATCAATTACAACGAGTGGGTAGCTACTGGTGCTACACTGACATGGAATGGTACAGAACCATTGCATACCTTCGTGGCTGAGACTTGTGAGTTTGCAGTAGCACCTTATAACAAATATGTACACGCGTACGTGACGGTACCTGCTGAAGGTGCAGCAGTATTGGATGCTGCTAAATTGGCAGAGATGGCTGCTTATGTAGATGAAGATGGTTACCTCTACATCCGCTTCCTCACCGAGAAAGAGGGTGTTTTGGAAGTGAAATAAATCCCAACTCCCCTCCTTTTATGGGGGGGATGGGTAGGCTTGCCTATTTTATGCCCCCTATTTGCCCCCCCTATCTCCATCGGAACCTCATCGGAACCTGATTGGAACCTCATCGGAACCTGACCGAAGGATGCATAAGGGATAAGCATAGGATATACTAGGGATAAACCTCCGTCGTCTCATCCTCGGCATGCCGAGAAACGTGTTCTTTCTTTGTTTGTTCTCCCGAATATATATTCGGGTACTCTAGAAGGAGATAGACTACCGCCATTGGTTTCTAGATGGAAATAGACTATCGCCATTGCTTTAGCTCTCGCGGTTCTGTCCGCGAGAAACCCGCGGCCCCGCCGCCCCTAGTACTACTAGTACGGCTAGTGCAACTACCCCTCGCCCTCGGGCGACAACATAAACAAAGTTCAGAGCGTAAGCGATGAGACCCTTGCCTATAGCCAATCGCCAATTGCCTATAGCCAAAGCAACACTCTACACTATACACCAAAATAACTTTTAGAGCGAAGCGATAAAAGCTCCCTGCCTTTAACCTTTCGCCTCTAACCTTTAACCTAACAAGCGGCTCCGCCGCAAAAAAATATGGGAATAGAAACGCAAATACAACTCTTCGACAATGCTAAAATACGCGTTGCTTGGGATGATGAGAAGGAAAAATATTTCTTCTCTGTGGTGGATGTTATCGGAGTTTTAACAGAGAGTACTGATGGACGCACTTATTGGAAGGTGCTGAAAAACAGACTCTTGAAGGAGGGAAATGAAACGGTTACAAATTGTAACCAGTTGAAATTACCTGCTTCTGATGGCAAAATGCGCTTGACCGATGTCGCTGATTTAGAGGGGGTTTTGCGTATTGTCCAATCTGTTCCAAGTAAGAAAGCAGAGCCGATAAAACAGTGGTTGGCACAGGTCGGTAGCGAACGTATCCATCAAATGATTGATCCTGAGCGTTCGATACAACAGGCTGTAGCGGATTATAAGAAACTGGGGTATTCAGATAAATGGATTGCCAACCGAGTGAAATCTATTGATGCTCGAAATGAACTAACCAACGAGTGGAAACGTTCGGGAATGACTGAAGGGCGTGATTTTGCGATATTAACCGATTTGATTACGAAGACTTGGAGTGGTAAGACAACAAAGGAATATAAGCAATTCAAGGGATTGACCAAGGAGAATTTACGTGACAATATGTCAACGATTGAGTTGGCGCTTAATACTTTGGCTGAAGCATCTACAACCGAGATTTCGAAACGCAGAAATCCCAAGAATCTGAAGCAAAATATGCTGATTGCTCAAGAAGGTGGAAATGTTGCGAAGGCAGCACGATTGCAACTTGAAACAACTATTGGCGAAAGTGTAGTAACCTCTATCAAAGCAAGTGACTATATTCGCCCGATAATAGAGGAAACTTTAGAAGAATAATAAATTTGATTATAAAACTCCAACAATTGTTGGATAAAATCAATAGACCTATAGGAGAGCGAAGCGACCAAAAAAGAATATTAACAACAAAAACATAACGCAGCTCTGCTGCATGTAACGCGTAAGCATGTAACAAAACAACGCGAACCATGTAACGTGAGCGAAGCGAACAAAAAAGGCTTATGAAAAAGATTTTATCAATTTTAATCTGTTTAGTACTTGGAATTAGTAGTGCCTGGGCAGTTGATGCAACATTGAATGTCACAATTAACACCGAGGTTAGAAGTACACCTAATGCTCAAGATGGTGTTATTGTATCCAGTGTGTGCCAATATACGGAAGTGAATGGCGAAGTGGAGGAAAACTGTGCTCAATCACTTAGCGGTTATCAGTTGATAGCATCAATGAATGTTCCTGCTAGTCATGATACGTATTTGAGTCTTCCAGATCATTCTGACGAATACAAAGACGGTGAATTACTTGTTTCTGGTAATGTTCATATTTCTTCTGAATATATTTTAACTGATAATGGTTATGTGTTTTCTCACTGGGAAGCTAGTGAGAATGTAACGATTAATAATAATCCTAGTGCAATAGGAGTGTGTGATTACACTATAAAAATGTACAATAAGGATTTGTTTAATATTACTACATCCCATAGTTGGGGAAGTTGGGGAGCGGGAACACGTACTTACTCTGTAACTGCTAAAACAGGGGTTTCTAAAACTATTACATTTACTGCAGTATGGGTGCAACCTCAAGTAACGGGTGTGGATGGTGATCATACATTAACTCCTAAAATTACTGATGTTAATGAAACTCGTACACAAGATGTAGTTTTCAATGTAGCAAACGTCTTGGATAAATATAATTTTACATGTGAAAGTTATGGAGAAGGATTTTCTTATGGTAATACAAAATTATCAGCTGGAAAGGATACATATACAGCAACAGCGATTTATACGCCTTCGGGTATTCATGGTACACATACCGGATCTTTAACCTTGACCTCTAACCATCCAAGTACAGGTGCTACGACTAGAACAAGTAACTTGACTATAGAAGAGGATTATACTCCAGAATATGACCTTCCTTTCGAATATATAATGTCAACCTTGGAGAAACCTACCTATGTAGGCGCATACACCCAATTAATGGAAACCGATATTGTTCCTACTAATTTGAACTATGCGGCTCGTACTGCATTGCCTCTTGGCGCAGTAGAGAAGAAAAATGGTTCAGAATGGAAGATAGAATTGGTAGACAATCCATCTGGTTTTTTCAGTATAGTACCATTTGATGCAAGTCAAGTTGTTCGTTTTGAACCTACGGGTGAGGTTGATGAGAATGAACAATTTTCTGCAACTATAAAATTGACTTGTACATATTATGATGCTGTAGGTAATCCAATCCCTACATCTAGAAATGTTACTTTATATGCTTATGCAAAAAATGATGCAGATCCTCATCTTGAAATAGATGGTGTAAGCGTGTATAATATGGATTTGGATGTGATATATGGAACTCCACAAAAGAAATCTGTATCTTATGTGGCACTCAACTTATCAGGTACTCCCGTAGAATCTTGGACATCTTCTTCGGATAAAATTTCTTATCGCAACAATGGTAGTTTAATAACGGTTTCTACTGCTACTGAATTACCTTTAGGCTCTCATACTGCGGCATTGACATATACGTACGGAGAATTAAGCGCAACCTTGAATATTACTGCGGATGTAGAATTAGCTACTCCAGTTCTTGAGGCATATGGTGGTCTATCTCAAATAACCTTGGTGTGGACACCTGTATATGGAGCAGACAAATATATCATTAAGAGTGGAGAGACAACTATTGATGAGGTTCTTGCTCCTGCGGACTCTTATACGATAAAGGGACTTACAAATGGAACATCTGTTTCGTACACTGTAACAGCGGTTTATGAGGCAGACCAACAATATAATAAGACTTCTAATACGGCTACTGCAACACCTAATTTACCAACTACTATAACTCCTGGTGATTATCCATATATTGGCCTTTATTCAGGAACAGAGAAGTATCTGGCTGGTCATAATGTATATGGAAAATTCCCATATCGTGCAAAACGTGCTGTAGATTTATCTGCTGCATTTAAGGATGGAGGCGCTGCTTTTGATCGATTGTTTGTGTTTGGTTTGACATCTGGAGATGCTAGTGATAATATTACTGTGGCATCGGTATCTACAGGTTCTAATGCGGTTACGCCTTGTTATGTATATCGCAAGGTAGGTATTAATTATGAGCTTGTTACAACTATTCCAAATGTGAATGTTGCTACTAAACCTTCTGAGTTCAACATCTCCATATCGGATGAAATTAGAAGCGCATATTTTACGGGATATAGTCCTTATACTTCATGCGGTTCAACATGGGAAGAGAATGGTGTGTTCTTTGTTGGCGGAGAAGGTGAAATAGACTTGTATTTTGACAATCTTCAATTATATGCGAGACCTAAATCTACAAATGGTAGCACAACTGTCGCACAACAACCTTTTTCTATCACGGGTTGGAGTGATATAGGTATATTGGGTCGAGATGATGTGGATGGTCAAATCATTGGTGGTGTAAATGTCAAATTTTATACTCAAGGTACGGGTAGTGTATTCTGTTTTCAACCAATCAAGAATGGTCAAACATTGCAACCAACTATTCACTTGAATGATGAGAATATTTTGGCATCAACTCAAGGTGTTCACTTGTTCGTAAAGGTTGATTTTATGAGTGTTACATTGGATAGAAATGCTACCCAACACTCTGCTCCAATCCAAATTATACACAATAAGAATACAATTAAAACTTCAACAGAATTAACCATAGACGATCAATGGAATAGTTCTGCTCGTACAAATGGTATTCTTAATTTAGCAACAGCAGATTTTCGACCAGCACCAACTATTGATCTAGGTTATAGCAATACAACTCTTAATATCAATGGTGGACAAATGTTCCTATCCAATTCATTTAATAATTCTGATTCATACGATGTGTCTTATGCTATTTCATATCGTCAAAAGAGTATGATGGATGGTTTGGCAAATATCTATGGATTGGGTGATGATCAACCTGGAGGAAAAGTGAGATTTAATGATGGTACCATCAACTGTAAACCTCTTTCTTTAGAGAATTTCAATTCAGCTCAAGGACAGAAGCTGTTCCACAACCCTACGTCTATGAAGTGTCCACAAGATACTAAAATTGATGGAGGAACATTCAATTGTGATGTGCTAGCATGTTCTTCAACTACATCAAAGGGTAGTTCTCCTACAAACTCAAAGGGACAACCTGTATGTTTGGTTACTCTTCCAATAGAATCTATTAATGCTTCTAATGGAACTGCTATATTGCCAAACGATTGGATGATGCAGGCAGTAGAGTTAGGTTCTAATACTGCAAATTTGGAATACCATGGTATAAGTAGTATGACCCCTGTTGTGGATAAAGATGAAAATATGAACGAGATTCAGGTAGTGAATCTAATGTTACCAAGTAATAAACTATGTTTTAAGGAGGTAATCACAACTCCTTGGGTAGCTTGTTTTCCAAGAGTGAAGGTCTCTGCTGCAGGACAAAGTTATACTTTAGGTGGAGATGTAGATGTCGATTATTCTGTATCTGCAGGTGATGAAGGTTTGACTATAGTTGAAAGAACTTCAAAACTGATGTACGGTGAGATGGATCAATATGTCCGCAGACTATTTGAAGGAAAAGATGTAGATGGTACGATGTTTAAGTATACAGCTCCTGGTGGTGAAGATCTTACTGTTACACTTGTTGAAAATGGAATTAGTCATCAGGTAACGAATATTACACCATATGCCGTTTATGATAAAATCTATATGCTGATGCCTTTGGTTGCAAACCAATGGAAAATGTTCGTTCCTCCTTTTGATGTGGCCAATGTTTATGTTATTGAACCATATACGGAGGAAAGACTTATAGAAAAATATGATGCCAACGGTGATAAAAAGTTAACAAATTCAGAAAGTAGTCATGAGATTGATAAAGCACGCTATGATCAAGCTTCTCGCATGATGGATTTCATGTATCAATGGCTTTGGTCAATTGTGGGAATGCAAAGTAATTCTGATATATGGTCTAATACTTCACAAGCACCTGCTATGGGTAATATTTATTCTTACGGAACCTTTATGCAGACGTGGTTGGAGATGTATGAAGGTATGGCTGATAAACCTACGGTCAAGAATTGTATTCAACAACTATATCATTATAAGTCTAGTAACGAAGGTTATCCAACTGGTATGAGTAGATGGGATGCAAACTTCTACCTATATGAGGCAGATGGTACAGAATGGACAGTTGGTGCAGATGGAATCAATACGGTATGGAAAGAGGTTCCTACTATCTCTAAACCACGTAAAATTACTGAGGATCACAACGTTATTATGAAGAAGGGTGGTGTCTATGTGATGTCTTTCCCTTCGACCATCGTTAATAATGAAATTTATGATTATGTTAACACCTGGGATTATTGGACAGGAAAATATATTATTATTGAAGGTTATCCAGAGGAAGATATTGATACTGATGGTGATCGCTTGGTAGATGATAAAGCACAAATTATATCAGGTTCAGAATATGATTGGAATAACAAGTCTTTGACCAATTCAATATTGTCTCCATATGATACTGAAAATTCTGTTTCATTACGTGGTAATTCAACATTTGCTAAATTGGATATTAGTCAAAAGAATAATTCATTCGTTTTGAATAATTACTTTTATGGAAAAGATTATGAAACTGATGAAGCCTATATACCAGATCCAGAGTCTCCACATAATGTATATGTGCCAGCCCAATTAATGGAAGAAGAATTGACTCCAGGCCAAGGTTTTATTCTTGCTAATATAGATGCTCCTGCAGGTATGAAGCCTAGAGCCATTAATATCAAGACTGGTGAAATAACCTACCGCGACGAAACGACTACCTCTCTTCCTACCATCGGCGGCAATAAGCAAATGATGGTTTACAACATTGAGGGTGGAGTAGGAATCGTGCCTGTGGTAGAGCAACAAGTAAGCATATACAATGCTGCTGGACAATTGGTGACATCTGAGTACCTGACCGATGAAGTACATATCTCACTTCCAACAGGTATCTACCTCATCGCAGGTGCAAAAGACCAATTCAAAGCAGTAGTTAAATAATCGTTTAGTGGACGGCGTTCGCCTATGGTTTAGAGGACGCTGTGTAACATACTGATATAATCCAAAAATCGCAGAAAGTGAATAAATTTCTGCGATTTTTTTGTAAGAGTCAAAAAAAAATAGTACCTTTGCAGCGTGATTAGTGTAGTAATGTGCATTACTGTAATGGGGGTTACTATAGTTAACTGCAAGATTAATATAATATTATGAGGTTTTTTGATAGAAATAAAGAGCGTGAAAAGTTGCTACTTCTGAAGCAGCAATCTCAACAAGATTGCAGCCGTATGACTGTATTGATTGGTCGTAGGCGTATCGGTAAGACCATGCTGATTAGGCATACCTTTTCGGAAGAAGAGTTGATATATCTCTTTGTCGCACGCAAAAGCGAAGCCGAGTTAGTGAGCTCATATACGGCACTTATCCGTGAGAAAGGCTATTATATACCCGATGGAATGACACATTTTGCGCAGTTACTGCAATATCTGTTGGAGTTGGGAAAAAAATATCAATTAACTATTGCTATTGACGAATTTCAGGAGTTTGATACTATTAACCCTTCTGTCTTTTCGGATATGCAAAATCTTTGGGATACTTACAAAGAGCAAACTCATATCAATCTGCTAATAAGTGGTTCGGCATATAGATTGATGCAAAAAATCTTTATGGATAAAGATGAACCTTTATTCAATCGTGCAGATGCCATCATTCGCTTACAACCATTCACTATTGATGTACAGAAGGAGATTTTATCTCATTATAATCCACATTATACAAATGATGACCTTTTAGCTCTATATGCTGTTACGGGTGGAGTCCCTAAATATATAGCATGGTTAATGGATGCTGGTTGTAAAACCAAAGATGAGATGTATGCTGAGATATTTTCAGAAAATTCGCATTTCATCGAGGAAGGAAGAACACTCCTTGTTAGTGAGTTTGGCAAAAATTATGGAATCTATTTTTCTATATTACAGGAAATAGCTATGGGTAATACCACGCAGGCATTGATAGAGGCAAAATTGGGTGGTATGTCAATAGGGGGATACATCAAACAGTTAGAAGAAACATATACATTGATTCGTCGTGTTCGACCTATATTCGCAAAACCACAAGGAAAAACTGTACAGTTCTTGATTTGTGATCCATTTTTGCGCTTCTGGTTTCGACATGTTGAGAAAAATCGTTCACTCGTAGAACTTCAAAACTTTGATGGTCTGCTACGTTTAGCGCAAATGCATTATACTACCTATTCGGGTTTGTTGTTGGAGGACTATTTTCGCCAAAAAATGGCTGAAACAGGCGAATGGCGCGAGATTGGTTCATGGTGGCAATCCAAAGCGATAGATTTTCAAGGTAGGAAGATAGATGCAGAAGTGGATGTCGTAGCTCTTCCGCTAACTGGGCGAAATGTGGTGGTTGCGGAAGTGAAACGCCAATACGAGAACTATGAACATGAACTATTTATGGCTAAAGTAGAATACTTGAAACAAAAAGAATTGCGTGGGTATTCTATTAGAACCCAACTACTCACACTTGAGAATATGTAATAAATTGTAAAATCACAACTTATCTTTCGTTTTATGAACAAATATCCTATATTCCTATCTTTCTTGCTATTGGTTTTTACCAATACATTTGTGGCTCAGATACCAGAAGATTGTGCCGATCGTCAACAAGCCAATGGCTGGCCAGAGTACTACTGCGATTGCAAGTATAATTATCAAGACTTTACCCTTCCTCTCGATATACAGGTTTCTGAAAGCAAGTGGTTTAAAGGTAACATCAACGAACTTGCACAAGGTATATCAGCCTATCTACATTCCGATTGCGAGTTTAGTTTTGAGGTTTATATCAGCTGTACCGCCAAAGAATCTAGATACCAAGCAGTCTTTGCTCCTAATGTCGCTAACACAGTTGATGGATCGACCATCAAACGCAAACTAGAAGAAGAAGGCTTTGGTCAAGTAGATGCATCGTTTTATATTTGCATCACTCCTATCAATGGACTAGGTGGTCGACTCGTCATGCGCTCCGAAGCTGATGGTATGCCATCCTCTTGCGATGATCCACTATACATCTTCCCTGGCATGTCACTCTATAGCACACAGCCAGCCGATGTCTATGTCATCGATCCAAGCAACATAGAAGAAGCTACAGATATCATTATCCATTGGGATGGAGACAACAATACTCCATGCGAGTTGCAAATCACATCCAACTCATGCGATGGAGCTGTCGTAGATGAAGTGACACTAGATGCCACCAACAATTGTTACACCCTAACCGCTGAACTTCTAGACGAGGCTTGGTTCAACGATGAGAAATTCTACCTCCACTTCAATCATGCCCCAAACACCGCTGGTTTTGTTCATTGCCTTGTACCTGAATATACTACAGTATGTACTGACACCACTATCTGTCAAGGTATGGGCATTCAATTAGCTGATACTTTGTTGACAGAATCTACTACATACTCTGTAGATACGGTGTTCTTACATACTAATCAATATCGCGTTAACTACCTCAGAGTCACAGTAGTTGAGCCAGAGATAGAGCCAGATACCATGGCATTCAAATATACCCAACAACCATATCTCTATCGCAACCAACATACTATCTCAACCCCAGGAAACTATGACCTGACAATCCATACTCCTGGTGAGTGCGATGAGCGATATGCACTACATGTCTACCACGCTATTGACACACTAGTCAATGTGGTGGATACCTTCCTTTGCTACGGCGCTAGTTTTGAGTACAATGGCAAACTCTATCTGCAAGATGTATCCCTAGGAACATCTACATGGAAGAATCAAGATACACTCATCCTTGATACCCTAAATGTGTATTTTGCTGCTACCCCTGAGATAGTGTATGACACCATCATGCAGCATGATTACAAGTATGGTAAGACTTTCAAGCAAACAGGCGATTTTGCCTTTATATACACCAACCCAACAACCTATTGTGTAGATTCGATCTACCTACATGTTCTGCCAGGTGTAGACGATGGTGTAAAGTACGATTATTACTATATCGACACCATACTTTGTCAGGGTATGGAATACGAAGATTACTACGGTAACTTATACACTACATCCACTGTTCTATACGACACTGTTTGGCGTATACCTAACAAACATTGTGAGATAGAAATCAGCACCATTACTTTCATTGAACCTGAATATTTGTCTGACACTCTTATTTTGGCGCAAAGCGATTTTCCTTATAATTATCGCGACACAATAATGGTTGATGAGTTCGGTGAATACGAATTAGAATATTACACAGAAGGCGGTTGCTTAGAGTTGGCGATTCATTTATCTGTCCTAAATAAAGTGACAACCAGTCTAGATGACACATCCCTCTATGATCGTCCACGACTTATCCTTCGCGATGGAGTGGTGTACATCCTGCGAGGATCAGAGGTCTATACTCTTTTGGGTGAGAAAATAAAGTGATTTTATTTGTCGAGTTTTTCGTAAACTGAATTCTTACTCTTGAATTCAGGAACAATATTCTTCATTGCCTGAACAGTAGGGAATACCTTACCGTCTTCTGCCATGGCAATGAGTTGTTGTATTTGCTCAGAAACACTATCAAACTCATACTCTCGAACTTTAGCAACGAGAATCTTCTTATTTTTAGTAGGAATAGTGGTCTCTTTTTGATTGAGTAACTCCTCAAACAACTTTTCACCAGGTCTTAATCCTGTATAGGTGATCTTAATGTCTTTTCCTGGGGTTAATCCTGCTAAACGAATCATATTCTCAGCTAAATCTGCGATGCGGACAGGTTGTCCCATGTCAAAGCAGAAGATTTCGCCGCCAACACCCAAAGTGGCTGCTTCTAGTACCAAGCAACTAGCTTCTGGAATCGTCATGAAATAACGAATAATGTCAGGGTGGGTGACGGTAACAGGACCTCCCTCAGCAATTTGTTTTTTGAAGAATGGTACAACCGAACCATTGCTACCTAATACATTGCCAAAACGAGTGGTGATGAACTTGGTACAGTTGCTATTGGTTTTACTCTCTTTGAGGAATAGGGATTGTACATATATCTCTGCAATTCGTTTGGATGCACCCATCACATTGGTTGGATTGACCGCTTTGTCTGTAGATACCATCACAAAACGATCTACGTGATATTTAATCGCACAATCTGCCACATTCTTCGTTCCCAGTACATTGGCAATAACGGCCTGTGTAGGGAAATCTTCCATCAATGGAACATGTTTGTAGGCAGCAGCATGGAATACGACATGAGGATGATACTCTTCAAAGATGGTATCTATCATATGCTCGTTGCGCACATCTGCTATGATAGGCACTAATTGCAGTTCTGGATATTTTCTGCGTAAGTCAACGGTCAAATCATGTAGCGGAGATTCTGCCATTTCTAATAGAATAATAGCTCTAGGTTTATGGGCAGCCACTTGGCGAACAATCTCGCTACCGATACTGCCCGCTGCACCCGTTACCATAATGATACGATTGCTAAGAATAGCTTCGACATTCTCTGTGTCTATGTCTATCACTGGGCGCTCTAACAAATCTTCTACTTTGATGGACTCTATTCTACCAATCACCTTAGAAATATTATCTTCCACCGCATTATCCGAAAAATCCGTAAAATATGGTGTGGTCAATATCTGAATGTCGTTGTTCAAGAATATTGCTAAGTCTTTTAATGGGTTGATCTCCTTCATCTTAATAGGCGATACAATCACACACTTGATACCCTTTTGTTTCATAAGTGGAATCAATTCTTGATTGTATGGATAGATATCCAATCCCAAAAGATTATGATGGCTACAATCCGAGTCATCTGCTATGAAACCTACGGGACGATATGCACTCTCTATGTTAGACTGCAGCATCTTAGCAATAGATAAACCCGCTGATTGTGTACCATAGATAAGCACCTTCTTGACATTTGTGTTGTGAAATGATATATACTCAAATGTCGTTTTGATGATAACACGCCATATAAAAAGAAAACATATGGCAATGAATATATACATAATCACAGAGGTGGTCAAAAATGGTGTGGATGCGAACAGTTGCTTACACACTAAATTGACAATTAATAGAATAGCGCCGTTACTAATTACTGATAGGATTACTTTGATGGTATCTACAAATGTAGAATAGCGTAGTATGCCAGAATAAGTGTGAAAAGCCCAAAAGAATCCACATTGAGTTATGAGCAGTACCAACAACTGTAACCAAATAGGACACAACAATGCTGGAAAACTATACCCCCACAAGTTGTTACCAATAACAATACTGATGATAAATGCTACGAACACAATAAATAGGTCCAGTAGTAACACTCCCCAACGTGGTAAGTATGCTATATTGACCCAATGTGAGAAAATGTCAGAAGTGGTTATGTCTTTAATCTGTTTCATAACTCATAATTGTTTAAACGATAGCTTTTTTTATTGTATCGACGATGTATCGTACATCATCATCACTTACATAAGGACCTGCAGGTAAGCACATACCTACCTTAAAGATACTTTCGCTTATACCATTTACATAGGCAGGAGCATTCTTGTAAACAGGTTGCTTGTGCATAGGTTTCCATACCGGACGAGCCTCAATCTTGGCATTCAACATATACACCCTCAATGCCTCTACATTGTCATTGGGCTGACAATCCGTTGTGGCTGAATCCACAGCATGTATCACACCTGCAGCACCACCTACAGCGCTAGTGATGACATCTTTGTATGCATGCTCTTGACCTTGGATGCGCAGGGTAGGGTCTAGTTCTATCGTGCACAACCAGTAGTTAGAGTCGTAATCTGTTGATGGCGCTTTGTGTACTGTGATTCCCTCTACATCGGCCAGTAACTCCTCATACAATGCTTGTACATGCTTGTGGTGAGCGATATGATCATTAACTATCACCATTTGACCACGACCAATACCCGCGCAAATATTGGACATACGATAGTTGTATCCTATCTCCTCGTGCTGATAGTATGGATATGCCTCACGAGCTTGAGTAGCATACCACATGATTTTCTCCTTATCCTCAGTCGTTTGACAGAGCAAGGCACCACCACCAGAAGTGGTAATCATCTTATTACCATTGAACGACAATACACCAAATCTTCCGAAGGTTCCCAACATTTGTCCCTTATAACTTGACCCAAATCCTTCGGCAGCATCTTCTACCACAGGAATACCATATTTCTCGGCTATAGCCATAATTCGATCACAGTTATAGGGCATACCGTATAGCGCTACGGGTACAATAGCTTTGGGTTTTTTGCCCGTCTTAGCAATGCGATCCTCTATGGCTTGTTCCAATAAATCAGGATCCATATTCCATGTATCTACCTCTGAATCAATAAACACCGGAGTGGCGCCCAGATAGGTGATAGGGTGAGATGATGCGCAGAACGTAAAGGACTGTACACATACTTCATCACCAGGACCAACGCCACAAGCCAATAGACCCAAATGCACAGCAGCAGTACCCGCAGATAGGGCTACCGCTTCGCTTTTACCTCCATGAAACTCTTTGAGTTGAGCTTCAAAAGCATTCACGTTAGGACCCAAAGGTACAACCCAATTGGTATCAAAGGCCTCTTGGATATACTTTTGCTCTAGTCCCTCATCTGACATATGTGCCAAACAAAGGTATATCATTTTTCTATCTTGACTCATGTCACTAATTTCTTGATAGTAGTGAAATGTTGATTAAGCTAGTTTCTCCAATGCTGTTCTTACACGCTTGAGGGTCTCTTCTTTGCCCAATACGTCTGTAATGTTCCAGATATGTGGACCACGAGCAGCACCCACCAAACAGATACGGAACGCATTCATCACAACACCTACACCGTACTCTTTCTCTGCAATCCAAGGCATGATCAAGTTATCCAAGCCTTCTGCTGACCAATCCTCGTGTGCCTCAAGCAATGTCAACATTTCAGTCATATGCTTTGGACTATCCTCTTTCCAACGTTTCTTAAGTGATTTCTCATCGTATTCCTCTGGAGCTACGAAGAAGAAATTAACTTGCTCCCATAACTCAGACACGAAGTTTACACGATCTTTGGTGAGACCGATCACCTTCGCTATCACTTTTAGTGATGGTTTAGTGTTGAGTGTTGAGAGTTTAGTGTCAAGGATTGGGAGGAATTGCTCTGCCAACTCCTCGTTGGACTTGAGTTGGAGGTATTGGTGGTTGAACCATTTGCCTTTCTCGTAGTCGAACTTAGCACCAGATTTGCTTACGCGCTCCAAAGAGAATTGTTCGATGAGTTCTTGCATGCTGTACATCTCTTGATCACCAGTAGCGTGCCAACCGAGCAATGCCAAGAAGTTGATAACAGCTTCTGGATAGTAACCCTCTTCGCGGTAACCAGATGATACAGAACCATCTTTTTGGTTGTGGAACTCGAGTGGGAAAACTGGGAATCCCAAACGATCGCCATCGCGTTTAGAGAGCTTACCATTGCCATCAGGTTTGAGCAATAGTGGCAAGTGAGCAAATCGTGGCATGGTGTCTTCCCATCCAAAAGCCTTATACAAGAGCACATGGAGTGGAGCTGATGGCAACCACTCTTCACCACGGATGACATGACTGATCTCCATCAAGTGGTCATCCACGATATTGGCAAGGTGATAAGTTGGCAGATCATCCGCAGACTTATATAGCACTTTATCATCCAAGATGTTTGAATTGATCTTTACCTCGCCACGGATAAGGTCTTGTACATATACATCGATATTTGGTTCTACCTTGAAACGAACCACATACTTCTCGCCAGCAGCAATACGAGCATCCACCTCCTCTTTGCCGAGGGTAAGAGAGTTAACCATCTGCTCACGGGTACGAGCATCGTATTGGAAATTAGCAATCTCAGCACGCTTAGCCTCTAATTGCTCTGGTGTGTCAAACGCGATATATGCATTGCCTGATGCGAGGAGTTGATTGACATACTTGTGGTAGATCTCGCGACGCTCACTTTGGCGATATGGACCATGGTCACCCTTGCCGTTAGGAGCATCTTGGCAGATACCTTCATCAATCTCAATACCCAACCAAGCCAATGATTCAGTAATATATTCCTCAGCTCCTGGCACAAAGCGAGTAGAGTCTGTATCTTCTATGCGAAGCAACATATCTCCGCCGTGTTGGCGAGCGAAGAGGTAGTTATACAAGGCAGTACGTACACCGCCGATATGCAATGCTCCAGTTGGACTAGGAGCAAAACGAACACGAACTTTTCTTTCCATATGTTTTATTTAATAATCTTATCGTAGGTTGTTTGACGAGTAGGATCTATGAGCGTTAGTAAGTCATACACTTGCTTTTTCTCCTCACTAGTACCTTTCTCAAAAATATTGACCAATTCATCGTTCTTGGCATCTAAGAATGTATTGATAACATAGGTTCCTGGGCGAGCATTGTATGCCTCCTTTAGCACGGTCATTTCCTTGGCAATTCGTGCACGACCATTGGCTACATTATTGACCATCTCATCCAATCCATGGCGATGGTACTCATAATAGAATAGGCGATATTTCTTGAATGCTTCGTCCATTAGATTATTAATGAGCGCATAACGGTTACGATTGCTCTCAAAGGCCTTCCAACCAGCTGCTTCGGATGTCTCTAGTGATGCCGATTGGGCGGCATTAACAATACTCTCGCAGGCTTGGAAATATGGTGTACCACCTAACTTAGAGAAGGAGTCCATATCGTGACCGATAATCATATAGCAATAGTATGCTAATAGGGCAGTCAAGTTGGTGGTGAAAGTGTTCTGTTGATAATCTAGGCGATCGTACTCTTGGTAACGGAATGCGAAGTTATTATCTTTGATATTGATCAATGGAGTAGAGTAACTAGTGCCCCATACAGGACGGCGACTTTGACAGGTGAACTCACAATTGAACATATCATCTTGCACGCTTTTTACAATTAGCAGCATACTGCAATCAATGCGCTCTTTTTCTTGGTAGGTCATATTGGTCCAACGTAACGAGTTTACATACTCCTCAATGCTTTGTTTGAGGGTGTTGAACACTTCTTTGTTGGTACCTTGTATTTGATCCGAATTGATGGTAACAGTACACTTGAGCTCTTGTGCCCATATGCTAGTCCCTACCATGAATAGGGATAGGATAATAATCAGTTTTTTCATTGTTGAATAGATAAAATATTTCCTGTCTCAGGGTGGATATAGATGCTATTTTTTTGTTTGCTAGTAAACAAGTCCATTGCCAATGGGATTGCTATACCGTATTGTGCCACTGTCACGGATTGTGCTATGTTGAATGTTTGACATTGCAGGCATATATCCGCAGTGCCAGGTAGATTGTAGTATAGTTGTGAAGGTAGAGGTGATTTAGAATCTGCCATATAGGCTGTTTGAAGCGATTGTTTGTGTGCTTTGAGAGTCAAGTACACGGGTTCTCCGCTCAAATCATCCTTATCCACAATACCCGTATGTTTAGATATACGGCACACCACCTCTTTCTCTACATCATCTGCTGGGAGGTAACGGAAGGTATGGGTATGCTGTGTCACATGGGTTGTTCCTACGAATAATGCCACGAGGGCTTGCTCTTGTTTGTCCAATTCATCCAAAACCAATTGCATGGCTTGACCATCTGCTGGCACGTGCTCTACATCTCCTCCTAGGATATTGAGGCGTGTCTCACGAATACGATAGATTTGCTTGGCAGCACCCTCAGCCATTTTAGCTACCGAACCAGCCATAAACTGCTCCTCTAGCAATGGCATAAGTGTCTCCTGTTGACTCTTTTTTGCCTCTCGCTTTTCGCTTTTGACCTCATCGCATTTAATCTCATCGCTTATATTGTATCCAACCAATCTGCCATCCGTAGTTAGAGATAGCAATTGCAGTTGATAACTTTTTTGTGCGTTAACTTTATAGGCACGATCTGTATCTGCACTAGCTTGGGTGCCAAGTTCCATGTCGCTCAATCGGTAGGTGGTATTCTTCTCGGTAACGATATTCTTAGCACCGAGATAACGTTGAGCATATTGGTAGAATATACCAGGTTCTTGCTTTATACACTCGTAAGAGAGTGTAATCACTAGTTCCGTTTTAGGCATATAGTACACTACTGCCGTTTCGTTCTCTTGCACCATTTGTGCTTGCATTAGGTTGGCTACCCATAGTAGCATAACCAATAGTATGTTAGTTCGTTTCATATTCTATGTTTTAGTTTTTACTTTTCGGTTTTCTCCCATATCTTCCATGCTTCGTCTGCCTGAAGATGGAGCATGTCTAGTCCATTTTTGATCCTGCATCCCTGTTTCTCACCTTCTTGTAGGAAAAGCGTTTTTTTAGGATTGTATATGCAATCGTATAATATGTGCTTTTCGCTTAGTAGATGATAAGGTATATCCGGTTTTTGATCCTGATAAGGTGCCATACCGAGTGGGGTGCAATTGATGATGAGTGTGTGCTCACTGATCACTTGCTCGTTTACTTCCTGATAGCTCAATCGTCCTGTAGTATCATGGTCAGATTGTCTGCTAACTAAGGTGTAGGCTATACCCAAATCCCTGAGTGCGTATTGGATGGCTTTGCTCACACCTCCTGTGCCGAGTAATAGCGCCTTGGTTGGGAATGTTGTAAATAGCGCTCGCAGACTATCTCTAAAACCGATCCAGTCCGTATTGTATCCTTTGCCGTGACTCACCACATTGACTGCACCTATCGCACTTGCCACAGGGTCAATCGCATTCAAATAAGGTAGTATATCCTCCTTGAATGGGTATGTAACATTAAAACCATCTAGTTCCTTTAACAAAATCGTAACTTCCTCTATCGCTACCAAAGGATAGGGGGTATAGCATGCAGCAATGTCTTCGCGGATAAATTTGTCCGTGAAGTATCCCTCGGAATACGAATGCCCTAGAGGGTTGCCTATGATGCCGTAGTGTTTCAATATGTTAACGTTCTAAGCGTTCTATGATTAGTTGTCCTTTCTTGATGATGGCTTGGTGGGTGGTAGAACGGAATATTTTGCCGCCTACACCTTGTTGCAGTGCATTGTAAATCTTATCAATCTCTGCGAAACCATACTCTTTCAATTCCTCGTGCAATTTCGCATGCCCTGCAGCCACTGTTTCTTTCCCTTCTAACCAATCTACGTATCCTTGCATATGCTCGGCCGTGTTGGCGATATGCTCAATCTCTGCCTTACTATAGGATGATAGTTGTTGGCGTACGGCGTTGCGGGTAATAGTGGTATCCTTGTTGGTGCTATCCTCTACCCACGATAGGTGTCGTATATCCCGCAAGTAATGTTCTATATAATCGCGAGTGGTACATAGCAGAGGGCGTATGACTGGTATGTCGCCTCCCTCTGGATTGGGACTCTTAGCTCGCATGCCACATAGACCTCGTATGCCTGTTCCTCGTTTGAGATTGAGAAGCACAGTCTCTGCTTGGTCGTTTTGATGATGTGCCACTGCAATCGCTTTGCATCCTTCTTCTTTGGCCACTTGAGCAAACCACTCGTAACGCAATTTTCGAGCAGCCATCTCAATGCTCAAGCATTGCTCTTTAGCATAGGCGGTGGTATCAAAATGCTTCATCTTTACCTCTTTGCCTAATCGCCTAACAAATGCTTCATCCCTATCGCTTTCCTCTCCTCGCAGATGAAAGTTACAATGGGCGATTACACAGTCGTATCCTCCTCGTTGTAGTACGTCTAATAATGCGACACTATCAGCTCCTCCGCTGACGCATACCAATACGCGGTCGCCACTTTGGAGCAACTCTTTATCGCGTATGTATTTTTGTACTCTGCGTAGCATATTAAGGTGTGTATGTGCGCGTGTGTGCACAATTTAAGCCTGCAAAGATACAACTTTTTTCTCAAATACACAAATGTTTGGGATTTTTTGCGGTGGTTTGCGGGTAATAATGCTAGGAGTGTGGCATAAAATTTGCATATTTACCAAAAAAGTTGTACCTTTGTGCCGTACTATGCGCGAGTATGCGTTTGTGCATACGAGGCGCGAAACTCAAAAGTCCAACAGCAATGAAAGAATTAGAAATCAAAACCAAAGTAACAGTATGCTCCCAAGAGGAGTTGCCAGTAGAATTGCGCGAATTGGTAGAGACTGCAAAACGCAAAACGCAAGATGCGTACTGTCCATATTCTCATTACCATGTAGGTGCTGCTGCGTTATTGGCAGATGGTCAAGTTGTAACTGGTGCCAACCAAGAGAATGCTGCCTATCCTAGTGGTTTGTGCGCAGAGCGTACAACTTTGTTTTCTGCAAACGCAAATAATCCAGCTACACCTGTCGTAGCTTTAGCTGTGGCTTGTTATACTAGTGGGCATTTTACTACAGATCCTGCTAGTCCTTGTGGTGCATGCAGACAAGTGATGTTGGAAACAGAACATCGATTTGGAGTGCCTATGAAAGTGCTTCTCTACGGAGGTAGGGAGTGTTATGTGTTCGAAAGCGCAAAGGATCTTCTCCCTGTTTGCTTTACTAGCGAGAGTCTAGCGTAAACATCGGTTCGGTGCTGAATATTGGTTTAACGGTGAGAATCGGACTGAAGAAAATAGACCTCTATATGCTCAAGAATTTTCTTGGGTTGTTGGCTGTTACTTTTTTGATATGCATTTTTATTCTGCTTATGCAGTTTGTATGGTTGCATGTCAAGGATTTAGTAGGTAAGGGTGTCGAAATGAAGGTGTTGGCAGAATTTTTTGTTTATGCTGCCACTTCAGTTGTCCCCCTAGCGCTTCCGTTGGCGATATTGTTGGCATCTTTGATGACTTTTGGAAATTTGGGAGAGAAATTCGAACTCACTGCTATGAAAGCTGCAGGAGTGAGTCTCTTCCGTATCATGCGATCATTGGCTATTACGATTGCTTTTGTATGTGTAGGAGCTTTCTTCTTCTCTAATAATATTCTCCCTAAGTCTCAAGTCAAATTATGGGCACTCATTTTCTCGCTCAAGCAGAAATCGCCTGAACTAGATATCCCTGTAGGGGAATTTTACGATGGTATAGACGGTTTTAACCTTATGGTTAGAAGCAAAAATGCCAACAGCGGTATGTTGTATGATCTGACAATCTATGATTATTCAGATGGTTTCAAGAACGCTAAAGTGATGATTGCTGACTCGGGTCAGATCTATTTTACAAAAGACAATAAGTATCTGCTCTTACAACTCCATAATGGTGAGTCGTTTGAGAATCTAGATAAAAAACAACAACGCTCTAGCAAGAATATTCCTTATCGCAGAGAGTCCTTTTCTCACAAGCAGTTGTTGATTGATTTTGATATGGATTTCAATCGTTACAACGAAGATGTGCTGCAAGATCAACACGTGGCGAAGGATGTTGCACGATTAGTAGAATCTATAGATTCTGTTCAAGTGCTTGAGCATCAGCGTAGTAAGGAGCAAAGTGAGGTGATTGTTACCAAGCACTATTTTGGACGAGAGCGACTGGAAAATCGTAATGTAGATATGTGGGAGGGCGATCCCGAACAATATCGTCAATATGATGTAGATTCACTCTATGCCCGTTTTTCTGATGAAGAGCGTTATCGAGCTCTGTCTGCTGCGGTAGATAAGGCCAAGGAGAAGAAAGATAAGGTAGATTACAATGCGTTGATGCTGGATGATTATCAGCGATATATACGTAAACACGAGATCGAATTGCATCGCAAGTTTACTTTGGCATTTGCCTGTCTGATATTCTTCTTTATTGGAGCTCCACTTGGAGCTATTACTCGCAAAGGCGGATTAGGTGCGCCGGTGGTAATATCTGTGGTAATGTTTATCGTCTATTACATTATTGATAATACAGGTTATAAGATGGCTCGTGAGGCTTTATGGCCTTGTTGGTCGGGAATGTGGCTTAGTTCCATGATTCTTCTACCTATCGGTATATTCCTTACTTATAAAGCGGCTACAGACTCTACGCTATTCAACCCTGAGGCGTGGATGAAATATTGGCATCGTTTGAAAACAATAACATTATATATATGGATACAATTGAAAAAGCGATTGAAGACATTCGCGAAGGTAAATTCGTGATTGTTGTAGATGATGAAGATCGTGAAAATGAGGGTGATTTTATCATCGCTGCTGAAAAAATAACCCCTGAAAAAGTTAATTTTATGCTGCAACATGGTCGTGGTGTGCTGTGTGTGCCACTACCGGAGACCCGTTGTGCTGATTTGGGTTTGATGCATCAAGTATCTAATAACACCTCAATGCTTGGTACACCTTTTACCGTGACGGTTGATAAACTAGAGGGTTGTTCTACTGGTGTGAGTGCAGAAGACCGTGCGGCTACTATTCGTGCTTTGGCTGATCCTGCCTCTAAACCTGAGACTTTTGGTCGTCCTGGTCATATCAATCCTTTGTATGCTCAAGAGCGCGGCGTACTCAAGCGAGCAGGACATACTGAGGCTGCGGTGGATCTAGCACGATTGGCAGGATTGCAACCAGTGGCTGCATTGATTGAGATTATGAACGAGGATGGTACCATGGCACGTATGCCAGATTTGGAGAAGGTATCAGAGAAATATGGTCTGAGTCTGGTGTCAATCAAGGATCTTATAGCCTATAGAATGAAAGAACAGGAGGATGCTACCTCTCAACTCTCAACTCTCAACTCTCAACTCTCAACGGCTCTTGTAGAGCGTGGTGAAACGGTTAGTCTGCCTACGGAGTTTGGCAATTTTATGCTCACGCCATTCCGTCAACTGAGCAATGGATTGGAGCATGTTGTTTTGGTGAAAGGTGAGTGGGAAGCTTCTGAACCTATCTTATGTCGTGTACATTCGTCTTGTATGACTGGCGATATTTTTGGCTCTAAACGCTGCGAATGTGGGGAGCAACTTCACAAAGCAATGCAAATGGTAGATAAAGAGGGCAAAGGTATTATTGTGTATCTCAATCAAGAAGGACGAGGTATCGGACTCATGAATAAGATTCGCGCTTACAAACTCCAAGAACAGGGAGAAGATACCGTGGAGGCAAACATTCACTTGGGTTTCCAACCTGATGAGCGTGACTATGGAGTAGGGGCTCAAATCCTACAACAAATGGGTGCGT
The DNA here is from genome assembly GCA_045532335.1 of Paludibacteraceae bacterium. Taxonomy (GTDB): domain Bacteria; phylum Bacteroidota; class Bacteroidia; order Bacteroidales; family Paludibacteraceae; genus Colicola. The sequence continues at coordinate 101,287 of JAZSFR010000020.1, forward strand.
CCAAACTCCGTTTGATGACCAATAATCCGATCAAACGAGTAGGCCTAGAGAGTTTTGGCATAGAAATTGTAGAGAATATACCAATAGAAATCACTCCTAATCCATATAACTTACGCTATATGCGAACTAAAAAGGAGAAAATGCATCACAATCTAAATTTAGTCTAATTATGAAAAAGGTATTATTTTTGCTATTGGCTATTGGTTCTAGTTTAATGATTCCTATCTCGTCTTATGCAGATGAGACCGTCACGGTGACAGCCACATCGTCCGATATTTCAGAGAACCTTGATCTGAAAACGGTAGCTACACTCTTTGGTCAAGCCAAAGATCTAGAGCAATTTGAGCAAATGCTCAATAACCCAGATTCTGCATTCTCTAACCTTGATCTCAACGGCGATGGAGAGGTGGACTATCTACGTGTAATCGAAACAGCCGATAACAATCGCCATTTGGTGGTTATTCAAGCCGTGCTGGCGAAGGATATATACCAAGATGTGGCATCTATCTTTGTAGAGAAAGATGAGAAAACCCAGTCTGTTACGGTACAAGTGATTGGTGATGAATACATCTATGGTACGAACTATATTATTGAGCCTGTATATATTCATCGACCTGTGATCTACGATTGGTTTTGGGGAACAGCATGGGTATGTTGGCATTCGCCATACTATTGGGGATATTATCCACATTGGTGGAGACCATACTATTGCGTAGATCCATTTGTGTATTGGGATCATTGCTATTGGCATCATTATCATTATCCTATCTGCTCTTATCGTACTGGACACCGTCATCATTCACACTATCGCTCAATGCACCAGCATGTAGGACGCAATGATTATGCTACGCGTCATCCAGAGCGCTCATTTGTTACTCGAAATGCATCACGTAACATCACCAATGCTCGTACACTGGATTATAACAGACGAACTACGATGCGAGCAGCGGATGCGTCTGCGCAACGTGTAGCGCAACCTAGTGCTACACGCCAAACGACTACTACTGGTCGTCAGACATCATCTATGAATCGCACGTATGGTAGTTCTAATGTACGCGCCACTAAAGTTAGTCGTCCTAGTACCACAGCGACCACTCGTTCTGCTGCAACCACTACGACTACTCGTTCTGCAGCAACCACTGCGACCACTCGCTCCGCTGCAACAACTGCGACTACTCGTACTACCCGTACGAATACATCAGCAACCATGCCTTCGCGTTCAACCAGCACAACTGTTCGTACTACAACTACTAGTCCTTCACGCAGTACAACACCATCTGTAACGCGCTCGACTAGTTCATCTACTCGTTCTTCTGGTACGTCCTCCACGATGCGCTCATCTAGTACATCCTCAGTGCGTTCATCTAGTGTAGGTTCTTCAATGCGTTCATCTAGTTCTGGTTCTATGCGCTCTTCTGGTGGTTCGAGTACGCGATCTGGATCATCTGGCGCTTCACGCACTAGATAATCATTTGGCACGATATTTGATACTGAGTAAAGTGTAGCACAAAGGTGCTGCACTTTATTTTTATAACTAACTAGGACACTAGTCTATTAAACCTTAACAATTATGATTAAATTTCACTTTGAATTGCCTAAGTTGGGATATCAACTTAGCGATTTGGCTCCCATGATGAGTCAACAGACACTCTCTTTCCACTACGAGAAGCATTTTCGTGCATATGTGGATAATCTCAATCAACTAGTAGATGGTTCTAAATATGAGGGACTGTCGCTAGATGAACTAGTTCGCAAAGCACCTGAAGGTCCAATCGCCAATAATGCAGGACAAGTGCTTAATCACACGCTCTTTTTTGAACAATTAACCCCTACTACCAATGCCAAACGCCCTTCCGGTGAGTTCTTGTTTTTAGTAGAGCAGACTTTTGGTTCGTTTGATAAGATGTTAGACCAACTATACAAAGCTGCATCTGCTTTCTTTGGATCAGGATGGACTTTTCTCGCTATGAATAAAGAGGGCGAACTCAAGATCTTGTCTATGCCTAATGGTGAAAATCCAATACAGTATGACCTGACTCCATTATTGGCCATTGATGTGTGGGAGCATGCTTATTACCTAGATTACCAGAATAATAGGAAGAACTATCTGAAGAATCTATTCTTGATTATCAATTGGCATGTAGTGTCATCTCGCTTACCCTAACAAACTACCTAACTAAACCACAACTCTATGGAACGCTTGTCTTTTTATAAATTCCTTCGCTATTGGCTCTTTGGGTGTGTAATCCCTTGGAATGTTAAATAATTTTTAATTATTGGGAGCAATATTAATTTATATTTGATGTTTGGCACGATTTTTGTGATACTATTTGTAGATGCACAGGCATCAAAAATTTAAGTATAACCTTTTAATAAATAATCACGATGAACAAAAAATTTATTTGCCCTATTTGCGGCTATGTACACGAAGGCGCACCTGCTCCAGAGCGTTGCCCACAATGTAAACAAATTGTAACATGGAAAGAGGTTGATGAGTCAGCTGGTATCGCATTTGCTTGCGAGCACATCATCGGCGTTGCTAAAGATACAGATGAGGAGATGATCAAGGATCTCAATGCTCACTTCCTAGGTGAGGCTACTGAGGTTGGTATGTATCTCGCTATGTCTCGTCAAGCAGATCGCGAGGGTTATCCTGAGATCGCTGAAGCATTCAAGCGTTATGCTTGGGAGGAGGCAGAGCACTGCTCTAAGTTCGCTGAACTCTTGGGCGAGGTAGTATGGAGCACCAAGGAGAATCTCGAGAAGCGTATGATGGCTGAGGCTGGCGCTTGCGATGACAAACTCCGTATTGCTAAACGTGCGAAAGCAATGGATTGGGATGCTATCCACGATACCGTACACGAGATGGCTAAGGATGAGGCTCGCCACGGCAAGGGCTTTGAGGGCTTGTACAACCGCTATTTCAAGAAGTAATTAGGACCTGAGGTCTATATATAACAAGGACGCAAGTGATTGCGTCCTTGTTTGTTATGTATATATGTCCAATGTGTTGACTAGCAAAAGGATTATGAATCCAATCTCTATGGTTTTTGTGTGGTTATTTCTTCAATAGCTCGTTTGAGTTCGGGGTCGAAGCGGAGCATATAGGCACTGTAACCACGTTGGTAGTAATAGCGTTTGACGATCTCGCCACCTAGCCATTCCTCTATCTCTGTGCGGTTGCGCTCTATAGCTTGGCGATAGTCCATGGTGAGGAGTGGTTGGAGAGTTTTAAGCGATGCCAAAGTAGTAGAATCAAGATCCTCGTTGGTAGCCACCTCTAGGAGTTCCTTGAAGTAACGACCTGTCTCGGTTTCGTATTTGAAGTCTTTGGTATCGAGGAACTTACAGAAATCTTCAATATCCTCATCGCTGAGTGTGAAATCTTTAGCAGGAGCTATCGTAGGGTGTTGGCGATGATACATCGTAGCGTAGTCAAAGAAGAGATGATCGCGGTAGAGGTTGTAGCAAATATCTATCTTGGCAGAGTCCGAAAGTACAATATCTGGCAAGATACCGCCTGCTGTGTCTTTGTGTAGTTGGTTGCCTTTTTGACGCTCAGCGTAGTCAATGGCTTGGATGCAACGACCTGATGGTAGGTAGTATTTGGATGTTGTCACTTTGAGGTGTCCGCCGTAGGCGATAGGGCGAAGGTTTTGTACCAATCCTTTGCCGAAAGTGCGTTGACCGATAATAGTGGCGCGTTTGAGATCTTGTAGTGCACCCGATACAATCTCCGATGCTGATGCCGAGTGGTTGTCCACCATGACAATTAGCGGTAGATTTGGGAATATAGGGGATGTCTTGGTGGTGTACGCATGACTAGCGCGTTCGATTTTACCTTTGGTAGAAACGACTTCTGTACCCCTAGGAAGGAAAAATCCGAGGATCTGTACGGCTTCATCGATGAGTCCACCTCCATTGCCTCTCAGGTCAATAATGAGGCGGTTGACAGGGTGTGATTGCATTAATTTGTCTAGCGACATGAGAAACTCCTGTGCAGAGTTTTGGGTGAACTCGGAGAATGCTATATATGCTATAGAGTCTTGGTAAACAGCGGAGTATGATACGGCAGGTAGGTGGATATCTCTGCGCGTGATGGAGTAGGTGAGTGTCTGCTTATCCCGTTGAATGGTAACTTCTACTTGGGTGCCAGGATTACCGCGTAGGCAGTCGCTGACCTGTTTGGTGGTCTTGCCGTGGCAGTCTAGTGTGTCCACGCGTAGAAGTTTGTCACCGGGCAAGAGTCCTGCCTCGGCTGCTGGCATATGTTCGTATGGTTCGCTGATAAACACATCGCTATCTCGTTGTAGAATAATCGATCCTATACCGCCGTATTTGCCTTCGGTCATCATACGGAGGTTATCTGCTTCGCTCTTAGGGATGTAAACGGTGTAAGGGTCCACTTGGCGAAGCATAGCATTGATGCTTGTTTTGATGAGTGCGTCGTAGTTAAGGGTATCCACATAGTTGATGTCTAATTGACGCATGACATCGGTATAGATGGTTAGGTTTTTATCTATACGAGCGGTTTTAGACTGTGCAAATAGTTGCATAGTCATCAACAAGAAAGATAGAATAAGGAGTCGTTTCATTGTTTGGGTGGTAGGTAGGGAGTGATATCTTTGTGATAGGAATGGAGTTCGCGCACGAGCGAAGAGGATATGTGTGCATACTCGGGACGGGTGTAGAGTAGCACGGTCTCAATGCCGCATAGTTGCTTATTGGCTTCGGCTATATTGCGCTCATACTCAAAGTCTTGCACCGAACGAACACCGCGCAATATACATTGTGCGTGGTGTGCTGTAGCAAAATCAATGGTCAGTCCTTGGTAAACTTCGACCTTTACGCGTGGTTCATTGGCAAAAGCCTCTTGAATAGCTTGTAGGCGCTGCTCCAATGGGAAGGTGCTCTGTTTGCTGCTATTATGACCAATACCAATGATGATTTGATCAAAAAGTGTAAGTCCACGCATTACGATGTCGTAATGACCGATGGTAAAGGGATCGAAACTCCCTGGGAAGATTGCTGTAGTCATATCATTTAATGGTTGCGTTGTTGAGGGCATCCTTGGTGGCTTCGCGGTAAGCGACCATCAGTCCGCCCGTACCTAGTAGTGTACCGCCAAAATAGCGCACTACTACCACTAGGATGTTATCTAGATTTTGCGCATCTATGCTACGAAGAATGGGCATACCTGCTGTGCCGTGAGGTTCTCCATCATCTTTGGTACGCCAAAGGTTTTCTCCCAGTCGGTATGCATAGCAGACATGGCGCGCATCGTGGTACTTTTTCTTGTACCACTTGATGCGTTCCTTGGCTTGCTCTTCGTCCGTAATGGGTTCTGCAAAGGATAGGAACTTGCTGCCCCTATCCTTGAAGATACCCTTGGAGAGTTCTGTGATATGTTTTTTATTCTCTGCCATGATTACCAGGCAAAGAGAGGGTATTTCACCATCTCGGCATTTACCTCAGCGCGTACTGCTGCGATATTCTCCTCAGACTCTGGATTAGCGAGTACACGGTCGATGAGTTCTACTATCCATGCCATCTTATCCTCTTTGAGACCGCGGGTGGTGATAGCTGGTGTACCGAAACGAAGACCGCTGGTTTGGAATGCACTACGAGAGTCGAATGGCACCATGTTCTTATTAGTAGTAATGTCAGCTGCTACGAGGGCTTTCTCCGCTACTTTACCTGTGAGTTCAGGGTACTTGGTACGCAGATCCACCAACATTGAGTGGTTGTCGGTACCATCAGAGATGATCTTGTATCCTTTCTCCATCAATGCTTTGGCCATTGCTGCGGCATTGAGTTGAACTTGTTTTTGGTACTCTTTGAACTCTGGAGTCAATGCCTCACCGAACGCGACTGCTTTGGCAGCAATCACATGCTCGAGTGGTCCACCTTGTGTGCCTGGGAAGACTGCTGAGTCGAGCAGTGCAGACATCATCTTCACTTCGCCCTTAGGAGTGGTTTTGCCCCATGGGTTAGGGAAGTCTTTGCCCATCAAGATCACACCGCCACGAGGACCACGGAGGGTCTTGTGGGTAGTAGAGGTTACGATATGCGCGTGCTTAACAGGGTTCTCCAAAAGACCTGCTGCAATGAGTCCTGCAGGGTGAGCCATATCCACCATAAAGAGAGCACCGATCTCGTCTGCCACTTTGCGGATACGTGCATAATCCCAATCGCGACTATATGCGCTTGCGCCTGCAATGATGAGTTTTGGTTTGTTCTCGCGTGCCACTTGCTCGAGTTGGTCGTAGTCTACACGACCTGTATCCTCTTTTACATTGTACTCCAATGCGTTGAACATCAGTCCAGAGAAGTTAACTGGTGAACCGTGGCTGAGGTGACCACCATGGCTGAGGTTGAGTCCGAGGAAGGTGTCGCCTGCTTGGAGGCATGCCATGAATACTGCCATGTTGGCTTGTGCACCAGAGTGAGGTTGTACATTGGCGTATTCTGCGCCAAAGAGTTGGCAGAGACGTTTGCGTGCGATATTCTCGCTCTCATCTACTACTTCGCAACCTCCGTAGTAGCGTTTGCCTGGATAACCCTCGGCATATTTGTTGGTTAGTACACTACCCATGGCTTCCATTACTTGGTCGCTCACGAAGTTCTCTGAGGCAATGAGTTCAATGCCTTTGGTTTGACGTTCGCGCTCGCGGCGGATGATGTCAAAAATTTCTTGATCTCGTGTCATGTTTATATTTGTTAAAATTCTTAATTCAAAATTCTTAATTCAAATTTACCCATTGGTCATATGTAGGAATTGGGATATGAATCGACGGAAATTGCTGGATGTATTGTTGTTGATATAGGATTCGATCACTTTGACTTGGGAAGTCAGCGGAATCATATCGTAGTCTGCTATCGCCGCAGGAATCAGACAGGAATACCCTTCACGGAGGGTGATCTCGTCGTGTGTACTGCGGATATGAATCTTACATTCACCTTTGACGCATGTTTGGATGATAAAGGAGTCGTATTTGACCATGTTGCGTCGCATCGGTTCTTGCAAATCCACTACACGGACCGTAAAGAACTCGGTATCCAGGCAGAGGTTAGCTGTGTTGGTGTTTTGTTGGTAGTCGTTTTTGTACTCCTTATATACTTGGTAGTCCAATGCCTGAGCGGCTAGTTGTGTATGTAGTTCGCGTGGTTGTCCATTGAGGTCGAGTCGATCGTAGTCGTAGATGCGATAGGTGACATCAGAGGACTGTTGTACTTCTAATAGGCGGATGCCTTTGCCGATAGCGTGCACGCGTCCGGCGGGGATATAGAACACATCACCCGCTTTGACTTGGTGTTTAGCGAGGGCGTCGATGATACTACCATCGGCGATGCGTGTTTGGTACTCCTGTTCGGTGAGTTGCTCTTGAAAACCTGCATAGATACATGCTCCTGGTTCTGCGGTGAGGATGTACCACATCTCGTTTTTGCCCATCTTGTTGTGTTCGCGTTGCGCCATGGCATTGTCAGGGTGTACCTGAATGCTGAGGTCGTCATTGGCATCAATGAACTTAACGAGTACTGGCAACTGATGTTGATATTGTTTGGCTACCGCTTTGCCCAATATAGCATCTGGCATCTTGCTTACCACTTCTGTGAGCGGATATCCGGCCCATGTGCCATTGGCTATAATGGATGGTGCAGAAGGCACGGCAGACACTTCCCAACTCTCGCCTATATGCTGTTGATGGGGTAGGTTTTTCCATGTCGCTAGCTGCTCGCCTCCCCAAATCTTAGTGTGGAGATTAGGTTCAAAGAGCATAGGGTAGAGTTTGGTGCGTTGCGACTCAATGACACAACCCATAGCCAACATCTGCACATCGGTAATGGCGTGTAGTTGGTAGGTCTGCAGGTGCTCGATGAAAATGAAATCATCCTTGTGGCAAAGGTTCGTTTGCCCATCGATAGTCACCTCTAGGGTTCCATCTAGGATATAAAACACATCCTGCAAGTCCGGGTGGATATGCATGGCACTCTTCTCGCCCGCTTTGAGGTCGATGACCGCAATCTGTGTGATGCTGCATCCACTCTCGTTGGCAGAGAGTAGTACGCGTTTGAGACCCATCTCATAGGATGTGGTGGCAGGAGTTATTTCGTGTAAGTTTCTTCGCATAATCTTTCAACTTTCAACATTCAACTTTCAACTATAACCTACAACCTAAAACATTATACCTTTTTCCTTCATGTAGGATATATAATTGTCCGTTGTGGATGATCTTGGTGTATGGTGTTTGGTGTTTGGTGTTTGGGAGATCGGTAGTAGCCATGGTATATGCTTCCCATGCATTTGGTATGCCGTATCCATATTGCTCGAGTGGTTGATCATATCTATCGCATGAACGGATAATCATCTCGCGTATTTTCATATTACTTGCCTCGGGCAATGCAGACCATAGACATGCCGCCATACCTGCGATGAGTGGACAGGCGAAGGATGTTCCGTTGCTCGCTATCAGTTCATTGTTCGCCGGATTGATGAGGCATGTTCCTTCGCCCATGGCACACACTTCGGGTTTAGTCCTTCCGTCAGCCGTTGGACCATAGGACGAGAAGTTGGCTATCTGTCCTTCACAATTGACGGCTCCTACACTCAGTATGCTGTCTGCATCCGCTGGGGTAGAGAGGTAGCGCCATGCCCTAGCGCCATCGTTGCCCATTGCTGTCACGAGTAACATTCCTTTGCGGGCAGCAATGACTGCGGCTTGTGCGCCGCGTGAAGTTCTGCCGTCCATGTCCGAGTATGCAAAATTAAATTGCTCGTCATCAAAACCCGAATATCCCAATGAGGTAGAAACAATATGTAATCCCAACGAGTCTGCCATCTCGATGGCTGCTACCCAGTTGTCAATCTCCTTAGGGCTTTCGGTATAATGTTCTTCTGTTCTAAACAGGAAGTACTGCGATTCTGTGGCGGCTCCTTGGTAGTTGCTTTTTTGTCCCATGATAGCCGATAAGCATAGTGTTCCGTGGTTTCCTTCTTGACTGAATATATCATGTTGACAATCTGTGAGGTCAGCATATCCTAACCATTGCTCTCGTGGCAGAGACGCTAGGCTATCTGCATGGTAGAACCCTCCGTCTGCGACACCAATACGTATACCCTGACCCTTGTAGCCTTCTTTATGCAAGGGTAGGAGGTTGATTTGTGCCAATTGTGCCAATTGCTCCTCGCCCATAGCCAATTGCCCATCGCCAATAACCTCTCGACTTTCAACATTTGACTTTCGACTTTCAACTTTCGCCCCCTCGCCTCTCGTGGTGTAGATCGTGTCAACAAAACTGCATTGCTCTAATGCCTCTATCGTTTCGCTGCTTGCCTCTATGGTTGCCCCGTTCATCCAGCGTGAGGTATGCAGTACCTTCGCGCCTAAACTCTTGATAGAGTCCAAATATACAGGCGATACGGCATAGTCGAGTGAGTCGATGGTTATGCCACGTTCTTCACGCATTTCTATGGCAGTAGGACTGAGGCATACGACATCAGAGCCCGCCTTATTGGCGAACTGCAAAAAGAATATCGAGAGCAGACTCCACATTTTCGGTGCAAAGTTACGAAAAAAAAAGCACATGTGCAAGAGATAGAATGAAAGTTTTACTTTCAAAGGCGGTTTTGTATGCTTTTTTGCTTAAGTCTTTGTATAAAGTAAATACTTTCAACTCATCTCGCTGGATGATTTCGAAGAATAAAAACCAAAGAGGATAGTACTGACGAGCACTATCCTCTTTTTTTATGGGTTTATATACTTGAAAGCTTAGCAAACACTACACTTCCCGCGTGTTGTATATACTATAAGCACTTTATAAGATAATCTTATTTATCATTTTTATTATAAAAGTAGTAATTTTATTTACTATTTTCTTGCGCATTTCAAATAAAAGTATTACCTTTGCAGCAAATTTAACAAAATAATGCTATGATTACTGCACAAGATTATGCTCAATTGCGCACGCTGATGGAATATCGCATCAGCAAAACAAGTGTTGATTTCCACCGGTATTTGTATTACACAATCAATTGGAATAACCGACTAATTGGCATTAAAGGTTGTAGAGGTGTCGGTAAAACGACACTATTATTGCAGCACATCAAAGAAACATTCGCAGATCGTTCACAAGTGCTGTATGTTTCTCTTGATAACCTATGGTTCAAAACGCACGATGTTGCAGAACTGGTACAATATCACTACACACATGGAGGCACATATGTCTTCTTTGATGAGATACAATGCTATCCTGATTGGCAGTTCCTACTAAAAAATATCTATGACAACTATCCCGACATGTACGTGGTCTATACTGGCTCATCCATGTTGCAAATGCATGCACACGAAGGTGACTTATCACGTCGAGTACGCTCGTACACACTCTATGGTATGTCTTTTCGTGAGTTTATGCAGTTGGAGGGGTGCGATATCGGAGAAGCAGTAGCATTAGAGGAGTTATTAACCAATCATACCACCATTGCTACGAATATTTTTACAAAAGTGAAAGTACTTCCTCTTTTTGAGCGTTACCTCAAACATGGTTATTATCCATTCTATCAAGCAGAAGCTGATGGTTTTGGCGAACGCCTTCAAACAGTTATCAAACGAGTGATAGAAGAGGATGTGCCAATGGTAGAAGATGTGGACTTTAGTACGTTACAAAAGGTACAAAAGATGCTAGTCGTACTAGCAGAACGTGTGCCACTACAGCCTAAAATGGCAGAATTATTCCGCGTATTAGATACCAATCGTAATACGGGAATGAAGATGCTTTATCTATTGGAGAGAGCATCTATGCTAGCTCTATATAGCAGCGAAATACGCAGTCTGAAATCATTGATAAAGCCAGATAAGATATATTTGGACAATACAAACTTGATGTATGCACTATCGCAACATGTTGATGAAGGAACGCTGCGTGAGACATTTTTCTATAATCAGTTGAAGGTGCAGCATGAAATACTTTTGCCTAAACAAGGGGATTTTTTGGTGGACAATCAATATCTCTTTGAGGTAGGTGGAGCAAGTAAGACATTTGAGCAAATAAAAGACCAACCAAATAGTTTTCTCGCTGTGGATGATGTAGAGATGGGAGTGGGCAATCGTATACCGCTTTGGATGTTTGGCTTGTTGTATTAAAGAGTATTTATTGTCAACCTTCGGCACAATCTTCGACACTCGAAAACTTTTTTCAAAAAACACTCTCACACGGGAAGTCTAGTAAACACTACACTTCCCGTGTGTTATATCTTCTCATATAGTCCCGTAACTTAGCTCCCTACACACTACACTCTACACCCTACACCATACACTCTACACCCTACACCCTACACCCTACACTCTCCTCTCCAGCAACACCACATTCTCCACATGGTGGGTGTGAGGGAACATATCCACTGGTTGCACTTTCACTACGCGGTACTTGCTATCGAGCATATTCAGGTCGCGTGCCTGCGTAGCAGGGTTGCAACTCACATACACTATGCGCTTAGGTTCGGCAAACAATATCGTGTTGATCACATCCTCGTGCATACCTGCGCGTGGAGGGTCTGTGATAATCACATCAGGACGACCGTACTGAGCAATAAAGTCCTCATTGAGAATATCCTTCATATCGCCCGCGAAGAAAAGCGTGTTGTCCAAATTGTTAATCTTCGCATTTACTTTTGCGTCCTCTATCGCTTCTGGAACATACTCAATACCAATCACTTGTTTGGCTTGGTGTGCCACGAAATTGGCAATTGTACCCGTACCTGTATAGAGGTCAAAGACGAGTTCCTCGCCCGTTAATCCTGCAAACTCACGCGCTACTTTATACAACTCGTATGCCTGCAAGGTGTTGGTTTGGTAGAAGGATTTAGGACCTACCTTAAACTGCAAATCCTCCATCTGCTCCATTATGTGGTCTTGACCGTGGAAGACATGCACCTCTTGGTCGCCAATGGTATCGTTGAACTTGCGATTGACCACATAGAGTAGGCTAATGATCTCAGGGAACTCATCGCGCAAGTACTCCATCACGCGCATATCAGGTTCGTCTGCCCATACGACAATAAGCATGATCTCGCCTTTGTGGTTGGAGCGTAGAATCAGGGTGCGCAGTTGTCCTTCGTGGGCGTGCTCGTTGTAGAAAGTGATACCCAAGGAACGAGCGTACTCGCGAATACCATTGCGTATGCGGTTGTTGATTTCTGGCATGAGGTGGCACTCGGTAATATCGAGCACTTTGTCAAAGCAGTTAGGGATATGAAAACCGAGTCCGTGGGTGTTGTCTAGGTTCTCCAATCCACCTGCAGCGCGAATTGTGTCCCAACTGAGCCATTTGCGGTCGGAGAAAGTGAACTCTAGCTTGTTGCGGTATTCGTATATCTCTTGGCTGCCGAGGATAGGGGAGATCTCAGGTAGTTCCACTTTACCGATACGGGTGAGGTTATCCACAATCTGTTGCTGTTTGTGGCGCAGTTGCTCCTCGTATGGGAGGATCTGCCATTTGCAGCCACCGCACTCGCCATAATGCTTACAACGAGGTTCGCAGCGCACGGGTGAGGGTTTAACGATACGCTCCACGCGACCTTCCATGAAAGAGTGTTTTTTGCGGGTGACTTGGATGTCTACTATATCGCCGGGTACGCAGTAAGGTACGAAGAGCACCATGTCATCTACGCGAGTGAGCGCTTTGCCTTCGGCAGCAATACCCGTGATCTCAATATTCTCTAATAACGGTAATTTCTTTTTCTTCATAAATATACTTTATTATTGCCCACTGATTTCACTGATTGTTCACTGATTTATTCGATGAAATAGGTGGAAATTATTATCTTCGTGTTTATCCGTGTAATCTGTGGGACTTAAAAACCCACCAACCAATTTATGCAATCTTGGTAGAGGGCGTTGAAGTTATGAGTACTCTCGAGCATGAAGCCCCATGCGAGGGTTTTGCCTTTTTGCTCCTCTCTGCCATCGTATGCTACCGCTGCATTGAGTTGGGTATCCGCATATTTAGCTACTGCTCGTGCACCATCGGCAGGGAGAATACAATCGGGATTCTCCGTATGTATGCACTTGGCATTAGGAGTCGCGTGGAAAGTGTATGCACCTGGCGATAATACGCGGCGGTTAACCACCAGACTACCTTGCTCGCTAGCGTGGTTGCTGCGGTAGGTATAGTGCAATTGATTCTTAACGAATGCTTTGTCTTCAGGACTCTGCATATCGCTTGCGATATGTGCACCAGACACCAATAGGTTGCCACCCTTAGATAGATAATCTGTCACTACTTTTTGCAATTCAGGAGTAAAACTCTTGAAGGCAGTATCGGTGCCCAGAACGGTTAATTTCTGTTTACCCATAATCAAATCCACAGCATCCACATCCACAATCGTATCTATCGCATAGGCATTGGCGCTGATATAGGAGTAACCCATTTGTGCCAATACACGACCGTGCATCACAGGGTAATCAAAGGTGTTACCCATGGTGAGGGCCGCTTGTTGATCGCAGTAGCATGAACCCCAACCGCACTCGTCATCCGTGATCCATGGGTGGCGACTATCAAAATCAAACTGTTCGCCGATATAGGCAATGTCCTTGCCGTAACCTACGCTATGACCTTGTGGACGAATACCCACATAGGTGCTATCCGCAAACCAGTCTGGTCCGCTCACGCGGGTAAAGGCGTTGAGCACGAGCACACGACCTTTCTCCTCTGGAGCGATATAGGCAGACAACACTTCGCTTGGCATACTCACGCCACCTGCGTTACCCGCTTGCACCTTAATGTCGTAGCGTGTACCAGGAGTAGCCTGGAATGTATAGGAGTTGGTTTTCACGCGCACACCATTATCCCAGTCGCCATCGTTCTCACGGGTGTAAACCACGTAGTATGTAGGTTTGGCTGTAGGTTCGAGCACATCTTCTGTTTCCTCCCAACTCACCACTATCTCTTCGCCTCTCAACTTTTGACTTTCGACTTTCAACATTTGACTTTCGACTTTCAACATTTGACTTTCGACTTTCAACATCCTCATCGCCATTTTCTGCACAGGCAGTGGTTGAACAACCACCTCGGTGCCGTATTGGGCGTGGATAAAACGCAACATACCTTTGTATATCGCACGGGAGATAGTGAACTTCACGCGTGGATCTAGTCCGTAGCGCATATCATCGTAGTTCTGGTGGGAGAGTAATTCGAGCAACACCGCAGGCACCTTAGGATGGCGTGCCTCGGCATAGGAAGAGTTGTGCAACTGACGACGCATCCAGTGAGGCGCATATAGCGCACGCACATCGTTGACGATTTGCGATTGCATATAGTCGCCATAGTCGCGTGCCAACTGACGAGAGACGCCAGTAGGGTAGGTCTTGCTCTTGTCGTTGTCAAAATCGGTGTAAATCATCAGGGTGCCGATGATGCTATCGCGTTTCACGCCTGCATCGGAGTGGAAGGCCAAACTCAAATGCAGAGGTACACCCAGCCCCGCTTGCTTAGGGTTAGCCTGACTGCCGCCAGCGAGGTAGTTCACCCATTGACCGCGTGCGCAGTAGTCGTCCGTGTAGTCGTTGCGACTGTCGGTATAGTTGTAGATGCTGTCAGGAATACCAGCGTATTGCAACCAGTAGCGAGCGGCTTCCAAATAACGTGCCATACCGCTGGTTTCAGCCCATTGTTGGTTGGCTAGCAGTTGTGCGCTATCTACCTCTGTTTCACGCAGTTGGATGTCTTGTGATGAAGGAGTGTTCTCCACTTTGTCGGGTTGTGGATAACGAGCCACATTACCTATACCGCCACCAAATTTCACAGCATCGGCAGTGACTACTGCATTGCCTTTGCCTGCGTTGCTGAGGGTTACGTAGTTGTTGTTGATGTCTGCATCAAAAGCAAAAGTGCCGAGATACACCCAAGTGCCACCGCCCATTTGTTGGTTGACCTCAAACTCGGTCTTTTGTCCACGGTGTACAACGGTATATTTGGCTGCTGTGGTGCTGTTAGGCAGACTCTTGTAAGACACATATACGGCATATTCGCCTGCAGGCAGTGGGTGAGGGGTATAGCGTAGTTCGCTTATCTCTTTGTTGCTCACTGGCGCAAGCATGTATCCGCCTTTTTCAAATGGATTCTCGCCTTCTAACAGCACTTCGTCGTTGTCTTCTCCCCAACCTGTTCCTTCGCCCTTAATCCATTTGCCTTTCGCCTCTTCGCCTAATCGCCTAATCGCCTCAACTTCATCCACCACATCTTCTACTTCTTGGGTATCTCGTTCGCGAGGTTGTACGACCACGGCGCCTGCGTTTTCTAGCATAGGAACTAGGAATGGCATGGTGTAGGATGAGGTGTATACATCCTCTACGGTGGTCCATAGTTTGGCACGCTGCCAGAGCCATTGCTCCATGGTTTGATGGTAGTAGCGTCCGTGGCTACCCCATAGGGCTATGTGTTTGCCTGATAGTCCGTTAGGAGATGAGTATGGTTGTGAGATATTGCGTACCCAAGCAGGCACTTCATTGAGTGTATAGCGCATGTTGCTAGGGCGATTTTTGTGTAGGTTGGTGATGAGTTCGCCTAGTTCTAGGTTTTCGCTATAGATGGTTACTTTGCCTTGGTTGTTTCCTAATACCAATTGACTCACCAGTGAGCGTATGTCGCGCACTTCGGAGGCTGTGAAAGAGATATGACTTAGGGTCGCATTGGTATAGACATGGATGTGACTATTGCGAACGCGTATGCGACTGACTGTCACTTTGCCTACGTAGGCGTGTGATTGAGCGATTTGGGTTAGTGTGTCAGCCAGAACTTGTTTGTCAATGGCGTAGGTGCTAATAGTTGCTTGGAACAAAATGCACAGGATGAGGAGTATTCTTTTCATTTTCAATAATATAATGCTATTTTGGTTGCTGTAGGGGGAATATTGCCCTAAAATTGCTGCAAAAGTAGTAAAATTTTTGTACATACACAAATAAAGCGAGAAATTATTTGAACTAAGGTACAAAAATCACCCATCTTCCATCGCCAATAGCCCATCGCCAATAGCCTAATTTTCTATAATTTTTTATAATTTTTGGATATATGGAAAAAAAGTTGTAATTTTGCAGATGAAATGAAGAAGTTTAGCGTACATATGTTTCAACAAGCATACAGAATGTTCTGTGTGGTGGGTGTACTATGTGTGGTGATGTTGGGACTCTGTTCTTGTACTTGGCACGAGGCAAAGGAGGTGATTGCGGTGGCAGATAGTTTAGATCAGACGGAGCATGTGATATACGATGATACGGCTGCATTAGGTAGAACTATTCGCAGTTTGGATAATCCATTTGGCAGGGTACTGATGAGTAATACACTCGGCAAGGCGTATTACTACATGGGGCGTAACTATAGTTTGTCTAATCAGATTGCAGAAGCGGCAGAATGTTATATTGATGCAGACCGTTTGCAGATTGATGACCCTATTTATCGAGGACGAGTAAACTCGTGTATGGGATATATATGTGCACAAAACAATAATGATAGTCTGGCATTGATTTTTTATGAGCGTGCACATGAAGACTTCGTGGAAAGCGGTAATGAATGGAGATACGCACAAAGTTTATTGAATGTAAGCCAATGTCATGTTTATTTGCATCACTTTGGTGACGCTGATAATTTACTCAATATTGCTCAAACGCATCAATTAGATAGCTCATATTTAGCACGCTTTTACGAAACACGTGGATTGTATTTACACGAGCAGCAACAATATGATTCTGCCTTGGTATATTTTCAGAAAGGATTAGATTATTGGTGGAGTGAGGAAGATAAATGTTTTAGCTATTTGAAAATAATGCAATCATATTATTTTGGAGCGAAAGATATCAATAATGCTATCTCTTTTGCCAAATTAATTGTAGAGCACTCAACAAATCCTAACTATTTATCTAACGCATACTATTGTTTAATGCAAGATGCAAAAGAAAAGGATAACACACAATTGCTAAGTAAATATTCTCATGCGCGTACTGATGCTCTAAAATTATTGCGTGATAACACCAATAAGTACGCTGAAGTTATTCCTAAATTATCCGAGTATTTGTGTAATCCATTCCCTCTACGTTGGATAAGGATAACATTATTCTCTTTTGTGGCTTTATGTATTGTTCTAATACTTAGTATTTTTGCTTATCGTAAGTATGCCATCACTCGAATGCAAGTGTCGGATGAGCAAATAGTAAGTTTATCAACGCGGGTACAGGAGCATCAAGAAAAACTTGAGAGGCAAAGTAAACTACATTATTATGATAAACATTTAGATAAAATTCGTAGGAAGTATCCGAAGCCACTTAATCGGTGGAATGAGTATGCGGAATTAAAAAAAGATATTCAACCTTATTTGCATAATTGGTTTATAAGTTTGGAAAAATTAGACCTTACAAATAGGGAAAAAGTGTTTTGTGTAATAAGTTTTATTTATCCACAAATGGCAACAGAAGATTTGGCAAACTATCTATGCATTACAAAAGAAGCACTCCCTGTTCGCAAAAATCGTATTGCTAAAAAGTTGGGTATTACATCTGTAGAATTGGGTGTTTTCTTACAGAAGTTGGCTAATCGTGAGTAATATCACTGTTTTCGTTATATTATCAAATGCAATCTATAATCTATTGATAATCAAATAAATACCCCCCCCTAAAACCTTATCAATTCCCTTTTTTTATTGTTAATTTCATCAGATTGTTGTAATTTTGCACCGAATTTTCAAAACAACAATGATCATGAAAAAATTATTTATTATCGCATTGTTCGTACTAGGTATATGCAATGTTTCCGTATTCGGAATGGTTCAAGAAATTATCTTAACCGAGTTGTATTCTATTATGCCATTGGATGATCCAGGAGATGATGCTGCCGGAAAAAGACCAGATCCAAACCAAATCCGTGCTTTTATTGATGGTAACTATTTATCTATTGATGCGCATACAGACATGCCTGCGTACGTAGAGGTTATTGACGAAGAAACAGGTGAAGTGGTAGTAGAAGAAGAGTTTGTAGAAGAAACCGAAGCTACAATCAATCAAACTGGCTCGTATATCGTGCAAATCTATTCGGGCAATACCATAATGACTGGGGAGTTTGAAGTAAAATAAGTATGTTGTAAATTTAAAAATTTGAGTTTATGAAAGGAACATTTTTGTTAGTTTATTTAACATTAGTGTTGGGATTTAACACTTGCTCTTTCGGCCCAACCTTTGAGCCTACGCCTGAACCACCATTGCCTAGTTGTACATGGGGACCAACTGAACTTATTTTCTCTAATGTAGAATTATCGCTCCCCTCTTGCGTTAACTTAGGATGGACAGTTGAACCATTCTATGATATATCCGACCCATTTAACGTTCTCGTCTATAGTGGTTTGGGTGTCTCAGGAGATTTTAGATGGACATCCACTAGCATCGGGTGCGATAATGGGACTAAGAGTAGAACTACCGTTTTTTATACTGACCATAATAATAATATTATATCTACACTTGGAAATTATTCCACAAGAATTGATTCCGCTTTAACAACTACAGGAACTTCTATCTTTGACGTTCTTGGACAAGCATCTATCACAATTAATGGTTTAATGAATTACTCGACAGGTGAGACAATATCGCTTATATGGACTTCACCAGAATACAGCGGAGGGAGTTTGTTTCATTTTTTAGATTGGATAGCAACTGCACAAGTTGTAAGTTCATCAACCATTGGAAGAGTGTATATACATAATGAATATCAGTGATACAAACTACCAAATAAAAATAATATGAAAAGGACAAACATTTATATATTGTTGGCAATCATCTGTTGTGTAGGATGTAATAATACAATTGATTTGAATAACCAAGTTATTTCTTCCCCTAAAGCAAAGGTAGAAACTCTTTCGTACAAAGATTTATTGAATAATGATAGCCCCTTATTAACCGTTATTGACATAAAAAATTGCAATAACGAAGATTCGCCTTCGCTACCTTTTGTGCATACAAAAAACTGGGATGACAACACTTATGTTGGCTTGTTAGATAAATATAAAGTAAAATTTCACAATGAGTTCGACTTAAAATCATATGCGCAAAACCATCATATTAAATTGCGTCGTAACACTATGCTGTCAACAGAAGAGGACTCTACATCATCTGATATCATAGTAACAATTACCAATGGAGTAATGCCGCTTACTATTATTCGCCCTTATGTAGAAGAGTGTGGTATTCTTCCAAATTGTTATTATGACGAAATGGAAATAGAATGGAATGAAGATCCAAATAATCCCCAAGGAATAGTAGTACTGATACAATGGACTGGGATATTGTTAGATGGAGAAGGAACAAATGAGCCTGTATACAATTTATGTCTTTTAGAGGATACAGGAGTGGGCACATTGGATAATGCGATGTTTGATAATATCCCCGATAGAGCATACGTTACCATGTTTTTAATACGAGCTAATATATTGCAAGTAGAAGATAATGGAGGAATAGTAGATATCCCAAACTATGATTGGGATGCCATAATAGATGCATATCCAGAGGTGGGATGTCAAGCAACTAATGTAGCAGTAGGTTGTGCTGCAAAATTCTCATTTAGATTGATTAGGGAGTTATAATTGATAAGTTTGGCATAATATTTGCAGTTAAGTAATTAAAACTTAAATATTTTACATTATGAAACGATCTATTTTCTACTTTGCCCTGATAGTGGGTTTCTTTTCGTCTTGTCAACCAAGTATAGATGACATTTTGAAAGACAATGATTATGCTAAGAGTTTTGACCACGTATGGCAGACATTGGATGCCAATTATCCATATTTCGATTATGTGAAATTAGATATGGATAAAAAGTACCAAGAGTACATTCATCGGACAGAAGAAGTAAGAGATGCGAAAGGATTGGGTACGTTGCTAGATGATTTCTTGAAGGAATTTGATGATCCCAACGTTCTTGTAGATTATCCAGAACAGGCATGGTCTATCGCATATAGCATACCAACGAAAGACTATCCTGCGAACAACTTATTTGCCAACGACATGTATATAGGAGGGACGCTGCAAGATGAGTTGGAAAAAGGTACATGCAAGTGTATTGGTCCTATGTTATTCAAAATAGTTTCTCGTAATAGCGGTCTAAATGTTTATCCGTTAATCGTTTATACCAGTCATACCTATATCCATGACACCATTCAACAACAGATATTAGCAACATTGCCTCAATATATGAATACCTTGACCAAGGGTATGGTACTAGATTTGCGCACAAACCGTTTCTCTAGTGTTGACTTTGTGGAGAAGATTCTGCCATATTTTTATGAGAGTGGTACTCATCAGTTATACGCATATAGCAGCAATTCTAGTACAAATGCCCAAACCTACACCGTAGTGGGTAATGGTGTGTTAGCAAAAATTCCAATAGCAATTCTTGTGAACGAATCAACTACGGGCGAATGTTCATGGTTGGCTCGTGTGCTACAATCAAGAGAAAATGTTGCTATCGTTGGACGCGCTTATGGAGGTCCTGGTTGTTTGCATACACAATCAGAAGGATGTAATGGCGTGAGGGTAGAATATCCTAGTGCTCGTATCGAGAAAGACGAACAAACATTTTATGATCCACTAGTACCCGAAATCTTGGTAGATTGGGAGGGTAATGATGATCCTATCACTGGTAATAGAGGATATTCAGATAATATAGACTATTGCTTGGTTGCAGCTATGGATTTTATAGACTCTTGCTACTAAACTAAGAAAATAAAACTCGCCCAGTTCCTTCAACGGACTGGGCGTTTTTTTTATGCGCGTATGAGAAGAAAATGCAAGTTTTTTTACAGGATAATTCCAAATTTCTTGCCATATTTTTGGAATACGCAGTGAGCTATCGGTTCTTTTTTGCGTGTTTGATGATGTCCGCTATGCGATCTTCAGAAAGTGCATAGTGCGGATTTTGAGCTAAGATAATCGCACATTCTTTATCCGAAATTTTTACATGCTTTGTTCGAAGTTCTATGTATGCCAATAGGATTTGGCAGTGCACATATTGTGCTTGTTTCACCACTCCAAACTGATATAACAGCTGAATCTGTGCCATGCTGTCTGGCTGATGAAGGTACTCGATAAAAGTCATAACTTTGCAAAAAAAATGAAATTAAAATTTTGCAAAGTTACCAATATAAATGCAACAAAAAAAGGGTGAAATTTTACCCTTTTCTATCTCAAAAAATAGCAGTAATTTTGTCGTCGCAATTCGCTTAGAAGACAGAATGCGCCTTGCGCATTGAACTTGCCGCGATTGCTCCTCTTCCCACAAACCCACGAGGTTTGCGGGAGCCCTAATGATTAACAAAATGAGAGACTTATGAACAAACAAGAATGTGCAATCAAGTATGTCGAAGACAACTACCTACAATTTAATCGCTTACGACACGATATCATTGCAGATAAACTGCAAATCCGCATGGCGGATAGTTTAAGTGCACCCCATAACGCCACGAGCGTTATAGGGGACCCCGCAGAGGACGCCGCTTTGAGCGGCTACAGTTTAGAGTTTAAAGGCGGGGAATATTGGCGAGAGATGACGAAGCATGACATCAACTCTATCGTGTGTCATTGTGCGCAGGAGTATGATACCAATATCACTAGTCGAGAGGTGATGACCGCCCTGCAATCGGATCTTATACCCGATGTGCATCCACTGAGGGAGTATATCAATGCGCTACCTCGCTACACACCCGATCAACCTGATTGGATTGATTGGGTTGCTCAGCAGGTGACGGTGCGCGATAGCGCATTGGATAATGGACGCCTCAAAGAGGCTATTGGACGCTCGCAGAGCGAGCTATTGGACGGCACTGCGTGCCTATTGGATAACGGGACCCATAGCGAAGCGTCCCATAGCCCACAAAGTGGGCGTCCTATAGGCGG
This sequence comes from Paludibacteraceae bacterium, assembly GCA_045532335.1. Taxonomy (GTDB): domain Bacteria; phylum Bacteroidota; class Bacteroidia; order Bacteroidales; family Paludibacteraceae; genus Colicola. The sequence goes on from JAZSFR010000020.1 coordinate 123,210, forward strand.
AACGCCGTCCTATAGCCCCAACGGGGCGTCCAGCGGCAGCTCCGCTGACCGCCTATGGCGGGCGTGCTTTAAGAAGTGGTTTGTGGCTATGGTGGCATCGTGGATGAAAGACGAGGTAGTGAACCATCAAGTGCTAGTGCTCATTGGTAAGCAGGGTATCTTCAAGACCACTTGGCTAGAGCACCTTATCCCGCCACATCTGCGTGCGTATGCCTGCAAACTCGCCAACTCCAATGACCTCAACAAAGACGAACGCTTGCGTATTGCAGAGTTTGGACTGATCTCGCTGGATGAGATCGATTCGATGAACAACCGTGAACTCAACCAGTTGAAGTCCGTCATAACCGCCACCGATGTGAACGAACGCGCTGCGTATGCCTATACCAAAGAGCGCAGGGTGCGCCTGGCGAGTTTCTGTGCTAGCGGTAATAGACGCGATTTCTTGACAGATATCACGGGTAACAGACGATGGTTGCCGTTTGAGGTGGAGAGTATTCAGAATCCGTTTACTACGATTCTGCCCTATGAGCGGATGTATGCGCAAGCATGGGCGTTGGCACAAGATCCGTTGTTTAGCTATTGGTTTGACTTGGAAGAGATAGAGGTGCTGGAGCAGCATAACCAGTATTTTAGGGATGAGAGCAATGAGGAGCAGTTGTTGCCGATACTGTTCGATGTGCCAGCAGAGGGCAGAGGCGAGTTTATGACTACCGCACAGATCTCCGAACGCCTCGTAACATACGGCAATATCAAGAAACCGATGGCGTTGAGTAGATTGGGCATGGTGCTGGGTGCTGCTGGATACCGATCAACAAGACCTAAAATAGGTGGACGATTGATACGCGGATGGCTTGTGTATCAGAGAGATACAGACGAGGTAGCAAGTCTCAGGAGACTGCTGAAAGAGTAGAAAGGTATCCAGCATATCCAGCAGAATATTATAGACTCGTCCGCGCGTGTACGGGGACGAGAAGGGGAAAATAGGTGGATATGGTGGATACTGCTGGATACGCCGAAAGTGAAACAAATATAATAACTAAATAAAAAGAATAAAACTATGAACAAGAGTCAGATTCGATTTGCTATGGCAGCACACGCTGCATGGCTAGTTATGAAAAACCCAGTATTAACACGCGTGTATATGGCACAATGGGAGAATATGTACCCACGACCATTGTCCGTGGAGGGCGAAGAATTGTCGCTGTATGGGTATGTGTTTCATGTGATGTATAAAGCAGTATAGTGCTCTAATTACCCTTGCGTTAGCCTAAAGGTAGCGCAAGGGTAGCCCCAAAGGCATGAAGTATGATTGATATTCAACGACGAAACAAAGCCATACGACAGCGCTTCTACGAGCTGTTGGGACAAGGTTCTCCCGTTATGCTCGCGTATGCTATGACAGGCAAGGAATTTTATCTGAGTGAGAAGAGGGTAAGGGATATTATTGCAGGAAGAAA
>JAZSFR010000008.1:0-272192 GCA_045532335.1 Paludibacteraceae bacterium
CCCAGTAGGATGGAAGGGTACTGTTTACGCTCTCTGGCGTGAGGCTAAGGTAACTTGGGAACTCAACGGTGGTAAGGTATATGAGATGAAGACTAGCGGCGGTACTGTGACTGTACCTACCAACGACTCTCTCTGGACTGCGTTCAAGGCTTACTACAAGACCTTCTACAACGAGAATCGTGCTGATCAACCTATCACCGCTGTTGCTACCTTCATGACCAAGGGTTATAAGATCATGACAGATGCTACTTCTGAGTACAAGTGGTTGGGCGATTATATCCTCTCTGTAGCTACCGCTCAAAGTTTCACCCTTGGTGAGGACGAGGCTATGTGGCGTTGGCACGTAGATGCATTCTTCCAAGCTAACAAACACGAGTCATGGCCAGTATCTGCAGACTTCTCTACCGCAGGTAAACCATCTGCTTGGGGTCCTGCTTACCAAAAGGCTCACGGTGGTGATGCAACTGGTGGTACAACCACTAAGACTGAGGTGTCATTCCCAGCTAAAATCACATCTGCTTATACCCTACCTAGTGCCGCTGCTGGATATGTCTTCGAGAAGACTGGTTCTACTTTCGTAGGATGGTATGACAATAACAATGGTACAGGTACAGCTCTTACCTCATTGCCTAAATACTACGACGGTACTGTATATGCAATCTGGAAAACCAACGAGCCTACCGATGTAACATGGGTATTGAACGGTGGTACAGTATCTGTAACCCTCCCAACCAAGATCGAGGGTAGCGCATACACCTTGCCAACTCCTGTAAAAGAGGGTTATGTATTCCTCGGCTGGTATGACAATGCAGAGGGTACAGGTACCGCATTGACCTCTCTCCCTGTAGGTTATAAGGGTACTGTTTACGCTCTCTGGCGTGAGGCTAAGGTAGTATGGGTACTCAATGGCGGTAAAGTTTACGAGGAGAAGACTACTACCACAGGTGGTGGCGCTAGCAACGTAGTTGTTCCAACCAACGACTCACTCTGGGCAGCATTCAAGCCATACTACAATACCTTCTATGGTCTCAATCGCGCCGATCAAACCATTGAGAACGTAGCTTCATTTGCTGCTGCATACATGTATAAGATTATGACCGATGCAAGCTCTGAGTACAAGTGGCTCGGTGACTATATCAACTCTGTAGCTACTGCACAAGGCTTCACCCTCGCAGAGGACGAGGCTAGCTGGCGTTGGCACGCTTGGGCATTCTTCAATGCTAGCAAGCACGAGTCATGGCCTCAAACAGCTGACTTTAGCGAGGCAGGTAAACCAGAGAAGTGGGGTCCTGCTTATCAAGCAGCTAAGGGCGGATCTACTGGCGGAACTACCACAACTACTAAGGTTGAGGTGACATTGCCAAGCAAGATCACAGGTGCTCCTTACACTATCCCAACTCCAGAGAAAGACGGTGTAGAGTTCCTCGGTTGGTATGACACCAATGATACATCTGGTAATAAGCTTACCGTTCTTCCTGTAGGTTACGATGGTACTGTATATGCTATCTGGAAAGAGAATGGTCCTACAACCGATGTAGAGAACATTCGTCCAGCATTGGATATGGATGCTCCTATGTACGATGTATTGGGTCGTCAAGTAGATGCTACCTACCGCGGTATCATCATCCAAAACGGTAACAAGTACTTGCTCAGATAATAGCTCGTTTAGAAAATAAACATTAATACTCAAAAAATGCGTCACTCAATACAAGAGTGGCGCGTTTTTTGTATATGTGATTTTGTAATATGCTATAGACAAATGATGCTTTTTTTAAGAAAAATACGTGTTTTATTTGTATATTTAATAAAAAAATAGTAACTTTGCGGGATAATTTAATCAGTTTCTTCGCGTGCGTGCGTATGGGACTGCAAATCAAATGAATAGATAATAACTAAATAAACAAAAAAGAAAATGCGTAGATTTTTACTTTTAACCATTGCTACCTTGATGACCATCTCTATGATGGCTATCGGTGCAGGTAATGGAAAGGACAAAGCCAATGCAATTGACTTTAACTGGGCTGAGGGTCATACCCATGAAGCCGGTTCTGCCTTGTGGTATCGCGTGACTCTTGCTCATCTTAGCAAAGAGGCTAATGATCCTACTTTGGCGTTGTATTTAACAAACCTAACTACAGAACTCTCCAATGTGTCTTTGAGCGTGGATGCTGAGGTAATGGGACAAAAGGCGTCTAAAAACTCTAGCTACAAAATTGCTAGCAAGGGTTATGAGATTTGGAGCCTTCGTACAGTAACAGTTGCGGGCAAGGAATGGACACTGAGAGAATTGATGTCTTTGGGTTTGACTGAGGTGTATGTAAAGTTGCAGTCTAATAAGCAAATCAAATTGACTGCGAAAGCATACAAGACCGAGGATATCGTGGACGATGCTTGTAAGAATGCTGTGGATTTCAACTGGAACGGCGAGACAGTGAAAGCTGGCGAGAAGTGGTTTATGTTGAATCTTAGCGAGGTGAAGAATAGCGATAAACAGCTCAAGTTTGTTGTTACTAACAAGGGTGCAGCATCTGCGAAGGTGGCATTTGATATGAGTCTTGACTGTCCTGCAAGTGCGGTGATAGAGAAAGACTGGGTGATCGCTGCTGGCGCTAAACAAGAGGATGAGTTTGGTCGTGTATTCCTTGATGTGTTGAAAGAGGATTATGTATTCCTCAAGCTCACCACCGACCAACCTTTGACACTTGCCGTTGATACATTAGTAGTATTGCCTCCACCTCCAGGTAAATATGACAGTTTTGTTTGCGATGCTCCTGTGTTGAAGTTCGATGAGGAACTCAACCTTACTGCTGGCGAGCATGTATACAAAGTGTTGCGTCAAGACCTTATCGCAGCTCGCGACTATGCGTACGATTTCCATGTGATCAACAACAATAGCACAGCAGCTAAATTGCTCGTGGAGACTGCGTTTGCATGTCCAGTGAAGAGTGCTGTGGAGCAAACATTGACTGTTGGTGCGCAAGAGGAAGTGGCAGTAGGTATCAAGGGTAATGTCCTTGCTTCTGTTGAGAGCGAGTGGGTTTATATCCGCATGACTGCAGAGCAAGATTTGACTGCTTACATCGGTGTGCGTAATACCAACCCATGTGCAAATGCAGTACCATTTGATTGGACTACAGGTGCTAGCCTCCAAGCAGGCGAGAGCCAATGGTATGAGATGGATATCACATCCCTCAAGCAAAACAAGCAACACCTCAAACTCAATTTGGTAAATCACTCTAACGAGCGTGCTATCGTTTCACTTGAGATGGCATTGGATTGTGGTGGTACTATCCTTCCTTTGACCTTGCCTATCCCTGCTGGTTTGAACATAAGCCAAGTGATCGATTACCAAGTCATCGCGCGTTCTCCACTCAATAAGATTTATCTTAGCGTGAGCACCAACGCTCATATCGAGTTGGCTGCTGGTGTGAAGAACTATATTGCTGAAGACCAAACACCATGTTTGAACGCAGTAGAAGTTGAGCGTGGAGTAGAGTATGAACACAAACCAGGTACCAAATGGTATGATGTATCTTTGGATCTCTTGTGGAGCAAAGCGAATTATTCTAGCATCTATCTCGCTAACAAGGGTAATAAGACTGCTCATGTTACCATCGGTGCAGTAACTAGTTGCAAATACACTACTGGTACTACCATTACTCTTCCTATTCCTGCAGGTTTGGAACTTGGAGCTTTGGCTCCTAATGTGCTAGGGAAACTGATTGAAGAGCTGGTACAGTTTGAGAAGGCTTCTAACAAAGTAGAGGCTACTAACATCTATTTGGAGATTACTGCCGATCAACCTCTTGAGTTTGGACTAGATGTGATCAATGAGACTACTAGTCCATGTTTGCGTGAGGATCTCGTGACCTTCGATTGGAACAAGGGTGCTAAGATCCAAGCGGGTACTCCAGTATGGTATGATGTGGATTTGACTACTATCAAGAATTCAGGTAAGCATGTCAAATTGACCTTTACCAACCATACCGACTCACTCGTATGGGCTGCTACTGTGGTGTCTGTGGATTGCCCTGCTAAATTGACTATGCCACTTATCCTTCCTGTACCTGCAGGTATGAGTATTGATAAGTTTATTGACTACCAATACTTTGCAGTACCAAATGTAGATAATATCTATGTGGGTGTTGTAACTGATGGTGCATTGGAGATGGCTGCTACTACATACGATGCAGTGATTGCTCCATCCACCGACTGTCTTAACGCTGTGGAAGTGACTTCTGATTTCAAATATACCCAATCAGCAGGTACACAATGGTATAAGTTCCCAATGGGATTGCTCAATGACGGTGGTCATGTAGGCAAAATCTCGTTCCGAAACTTGGGTGCAGAGACTGCTACACTCACTGCGGGTGTGACTGTAGGTTGCGAATATGCTATCCCTACCTATGGCAAGGTGAAGATGCCTAAGGAACTTGCTTTCTCTTTGGCTATTCCAACTAGCATATTGGCTAAAGCACGTAAATTCATTGATGCTGATATCACTGAGTTCTACATGCAGTTGACTAGCAACCAAGATATCGTTGTGGCATTGAATATGGATGCTTCAGACTTGAAGGCATGTTCTTCTGCTATCCCATTTGATTGGAGCAATTGGGAGAAGAATGGTCTCCAATTGCAAGCTAACCAAGATATCTGGTACGAGGTTAATCTCCGTTATCCTTGGGAGAAAATGAAGAAAGGTGAGGATTTGGTTCTTGCTATCACAAACAACAACAATGTTTCTGTTGATTTTGAGGCAGCTCTTTCTCCTACTTGTCCTGTGTTCTTCGCTCTTGAGAGCTATGCTACTATCCCAGCTAATGTGACAGCACAACATGTTATCGAGTTTAGCAAGTTGGCAGAATTCCTAAAACAATTTGATAGAGAACTCTACAACGATGAGACTGCATTGATCATTGAGAAATACAATGCGTATGTAGTGCTGAATAAGATTGATGCTAAACTCGGTCAGTATGGCAAATACTTCCCAGTAAGCAAACTAGAAGCAATACTTGATCAATATGGTAAATATGTTGCTTATGCTGAACTTAAGAACTTGATTGATAATCGTGAGAAATATCTCTCAAAAGCAGAAGTGAAGAGTCGTCTTGAGGAGGCAAAAGAGCTTCTCAAAGATAAAGCACAAGAGAAATTGAGCATTGATCAAGCTATTCAAATTATTGATAAACTAGATGCTTACATCCCTTATGTGGAGGTAGAGACTATCCTTGAGAATTACGATCAGTTCCTTCCTTATGCGGCTGGTGCTGTGACTCTGCTCAAGAAATGTGAAAAATACATTCCAACTGATGAGATCAAGCAAATCGTTGTGAAAGCCAAGAATGCTATCCCAATGGATAAGATTCGCGCTTTGTTTGATAAGATTGAAGCGCGTCTCCCACGTGACCTCAACTGCTATATGCGTATCAAGACTACGGGTGATATCATCGTGGAGCCAGATACCGTTGTTCCTGCACCAGAAGGTTGTGAGGATGCAATTGAGTATGTATGGGGAACAGATGTAGTGGTTAATGAAGAAGCTTGGTACAAAGTATCTATCGCTGATGTGCGTAACAAAGATTGTAGCATCATGCTAACAGTTACTAACAACTCTGCTGACTCTGTTAAGGCTGACTTGAGTTTGTATGAGAATTGCGATGATGATCAAGCGTTCCTCACTATGAAGAATGTAGGTATTGCTCCTAATACTACTCGTTCTAAGACTATCAGTGCTTCAGAGTTGCCAGGTGATATTGATGTGATCTATCTCTATGTTCAACCTAATGGAGAAATGACAATCAATCTTTCTACTGACTGTCCTGTATTTAAGTATGAGTATGCTACAGTAGCATCTTATGCCTGCGGTACTGAGGTATTGACATGGAATGATACTGTACATGTAAACAACTATCTAGATTCTGTTTATACCTACGTGGTAACTCCTCTTGCAGCTCCTGTTGCTATGAATGATAGCATCCTTGCTACTATCCAAGGTGCAAAACCTCAATTGATTCCTGGTACTACACCAGATATGACTGCATCAGCAGACTCTATCAAGGCTTATTACTTGGCTCTGGATGATGAAGGTACTGCTGACGTGGTAAAAGTAGAGTGGGTTGTTTCTCCTATTGCATGTGCTACTACTGACACGATGACTCTCACCATAGAGGATGCCTGCGGTAATGTACAAACAGCGGATTATACCTTTGATGTTACTACTCCTGCTTTGCAAGTTATTGATACGACTGTGACTATCTGTGCTAGTGAATTGCCATACATATGGGAAGGTAATACTTATACTGCAGGTACACACACTATCATCAAACAAAATGTATATGGTTGCGATAGCGCTCAAATCAATTTGACGATCAACCTCTATCCTGCTATTCCTGAGACTGTAGTAGATACTACTATCTGCTACGGCGAGAGTTATACATGGAATCTTAACAAACAAACTTACAATCAAACAGGTTCAGATACTATTACTGCAGCTAGCATCAATGGTTGCGATAGCGTAGTCATCCTCAACTTGACCGTACTACCTAAAATCGTATCATACGATACTGTTACCGTTTGCTATCGTCAATCTTATTATTGGGCTGAGGCTAGTTTACCTTGCAATCGCGATGGCGATTACCAATATACCTTTACCTCAGTTGAAGGTTGCGATAGCGTGGCTAATTTGCATGTAAAATGGTTGAAGGTAGTAAAAGAACCTGCCACCGTAGTGACCATTTGCGACGCACAACTACCATACATGTGGAGAGATTCGTCGTATAATGCAACAGGTATCTACTACGATACGCTACGTAACTACTTAGGTTGTGATAGTGTTATCTATACGCTCAATTTGACTGTAGAGTCTAAGACAATCACTCGACAAACTATCACAGACTACGTTTGCGATGGTACAGAGTATGTAGATCCTATTACGGGTGATAAGCACATCATCTCTTCATTGATTCCTTCTACACAAACTTGGACTTATACCGTGCCAGTTTCAGAGTGTGAGGATATTGTTTACACCTATCAAATTACTCCTATCGTAGCTCCTGAGGTGATGACCGGTGCTACATTGACAGCTATTGCTGCTGTTCCTGTTCTCACACAAGGTGCTCTACCTAATGTAGCTGGTACACTTGATGCTATCAAGACTTACTATCAAGGCAAAGACGATGAGTCTATTGCAGACGTAGATTCTATCTATTGGACTGAGGCTTCGCTCAATACCCCTGTTGAATGTGGCGTTACTACCCACACTATGACGTTGGTGGTAGAGGCTGGTTGTGACAACAAGATTACTACTACCCATACCTTCGAGGTTCAACCTATCGTTGGTACAACCGATACCGTAGAAACCTGTGACTCTTATTTCTGGAATGACTCTGTATATACTGAAACAGGTATCCATACCTATGTGGGTAAAACAGTTTATGGTTGCGATAGTGTAGCTACCCTCCATTTGACCATCAACAAGTCTTTTGCCGTAGATACTGTGGCAATAGCTTGCGATGTGTTTGAGTGGTATGGACAAATCTGTGATACGACAGGTGTTTATACTCACAACGGAACCACTGTAGCAGGTTGCGATAGTGTGGTTACCCTCCACTTGACCATCAACAAGTCTTACGCAGTAGATACGGTGGCAACAGCTTGCGATGTGTTTGAGTGGTATGGTCAAATCTGTGATACGACAGGTGTTTATACTCACAGCGGAACCACTGTAGCGGGTTGTGATAGTGTCGTAACTCTCCATTTGACCATCAACAAGTCTTATGCTGTAGATACCGTAGCAACAGCTTGTGATGTGTTTGAATGGTATGGACAAATTTGTGATACGACAGGTGTTTATACTCATCGCGGAACCACTGTAGCGGGTTGTGATAGTGTCGTGACTCTCCATTTAACTATCAATAAGTCTGTTCGTGTGGATGTATATGAAGAATATTGTGATTCATATGTCTTGGGTGGAAAAACCTTCACAGATGATTTTGAGTGGGAAGAAGTGTCAGAGACAAAGACAGGATGTGATAGTATTGTTGCTCACCATGTGACTATCCATCATTCAACGATTACCTATGAAGCTGTGGAGAATGGTCGTTTCTGTTCTACATACCAATGGCGTGGTAATACATATAATGATCCAGGTACTTACTTTGATACTATTAATGATGTACATGGTTGTCCTAGTGTTATCTATACATTGAACTTGGAACTTCTTCCTCAGGCAAAAGAGGTTATTACTGATACAACTATCTGCTTTGGCGAAACAGTTACATGGGTGGATGGAGAGACTTATGATGCAACCAAAGTAGGAGTATCTTATAGCAAACCATTCGTGGGAACCACCTGCGATAGTGTAATCTACACCTTGAATCTCACCGTTCTTCCTCAGACAAAAGATGTTGTTACTGATACAACCATCTGCTATGGAGAGACTGTTACATGGGTTGATGGAAGAATTTATGGCTCGACTATGAAGGGTGTATCTTACAGTGTTCCATTCAAGGGGATGACTTGTGATAGTGTAGTTTATACATTGAACCTCATTGTTCTCCCTCAGACAAAAGAGGTCGTTACAGACACAACAATCTGCGATGGAGAGACTATTACTTGGGTGGATGGCAAGATGTATGATTCAACCAAAAAGGGTGTATCTCATAGCGTTCAATATGCGGGAACTACCTGTGATAGTGTGATCTACACCTTGAATCTCACTGTTCTCCCTCAAACAAAAGAGGTTGTTACTGACACAACAATCTGCTATGGAGAGACTATTACTTGGGTGGATGGACAGATGTATGACTCAACCATAAAGGGTGTATCATATGGTGTTCCATTTAAGGGTATGACCTGCGACAGTGTGGTTTATACCTTGAACTTGACTGTTCTTCCTGATGTGGTTTACGAACCAACAGAGACGGATTACTTCTGTCCTGGTTCAACATACGATTGGCGTGGTCATATATTCGATGCTTCTGGTACATATTATGATACTATATATAATGCACTCGGTTGCGAAAGTAACATTTACACCCTCGAGTTGGTGCAATATGTGAACACTCTCCCTGTTGTCACGGTTGACGATATCGTTGCTGTCTGCGGTAAAGCAGTGGATGTTGCACTTGCGGATGCTATCGTTAATGCTCATATTGCTAGCGAGGCACTCTATGCGCATAATGCAGATGTTAAATGGTATGTACTCTCTGGTAATACATATGAAGAACTTACCAACACTGCTGTCGATGGTAATGTAACTGAGGTAACACTCAAGTATACCGTAACAACCGATTGTGGTGTAGTAGAGTCTGATCCTATTACTGTACAAGTTCAAACTCCTTCTCCTGAGAATGACAATACACTTGCAGATGTTCCTGCTTATAACAAGTATGGTGGACGTCTCTTGACTGTGGATGTTAAATATATTAAGGAGACATTTGGTTTGGATGTTGCAGCAGACGAGGTGACATGGTATCTTGAGGATGGTGCTAATGATATTGAACAAGGCAAGGGATTCTATCTGACTACTGAAGATGGGGCGCCTCTACCTGCAGGTCAGTATTACGCACGCATTAATTATCAAGGTAAAACAGAAGGCGCATGCGATGTAGTTCTTCAAACAATAGTATTAGTAGTAGAAACTCAAGTTGGTCCTTCATTGGCTCCTACCGTGGCAAACCCAAATGAGTTAATAAGATTGCTCAATTTGGATCCAAATGCTACTTCTACTATATCAATATATAGTTCAACTGGTCAACAGTTAGAGTCCTTCCAAATTAAAGATGCTAAGGAAACGTCTTTCAACGCTGCTCATGTTGCTGGATACTATATCGTTGAGGTTCAAACAGAATCTGGCAAGGTTTCACTTCGTTATGTAGTTAAATAATAGGAGGATATAAAGATGAAAAAGAATATGATCAATAAATCAAATGTTTTAAAGGTATGCTTGCTGGTATTTTTTGCCAGCATGCTACCTATACTCAATGCATCGGCACAGAAGAAATTATATTATGCTAATTCTGGCGCTCCGATTGAAGTAGGTGACTCGGTGAGAATCAATCCCGATAGTTTGCGCTATGAAACAGGAGAACGTAAACTAAAATGGGTTTATGATCAAGTTCATGAGATTAGACAAGTGAGTAGTAAGTATCACCCTGATGCGGTGCTTCTACGTGGTATTTATTCATGGATATATGTAAATTCTATTCTCCCTGAGAATGAAGAGAAGAAACCTCATCCAGATCCTGTATTTACTTCTTTTGAGGCGACAGTTGACTATGGTATGTCCTATACATGGAATGATTCTGTCTACAGTCAAACAGGTGAATATACACAACAATTCGCTGCTATATCTGGTGCAGATAGTACAGTAACGCTTCACCTTACTGTACTTCCTCCTAAAGATGTATATACTTCGTTTGATGCTACAGTGGAATATGGTCAAACCTATACTTGGAATGACCTTACCTATGATTCTACGGGAGTATATACCCAACAATTCCAAGCAGCCACTGGTGCGGATAGTATTGTGACCCTCAATCTCACTGTCTTGCCAAAACCTTTACCTCAGCTACCTAAGTCGATTGACCGTCTAGGTATTGGCGTGCGTGGTGGATTTGCTTCTACTATGACTAATGTCAACGGATTGCCATTGGGATTTGATGCGTTGTTGGATATTAGATATGCTCATTATTGGACACTCGATGCCGATAAACCTATCTTAGGTATTATGACTGGTTTGAGTGCAGGATATGTTCAATCTAATCAAAAAATGGCCTTGTTGGATAAGTTTACACTTGCAACAGACGAAGGTGATGTGGATTATGAGGTATCTGCTGATGAGGTGAAAGAGAAAACTCACCAAGTTCAATTGGAATTGCCTATTATGTTTACTATGGTTACTCCTAAAGGCTTCTTCCTAAATGTAGGTCCTAAACTCATTTTGCCAGTATATTCAACATACCGTCAAACCATTACTAATCCAACTATTTCTGCATATATGCCAGAGTTGAATGGTCATCCAATTACGAATGAGGTAGTAATGGGTAAATTGACCGAAGAGCAATGCGATATGACAGGTTCGTTCAATAACGAGTTCAAATTAGCGGTTGCTGCAGGATTGGAACTTGGATATCAATTCAAGTTGAAAAATGGACATTCACTAGATTTAGGTGTATATGCTGATTATACTTTCTATAGTATGTACAATAGTATCAATACTAATGGAAAGTTGATTACGATTACTCCTCCTAGTGCTGAAAGTGCTGCGATTGTGGATGTTCAGTCAATGACCAATGCGTATGCTAATAAGTTTGGATTCTTAGATGCAGGTTTGAAATTAACATATAATCTGGACTTTATTAAGTACTAGGATATTACCTAAAAGTATATTTTTTCAAAAAAGCATCCGAAATATTTGGTCAATCCAAAAAAAAGCAGTACCTTTGCACGCTTTTTCGCATGTAAATTATTAACAAGCCCACGAGATGGGGCATAAAACAAGATAAACATGAAACGTACATTCCAACCTTCACAACGTCGTCGTCGTAACAAACACGGTTTCCGTGCTCGTATGGCTACTGCTAACGGTCGTCGCGTATTGGCTGCTCGCCGCGCTCATGGTCGTAAGAAGCTAACCGTTGCTGACGAAGGACGCCACAAACGCTAATCCAACTTAACCCTTAAGGACCTTAAGGATACACCTTAAGGCAATTAAGGACTTTAAGGACCTAAAGGGAAAAGAGTTGTATCTCCTTTCCCTATTTGTGTTATATTATTGACAAAATGGAATCAACAAGACAACAAAAAATAGAAAGACTCATCCAAAAGGATCTCAGCAGTATATTCCTTAAATATACGCGTGCGTTATCTGGTACACTGATTAGTGTGAGCGAGGTGCGTGTTTCGCCAGACTTGAGTGTTGCGCACGTTTACCTGAGCATCTTTCCCGATGCGAATGCGCCAATGGCTATGGAGCAAATAGGTGCGGACATGGGTAAGATTCGCGGAGAAATGGGTAATTTGCAACGCCATCAATTGCGCGTAATCCCAGAGTTGCATTTTCATCTTGATGAGACAATTGCTAAGATGGAACGCATTGATGAACTCCTCAAACAATAAGAGAATAGCGGGAAAACAACAGAATATTTGCATATGTCAGAAAAATGTTGTACCTTTGCACATTCAAACTCGATAAACAAACTAAATTCATAATATTATGTACATTTTATTAACCATTTTAATTGTCATTGCAGCAGTATTGCTTACCCTTTTGGTTATTGTTCAAAACAGCAAGGGTGGTGGTTTGGCTGCAGGTTTCTCTAGCGGTAACCAAGTGATGGGTGCTCCTAAGACTGCTGATTTCTTAGAGAAAGCAAGTTGGACCCTTATGGGTATCATTATTGCCTTGAGTATCATTGCGGTTGGTTTCAACAAAAGCGCTGATCAAGCTGTAGAAGAGGGTAGTGCTATTACCGAGCAAGTACAAGAGGCTGCGGCTCAACAAGAAGCTGCTCAAGCTGTACCTGAGTTCGATGAGACTGCAGAGGTTGCAGAGTAATTACCACTGACGGCGAAACAATCCGCCAATGAGAGAAACGAAAAGGTAAATAGGGTAACAGATCCCTACTACTAAAGCAGTAGAGAGAGAGACGGACGCGTCTCTCTTTTTTATTAGACGGTATTCAATAGGAAACTTAATGAGTAACACCAATGGGCAAAGTAATTGTAATAGATTGGCTAATAGCACTATTGCTCCGCAACGAAGAATATCTTTGTCGGTGTATTTAGGTGCTTTGCCTGCCCAACGCATACGTTGACGGAAGAAGGCTTTCCATGAGGTATGTGGGCGTACAATCGCCTCGAATTGTGGATCATCAAGAACAGCGATATTCAATCCACGACGCTTGAAAGACTCTAGAAGAAACATATCATCGCCACTAGGAATCTCGGGATGAAGGTCTGGATATGACTCCAACCAACGATTGCGACGGACAATAAGATTCGCACCACTACACATCACAGCTTTGCCTTTTTGCGCTGATTCGATCGTGAGTTGCTGAATAGCCGCGTATTCTGCAATCTGCAATCGTTCTAATAGGGATGGATGCTCGTTTTCTGACTCCATACGGAGCGGAAGAATGTATAAGTCTTCGGTTAACGGATATTGGATTTCGGGAGAGGGTGGGATGATGTCATCGTCTTGCATCCATACATACTCCGTTTCTGCAGCAGAGATGAGGCGATAGAGGGCATGTTTCTTGCCCTTGCCTTCATCATTGATACCTTTTCTTGGTATCACGATAGATAATGTTGAATGATTAATTTTTTGCCATTGTTCAAGGAACCGAGGATAGGATTTGGCAATGCAGTCGGTGTCATCCACAGGATAGCCCGCCACCAATAGAGCCATCGCCATGCGGTGATCGTGGTCGGTAAGATGTTCACGCACTGCGCGTAGGCGGTCGGATTCTTTGATGGATAATGAGTCTGTACCCGTGGCGTGGAGTGTGATGCCAAGGCGTTCACAAGTGAGAGCAACCGCCGGATACAGATCCGGACAAGAAGCAAAGTCTTGGTGTATGGTGTGTGGTGTGTGGTGTAAAGGCGAGGAAGATATTACAACACCTTCGGTGGTGTATTGGGTTTGGACGCCGAGGTGGGTAAAGATGTCGGCGACAATCTTGTCACCTTGAAGGGAATCGCGGAAGAGACCAGGGAGTTCGATCTCACCACTATGGAGTGCTACATATTCGTACCAGAATGCAGCGGAGCTCCAGTCAGACTCGAGATTATTTAAACCAACAACTCCAACAACATTATTTTCAACAACCTTCTGCTCGCAATCAACACCCTGCGAGCGGCTAGAAATACGCCTAGTAAACTGCTCAATAATCGCGCGTGTGATATTTATATAAGGTGAGGTGGAGTTGGTTTGGACATTTGCGCCAATGAGCATTAAGGCAGAAACGAATTGCGTGGAAAGAGGATTGTCGATCCTTACTAACTTATGCTTATCCAATGCACATCCTGTAATACGCAGAGGAGGATAACCCTCTTGACCTAAATACTCAATCTGTGCGCCCATCTCACGCAATGCCTCTACTAGCTGACCAATAGGACGGTGGTGCATACGCTCGACACCGTCTAGAATAGTGGTGTGCCCCTCTTTTTGAGCACAATAGGCCGTGAGGAAGCGCATAGCGGTGCCGCAGTTGGACAGGTTAAGTGTTGAGTAGAGTTGAGTAGAATGGAGTAGTGTAGTTAGAGCTTTGTGAAGTAGCTGCACATCATCGGGCATATCAGCAGAGACGGCCAAAAGACCGTCTCCGTGTATAGCTTGCAATATCAATAATCGATTTGCAATTGATTTTGATATTGGCAGTTCAATCTGCATTAATTGATGTCTGGCAAGAAAGAGTAGTCGCGTGAGTAGCGGAGGTGTTGCTCAATGTATCCCTCGGTATAATCGAGTGTTACATCTACAATATTACCCTCTGCGTCGTAGTGTGCGGTGTAAACTGGGTTGACAAAACCTTTGTAAGGAGCTAAGTTGAGTTTCTCGTAGCGCTCTAAGATTTCTTTATGCAAGTCTTGATCTACCTTCACTGCGTACTCCTCTACCATCGCTTTGGCAGCTGGATAATCGCCTTCAGAAGTGATGCGTTGTACTTCACGAAGTAACTCGCCATACAAACGACGAATACCCTCGTAGTCGTTGATTTGGAGATAGTGTTTGCCATCGCGCTCAATCATCTCTACCTCGTTGTTCTTAGCGTTCTTGAACACCCAAAGAGCAATCAACTGACGGTTACGCATGTGTGATTCCTCGATGTCTTTGCCTGGCTCAATACGCACGAGTTGGGTCATGAGACCATTCATCATTTGTTGGTAGAAGAATCCTTTGTAGGTGTCTTCATTTTCGAGCAATCCTAACTCAACGAGTTTTGGATCAGCCATATAGTAGAGACCGAGCAAGTCAGCGCGTGCCTCTTCAATAGTGGATGCGTGCTCTTTGAGAGCATCTTTGCTAACGCCTGGCATGAGTTTGCCTGAACCGTGACCTACGCACTCGTGGAGGTCGGTGTGGAGGTCGCCACACGCACCTGCTTTTTCGTACATAGCGATTGTCTCGGCATCAATCATAAACTCCTCGTTGAAACCATTGCCTTTGGCAGCCTCGTTGTAGGCGTGGGTGATGTTATCAATGGTTACAGATTTAGAACCATAGTCTTTGCGAATCCAATTGGCGTTAGGTAGGTTGATGCCGATAGGGGTTGCAGGATAGCAATCGCCAGCGAGGATAGCTGCGGTGATTACCTTGGCGCTCACGCCTTTTACTTCTTCTTTCTTATATTTCTTATCGGTTGGAGAGTTGTCCTCAAACCATTGTGCGTTGTCGGAGATAGTTTGGCATCGGTGGGTAGCGCGCATGTCTTTGAAGTTCACGAGTGACTCCCATGTTCCTGTAATACCTAGAGGATCAGCGTATGTCTCGGTAAAACCATTTACATAATCTACACGACTATCGAGGTCTTTTACCCAAGCGATGCAGTACTCGTTGAACGCCTTCAAGTCGCCAGTCTTATTGAACTCAATCATCTTCTCGATAACGAGGCGTTGTGCGTCGTTTTCAGCAAATTGGAGTGCTTTCTCAAGGTTCTCAACCACTTTCTCGAGTGCTGCGCTGTACATACCGCCCACTTTGTAAACGCGCTCTACTACTTGGCCGTTCTCCTTAACTAGTTTGCTGTTGAGACCAATCCACAGTGGCTCAGCAGAGTTGTCCTTATGTGCCTCGTAGTATGCCTCTGCTTCGGCTTGGGTCACGCCTTCGTAGTAGTTGTTGGCAGAAGCGAGAAGGAGGTCTTCGCCCTCCAAACTAAGGCTCTTAGGCATAACGGTTGGGTCGAACATAACAGGTAGGATAGCCTCATCGTAGCTCACGCCTGCCTCAGCACATGCATTGATGAACCACTCTTGGGTGAATTCTGGTTGAAACTTGTCGGATGCGTAGTGATGGTGAATACCATTGGCAAACCATACGCGTTTGAGGTATTTCTCGAAGTTGAGGAACTCCTCGCTTTTCTTGTCGCCTTTGTATTGGGTGTAAAGTGCTTCCAAGGCACGACGGATACGCAGGTTGTAGCGACCATTTTGATCGTATAGAATATCACGACCATGAAGGGCTGCTTCGGTGAGGTGATAAACGAGGGTCTTTTGTTGAAGAGTTAACGAATCAAATTCTGGCACTTGGTAGCGCAGAATCTCGAGGTCATAAAATTTATCCACAGTGTAGTTGAATGTTTGTTGTTTTTGGCAGGCACTCAATGCGATGAGGGCGAAACCAAATAAAATAAATTTTTTCATTATGCTGTTGTCTAATTGTTTAAATTCTCTCTAATACGGTTTGCACCAATTGTTTGATACGTGGTTTGTAGTCGGTGTTAGCGGCTTCTACTTTGCGTTGAGCAATCACGCAGCAAACGGTCATAGCCTTATGTCCCATCAATAGACTGAGACCTGCAATGGCACTACCTTCCATCTCGTAGTTAGTAATGCGTTGTCCCTCGTAACGAAAGTCGGTAATGCGGTCGTTGATGTCTTTTACTGCCAAATCGCAACGCAATACACGACCTTGAGGACCATAAAAACCATTCGCCGCGATAGTGCAACCACGCTCCATATCATTTTGTGCAATGCGGTTGACTAGTTCTGGATTGGCAGCTACAATGTATGGACGAGCTGCCTTGGCAGGGTAGTTGATGAAGTTCACTAATGTCTCTTCAAAACCGAGATCTGCAATCTCATCGCGTCCCTCGTAGAAAGCCAATACACCGTCCCAACCGATAGACTTCTCGCTCACGAGGAAGGTACCCAATGGAATATCCTCTTGCATACCACCGCAAGTACCAATGCGCACGATCTCAAGAGTGCGATGTTCGTCTTTCTCGGTGCGGGTGGCAAAGTCTATGTTTGCCAATGCGTCGAGCTCGTTGAGCACAATGTCGCAGTTGTCGGTGCCGATACCAGTGGATATACAAGAAATACGTTTACCTTTGTATTTGCCGGTAATGGTATGAAACTCGCGGCTTTGGATATCGCATTCTATGCTGCCTTCGTCGAAGAAGGAGGCCACCATATCTACGCGACCTTGGTCGCCTACCAAAATAACTTTATCCGCCAAATGTTCTGGACGAATATGTAGGTGAAATATACTGCCATCTTCATTGATGATGAGTTGGCTAGCTGGGAATGTCTTCTTCATAGATAAAAAGAGTTTTAAAGGTTTCACGCGGCAAAGCCGCTTGTTTCAAAGTTTCAATGCTGAAGTTGCTTTTTTGTTGAGTAGATTGCGGCACGGAGGGCGGAAGTTATGTGGTACATAATGACCAACCGACAAACCGCAAGATACCCACAAAAAACTACTTTTTATGCTTGACCACCACCGAAGGACATAGGGATAGTACTTCCAGGAGCTGGTGTGCCATTCAGTTTGATAGTTCCAAACTGTTTCTCGTATTTGGCAATATTCTCTTGTAATGCAAAGAGTAGCTTTTTGGTGTTTTCTGGTGTCATAATAATACGTGATTGTACGTTGGCACTCTTTTGACCTGGCATCATGCGAACGAAATCCACCACGAACTCTGAAGAAGAGTGTGCTACGATTGCAAGATTAGAGTAACTGCCTTCTGCTACCTCTGGTGAGAGGTTAATGTTCAATTTTTGTTCTTCCATAGTTGTATATTTATTAAGGTCACTTCTATAAATTCAACATTTTAGAAGAAGACCATTTACAATTAATAGTTTTACATTTTTATATGCTTTTGTTTTTTTATTGGTATCTTGCTCATTGTCAGTCGGTCACAGAGCTCGCTATGCTCCCTCCTTCCGCAAGTGCACCCCAAAATGCCACGAGCATTTTCGGGGACCCCGCAGAGCAATCTGCTCAATAAAAATTCTTATCTCGCTTTCGCTCGAACGATTATTCCCAAAATCATTATAAATCAATTTATAAAAGTGACCTTAAGTTTTTAATCACCAATACAATGGCTTTTTTTGTAAGGGTTGTGTAAGCATGATGTATAGTGTGATTAGGGGTAATATGATATCATATACGATCAACCCTAAACCGTATCTTCGCATATTCAAACGACGAGCTGATACATTTATTATTAGTAATTGTACTAATAATCGCAACAAAAATAATGCCAATGCGATAGAAACGAGTTCGATACTTCCTATAATAGCACTTACTAATACACTGGCATAGAATATTCCGCGACTCAGTGGCTCTTGTGTTAATTGTATTTTGCTCCGAGTGCGATATTGTGGTGAAACGGACAAGTGTCTGCGTTTTTGATGAAACCATTCTCTCCAAGTGGTTTTGGGGACAGACCAAATAAGACTATCTTGATTATTGATTACTGTGGTGTTGCTTGCGGAAGCGATACGATTAACAAAGAGATCGTCGTCTCCTGCGCGATTGCTCAATAAACCTTTGAATCCGCCTGTGGAGAAGAATGTATCGCGTTTGTATGCTAGGTTGCGTCCAACGCCCATGTATGGTTTTCCTGCGCGAGCCATACCCATGTATTGCAATCCGTTGAAAAGGGTATCGTAGCCAATGAAGTGACTCAAGAGTCCTGGTTTTTCAAAATATGGACTAAAACCTATCACCAACTCTGTCTGCTCATTAGAAAAACCTTGCATCATTTCGCGAATCCAATACTTGGATTCTGGACGACAATCTGCGTCTGTCAGTAATAGATAGT
This sequence comes from Paludibacteraceae bacterium, assembly GCA_045532335.1. Taxonomy (GTDB): domain Bacteria; phylum Bacteroidota; class Bacteroidia; order Bacteroidales; family Paludibacteraceae; genus Colicola. The sequence continues at coordinate 18,774 of JAZSFR010000008.1, forward strand.
CATAGTGTGCTGCCTTGATACCAATGGTGAGTGCCAATTTTTTGTTACTCAGCACTCTCGCTCCGCGAGGGACAAAAGTGTGATACAAGTTACCATACTGTCGTGACCATCGCTCTAGGAGCAAATCACTTCCGTCTTCTGAACTGTCATCGACTACAATCACTTCGTAGCAAGGGTAATCTTGTTCTAGTAGGATAGATAAGTAATCTTGCAGATTGTCATATTCGTTGTGTGCACAAACAATCACACTTACCGCAGGGAACTGGACCTCCGAATCTGTTTTAGGTGTTACTTTACCTCCTAAACGCAGGTATCGGAGATAGAAGTATATCTGATGAAAAAAAGCTACACCGATAATCACTAACAATGTGATTGCAAGTGGATTATCTAGTGTAGCTAAAAAATGATTGATATATATCACTATGGGCTGACTATTTCTTGAAGACTTTCTTTAGCTTCTTGCTGTTTACCTCCAAAATAGCTTGTTTGGCCATTTTGGCAACCTCAGCAGCACCCGCCTTGTTCAATTGGAATTCTCCATTTTCCAATTGAGTAGGATCAATAGTCACATAGTACTCGGCAGCCTCTTCAGGGGTCATGCTCAGTAGCCATTCATGAGTAAGTTTCTCAAGATCCACCAGCGCTACATAATCATGCAAAGAAGAACGGCGAATCGCTTCAGCATAGCCGCCTAAGCGATCTATCAACTCACCTTTGTGGTAATATGGTTGTGCCAATGGCGTGCACAATACTACATTCACTCGATGTTTACGAGCCAAAACAATAATCTCGTGCAGGCGGCGATGTAGTGCGTCTATTGAGCTATATTGAGGAACAGAGGTCTCCTTCAAGTCATTGGTTCCAACTTGGAGAAACATGATTGTTCGATTTGGTTTTTTCTCCAATGCGATGAGGCCTTTATTATCCATAAATGTACGAGCACTCAATCCTGCTTGAGCGTCATTTACGATAATAACATGTTTAGACCATTCATTTTCTAATGCTTGTACCCAACCGCAGGCTTCTGCAGAATCAGGGTACTGTGCCATTGTACCATCTCCTACCATCCATAATGTACGAGGACGAGCTGCTGCTGTGATAGAGAGAAGCAGCATTGCTGACATCAAAAGGAATAACTTTTTCATATAGAACGATTTTTATAAAATACTGCGCAAAGTTACAACTTTTTTTTCATATGTGCAATTTTTTTTGTAATTTTGCACCCGAAACTCTTAATTCGTATGAATAGTCTGGGCAAAAACTTCGTTTTTACCTCTTTTGGGGAGTCTCACGGTCGAGCTATCGGCGGTGTGTTGGACGGTGTACCTGCTGGTGTGCATATTGATCTAAATGTGATTCGCCAAGCTCTTGACAAGCGAGCGGGGAGAGCCTACCCCCACCCCCTCCCTGAAGGGAAGGGTCTGTCTCCTCGTGCCAAGCACGAAAAGGATGAGGTGGAGTGGTTAAGTGGTGTGCTAGATGGGGTGAGTTTGGGTACTCCTATCGCATTTATTATCCGCAATGCGGATGCTCGCTCTCAGGATTATGATTGGCTCAAGCATACCTATCGTCCAGGGCATGCAGACAAAACGTACCAAGAGAAATATGGTATTCGTGACCATCGTGGTGGAGGTCGTGCTTCGGCTCGCGAAACAGCTTCACGTGTAGTGGCGGGTAGTCTTTCTCAACAACTCTTGGCGGAGAAGAATATTCATATATCTGCCCAACTTGTTCAAGTTGGTACAGAAACGAATCCTGATAATTTTGCTCAGTATATTGCTGATATTCAGCAACAAGGTGATAGCATAGGTGGTATAGTAGAGTGTACAATAACCGGTCTTCCTGTGGGAGTTGGTGAACCTATTTTTGATAAACTTCAGAGTCACTTGGCGTATGCTATGATGAGTATCAATGCATGCAAGGGTTTTGAGTATGGTTCGGGTTTTTCGGGTGTTGCGCTCAAAGGGAGCGAGATGTATCTCTCCGATGATCCACAACTTATTTCAGGTGGCATTGCGGGAGGTATCTCGGATGGCAATCCGATTGTCTTCCGTTGTGTGTTCAAGCCTACGGCATCAAATCGTAAAACGCTAGAAGCGCTCCATTCAACTCTCAACCCTCAACTCTCAACTCTTAAATTAGGTCGTCATGATGCTTGTGTTGCCGTTCGTGCTGTAGCGGTAGTAGAGGCTATGGCAGCATTGGTGTTGCAGGATTTCTTGATATCTGAGATGTAAGTTCGTTTCATTAAATGACCTTTTTTCAACGCATTATATTTGAATTGGAGCGGCTAAGGAGAAGGAATCTTCAACAGTTGCATCCGTTGCAACAACTCTTTTGGGAGTCCACTCTTCGCTGCAATGTACATTGTTTGCATTGCGGTAGCGACTGCTCTAGTAGCGAGGTAACACCTGATATGCCTGCGGAGGACTTCCTTCGTGTGATTGATCAGAGTGTAACCCCTCATGTAGATTCGCATAAAGTGCTGATAATCATCTCTGGAGGTGAGCCTTTGATGCGTAAAGACTTGGCTGAAGTAGGCGCAGCACTCCAACAACGTGGGTATCCTTGGGGTATGGTGACCAATGGTTTGGCATTGACCGAAAAACGCTTCGGGGAACTCCTGGCGGCAGGCTTGCGCTCAGTTGCTATTAGTTTTGACGGTTTGGAACTTGATCACAACTGGCTACGCCAGCACCCGCTTGCTTTCGAAGGTGCGACTCGCGCAATAAAATTAGCCGCATCACTACAGCGAAGCGATCTAGTTTGGGACGTAGTCACTTGTGTTAATCAACGCACAATCAATCAATTAGACGAAATGCAGCACTATCTCTGGTCTATTGGTGTGCGCAACTGGCGATTGATAACCATTGACCCTATGGGACGCGCGGCAGAGAATCCTGAACTTATTTTGACTCCCGAACAACATCGTCAACTATTAGAGTATATCCGCGCGAAACGCAAAGAAGGATTGCATATCTCGTATTCTTGCGAGGGATTCATGCCTGAGTACGAGATGGAAATACGCGACCATTTGTTCCATTGTGCTGCGGGTGTAAGTATAGCTTCGATCTTGGTAGATGGTAGTATTTCGGCTTGTACGAGTGTAAGAGGTAAGTATTACCAGGGTAATATCTACAAAGATGACTTTTGGGAGGTTTGGGAAAATGGCTTTAAGGATTATCGTAACCGTAAGTGGATGAAGAAGTTAGAGCCATGCAACAACTGCAAACTCTTTCGCTATTGCGAGGGTGGGGGAATGCACCTCCGCCGTGAGGATGGCGCATTGATGCTCTGCCATCATAATAAGTTAAGGGCGGATGTTGAGTGATGGATTTTTAATATCTCGTGGGTATTATTTTGCGATTTTGTATGCCTGGTATGCTGGTTCTGATATTGTTCCCCAGTTTAGATTTTGTAAAATATGCTGTAGATGGTAGCTATCGTATGATTGCTCTGTGGCAAATAGGAGATATGTTTCTTGAGAAGAAGGGGCCGTGAAGTGCCACATTGGTAATTCGAGTGTCCTTTGGGCAGGTAAAAAGATATATGGAGTATCTGATTGTGCTGGATTGATTACGTAACACAATGAGGCTTTTTTGCTTTCTTTATTATATAGTACCACATTTACGCAATAACTCTTAGTGCTAGAGTTGGAGATAGAAAAATATATATCTTCACCAGATACATGTGTCTTGAGGGTGAGATCTTGCGTGTATTTTACAGTGTTATTGGTTAGTTGTTTGCCAATGTATGCGATGGTTTGAGCAATCGCTTCTGTTGCATCTTGATATTCTCCACGAGTGGTAGCTCCTACCATATTCATGTCTGAATGATGACCAGATTCGCCTTTTTTGATCTGTGCACATACTGCAGCAAACATTTTGGAGGATTGCTCTTGGGCCGCATCACGAATGTCTTTAACTCGATAATTTCCTGGTTTATCAGAACGATATATTTCATTAGTTCGGATATCTAATATTCGAATTTTCCCGTTTGTGCTAATTTTAATGGAGTCAATTAGTCCAAGGTTTTTTCCTTTTTTAGCAGCGCTCCATTGTTCTGCTCCACGAGGTTTTATTAGGACAGAATTTTGAACATCAAATATTTCGTAATTGGAGGTCTGTCCATACAGTGCGATAGATCCAAGAATAAACGATAAAATTACAAATAGGCGCATAAAAATATGATTTAATGAGATTGTATGAACTTTTTGATTTGTAGAACTCCAGCTAAAATGCCATCGTAAATATCTGCCGATAGTGAGCAGAAACCAAGCATAACTATGACTGGTGAGAAATCAAGATATTGTAAATGATGGTTATACCAGTAAGCTCCAACAAATACTAAGGCGAACATCAGTGCAACTTGCAATAAGCGCATGACCATATTTCCAAGATGGCTCCATTGCTCCTTAACGGCCATGTTAGCAAATAGAAATAATATGGATATGATGATGGCTATTAGCCAGTTGAGCCAATTAGGAGTGCTATCGGTATATGATGCGGTAAGGATAGTATGAAGTGAATGGGCGTGAATTAGCACTCCAGGAACTAATCCTTTGAGTGGCGTAGTATACATATCGTGTAGATCAATAGTGTCCCCGATGATAACAGCTTTGTTGGTTAGATTTCGAGAGAGATATTCATCGTCATTACCATATAAAATTTCCTCATAAGGAATGATAGGAATATCAATAGAAGAGAACTTAATCGTTTCAACACCTTTGTTCCGTTCTTGTAGTTTGTTATATTGATCAGGATCTGCTATCTTGGCCATTGCAGTGGCTATATGGAAAAGGGTATCACCGTTGGCAGTGATTTGCCATGGAGTAAAATCTCGTATTACATCATTCAATGCACTTGCATTCAAATTGACATAGCCATAGTGGGTATCCACATATTTCTCCACGAATGAAAAGTTGGTATATTGGTATTGACCATCTGCTTGTCTTCTAATTATTCGTGGTAATACGAGATTAGGAGTTGTACTTAATGTGTTGAGTACTTGCGCACTATCTGTGGAAGGTGTTTTGAAGAACACATCTAGTGCGATGACTTTAGGTTGGTACTCCGATACTAATTCTAATACATCTAATACTTCTTGTCTAGAACAATCATCCACCGCAATCACTGTGACGTGTTGACTAGCTTGTCTGGTGTCACGATAGTCTGCAATGGAATTGTAGATGTCAGAAATTTGGAAATCAGCTGATTTTTCAGCCGATACAAATCCAGATATACTTCCCAATTCGTAGATTACAACATGTGTAAAGCATAGACTAATCAGGGTAATGACGATACTCTTAACCCAAAAAGTCAACACTTTCTTTTGCCCGATATGAGTGGCAAAAGCTGGAACTTTGAAAATATGAGGAAGTTTTAATTTTCGCATGGTTAATCTAATAAAATAAATCCAGCCCAATATTCAGGTGAAGGATATTTGGCTTTTACTGTTTTTTGTGCTTGGGTAAAAGCTTGATGTTTATTCATGTTAGTAGTTATCCATTGTTGATAAAACTCTTGCATCAATAGTTGTGTTGCCGCATCATCTACAGGCCACAATGACATAATGATGGTATTGACTCCTGCTTGTTTTAATGCTCGTTGCAAACCAAATACGCCTTCAGCAGTGACTTCTCCTCGTCCTGTTTCGCAAGCAGATAGAAGAGCTATTTGAGTGTGTGTTAAATCCAATAAGGAAATTTCTTTAGCAGTCAAAATACCATCTTGTACTCCTTCTGGAAGATTATTTTGATTGCCAGATAAGGCAATGTTTGCTCCTGCTAATAATAAACCGCAACGGCTTAAAGGATCTACAGGTAGTGCTTTTTGAGTAGGATTCAGCATACGCTGTAAATAATAGTCGGTGGATTTAGCGGCTTCATCAGACCAAAAGAATCCGTGTGTTGCAATATGTAAGATATGGTTCTTTTCTCCATCTAAAGCTTTGAAAGACTCCTCATTTCCTTTACCTCCGACATACAGTTTAGTTTGAATAGAATTGCTACGCAACAACTGATTGATATAATCTACTTCTTTTTTTGTTCCTTGAAGGTATTGTACGCCTTGTCTTGTGGATGACTTTGCTACAGAGCGAGAAATAAAGCGATTCTTCTGGTATTCTTCACTCTCAATTAACAATTCTTCACTATCCATATCGTATAATATTCCTCCATAGAGTGTAGCATTGGTAATAGATAGATGCGGTTTATTTGTTACTAGTTCGCGAGTAGAAGACAAACGTTTGATAATATACTTTTCTTGCAGATTCGTTTGTTCGTCAATGGGTAGATATTCAATGGCTAACTGGTACAAATGTCCAGATGGAGAGAAATAAATTTCTTCTCCCTCTTGAATGTATTTTAACAATGGTTTCCATATATGTGTAAACAATTGCTTACCGTATTGAGTGTAAGTGTAAATTTCTGCTGGATTCTTTTGCATAATTACTTCTAAATCCTTTTCACTGCATAATGGAATCAATGTTGGGTATTTACTACTATTACGCAATAGTAATGCACAATACTTTTTATCTCCAGTGTTAGTAGGGGTAACAAAAAATTCAATGGCTACTTGTTGCGGTTTTAAGGATTGTCGTACACTATTCCAAGTAATGTTCCAACTATCCTTGTTGTTGCGGAAGATAGTACTAGAAGCAATCAATTCTTTTTCCAAGTTTTCTGCTTCAGTCTTTAGTTCCTTCAAGTAGTTAGAAGTAGGATCGTTTTCTTGTAGTGCGAGAATCTGTGTGTTCATTTGCTTGAGATCCTCCCAACGCTTAATGAGGTTTGCGTCTCCACTATTCATGATAGAGTTTTGAATTGCAGTAGATGAATGCAAAAGCAAACCTTTCATAAACAATTCGTTGTCATAAGCAAAACCAGATACATCTGGCATTTGATTGAAACTAACATATGCGAAATTAGGATATACAGACTCGTATCTATTTCGAATAGTTTCCCAATAGAGTTCTCGTTGATGTTCTGACATATAATCTGTCGTTGCAACAAACTGATTTTTATTTGCTTGCGCAGCTTGTAAGAAACACTCCTTCGCGCGTGCGTATTGGTATGTTTCTTGATATAGTTCACCTAAGTTATTAAGAACGGCTGCATATTTAGGATGTTGCGTAGAGAGTATATTTCCGTATCTTTCTAATGCTTGTAAATAGTAACTTTCTGCTTGTTGATATTCTTTGGTTTGTTGGTATGACAATCCCAGCAGAGAGAGTGCTTCGGCATAATTCTCATGTTGCTCTCCTTGAAGCTGCTTTGCCATAACTTGGGCTTCGTTTAAAAGTTCTTGAGCTCTCTTATACTCTTGAGTCATGATATGCGTTTTTCCAAGGAGAATCAAAACCTGTACGCTTTCGGGGTGCTTTTGTGATTGTTTTTGTTGGATAGCCAATGCTTTTTCGCCATATAAAGCAGCATTAGCATAATCACCTTTAGACATATTGATTCTTCCTAGTGAAAACAAATGTGTGGCATAATCCAGATGTCCATCTTCTCCTAAGATCTTACCCAATATTTCAGCTCCGGTATGTACGTAATACAATGCTTTATCATAGTCTCCCATGTCGGTATAGAGGAAGCCTAAATTCATTAAACTATTGGCATATGGGCGTGGATTATTTTCTTGCAATTCTTTTTGGAACTCTATAGCTTGTAATAAGTATTTCTCAGCTTCGGCGTAATTTCCTAAACAATGACTAGCTAATCCTATGTTAGACAGGGTAGTTCCATGATCTGGGTGTTTCTCTGACAACAACCTTTTTTTTACTTCATATGCTTGTTTGTAATAATCCATTGATTTATCATATAATCCCATACGATAATACAGCAATCCTATGTTATTTAGAGTTTGTCCATAAATCACATCCTCTTTAGGAGCACAAGAAAGAGCACTTAACATATATTTTTCAGCTTCCTTATATTGTCCTGCAGCTGTATAACTCGTCCCTAATACACCATATGCTTCGGTTTTATATATCTTATCTACGGAATATTTTTCAATAATATCTAATGCTTCAAAACCGTACCGTATAGCCTCTTGATACTTACCACACATCATATATACGGTTCCCATCCCAGATATGCTAGAGGCATACAAATGTGGCTGCTCTATTTTAGGTGCGTTTTGGTAAGTTTGGCGCATAGATTCATATGTAGTTAAAGCATCGTCATACATACCCATTTGGGTGTACATTTTGGCTAAATAAGCTTCAAATTGTGCATATGATTCGTCATATCTACCTACTAATAGTTCAAACACACGCAACACCTCTTTTGTAATCTCAACGCATTTTGCATATTGACCAGTTGAGTAATAATGAACAAACAAAGGAATTAGTGCTCTAGAATATCCTTTATAGTAATCTAACTCGCTAATATCTTTTGCGTTTTTAGCAGCTTCAAGGTTTTCTAATAATGTCTGCTCTTCAGCTGAAATCTGAGCATTAATAGTATTGGCACCGATAAAGAAAATAATGATAAATAGTAGTAGTTTTTTCATAGACAATATGGTTGTTTTTATTTTCTGCACTGATATAATTTAATAAGATGGGTTATTTTCGCATTATAGGATGTATTATCAATCAAGTATTACGAAAGGAGCCCAATAATATGGGTTATTTCCAGAATGTCTTTCTCCTGTTGAATTTGTAAAAGTCATTTGGCGTATCTGTAGTTGAGCGTTTCTCAACGCATCATATTTTGATAAACCGCGTGTTAATCCCTTATAAAATTCGACCATTAATTTTTGAGTTACATTATCATCTACACTCCATAATGTCATTAGAATACTTTGAGCGCCAGCCTTTTTGAATGCTCGCTGTAGTCCAAATACTCCATCTTCACCCACAGTACCTAAGCCTGTTTGACAGGCGGACATGACCACTATTTCTGTATTAAATAAGTCTAGATTTGCAATTTCAGATGCCGATAGAATACCATCTTCAATATCATCAGGAATATTGCGATTGCCTAATGCAACATTATTGGCTCCTGCAAAAACAAGACCACATCTCTGTAGCATATCGTCTTCATAAAGACTATTGTTATTGATAATTGAATCTAAATTCGAATGATCTTGGAATGGTAAATAAAAACCATGGGTGGCGATATGAACGATAGCAGGAGAATTCGTGGAATATAATTTAAATGTTTCTTCTACACATTCTGGTCCTTGGTGTGTGTTGATAGTGTACTTACCTGTTTTTAATATGCTTTCTATTTCATTGACCTCTTTCAGGGTGCCAGGTAGATAATGCCATAGTCCATTGGTGTATGACCGTTGTTCCGCTGCGGAATATGCGTAGTATTGCATGTCTTCTATGGTGGTGTTGTAGTCGATTCCTCCAAACAATGCAGCTTGTTTATTGGTCGATGTCTTTTTCTCAATTAATAGATCTCGTGATGAAGACAAGCGTCGCATTTTATACGTGTCACTCATTCTTTTTCCTCCACATGACATGTATTCTAGAGCTATTTGGTACAATACTCCATCTGGGATAAAATAAATGTTTTTTACATTCGCTTTGGAAAGTTGAATCTGTTTTATAATATCTCCCCATATAAGGTTACCTATATCTGAAGAGTCGTATAATTCCTTTACAGGATATTGCAATAACTTATCTATAGAAGCATTAAGTTTTACTGATTTAGGTGCACTCCAAGCTGGATGTAACAAAATTGCAAAATATGTATTTGTTTTTGTATTAGTTTGTTGAATACAAGCGAACTCCACTACTAAATCATCTTCTTTTAATGATTTTTGTATGTCTTGCCAGCGCACACTAAATAAGTTGGAACGATTATCTAGATGTTGTAATTTAGAGAGTAATTTGTATTCTAATTTTTTATAATCAATGTGATTATGTGGGGTTTTAAGCCACTGTTGATATAATTTGGATATTTCTGGATCAGATGACTGATTGACTAATGTTCTAAAGTTGATAGATGATGCTAGTTGAATAGATTTAGTGAACAATAATGAATTGAAGGCATACTTTAAAATGTCTTCATTGTTGGTTTTTCCTAGTAAATGTAACGGGGCTTTGATGTATGGTTTATATTTATTCCAGATATGAGCTCTATCTTCTTCACGATTCTGAATGAATAGTTGCTGTATCTGTGTTGCAACCATTTCCCATGCTTCCACTAGGTAGGGAGCCGCTTCGTGATACATTTGTTGCTCTGAGTAACAAATGCTAAGATTATGCAAATATACGGGATCTCGATAGGAGGCAACTGCTTTTTTTGCATATTCAATCGCGTTTGTGTATTTGTTATGTTCCCTATAGATGCAACTAAAACCATTGTATATATTGGCTTTAGATTGATTGTCAGGGTATTTTGATAGTGCTTTATTGAGAAAATACAAAGCATCCTTTTCTTGGTTTGCAGACAAGAGAATGCTTCCATAATTAATTAAACTTGTTAGTTTAACGGATTTTATATTATATGTTTCTGCAATGTTATACGCATTCTTTGCTGCGGAAATTGCACTACTATGTTCTGACAGAGAGGAATGACTATTGGACAAAAACATCATGAGATTAACATAATGCTCGTTATGTGTTCTCTCGATGTTTTTGAAAATATTGGATGCTAAAACGAGGTGCTCTACCGCTTTGCGATAATTGCCTATTTCGTAGTATAGCTCTCCTATTTTATAGAGTATAGTTGCTATATTATTTTGTTCAGCAAAAGTTTTGTATTTCAAATCATTCTGCTTGGCTAATACTTTGATTAGTTCTTCGGATGTTACTCGAGTTGGATTATTGCTGGTAGACAATATGATGTTGACTTCGCTAATGTAGACGGCCAAGAGATCTTGATATAGTTTCATGGCATCTACCATATTGTTTGATAGTTTGTGCAATTCCGCTAAATCAGCACCGATCGGAATCCAACGGCTTCTATCAGGTTGAATAAAATCGCACAACTCTTGACCTACTCTAATGGCTTCTTCTATATTTCCACATTTATGGTAGAAATAAAATAATTCTTTAACTATTGTGTAGTAGTGATCTATTCCCGTACCTGTTTTTTTGTATTTCGCATAGCCAGCTTCGTAAGCAGATATAACCGCATCTATATTGTTTTGCTTTTGATATAATCGTCCTAATTGCAAGCATGCATAATCCAACATCCACAGGTCTGAATGTTTGAGAATTATTTGGAAACAATCTATCGCTTTTTGGGTTTTGTTGATCTGGATGTAGCAGTCGCCCATACACTTGGTAGCCTCCAAATATTTTCGATTAGTTCTACCCCCATTCTTAAGGTAGATTTTAGAGGCCTGCTCATATATATTAATTGCTGCGTAGTAATCTTTATCAACCAATAGCTTGACTGCAGCTTGCTGCATCAAACTATTGGCTTTCTTGACTTCCGAATTTCCCTGTGCATACAAAAGCGCAGAGAGTAAGCATAATATTACAATAGTTATTGTTTTATACACAATGCGTTAAGATTAATCTTCATAATACTCATAGCTTAGGGTGCGCTCATGTTCCACGCCGTCGCTAGTTATTGTCACAAGACGTGTATAATTTCCATACTCATCTGGGTCATAGGTCTTTACTATAGTTTTTGATGTTTGTTGATTTTGCACATATACGACAGATGTGTAGCCCTCTGAGGTTTTGTCTATATTTCTCATTGAGAATAGAACTTTGTTTACGTGGTCTTTCGATGTAAGCGTTGAAGTTGTGAAATCCCAACTATAACTTCCATTGCTGGTTGAAACAACAAAACTGTTTTCGTCTCTGCTATAAGATAATTGATTCTCTCCTAGATACTTGTCATTGGCTCTCTCGTAAAATGTTTGCTTAATGGCATTGTCCGTCCATTCAAAAACGATGTAATGTTTCTGTGCACCATTGATGGTTTTTTGTATAGTTCCATCAGGGTTGAAATAGTCAACTGTAGAACTATGGTCGCTTGAAGAAACTACCATTTTTACAGGTCCCTTAAAATCACCTATCTTGGTTGTGTAGGTAGAAATCTGTGACATTGCACTAATTGTGCATAAAATCAAAAGGAATAAAGATAAAACGATTTTTTTCATAAGTACATGTTTTATTAATTTTCTGCAAAGTTACGACTTTATTTTGAATTGCGCAAGCAAATGAACAAAAAACACAAACAAATGCCTCACATTTTCCTTTTTGAGTTCCTAGCTATTTACGGAGGGATAACGGAGAAGCCATAGGGCAATCCGTTATCCCTCCGTAATGGGTTATTAAGTGGACGGCGCGTTGTGCCTATTGTTTCTCTTGAATTTCGGAGATAGCGTTAAAAACGCTGTTGTCTTTGATGCTTACCACAATTGGCATTTTGGTTTTGCGGGTTATAATGCAAACATCTTTAGGGTCGGTAATGAGTGAGAAGTGTTTGCCACAGACAGGGCTGGTGAACAAGCCTAAATTACCAAAGAAACCGCCTGCGCCAGCTATGCGGTAAGACTCGATGCCGTGAGGGTAGTGCTCTATTTTGAGGATTTCGTCTTTAGGAATATTGATCTTGTATGCCAATAGGTGGATATTGATATTCTCTTGATTGACAGATACTTTGCGAGGGACGATGATGAGTGTTCCAAAGGTGATGACTGTCATAAGGATCAGCGTGATGAGCATACCGATATGGCGTGTGTTGTACCATGTATAGGCTAAATATACAATAGATCCAAGGATAATTAGGCTGGCGATGATAGTCACCCATTTGATGGTTGGACTAAGAGTGAGGAAAGGAGTCGTTTGCATAGTAGTAGTGTGTTGAGATGGTAAAATGTTTAGATATCTTTTGCAAGGCGAACGCTAAAACCATATACATTATAATATTCTCTGGTATAGAGTCCTCCGCTAGAGAAATGTAAAGAATATGATTCACCTGTTTCCCAATTGTCGTTGCCAGGTACAAAATACTTAGTAGAGGTCCAATATTGACCTACTTCTTGGAAATATGAAGTGTTGATTTCAGTACCGTAAAAGTCACCTGGATATCTAGATCCAGCTGCGGGTAAGAATATAGCACCATTTTTCTCTAGTTTTTTCCACTCCGAAGCTGTAAAGGTTTGGTATGCGGCGTAATCGTAATTGTAGTTTTCACCAGGAACATAGGTGTTCATGCCAGAGGCGATAACGATGTCTTTTGGTGCAACCCAATTGTCGGGCAGCAGGATAAGTCCATTGGTTCCGTTGACTTGTGCTACTGTATAATATGCACAAGCGTTGGGGCGTTTGTTGATGAGGTAATCCCACTCGTCGCTGGTCAAAGTACGCCAGGTGTTTTGTGGGTCGTTACCAATTCGGTTTATCCCCCAGTCTGTAAAAGTGGTGTAATCTCGCGTATCAATGGTGTGTAATGTCGGATTGTTACCAGTTCCCCATCCGAAGAGGTCAATCCAACCTTCGTAGTATTGACCTATATAATTATTCCCTTCACCAATATAATCATATTGGTTGGGGGCAAAACGCCATAAGTCTGTTTTTGGGCAATATTGCAAGTTTCCAGGAGAGAATACTACTTGTTGTGTTTCTGAGATAGAGAATCCGTATTGTACTTCTGGTTGGTTATGTGACTCGCAACTAATACACATTGTCGTAATAACTACAAGAATCAGATATGTAATATTGGTTTTCATATGTAAGATATTAGAGGTTTTTAACTAAGCGTACGCTCTTTCCTGTTGATCGATCAATGAGCACGCTGTATGTATAAATCTGCCCATCGCGAAAATATAGGAAACAAGGGTCTGGTCCTATGGTTGCTGTCCAATAATAGCCTTCTTTTTGAGTTTCTGCAACTGCCGTTTTCGCTATTCTCATGCCTGCTGCAGGTAGAAAGACAGCTCCGTTTTGCTCTAACCGCCTCCATTGCTCTGCTGAGAAAGTCTGATGACTATATCCACTACCCATGTATCCTTCATGCATGCCAGAGATAAAGGAAATACTATCAGGAGCTACCCAATTGTCGGGTAATAGAATAAGACCATTTACATTATTCACTTGCGCAACACCGATAAGAGTTCTAGCTTTAGGACGATTGAGAATCAGGTAGTTCCATTCGTCAATGGAAAGAGTGCGCCAAGTATGAAACGGATCTCCATTAATGCTATTGGCTCCCCAATCTACGAATCTGTCGTAATCAGAATTTTGATTACTTTTCAAGGTGGGTTTGTGCCCTGTCCCCCAACCAAAGAGGTCTATCCACCCACTATAAGTGTCGCTGATTTTTATATTATTCTCGCCGATATAGTTATATTGGCTAGGTGCGAAACGCCATTCTTTAGTTGATGCTTTGTACTGGAGATTGCCAGGAGAAAAGACTACCTTCAGTTTAGGAGATACAGAGAAATAAGGTGTATTTTTAGGACCGTTAATAGGTTCGCAGCTTGTTGCGATGAATGCTACTATGGCAAGTAGCAATAAACTGATTTTTGTTTTCATATGAGTAGGTCTTTAATTTCGTCTGCAAAGTTAATACATTATTTTGAATTATGCAAATGTTTGCTGTGTATAATGTCAAAATAGTATGCTAGAGTGAGATTGATCACAGGCAGAAATATGCCGAATAGTGCGTTTATTGTGCGTTTATTGTGCGTTTATTGTGCGTGAATAGTGCGTAATTGATAAGGCAAAAAAAGAAGGTGTGTCTAACGGACACACCCTCTTGGAATATTTATTCTCTAAAGGATTAGAGCTGTGGACCAGCTGCAACGAGCGCCTTACCAGCCTCATTAGTGGTGTACTTAGCGAAGTTCTTGATGAAACGACCAGCCAAGTCTTTCGCTTTCTCTTCCCATTGAGCAGCGTCAGCATAAGTGTCGCGTGGGTCGAGGATAGCTGGATCAACACCTGGCAATGCAGTTGGAACCTCGAAATCGAAGAATGGGATAGTCTTGGTAGGAGCGTTCAAGATGTCGCCACCGAGGATAGCGTCGATGATACCACGTGTATCCTTGATAGAGATACGCTTGCCAGTACCGTTCCAACCTGTGTTAACGAGGTAAGCCTTAGCGCCAGATTTCTCCATACGTTTTACGAGCTCCTCAGCATATTTAGTTGGGTGCAACTCCAAGAATGCTTGGCCGAAGCAAGCAGAGAAGGTTGGAGTAGGCTCTGTGATACCACGCTCGGTACCAGCCAACTTAGCGGTGAAACCGCTGAGGAAGTAGTATTTAGTTTGCTCTGGAGTCAAGATAGATACTGGAGGCAATACACCGAATGCATCAGCAGAGAGGAAGATAACGTTCTTAGCTGCAGGACCAGCAGAGATAGGACGAACGATCTTCTCGATGTGATCGATTGGGTAGCTTACGCGGGTGTTCTCAGTAACGCTCTTGTCGGTGAAATCGATCTTGCCGTTCTCATCAACAGTAACGTTTTCGAGCAATGCGTTGCGCTTGATAGCAGCGTAGATGTCTGGCTCAGACTCTTTGTCGAGGTTGATAACCTTAGCGTAGCAACCGCCCTCGAAGTTGAACACACCATTGTCATCCCATCCGTGCTCGTCGTCACCGATAAGCAGACGCTTAGGATCGGTAGAAAGGGTGGTCTTACCTGTACCAGAGAGACCGAAGAATACTGCGGTGTTTTCACCGTTCATGTCGGTGTTAGCAGAGCAGTGCATAGAAGCGATACCTTGGAGTGGGAGGAAGTAGTTCATCATAGAGAACATACCTTTCTTCATCTCACCACCGTACCATGTGTTGAGGATAACTTGCTCGCGGCTGGTAGTGTTGAAAGCAACGCAAGTTTCAGAGTTCAAACCAAGCTCTTTGTAGTTCTCTACTTTAGCCTTAGAAGCGTTGTAGATCACGAAGTTAGGCTCAAATGCCTCCAACTCTTCAGCGGTTGGCTTGATGAACATGTTGGTAACGAAGTGTGCTTGCCATGCTACCTCAACGATGAAGCGAACAGCAATACGAGTATCAGGGTTAGTACCGCAGAAAGCGTCTACTACGAAGAGGCGTTTGTTAGAGAGCTCTTTGATAGCGAGATCTTTCACTACAGCCCAAGCAGCCTCAGTCATTGGTTTGTTGTCATTCTTGTATTCCTCGCTTGTCCACCAAACATTATCGTGACTTTGTGCGTCGTCCACGATGAATTTGTCCTTAGGAGAACGACCGGTGTAAACACCTGTCATCACGTTTACTGCGCCAAGCTCAGTCTCTTGGCCCTTGTCAAAGCCAGTTAATTCTGCTTTTGTCTCCTCTGCGAAGAGTACTTCGTAAGAAGGATTGTGTACGATCTCGGTTGTACCTACGATGCCGTACTGGGTCAAATCTAATTGTTTCATTGTTTAATTAAAAAGGTTATTTTGTTTGTTATTTATTTATTTAATTTCTTTGCAAATTTTGTGCCAATTGCCCATTGACGCAAATTTTATCGGGTACAAAATTACTACAAATTTTCGAAATAGCAAAATTTTTGGCAAAAATACGGTCATTTTGTATAGTTGATTTTGCAAAATTACAAAATACCTGCTATAAAACATATTTTTATGTCAAATTATTTGGTGGGTATGCAAAAAAGCAGTACCTTTGCACCGTGTTTTTCATGGTATTAGATTTAAGGTTAAGTAAAGATTGGGTTGTCGGGATGACAATCCTTCTTTTTTTTATTTAGTATAAGAATTTTCGCAAACAAAAAATCATCCCTGCGCCAATAATTATTAACGCAGGGATGATTTATTTAATAAGTTATCTTTATTCCTTATATTCTACCTCAATATTAGGATTGAGTTCTTGAAGAAGTTTGGTAAATTTCTCTACATCTTTGATGCTAGTTAAAACTCGCTCATGGTTCTCAGTGATTAGAATCACATTATATCTCGGTATATAATAGGGAGTAACTACAACTTTCGTTATCTCTTGGACAGCAACATTCTGCCTCCAAGAGAATAGCCGCGGATTACGTATCACGACTTTCTTTTCTGAAACACTAACTTTAGTAGTAATAGCTAGAATCCAATGGCTTAATAGAGTAACAACAAAATAGATTACATAAAATAGGTAGTTGTTTAGTAGCGATAAAAATGATTCATTGATAAGACCTAGTAAAATAACTATCAAAACATATCCAACGAGGAGATTGGTTGCCTCTATCACCGAAGATAATAATTTGGATTTTGCAATACGATTGGAATCGAATATTATGGAATGATTTTTCATAAGAACTTTTCTGAATATTTAATTAATCTAGGATAGTTTGTGTTTATAGAATTCTATTCCTTATATTCAACTTCAATAGACGGATTGAGTTCTTGGAGAAGTTTGGTAAATTTATTACACTCCTTAATGCTGATACACAGTTTGTTCTTATTCTTAGAGTATAACATAAGGTTGTATTCTTTTTGAGATATTTCAACTTTTGTGATATCTAAAATACTTTTTTTGATAGGAATCAGATGGGTTCTTAAATTTCGTATTTTGATTATCTTATTTGCAGTATCAATTCTTGCATAACTCATTTCAATGAATAAGAATTGGAGAATCAATGCTAGAAAGAAAATATTTGCTAATTCTGTTAGGTTATAATATCCTAAAGTAATATTCCAATTTATGGAAAAATAAGCTACAATATAATCAATTGTATTACACAATAGAACCACTTGTGCTGTTACATTTATTGTAGCAACGAAGTACGAAATTGTTTTAGATTTGAATAGTCGATTTCTTTCGAACTTAATAATGTTTGAGTCTTGCTGCATAAAATTAATGGCTTAAAAAATATTATCAAATTTATTTCCGTACAAACTATAATATTTTTCTGGATGTACAGCCTGTAAATATCGTAAATAGTTATACAGATAGGTATTTGGTATAATTTGGTCTGCTTCCAATCGGAGCGCTGTTGCCTCGGAGTCTTGTTTAACAAATTCCTCTACAGAATAAACTATGGCTCCAACTGCAGTTCCAATAGCGCAACCCACAACGGCACCATAAAACCCAACACTTGAACCTATACTCGTCCCCATTTTTGCGCCTTCCTCGGCACCTGCTACATCTGCTTTTGTTAGCCTATCTTGCTTTTCCTTTTTATTTTGTTCACTCTCTTGATTGTTATTATCATCATTAGCGCTTCTTCTACCTGCGAAAATAGAATATGGTAGGATAAAACTCTGTTGTTCGAAATCCCATTCCTCGCCCCATAGGATATTTGTGGCTTTGGCAATCTCTTTAACTATTTCATATACAATATCGTTGGGAGAATCTATGACATATTCTGCGTAAAATTCGTTTGTGGCATCTTCTATGTAATTATTAATATCTGCTATCTCCACATCTAATGATAGAATACTATCAAGAAGCTCGCCATACGCTGTCATCGTGTTAGCGTTCAGTTCGATATCAAAATCGTAGATGTATTCAAATTCACCCAAATGCTCCACTACATAATTTTGAGCGAAAGTTTCTATCATTTCGTGAGTAAATTCACTTTCAGTATAAGGACTAAGATTATTTTCATTGACATATTCAACAAACGCATATATACCGGCATTGTGTAGCGCACCGATATATTCCGGAAGGTCATATACGTCCGATACGCTTGGCAATGCAGAAGAGTTTGCCACTTTTTGTTTGTTGCTAACCGCTGGCACTTTTGCAGTTGTTTCTTCACTAGGAGAAGTGCAACTAACAGTTAAAATAAGAATTAATGTCGTTAAGAAACCGGCCTTAAAAATGCTTTTCTTCATAATTTTGTGTTTTTAATTTGGTTAATACGATTAATTTTTGTACTTTTGCATTTCGAAATACGCTGCAAAGGTATAATAAATATTCAAACATTCCAAATTTACGACTTACTAGGCAAAGAAAAAATAAAAATGTAACAAGCAGATAATCAGTATATTACAAAATCGCCGTATGAGAAAAAGTTACTACCCCAAAATAGCAGCCTTATGCATTACACTATTACTTTCAATCACGTATGTATCAAATAGTTATGCACAACACAACGATAGCATCAGCACGCAAATAGAGGCAAAAAATGAGGCAAAAAACGACAACGAGACTAATCACCTATTAATTATTGCTATATCCTGTGCTATTTGGATTATCGGATACAACTTTTTATCATCTAGAGCATTACTTAAAAAAACTTCTAAAGAGAAAAAATCGCTCAAAGAAGAGAATTCGCAGCTGCAACTAATGAATGAGATGCAACAAATAAAACAAGAAAACGAGCGGAAGATTGCACAACTCAAACTCAAACAACTAAACAAAGAGATAAACCACAAGAAAACTTTGCTTTTGCAGCACATCACAGAGCATATCAACCTAGCAAAACGAATACAACAGCACAAGAATACCGAAAAGATTCCGCAGTGGTTAGAAAGCTATTTGACCAAATACTCCTATTCCAACGAAAAGAATTGGAATCGATTTTTAGTAGAATTTGAGGGTGTATTTCCTAAATTCTTATCATTCATACGGGAAAATCACCCAATGCTTACAGAGAATGACATACAATACTTGATTCTGACGATTTTGGGTTTGGATATCAATGATATCGCATTTGTGCTCAACAAGACCACACGAACAATATGGAACAGACGTGATACTATCAAATCACGGCTGGCATTGGGAGATATATCTATTGAGACATGGTTGGATACACTCATTCACTCCTACCAAAAGCAATACCGAGACCTTCTAGAAGAAAAAGACCAAGATTAGTAGCCAAAATAGGATTAAGCAGTATTGAATTTGGTTATTTCATAAATTTTTACTACCTTTGCAGTCGAAAATGGAAAATCGTTACGAAAGAGAGGATCTACAAACAGCCCTTCGTGTCTTGCGTGAGGGTGGTGTGATACTATATCCTACTGACACTGTATGGGGAATAGGTTGTGATGCGACCAATGCCGAGGCCGTTGCGCGCGTGTACGCGATTAAAAAACGTGTAGATAGCAAGGCGATGTTGGTATTGCTGGATGGAGCGGGGAAACTGCAAGGGTATATGGACAAAGTGCCAGATACTGCGTGGATGTTACTTGAGGCGACAAGGCGACAAGGCGAAGAGGCTAAAGGCGAGAAACCTCTAACGATTATTTATCCTAAGGCGAAGAATCTAGCAGCTAACCTATTGGCTGAGGATGGCAGTGTGGGCATACGAATTACTGAGGAGTTGTTTTCTAAGGCATTGTGTGAACAGTTGCGCCGTCCTATCGTGTCTACATCCGCGAATTTTAGCGGTGAGCCTGCGGCTAAGACTTTTCAACAAATTAGTCCAGAGTTGTTGGAGACAGTGGATTATGTGTGTCAGTTTCGTCGTGAGGATAATAGAAAGTGTGTACCTTCTTCCATTATTAAGATAGACGAGCAAGAACGAATAACGATCATTAGAGAGTAGTTATGGTTTGGAACAAGTGGAACAAGCGTAAAAAAATGCAACTCATATATATCCTCGTGGATATATTGTCATCCCTCCTCGTGTGGGGCGCCTTCCTGATTTTCAGATGGCTAGTGTATGAGAATCGAATGTTCTCAGTGGATACGGTGCTTGTTCCAATGTTCAATTTCTACCTCCCCTTGTTGTTGTATCCAATAGGTTGTTTGGTCATATATTATCTCTCTGGATATTATTTGCGTCCTCTTAGAAAGCGTTATTCAAGAGAGTTTCGTAGAACGTTTGTATCATCGTTATTAATCACCTTAGGTGCGTTCTTTATCATTATTATGGACGACCCAGTGGGCAATTACCAACGGTATTTGACCTCTCTCTTGGTGCTGTTTGCTATTCAATTTGTGGGTTCATATTTACCTCGTTTGTTGGTGACCTATTTGTCCCATAAACTGGATAGTGATACTCCTCGTGTATACACCATTCATTCCATGAAGGAAGTAGATGCCTTTGAGGAGGAGCATGCTCGAGAGCCATACGATGAAGTGGTGTTGGATTTGGGCGAAAAGTCCAAAGAGCAATCCATCTACACCCTGATCAATCGCCTTTATCCTTGCAATGTGGAGATCTCCGTTGTTCCTACTCTATACGACATGCTGACGGGTGCTGCTATGATTGAGGAAGTGGGTGATCAACCATTGATCCCTATCACGGAGCACAAGATGAGTGATACGCAGTTGTGTATCAAACGTGCCTTTGATGTGATAGTGTCAGTCTTGATGCTCATTTTGCTTACTCCGTTATATGCTGTGGTAGCATTGTTGGTGCGTTGCAGCTCACAAGGACCTGTTATTTACCGTCAAGAGCGTATTGGATTGCATGGTTTGCCATTTGATATTCTAAAGTTTAGAACGATGTATGTAGCTTCGGAGAGTGATAAACCCCAACTCTGTGCGGATGAAGATCCTCGTGTGACACCCGTAGGTCGATTCTTGCGCAAGTATCGTCTAGACGAGTTGCCACAATTTTGGAACGTGCTCAAAGGCGAGATGTCCATCGTTGGTCCACGACCAGAGAGACGCTATTTTATCGATCAAATCGAGCAACAAGCACCTTATTACTGTGTGATTTATAAGGTACGCCCAGGATTGACAAGTTGGGGACCAATCAAAGTGGGTTATACCGATACGCTAGAAAAGATGATACGCCGACTCAATTTTGATGTGGTGTATTTGGAGAATATGTCATTGAGTCTTGACTTCAAGATTATGTTTCACACCGTAGGTGTGCTACTCAATGGAAAAGGAAAGTGAGTAAGGGTTTATGGTTTATAGTTTATAGGAGAGGGTTATGACTTACGATGAAGCAATAAAACGAATTGAGCAACTGGTTCAGGAACTAGAGGCGACAAAAGCCATCAGTATGGATGAGTATTTGGTCAAGGCCAAAGAGGCAAAAGAATTGATCATGTTCTGCCAAAAAGAGTTGACCGGTTGGGAGAAGAAGATAGGGGAGATTGTAACTCCTGGGGAGTGACAATCTCGGACGGCGTTCCGCCTATGGGACGCTTCGCTATGGGATGCCGCAAGCGGCTATAGGCTATAGGCGAGAAAGTTACTCCTCGGAGAAGTGCACGAGGACGTGACGATATGAGTTGAATATCTTGGATTTAGAAACGAATCCAAGGTATTTTTTTTGTTCATCTACTACTGGCAAGTTCCATGCTCCAGTGTCCTCAAAGATCTCCATTACCTTGCCCATAGGCATAGTGTTAGTGATAATAGCTTGAGGGGAGTTCATGAGTTGTTTGACAGTAAAACGATTGTACAAACGGGGTTGGAACATAATGTTGCGCACCTCGTCCAAGAGTAAGATGCCCAATAGTTTGTTGTCCTTGTCTATCACAGGGAAGATATTACGACGGCTTTGAGCAATGACTTTGACCAACTCGCCCAAGGTCATCTCTGGATTGAGTGTCTTGAGGTCTGTCTCTAGCACATTATCCATCTTGAGCAGGGTAAGTACCGAGCGGTCTTTATTGTGGGTAAGCAGTTCGCCTTTTTGTGCCAAACGCATGGCATATAGACTGTGTGGCTCGAAGATCTTGATGGTCAAGAACGATACCACTGCTACCGCCATGAGTGGCATAAAGAGGTGGTATCCGCCTGTGAGTTCGGCAATAAGGAAAATACCCGTGAGCGGTGCGTGCATGACACCTGCCATAAGTCCAGACATGCCAGCGAGTGCGAAATTAGCTTCTGGAACATCTAGACCCACCATATTCATCAGGCGTGCACATACAAAACCCACAATCGCTCCCATGAAGAGCGATGGTGCGAAGATTCCACCCACACCGCCACCACCATTGGTGGCTACGGAAGCAACGATCTTGAATAGTAGAATAGCAACAAAGTACCCCACTAGTACCCATGAACTTGTTCCTAGTGCTTCGAAAGGACTATTGCTGATGGCAGAAACCGAGTCGCCATTGATGAGTTGTTTGATGACATCGTATCCCTCACCATATAGTGGTGGGAAGAGGAATAATAGAATACCCAAACTCACTCCACCGACTAAGAATTTCGCCCAAGTGTTTTGTATCTTGCGTTTGAACAGTTGCTCTAGGGAGTTCATGCCACGCGTGAAATAGAGGGATACCAATCCGCAGGCTATACCTAATATAACATACCATGGCAGACGTTCCACAAAGAAGGGCTCGCTATTGGTGAGTGGGAACATAGCCTCTTGACCATTAACGATGAACGATATCGCAGTAGCTGTGACAGAGGATATGAGCAATGGAGCCATACGAGTCATGGTTAGGTCCATCATCAGTACTTCTAGTGTAAACACTAGACCTGCGATAGGAGCCTGGAAAATGCCACCTACGGCACCCGCCGCACCACAACCAATCATGAGCATCATCGTCTTTTGGTCAAGACGGAACAGTTTAGCCAGGTTACTACCTATTGCAGCACCTGTCATCACGATAGGTGCCTCTGCTCCGACCGAACCACCAAAACCAATGGTGACTGCCGAGCCTACCACTGAGGTCCAAGTATTATGGAGTTTGATGATGGATTTGCGTTGGGAAATGGCATAGAGGATCTTGGTGATACCATGTGAGATGTCGTCTTTGACCACGTACTTGACGAATAGTCCTGCAAGGGTAATACCAATCATTGGGGTAATGAGGTATAACCAGTGGTGTTGCTCTATGAGGTGATGTTCTACGAGATGTTGAATACCATGAATCAACAGTTTGAGCAACTGCGCAGCACAAGATGCTAACGCTCCTACGAAGAAACTCAATAGGAGCACTAGATTTTTTTGTGAGATGTGCTGTTCGCGCCACTCAATAAATCGGTCGTATGTCCCCTTCTCTCTAAACACTAAACCCTAAACACTAAACCCTAAACTACTCATCCTGCGTATCCCAACCTATGCCGCGGTATTTGTCGAGATCCCACTCTTCTTCCACCTCGTTGAGGTAGATAGTGTGTGGCTCATCGTCTTCATCATCTTCGTCGTCTTCATCACGCTCAATGACTTTCACTTCGATAGGAGCGTGGGAGATCTCAATCACTTGGTTTTGCTCTTTGTTGAGTTCTTCCCATAGCATGTCTTTTAGTTCGGTGAGACCTGTTCCGCTAGCGGAAGAGAAGCAGATGACGGAGATACCTAACTCTTCGGACAATTCTCGTGTGAGTTTGTCGAGGTCCATATCCGGATCTGCGATATCGCATTTGGAGATCGCTAGGATGCGTGCTTTGGTTAGCAGTTGTGGGTTGTATTTCTCTAACTCGGAAAGCAGAATCTCGTATTCCTTCTTAATATCTTCCGTGATGACTGGCACCATAAAGAGTAATACTGCGTTGCGCTCAATGTGGCGCAAGAAACGAAGACCCAAACCGCGTCCTTCTGCTGCACCCTCGATGATTCCTGGGATATCCGCCATACAGAACGATTGATTGTCTCGGTAGGATACGATACCCAATTGAGGAGTGAGGGTGGTAAAAGGATAATCTGCAATCTCTGGTTTAGCTGCGCTGACCACAGATAGGAGAGTGGATTTACCGGCATTAGGGAATCCTACTAGTCCGACATCAGCGAGGACTTTGAGTTGTAGGATCACATTGGCTTCCATACAAGGCTCGCCAGGTTGTGCGTAACGAGGGGCTTGGTTGGTCGCTGTGCGAAAATGCCAGTTGCCCAATCCGCCTTTACCGCCACGGAAGAGGATGATCTCCTCTTGGTGGTCTTTG
Organism: Paludibacteraceae bacterium; assembly: GCA_045532335.1. Taxonomy (GTDB): domain Bacteria; phylum Bacteroidota; class Bacteroidia; order Bacteroidales; family Paludibacteraceae; genus Colicola. The sequence continues at coordinate 43,397 of JAZSFR010000008.1, forward strand.
ATCTCGCACATAAATTCACCGGTATCACCGTTGTACACTACTGTTCCGCAAGGTACTTCTATGATTTTGTCCTCACCATCTTTACCAAATGAGCGTGAAGGACCACCTTTGCCGCCATCGGTAGCAAAAATATGCTTCTGATACTTGAGGTGAAGGAGTGTCCAGAGGTTGCGGTTACCGCGAAGGATGATATGTCCTCCTCGTCCACCATCACCACCATCCGGTCCACCTTTAGGCACGTATTTCGCGCGGTGGAAGTGCAGACTACCTGGACCACCCTTACCAGAGCGGCAGTAGATTTTTACATAGTCGATAAACGAGGATGAAGCCATATCTTATTGTTGAACTAGTTTCAGAATGTTGTCAATTTGGCAGAAGGTATCTTCCATCGAGTTGTTGCCGTTGATAGCAAAGTAGTTGTGGCGACGGAGATAGTATGTGCAAACAGGTTTGGTCTCTGCTTGATATACTTGGAGACGTTTTTTGATGGTCTCGTAGTTGTCATCTGCACGACCACTCGTTTTACCACGATTGAGGAGGCGTTTGATAACCTCGTCTTCCTCTACGAACAAGTCGAGAAGCACAGCCTTCATTTGGCGACGCTCAAGCAAGAGCTCTAGCGCCTCAGCTTGGGCTACAGTACGTGGGAAACCGTCAAAGATAACGCCTTTGCAATCCTCTGGCAGATTATCCAAATAGCGTGCAATGAGGTGAATCATCTTATGGTCTGGAACCAAGTTTCCACCTGCAATCAATTCGCCAATCTCTTTACCGAGCTCGCTGCCAGACTTGATTTCTGCGCGGAGCGCATCACCGGTTGAGAGGTGTTGCAAACCGTATTTCTTTACAATAAGATCAGATTGTGTGCCTTTGCCACTACCTGGGGCACCACAAAGTATAATGTTTAGCATATGTATATTATAAGTTTTTAAAAATTTCAAAGGTTTTTGACACAAAACGAGTTGCCCCATAGAGCAACTCGTTATATGCTTTGACTACAAATTAGAGAGCCAAACCTTTACCTGCTTTGAACTTAGCTACTTTCTTAGCAGCGATTTCAATCTTAGCGCCAGTTGCAGGGTTAACACCTTGACGAGCAGCTTTCTCTACTACAGAGAAAGTACCGAAACCTACTAATTGTACGCTCTCACCTTTTTGGAGGGCACCTGCGATTGCATTTACAGTTGCTTCGAGAGCACTTTGTGCTTGAACTTTGGTCAAGCCAGCTTCAGCTGCAATAGCAGCTACGAGATCTGCTTTATTCATACGAATAGATATTTATTTTGGTTAAACTTGTATTCTCTATCGGAGTTTCCGAAGATTTGCTGCAAAGATACTACATTTTTCTAATACTACAAACAATTTTGCAAAAAAAAACTCAATTTTCTGCCAAAATCGATATTTTTCTAGGTAATTGCATGGTTTTTGTTTGGGTTTTCATGTATTTTTCACTACTTTTGCATGCAAATTTAATAATTTATAAGATATGTTTAGAAACCTTCCACCAATAACCAAAAACCTTCTTATCATTAATTTTATCGTTTATTTTGCTGATTATGTGTTCGGTCGATATGGTATTGACATGACACATTATTTAGGTTTGCACTATATCACGGCTTCGGAGTTCCATTTTTGGCAACCTTTGACATATATGTTCATGCATGCGGATTTCTCGCATATTTTCTTCAATATGTTTGCCGTTTTGATGTTTGCGCCTGCCATTGAGGAGCGTTGGGGTAGCCGTCAATTTCTGATTTACTATTTCATTACGGGTCTTGGCGCAGCCCTTATCCAAGAGGGTGTGTGGGCATTGCGTTTGCAACCTATATTGAGCCAAATGGAACCACTCACTGCGGCATATTTTGCTAACAAAGTGGTGACTATTGGTGCCAGTGGCGCTGTGTTTGGTATCTTGTTGGCGTTCGGATGGTTCTTCCCCGATGTGAGGATGTTCATCTTGTTTATCCCTGTTCCTATCCGTGCTCGCACCTTGGTGGTGATCTATGCGCTGATTGAGTTGTTCACAGGCATCGCACCTACTGCGGGGGATAATGTGGCTCACTTTGCACACTTAGGAGGTATGATCTTTGGTTGGATATTGATCCTCTGGTGGCGTTTTCGTGGTTGTGAGGGATTCGATGCACCTGAATGGCGAATTATGGAGTGGATCAAAGAAAAATGGGTAGCGCTTTTCCCTAAGCGTCACCCACGTATCAAACGCGATGATGATTCCAAAGACTACCGCGACTACCACTACCACGGATCTATCTAACCTCTCGTCTTTCGCCTCTCACCTATCGCCTATAGCCTATCGCCTATAGCCTATAGCGGCTCTGCCCGTCCCATAGCCAAAGGCTAATCCCATCCTACTGTGCCGATAACCGGATAATGATCCGAATATGTAGCATTGCCTATCTCACAGGAGATAGGTTTTATTTTTCTAGATGTGAAGATGTAGTCTATTCTAGCTTGTAGCAAACCGCGTGTATAGGTGCTTCCGTATTGTCCTATGCTACTTTCCGCCCAGCAGTCATGCATACCCAGATTCATGCGCCAATAGACCCATGATATAGGCAAGGAATTGAAGTCGCCAACTGCTATCACAGGATAAGGAGATTGACGTATGGCTTTGCGTAGTGCATTCACTTGGGTGCGACGCAGGCGACTAGCAGTTGTTAGTTTGCGGTTGAGCGAACTTTCTTGCCAAGAGTTGCTAGTAAGCGAGTCGAGACTCAAATCTTCCTTGGTTAATCTAAAACTCTCTAAGTGGTTAATCATTAGTCGAATCGTGTCTTTCCCTACTACTACGTCACATTGGCTACTGATATTACTTTTTGATTCAAAACGGATTGTCTGTTTGTTGACCAAAGGATAGCGTGAGAATACTACATTGCCAAATTGGCGTTTGTTGTTATATAGTTTGAAATCGTAATAGGTATATGGGTATTGGCTCATCGCCTCTCGTAGTTTGGGGAGGGTTAGTCGGTTCTCGTTTTTATATACTAGCACCTCTTGCAGGCATACGATATCTGCATCTTGCGCATTGATATAGCGTAGCATCGCCATCTTGGTAGCCATGTTTTTGCTTACCGCCATACCTTGTGTGTTATAGGTCATCACTTTCAAGGTGTGATCAAACTTCTCTTTGGGCTTACGAATACGATGCGAGAACAATGAATAAATAACCCAGAGGAATAACAAGGCTAGTATAATCGCTATTATTTTTGTGATTTTTCTCATTGACTTTTCACTTTTTCTACAGTTTCACTGATTATCCACGGATATGTTGGTATATCTTAATTCCTCGCCGCTCAAGGGAGTTGATTGCCGCGGAATGTTGTTGGAATAAGTTGTCTAAGTTGTTGTCTTCAAAATCTATCCGTGTAATATCCGTGTCATCAGTGGGAGCAAAAATAATTTTCAATTTTTTGGTTCTAATGTTACAATCGGAATCAACATCTCTTCTAGCGATATTCCACCATGTTGGAAGGTATTGCGATAGAATTGCGCGTAGTAGTTGAAGTTATTGGGGTAGGCAAAGAAGTCGCTGCCCGAACAGAACATATAGCTACTGCTCACATTGGGCGTAGGCAATCCCACTTGCTTAGGGCGGGTGATCTCAAAGCAGTTCTTAGCGTTGCAATTCAATGCTTTACCCACTTTGTAGCGCAGGTTGGTATTGGTGTTTTTGTCTCCAATGATTTGTACTGGATTCGTCACGCGTGTTGTACCATGATCGGTGGTGAGTATCACTTTGTATCCTAGTGCTGCAATCTTCTTGAACATCTCTGCAGTAGGCGAGTGCTTAAACCAACTGAGGGTAAGGCTGCGGTAGGCAGCTTCGTCGTTGGCTAGCTCGCGCATCATTTTGCTATCGGTACGCGAGTGGGATAGCATATCAATAAAATTGATGATGGCTATGTTTAGCGGTGTTTTCAGCCCTTTGAATTGACGGGTGATTTTCTCGCAGAAGTCACTCTCATTGATCTTATAATAGGTATAATCGTAGCGTTTGCGATAGCGGTCTAGTAGGGTTTGGATGAGTGCTTCCTCGTGGTTATTCTTGCTTTCCTCCTCATCCTCATCTATCCATAAATGGGGATATAGCTCTTGTATCTGTGCTGGCATTAGTCCCGAGAATATCGCATTGCGTGCGTACTGCGTAGCAGTAGGTAGGATAGAGGTGTACATCTGTTCCTCTTTGATGGTAAACCATTCAGACAGAAGAGGTTGGATGGTTTTCCATTGGTCGTAGCGGAAGTTGTCGATCACAACTAGGAATACTTTTTCTCCGGCATCTAGTAGAGGAAATACGGTATTTTTCATCAAGTCATGGGACATCAATGGTCGCTTAGCGTTGGGAGCAAACCATCCTTCGTAGTTCTTGGTGATGAACTTGGCAAACTGTTTGTTGGCTTCTTCTCGTTGCATGCGCAGCATTTGGTGCATGGCGGAGTCGATATTGTCCAATTCGATTTCCCATTTGGTCAGGGTGCGTTCGATAGCCATCCACTCTTCGATCGTGCTCGCGGTATCTATCATGTAGGTGATATCCGAGAACTCTTGGCGGTAGGTGGTATTGGTATGTTCCTCTACTATCTCGCGTTGATGAATATGTTTCTTGAGGCAGAGTAGTATCTGACTTGGATTGACGGGTTTGATGAGGTAGTCGGCTATTTTTTGTCCGATAGCTTGCTCCATGATGTGTTCTTCTTCGGACTTAGTGATCATCACTACGGGTAGGGTAGGATGTAGTTCTTTAATTTCTTGTAGCACTTCTAATCCGGATAGTCCAGGCATGTTCTCGTCCAGAAACACGATGTCGAAACTATCAGTATCACATATATCTATCGCGTCTTGTCCGCTATTGACTGCGGTGACGTGATATCCTTTGTCTTCAAGATAAATAATGTAAGGTTTAAGTAGATGGATTTCATCATCCACCCATAGAATTTTGGTTTGGTTCATAGTTTTTCCATTTGTTTATTAGGTTTTGTATATCTTCGGGCCATTGGCTATCAAAATTCATCTCCTCGCCCGTTCGAGGATGACGAAATCCTAAGGTTTTTGCGTGTAGCACTTGTCGTGGACAGAGTGCAAAACAGTTTTGGATATACTGTTTGTATTTCTGTGTAGGCACTCCTTTGAGTATCTCCATGCCGCCGTATTTCTCATCCGCAAAGAGTGGGTGCCCTATACTCTTCATATGTACACGTATTTGGTGGGTGCGTCCTGTTTCTAGGCGACACTCCACGAGTGTTACATAGGGATAGCGTTCCAATACGCGCCAATGGGTGATGGCTTCTTTGGCATTAGGGTTTTCGGCTATGTCCCATATGCGATAGATGGTGCGGTCACGATTGTCGCGAGCGAGAGCACCGTTTACGGTACCTGCATCTTCCGTAAAGGTTCCCCATACGAGGGCGTTGTAGGTACGACGGGTGGTGTGCTCAAAAAACTGCATACCTAGATTCGTCTTAGCTTCTGGGGTTTTGGCTATAAGTAGCAGTCCGCTGGTGTCTTTGTCTATGCGGTGCACTAGACCGATATTGGGATTGTTGATGTCCAGTTTCCCTTGGAAATAGTAGGCTAAGGCATTGAGTAGGGTGTGCTCGTAATTGCCGTGTCCAGGGTGTACCACCATGCCAGCGGGTTTGTTGATCACTAGCACATCGTCGTCTTCATATACGACATCTAGCGGGATATTCTCCGGATGAATGGTATAGTCGTGTGGTTCGTGGTCGAGTAGCACTTGGATCACATCGTAGGGTTTCACTTTGTAGTTGCTACTTACCGGTTTGCCGTTTACCCATATATGTCCTGCATCGGCAGCGTTTTGGATGCGGTTGCGTGAGGTGCCTGCCATATGTTGCGTGAGGAATTTATCCACACGCAGCAGCGCTTGACCTTTGTCCACTTCGCATCGCCAACGCTCCCAGACTTCATCTTGTTCTATGTTTTGTATATTGTCTTCGTTCATAATACTTACTTTTGACCGCTTCGCTGAGAGACCGCTACGCTGTTAGACTCTCAACTTTCAACTTTCGACTTTCGACATTCGACTCATCGACTCTTAAAAAAACTCCTCCTCGTCCTCAATATTATCCGCTGTTACGGTTTTCTCTATGTCGGTAGAGAGTTTGATGTTTACGATTGTTCCTTCTACAACAATTGTGCCACTTGCGGGTGTTTGCGAATATACGATGTATAGTTCTTGTGTCTCTTCAGTAGGTTCTACATCATATTCCACTCGTCCCATGCTCAGGGAGTGTCCCATTAACCATGAACGAGCATCTGTGAGCGATTTGCCCACGATGGATGGCACGGTCACTTGTTGAATACCAGGTCCTTTTCCTACGTGTAGGTTTACCACGGTGCCTTCTGGCACTTGGGTACCTGCGGTGATAGGAGTATCCTCGGTGCGCATATCTAGAATCAGATCTTTGTATGTCGATGGTTCATAGATGATTTCGCCTAGTTCTAGTCCCAATGCTTTGAGGGTTGATTCTGCTTGTCTGAGACTCAGGTCGCGCAGTTCAGGCATGATGACAGGACGACGAAAACGTGCATTCTGAATGGCGTATATGGTTCTACCTTGTTTCACTTTCGATCCGGCTTTAGGGTTTTGCTCAAGTAGGGTACCCAGAGGTGTTTTTTGTGAGTAGGTAGAGTCTATGATGGCTAGTTGTAGTCCTTCTGCGGCTAGTGTTATTTGGGCTTCTTCTAGGTATAGTCCGGTGATATCAGGCACGGATATTTCCTCTCCATGTTTGGTGTAGTGATGGAGCCAAATCAATAGAGCTACAAAACTGAGGAGTACAACGGCTGTTGCTATGAGTAGGTTTAGGACTATTTTTCCCACTTTGGTTTGAAAAAAGCTATTTTTTTTTGCCATTTTTGCTATTATTTTGTTAAAAATCTAGAAAATCGTCTGCAAAATTACTATTTTTTTTGCATATATCCAAAAAATATACTACTTTTGCACGGAAATTGTTAAATATCGGTTGCCCGATACCTGTTATCCGTTAACCGAGAATTATTAATTTTTTAAATTTTTTAAGCGTTATGAAAAAGATTTTGTTGACCGCTGTTGTAGCTGTAGCTCTTGTAGCTTGCTGCTGCAAAAAAGCAGACCAAGGCGAGTGCGCTAAAGAGGCTTGCTGCCCAAAAACTGAGTGTGTAGAGAAATGCTGCCAAAAGGCTGATTCTTGCTGCCAAAAACCAGATTCTTGCTGCAAGAAAGCTGAGTGCCCTAAAGCAGATTCTTGCTGCGTGAAGGCTGAGTGCCCAGCTCAAGTTGCTGAATAATTTTAGCATTTGATATCCAACAAAGGCGTGGTTTCCCACGCCTTTGTTTTCTCTCAACTCTCAACATGAAACCCTTTCTACTCGCCTTAGGCATCCTCTCCGTCGTGCTTGGCACGATAGGTATCTTTGTGCCTGGATTGCCTACAACGCCTTTTGTGTTGTTAGCATCTTGGTGTTTTTACCGTTCATCCTCTCGTTTGCAGACATGGTTGTTGCAATCATTCTTGGGCAAATACATCCGCGAGTACCAGGCCAAGGGTGGTCTCACTACGCGCAAGCGCGTTTATATTATCCTTCTGATGGCTACGATGGTGGCTATCTCCACGATATTTTTTATTTCTTCTCTTGCGGTCCGTATAGTAGTCTGGTCAGCCGGTCTTATCGGCTGCCTCGTCGTCGGCTTCATCGTACCCCAAACAAAAGACTAACCTCGCCTCTCACCTCTCGCCTTTCGCCTATAGCGCCATTGGCGCGTCCCATAGCCGCTCTGCGGCGTCCTATAGGCGAAGCCGTCCCATAGCCTCATCGCACCCTCGCCTCTAAACACTAAACAGTAGCGGCTTTGCCGCGTCCTCTAAACTAAAGCAGGCTTATGCCTGCTTTTTGTATACCTTTGCTATACCTTTGGTATAGGTTCTCTTTCAACTATTGCCGAACACGAAAGCGCTACACTATATATACAGCTGAGCTAGTCAAAAACAAAGCTTTTTCGCCGACTTGTGAGGGTATTTTCGCCGACTTTATAAATTAGTCTCTAAAATGTTAAATGTTAAGTGTTAAGTCGATAGAATTTGAAATTGAATTATGCGCATGCGCGCAAAAATCCATATAAAAAAGTCTCTTAACACCCGTCCCGAGAACTCAGCATTCGATCTTTAGGGACAAAGAAAGATGTGACTTGCACATTTGCAAATCGCATCCACTTAACACTCCTAACATCTATTTTATAAAACTCACGTACGCGCGGGCGTGAATTTTTAGAAGAGGTTGTAAGGATGTTAGGATGTTTTCTCGTTTCTTAACTAATTTTATCTCGTCTGCTTCTCGTTGATAAACTATCCAACCTCTTACCATAGTTCCAGATATATACATTGTTCTCCAAATATTGAATTGCAGCTTCTTGACGTGTCATAATCTACTCCTCCTCGTAGTTAGCATATCGATAGACGCGTGCACCATAAGGTTGGGTCAGATGACCGTCTTTGCCCGCAAATACCGTTTCGAGGGCGAGGGTGTAGATCAGGAGATTTTGCTCATCGTTAAAGTCTTCCATATACTCGCAGAACACCAATGCGCGTGTGCCGCGTGCGAGTGGCATGAGGCAGATGAAATCTTCCTCGATATGCTTCATGAAGCGTTTGAATTGCTCCTCCGAGCATGCTGGCAGGTAGATTTGTACGATTTTGCTGCGATTAAAATCGTCCATGACTTGTGCCGCAATGGAGTGGCACGATGCGAGTTGTGTGCGTGTGAGCAATAGGGCTTCGCTGCCCTTTGGTTGTGAAGTTTTCATTGTGTCAAATGTTTTTTTTGTACCCTTGCGGGTGGGTTAAACATGTGAAACAATGAACTTGGTTTGTTCCTCTTCTCAAGCCCAAGTTCGTGCTTGATAGGAGTACTTTATTCAGCAGGTGCGACGTGCACTTCGCGTCCCTGAGAGCAGGCGAGTGTTTCTTTCTCGATTGCGCTGCAAAGGTACTACATTAATTTGACATAAAACTCCTGGTTGAAGGACAATACGCTACAATTCACACCCCCTTTGTCCTCCATGAAGGAAAAGTGTATTTTTGGGGGTTCAAATCGGGCGGAATTTGACAAAAAACATCAAAAAAATGCTCCTATTCCGAAAAAGTTTGGTGGTATCTAAAAAAAATAGTAACTTTGTGGGCAAATGTGAAAGATATAAATACCACGTAATATGAGCGAGCAAAATAAAAATAATTTAAGAGTGTTTGTAAGTTATGGGCACGATGAATATGTAACTTTCGCAAAATCTATTGCGGAAGAATTATGTCTGCAAGGACATGAAGTGTGGTTTGATGAGAACCGTTTAAAACCTGGAGGTGATTGGGAGTTGTATATAGAGGAAGGACTTGATTGGGTGGGTGAGGATCCTAGTAGAGGGCGTATTTTGCTAATTATGACTCCTTATTCTGTTCGCAGACCAGATGGGTATTGCCTCAATGAGATAGCCAAAGCACTTGATAATAAAATTAAGATTGTTCCTGTTATGCTTGTGTGGACCAAACCACCATTATCTATATATCGCCTGCAATGGGTAGATATGACATGTTCGCAAAACAAGAAACAAATTACAGGCACATTTGCTTCTGATGTGCAGAAAATAACGTCTGCACTGGAGATAGAAGAGGTACATTACAATGCATCGAGAAATTTGTTTAATCAACTACATCCTCTTAATTATGATACAGAACTCGTCTTGTATCAAACTTGGTTTGTGGGCAGAGAGTGGGTGTTTGAAGAAATCAACCAGTGGCTAACTTCTCCATCAGCAAGTCGTATGTTTTGGATAACAGGTTTACCTGGTATTGGTAAAACGGCTATTGCAACAAAACTTCTGCAACAATGTCCTCAAATTGTCGCCTTTCATATTTGTAGACGAGGAAATAGCGAAAAGACAGCCCCTAGGCGAATCATATCTACATTGGCATATCAATTATCTACTCAGATGCCAGAATATAAATCTATGTTGGAGCAACTTGATTTGCAAACAATTATAGATACATACAACGACGGAGCGCTATTTGAAACGTTATTGGTGCAACCATTAAACCAGATGTCTACAATAGATAGAAAGGATGTGGTATTGCTTATTGATGGTCTTGATGAAGCTACTCACGGGGCAATGAATCCGTTGGCAAATTTTATTGCTGCGGAATTTGACAGGTTACCAAATTGGGTGAGGATAATCATAACTAGTAGACCAGATAAGGAGGTTCGAGTTCCGTTGCAAACATTTGCTCCGTGGTATCTTGAGTCGCAATCCGAAGGCAACAAGAAGGATATACAAAATTATATTCTTGAGCGATTGGCTAATCACATAGATCATCCTGAATTTGAGAAAGCCTGTCAAGAGATTTTGAGAAAATCTGAAGGCGTTTTCCTATATGCCAAGCATGTATGTGATGAGATACAAGCTGGTAAACTAAAACTATCCTCTTTAGAAGCGTTTCCTAATGGATTGGGTGGGGTGTACTATCAATATTTTTTGACCAAATTTCAGGATGTAAATCAATACAATGCGTTAGTGGAGCCAGCGATGGAATTGATGGCAGCTCGTCAAGAACCCTTGACACTAGAAGAAATGAGAACTTATTTACAATGGAATAAAAAACAATTATCTCTTTTCTTGACAGCTATGGGGACTTTTGTTGTACAGAAAGATGGAGGAGAATTGTTGCCATTCCACTTGTCTCTTATTGATTGGTTATGTGATGAAGAAAAAGCAGGCTCATATTGGATAGATATTGATGGGGGACATGATACTATTGCTAATTATCATTTAAATAACTGTATTACCTCAAGTTATGCGCTTAAATATTTGCTGCAACATATAGTGCTTGCGTGTAAAGAGCAATTTGTGCGAGTTTTTTGTGATGCTCAGTATCAAGATCTGCGTAAATCAAGTATGGGTACTGCTGTTTATTTTGATACATTTTTAGAGGATGTTAGGTTATTTTATCTGAATAGAGGTGCAATGGTTGAACTTTACTCTAATCCTGTGTTTCAAAGTATAATCCTTAAGAATCATATTTATTTCTTTGATCATGACTATTATCGCAATCTACGCGATTGTGGCTTTGAAAGTTATATTCACACCATAGATATATCAACTGCTTCAATTGAAACTAAAAGTATCTTAATTTGTTACTATTACATTATCTATGACATCAAAGCTGTTGTGGATATTCCTCTTCCACTAGTAGATGATCAAGAACTCCATAAGGCAAGCTTAGCTGAACTGGATAATTACCGTTTGATATATGAAATAAAGGCTTCTTCCTATCGCATATCAGGTGATTTTGAAAGGGCGAAACAGTATATCCGTGTTGCAATTAAAAGTAGTGAACTATTACAACGAATGGATTATCTTTTGGTATTACATAGCGTCCATGCGCGTATTGATATGCACGAAGAAAAATATCAAGAGGCAATTGCTAAATTGTGTGATGCCATTGAACAGGGTGATGAAATTATAAGTTCGCTTTCTTTTGAGTCGGATTTATCAGCTATACAACATATTCGCACTGGTTCTACCTTGATACTTATTGAGCAATATTTGAATCTAGGACAGCCGCACAACGTGTGGCCTTTGCTTGAGCAAATGAAGGAACTTTATGAGGATCCTAAAAAAAGAGATAGATATTGGTCGAGATATTTATATTTATCTTCCTTGTATGCCATACAGATTCAAGATGAAGTAATGTATGAATATTTCCAACAGGAGTTACAACCCTATTCTCTAACACAGGTGGGTGGACGATTGTTTTATCATCCAGCTTTGTATGCGTTTGTCAAGGGAAAGTCTAGCAATGACACTGCAAAATTAAATTATGCATTAGATTATATTAATCTTTATATCCAAAAGGCGGAAGAACGCTATGATTTAGAATTAATGGCAGAAGGGTTTGCATTGAAATGTGAAATTTTGACTACTATGAAGAAACCCTTGCCTCTGATATCAGATAGCTTGCAACCTTTTGGATCATGGATTAATCTTAAACGTAATTTGTTCCGCTCAATTAGTGACAGGTATTTTTCTTGATAGTTTGATTAAAATTTTAAAATATTAAATGTGAGACAATCATGCTCCTACCTCTCCTCTCTGCCCTCATTCCTGCTATAGTGCTGCTAGGGTATATCTATTGGCGCGATCGTAAATCGCCAGAGCCAATTTGGCAACTCGTTAAAGCAACCGCGCTAGGTGTGGCATCAATAGGTGTATCGCTATGCATTTCTCAACCATTGATTGCCATTGGTTTAATCCCTGAGGATATTTATAGCATAGGTGATGCCATCAATGTTGCGTTCTTGGGTGCAGCTATTCCCGAAGAACTTGCTAAGTTTGTTATGCTGTGGCTATTCTTGCGCAATAATCGCCATTTTGACGAGCGAATGGATGGTATCGTATATGCCGTGTGTATTTCTTTGGGATTTGCTGGTTTGGAGAATGTCATGTATGTAGTGGGCGATGATGATTGGATGTCGGTTGCGCTCTCGCGTGCTGTCTTTTCCGTACCAGGTCATTTCTGTGATGGTGTGATAATGGGGTATTTTTATTCCTTGTCGCGTTTCACATGGACCCGTCTCCGTTGGAATAAGGCAATGACAATCATCGCACCGATAGTGGCTCATGGTATCTTTGATGCCATTCTATTTATCTCTGGAGTGCAAGAATATCAATGGGTTAGCGTAATACTCATGCTCGTGTTTGTCATCTTTTGTTTCTACCTTTGGAAATGGGCAGCCCGATCCATTAAAAGCCATGTAGGCGAGTAGCATTTGTGTAAAAAGGAACACAAAGAGTTATATAATTTGCACGATTCAAAAAAAAGTAGTAACTTTGTTGGCGGTTACATTATTTTATAAATCTATTACAAAAAAACAGTATAATGAATTGGTTATTTTGGCTTTTGGTTACATTATTTATTCTACTTGGAGTATATGTAATTTTGCGTTTTATTCTTCATCCTATCGCTCGTGATAGGGCGTTGATGGAATTTAAATGGAGATATTGGCTTGGAATAGCTTTCGTATTTCTTGCAAGTTGGGGAGGTACTGCTATTGTATGCTATTTCAATGCAAAAAAGGAGCCAATTAAGATTATTGAGCATTACTGCTCTTCTGAGGCATCTTCTACATTACCATATGGCGAAATAGTGGTGGAGTCCTTAAAACATTTGGCGGATAAAAAAATGGCTGAAGATGAGGGGGCTGGGTATTTTATGTGGATAATCCTTGCCAACTCGGTTATATTTTCTGGACTGTTAATTTCCGCTATTATAGGTTGGAACGATAGAAGAAGCGCAAAGTACGCTGCGGGTTTGGTGCGATACAAACAGCATCATTTGAATAAATGGTGGGTGGCATATTTGGATGGAAAGTTCAAAGAGAACTACAAATATGCTGTAGTGATTGGAGCGAATGAAGTAGCATCATCGGTGGTAAAACATTTGCTGAAGAAGGGTGGTAATCAGTATGTCATTCTGCAAACAAGTAGTAATATCGGTGCTGTCCGTCAAGTGTTGCAATCGCATTTGACTGAAGAGGAATACAAACGGGTGATTATCTATAATGCGTTGCGTGATTCACTTGAGGAGATAAAAGCATTGTGTTTGGCAGACGCTTCAGAATTATATATATTGGGTGAAAATACTGTGTTTGAAAATGGTGAGACCTACCATGACACGATGAATATGCGTTGCTTAAATCTCGTTGCAGAAGTGTTGAAAGATGCAGAGAATAGGAATGAAAAAAAAGTTTGCCATGTGTTATTTGAATATCAAACCACCTATTCTGTGTTCCAGCACTCAGATATTGCACAGGATGTGAAGGATATAATAGATTTTAGACCTTTTAATCGCTATGAGTCGTGGGCTAGACGTGTGATGGTAGATAATCTATCAAAAGACATGGTGGATATAGATGATTGTGCAGATAGAAGCGATAAGAGTCAGTCTATCATTCGTAAAGAGATAGACTACATGCCCTTAGATGGATACGAGGGAATTGCTCCAGAAGATGAAAAACATGTGCATTTTATTGTCGTGGGTATGTCAAAAATGGGTGTAGCTATGGCAACTCAAGCCTTACATTTGGCACATTTCCCCAATACTTACAACTATCCTAATCAGCGTACACGCATCACTTTTATAGATGCTAATGCGGATAAGGAGATGTTATTCTTCAAAGGAAGATACACCACATTGTTTGAATTGGTGCGCCATCGCTATTTGGATGCAAGCAGATACATAGATAGAGATACTATTCTGTCGGAATATGGTTGGTGTGACCCAATAGAGGATTATAGAAGTCCTTGGAAACATTTGGGGACAAATGGAAAGAATTTCATGGATGTTGAAATAGAGTTTGTAAAGGGAGAATTGCAATGTCCTAGCGTGTGTGAGTATCTCAAAACCGTGTCAGATGATCCGACATCTAAACTGACAATAGCAGTATGTTTACCTTATACTCACGAGGCTATTGCAGCAAGTTTATATATGCCGCGAGAGGTGTATACGAAAGAGCAATTGCAACAAATTTGGGTTTATCAGCGCGAAGCATCGGATATTATATCCAATTTGACAGCGGGAAAGAAAGAAGAGCAATTTGAATTATACCATAAACTTCGTCCGTTTGGTATGGTGTATGGTGAATATATGGACAACGAGTCACACTTATTTAAAGCGCAGTTGGTAAATGGAACCTACTGGGGAAAAGAGTTGCCAGATGTTTTTTGTGCAGATAAGGTAAATAGTGATATACTAAATGCGTGGAAAGAACTAAATGTGGCAAAACAATGGTCTAATCGTTTGGTGGCAGATTCGATATATGTAAGAATACGAAGTGTAAGTCGAATGCAGGATTTCTTAGAAAAATTGTCTTGTCACAGTCCAAATGTGACAAGTATGCATATATTAGACTATCTGGAAAATCAATGTAAAGTTTATGAAAAAGAATTAGCTGTTTGCGAACATCATCGTTGGAATGTGGAACAAGTTATGATGGGCTATATACCTTGTGATAAAACGCAATTTGCCGAATTCAAGGATATGGTAAATGCTAATGTGGCTAAAGAAGTCCGCAAAAAAAAGAAGAATTCTCTAAAGAAACCGAATAAGAAGATCCATTTGGATATATGCGGTATGGATAAAGATGGTAAACCGCTTAATGACGTGGATCCTGGTATAGGTGGTGCCGATATCAAACTCAATAATGCAATACCCCATATTGCACTATTGGTAGATCGTTATGAAAATAAGCGAATGTGTGAAATGGCGTATCACTTAATATCAAGAATAACTGATTGCTAAAACATTTTTAGGTAGAATATTAGTACATAACCCCAAAAATCAAAAAGGTATGAAATGTCCAGAATGTAATTCTGAGAATGTCAGATTTAGAGAAGCGCGAAATAATTATATTTGTGATGATTACGATCGTGTTTTTCCAGAAGAAGAGTCAATGCCGCAAACCACGTCTGTTCTTCAACAAGATCTTAAAAAATACGATATCTTTATCAGTTATCGTCGAAAAGATTACTCAATATTAGTAGCAAACTATTTGCATGATTATTTGGTTAAATCATATGATAGGTTAAATGTTAGCCTTGATACGCATCGAAAAGATAATTTGGGCCCTGGTGATTGGTTGAAAGAAATCCTTCGTCGAATAGAGACTTGTCATATATTATACTTAATTATTACTAAGGAGACGTTTGATGATATTGATAATATTTATAAAGATTCTAAATATCAGATATTTCGTGAAGAAAACGATCTAGGTCGTCTATATAAATATATTGATGAAAATCCGAATATTTACACTGATTATGACATACTGAAAATAGAAATTGTACGTGGTTTAAAACGTTACAATGAACGTAAACTAGAGTTTGTTCCAATCAAACCTAAATGTAACAATAGTTCTACTGTGAAGATTTCGCCAGAGTTTAATGGGATAAACTCTATTGAGTATGATATAATAAATGAAGATTTCTTAAAACAAGAATTAGGGTGTCCTAACAAAGAGCCAACGGGATTCGGAAAATCATTAAAAAAGTTACACCAAAACAAATTACTAAAAAAATATGCCAAATTAGGCTGTGAGATTACTGCCGTTGACTTGTATTATGATTCAGAACGTGCAAAACCAGAGAATGGTTTTGACGTTGACTTTTATATCGAACGAAAGATAGATTCCATAGTGCGATCGGCAGTATTAAACGAATATAGAAGTTCCTTTATATTTATAACGGGATTACCTGGCTCCGGCAAGACAAGAGCATTATTAGAAACTTGCCTCAACACCTTAAAGGACGAATACATAATCGTGCTTAACAAAGACAACATACAAGAAGTGTCTGAATTTATCATAGAGATAAATAAAAAAGGATTTATTGAAGATAATTCCTACTATTTGATTTGTGATCAGATAGCAGATGTATTATCGTCAAAACTCACTACAGAAGGAAGTAAAGCTTTCTTACAAGCAATATTAAATTCCAACAGACAGTTTACATTGGTTGCTAGTAACACTGAAACGCGTATCAAAGAATATATAAAGGGATTGCCCAGAAATTTCGGTGAGAATAGTAAATTTTTTTCAATACCTATTCTGTCTGAAGCAGATGCTAGTTTAAAGAAAAGACTAAAAAATAAATTTGATAAGGATAATATTATAAAAGATGGAAAAACAATTGCTGATTTCATTCCTAAGATTAATGATTATTTGCAGAAAATAACTAATAGAATAAAAGACGGTGTTGATGATAATAGCTATTTACAAAACTGGTTCAGAGCCTTACAATTAGTGGCTACATTTAGAACGGAGCAACCATTGTTTCTTGCTTTGCATATTCTTCTGTATTTAAAACCAATAGAAAACAATGAAGAGATATATGAAACTAAGTTATTGTCAGTCATAAAAAAAATGATAGACAACAACATCCTATACCTATACAATCAAACAACTAATCTAACTATAAAAGATATTAATGACGAGTTTATCGATTTTAACCAAAACGAAAGTTACCCATATGATGGAGAAACATTCATTAACGTGTTAGGTAAAAATTTTAAAGAATGCACATTTGAACTTAATGAATTGGTTATACACTATCTGCAAAATAGAGATGACAATGAAGAACGCATAATTTATAAACTAGATAGTGCCAAATTTTTAAAAAGTGCTATGGAGGTTTGGTATTCAGCGTTTAAAAATACATATCCTATTTCATCCTTGCGCAGAATACTTCCTAGAATACCGAAAACCAACAATGAAATACTGGATAATAACCTTCAAGATGCAGCAAATAAGTTTGTAGAGAACAAACTAGACGAAATAACACCCTCTGATGAGAATTTAAAAGAACTCCAATTTGTATATGCTCTACTAATTGGACGTTTGCATACAGAAGAAAAAGTGTACGAGAAAATAGAGTATTTAAAAAATAATAATATTATTGACGACACATTTACTGGGGATATAATAGGAGAATTATACCGTTTTGCAGAAATCCAATTAACAAGTGCTGCACATAATAAGTTTATAGACCAAATACGTGAACACCGTTCTTACTTAAATCTAGAAACGTATTGTTTGGATGAAACGAATGTTTTGTTACAAAGAGGGGATTTATATGGTTTAAGAAAAGAATTAGATGCTCTTACATTTGTTAAACATATGCGCATTGATTTTTCGCAACGTGCTCAATATATCGACGAATGCTTAAATAAGGTTAATCTAGAGGATATTTCCACAGATAATAACTTACGTGTATCTGTAGATAATCTATTAACAATGTTGGTTAGATACAGCGATGCTAAGAGTGAAAATCTATCTACCATATTCCATATATTAAAGAATAGAAAACTCACTGGTGAATTAGGAGTATATCCTTCATACTCTTTTTACAGTGATTTAGCAAAACAAGCAGATGGCAATGCAGAAAAGTGCAAAGAAATTATCAAGTTGTTTTTTCTGGATGATCAGCATGATGAAGATGCTGCTTGGGTATTAACAAAAGACCAAAAACAATTTTTTGGAGGATTTATAGCAAAAGCCATTGTTCTTGCTAATTCTTTTGCTCACTCAAGTAAAATATATGAATTCTATTTAAAAGGCCTTGGTGATGAAGCAAACGAAGATGCTTTTAAAATTTTATGCATGGCAATTAATGCTTGTACCCCCAAAGAATATTTGTCTATGCGTGAATATGTACTAACAAGATGTACTAATTGTGGTGCATACACAAAGAAAGTGTTAGTTAATAAACTCATGCAAGTATCTCCGTCGCACACAGATGCATTAAGTCTCATCAAAGAACTTCCTGAGTCAGAAATAGATTCGTATGCATTATCTCAAATTTTATCTCTAATCAAAGGTAGCATTAACTTACAAAATGCTTTTGTATATGCATACGAGGTAATCAACCACCCTAAACTTAGAAAGTTTGTCGGAAATGAATATATATTGAATCAATTGTATAGTATTGTGAATGATACTTATCAAGAAAACTATGTAGATCAGTTACTCAAGCAGCACAATGTAAAAAAGAGTAGAGAATTTTATTCGATACAAATGTTAAAGCCATATAGAACGCTTGAAGAGGCAAAGGAATTATACATAACATATTATAAAGATTACTACAAAGATGATAATATCTACAACGAAAACTATAATAGATATGTGGATTTATTCTCAACACTTGTTTCTAAGTGGGAACGCGAAGGAGGTAAGGATGATAGTATTAAAGAATTTTTACAAAAAGAAGTCAACCAGATGTCATTCTATGATATCGATGTATATTTCATTCAATCTCAAATCAAGTTGGGAGTCTTAGACGTATATAATGCAAATGACAATTTAAACGAAGAATTTTCTAAATACATCAAACTTTTAGAAACTTGTCAGCAATGGTGTAAGATTATCTTTAGTGTTAAAGATAAAAACCAACGTACCAAATTGTGTAAATTATTCGTTGAGGAACGCAAGATACGGCGATACCCGATAGCTATGAATCCAGATTATAAAACACGAACTAAGTTTTTAAAGTTAGGCGTTAAATTTGATCACATTGATGAACCTCAAAAAAGGGGGGGGAGTGACAATAATAATGAAAATGAGTTGAATAATTTATCTTTTCGCGTTCAGTATAGTTATGATCGTCTTTTTGAAGTAACTGATAATAAAGTCAAATTTCAAACCAATTTGGACTTCAATCATCCTAACCTTATTAATGCGCATTGGTGGAGTATGGGGATTAATTACTATAAACAAAAATGGAACGATAAATTTAGCACAGAAAAAAGTGATTTACTTTTCTTGAAGTACGTAGAAATATTAAAGCAGAATGTTGAAGCCCCCGCTATACAACCTGGATGGATAATGTACAAGCATGCTTATAATTATGCAAAGGCACATCAAACTAATATTGCATTTGAATTTGACATTACAAAGTACATAGAGAAAATCCAAAGGAGCAAGCTGCCTCTTTCTAGTATTATAGCAGATATGACTAACCATCTATTTGAAATAGGAAATTATAAAAAAGTAAATCTACTTGTGAATGACGATAATATATTGAAACAGATGGACTTTAGAGCAAAAGTTAATTGTTTTAAGTCACTTTTAAGAAATGAGCAGTTTAGTATTTTATCAAACAAATTTAGCGATATAGATAATCAATATGAACTTAGTATAGTACCACTAGGTACAATGTCAATTGAACAATGGATTATGAGAAACAATCCACTACGAAGTAGATGGTACTTCGGCTTATTTATGCAATACTATTTTGATGTATATAAAACTATAGAGAATATTATTGAAAATAAAAATGGGAATAAGATGACCATACTTCATCACATTAGATTGGCGTATAAGTTTGATAAGAAGTTCAAAGGTTATCTCAAAAGATATAAGTCTAATAATGTCTTATCCTCAATATGTACACAATTTGAGGGTAATTATACTCAAGCAACAAATGAAAATGCTGCATATATTTTTACATTATACAAAGAATATATTATAGAAGATTTGCGGCAGCAATATTATTATTGCGAAAAGAAAGATGATTTGAGATTATCTATTGATTTAAAACAAAAATTAGAGGATAAATCTATAGAATTAACTCACAATGAGATTACAGAAGCGTTATGTGTATTTAAATATGTTTTCGCAGAATCTAAGGAACTCTATGACCAAGGAATAACATTGTCTAATCAAGCTGCTAAAAAAGAGCAAACATCTAAAGAACGTAACAAGTACAATCAGGAAGCAATTGAATGCTACTACTCAGCAGCAGATCTTGGCAATTGTGAGGCAATGTTTAAATTGTCAAAGTGCTATGAAAAGGGGTATGGTGTTGAAAAAGACATGAGTTTAGCATTAGCTTGGATGAAAGCAGCAGCAGACGCTGGACATTGGAGTGCTTTTGAAGAAGTCAAAAGGTTAGAGAAAATCATAGGTAAGATATAACACATCAATTAGATGCGACACAAGGTCATAGTAAAGCAAAACAAAGATTAGAACAATTAAACTCCAATTTATACAACAATGAAACCAACTTACATTCCTAAACCAGCGCAAACCGATGACATCGTTTTGTCGGCAGAACTGAACAGTCTCGTAGAGGCTATGGCTAAAAATGTCCACGATGTGTGGGCGGAATCTCGCATCTCACAAGGATGGACCTATGGTCCAGAGCGTAATGATGCACTCAAGCATCATCCATGCCTGGTTCCTTACGAGGACTTACCTGAGGTGGAAAAAGCCTATGACCGAGACACAGCAGTCGGAACACTGAAACTCATCTGTAAACTAGGATTCAAAATCACAAAGGAATAAAGAGATATACCCTCCCCCAAACTGCCAAAATGGCAGAAATATATGCCAATAGATTGCTATTTTGTCTATTGGCATATGTTTTGACTCATATAACTCGCAATCAAAAGACAATTGCTAAACAAACTATGAAAAACACCCTATATGCCTTTATACAAAACAAATATATACTATGGAAATTATTCTCAACAACATCAAGTACCACATCCACGACAGCGGCTTGGAGGCTTATGTAGTAGCTAACAATTACAAAGGCGACATCATTATCCCGCCATACATCCAGTATGACGGACAACTATGGATCGCCGTCAAAGGCATCTCATATGCTGCATTTAGGGATTGCGAAGAACTAACGTCCGTATCACTGCCCGAGGGACTAAGCACCATCGAAAACCGAGCATTTGAAGGATGTACCCAACTCAAAGAGATCATCATCCCTGACACCGTAGTCTGCATCCAGTCCAATGCCTTTTCCAAATGTAAAAGCCTACAAAAAGTCAAACTCCCCCGCATGCTAATGCATATTGATTACGACATGTTCTGGGAATGTGAATCGCTCCAGGAAATAGATATCCCGCCACATGTCAAATCCATCGCTTCACATGGCTTCTACAAATGCACCCAACTCAGGCGCATTAGCCTACCCGAAGGGCTAGAAGAGATTGGTCGCTACTGCTTTGCAAGCTGCGAAAACTTGACCGAAATACGCCTACCCAGTACGGCCGTGCACTTGGATGATAGCATTTTTGTGCACTGCAAAAAACTACAACATATAACCCTACCCGCCACACTCAACTATATACCCGACTCATGCTTCCTAGGATGCCACGAACTAACAGACATACAGATTCCTCCTTCAGTAGATTGGATTGGCGAATATGCCTTCCATTGGACTGCTCTCCAACAGGCACAAGCGAATCAGTTGCAATACATGGGAGATGTGCTTAGTGGGGGGCGATTACCCGAAACTCAGCAAGGCGTACTACGCGTCAAAGACGGTACACGATGCATAGCCAATAGGGCCTTCTACGAGAATGAAGAATTGACCGAACTGATACTGCCCGCTAGTGTAGAGACCATCGGCGAAGAGGCATTCGCCCATTGCAAAAACCTCAAACGATTACACCTCGCAGAAGGACTGAAGACCATAGGACTGAGTGCCTTTGCCCATTGCAGCGCGCTAGAGGCAATCTATATTCCCAGTAGCGTAAGAAGCATTTGTTTGGGTGCATTCGCTTCTTGCGCAAGCCTAAAGCAAATAGTGGTGGACGCCAATAACCCACGCTACGATAGCCGCAACAACTGCAACGCTATCCTGCACACAGAGCTCAAAATGCTAGTAGCGGCCTGTCCTACCACAGTGATCCTTGACGTATTGGAGATTATAGGCGATAATGCCTTCCAAGGTGTGTACCCATTCCAAGAATTGGTACTACCTCATAACGTCAAATGCATTGGACGTAGTGCATTTGGCGACAACCCATCGTTACAACGCGTTGTCATACTCGAAAGTACAGAACTTATCGGTCCTTACGCTTTCTCGCATTGCACCGCGCTGAGCGATATCATACTTCCACACAAATACATAGAGATTAGCGAAGACGCATTTAGCGATACCGCGTGTGTCAATAGCCAATCTCCTGGAGCAGCATACGTAGGTAACCACCTCTGCTGCTACACCCCATACACCGAAGATGGAACCGAACCCGACTGCGTAATACCCGAAGGTATTGAGTACATAGATGCGGGTGTCTTCCACTTTGCTCCACCCATGCGTATCTTCTTCCCTAAAAGCCTAAAAGGCGTGGATATATGTGCATTCATTCCCAATGAATCCGACCACGAACTCATTACGCCAGACGGCATGGGGAATGATTACCCCATCAAGAACGGACGCATTGCATTTCAACACGATATCAATGACCGCTGGTGGGACATCTTGAATAATGAATAGAAATCACTAACATTTAACATGTAATACAATGAAAATTATTGTCAACAACATCAACTACGACTTACGCCCAGAGGGCGCATTTGTACTAGCCAATTACTACCAAGGCGATATTACCATACCCGCTCAAATCATCGTAGATGGTCAGTCCATCCGCGTGGTAGGCATTGCCCAAGAGGCGTTCTATGGCTGTGACGACGTGACGAGCATCACACTACCCGAAGGACTCACAACCATCGAAGATTCTACCTTCGAGTTCATGAGCGGTTTGACCGAGATCGTCATTCCCGACTCTGTAACACACATTGGCAGGTCTGCCTTTAGCACCTGCGAAAACCTACAGCGCGTAGTGCTCCCTTCACAGCTAACAACCATTCCAGAAGACTTATTTGAGTCCTGCTCATCACTCACCGAGGTGAATATCCCCGCAGGCGTGAAAACACTCGAACCAGGTTGCTTCTCCGCATGCACCAGTCTCAAGACAATCCAATTGCCCAAAGGTCTAGAGTCAATAGGCGCGATGGCTTTTGAGTTATGTTCCGAATTGGAGCGTGTCATCATTCCAGAAACCGTCACCAAAATCGGCGGACGAGCATTCAACCTATGCAGCAACCTGCGAGGCATCTCCTTGCCCAACTCTATTACCCATGTGGGCGTGGATGCGTTTGAGCATACAAAGTGGTTGGAAGAGCACCCCGGAGGTCCTGTGGTGGTAGGTAGGGTGCTCTACAAGTACAAACCTATGTATGAATATGATGATGAACCCAAATGTACCATTATTGATGAGGTAGAGCGTATTACTAACAATGCTTTTAGTAGTATTCATCGGTCTATGTATGTCTTCCTGCCTAAGAACCTCAAGGAATTGGATATCGCCGCTATCATGCCTGCTGATTGTATCCAAGAGGAGTATTGCACCTTTGTCTTGCCCGAGGGAGTAGGAGAGGACTACCCATACCATGATACTGACTGCCACTGCGCTACCATCGATGGGATCTATTACATGCTACATGACACGAAGTTGACTGCCACAGTGGTACGCTCCTGCAATTTCGTCTATAGAGGACGCTTCGTCATTCCCGAACGTGTGACATACGATGGTAAGGATTATCTGGTGACCACCATCGGCTATAGAGCATTTGCTATGGACCCAGATTATATCGACTATCTTGATGAATATGATAAAATAGATTCCCTATTGGAAGGTGCAACTCATGTGGAGATTCCTGCCTTTATTATAATCGAGGATGAAGCCTTCTATATGTGTCATGGTCTAACAACCGTGGTGTTCCGTGGCAATATATTGCATATAGGGGAGAATGTGTTTGTCAATACCAACGATGATATACAAGCAATCATTGTGCCTACGCACTTGAAAAATAGGTATCAAAAATTATTAGAGAAATATGATGGGTTGGTAACAGATTGTGTGGCAGAGGTCGATGGGATATATTACAGTCTAGATTCCGACACCCACACAGCCAAGGTAATCCATACTGCGAAAGACCAATCCTATGACTACTATACAGGAGATATTGTGATTCCTGCTCAAATAACATACCAAGGACAGGAGTATCAAGTAGTTGAGATAGCCGCCTCTGCTTTTCGTTCTTGCTCCATATCCTCTATCACATTGCCCGAAGGATTGGTGACTATAGGTAATCACGCCTTTGATTATTGTACGAACCTCAGATTCGTGGATATGCCTGATACGGTCAATAACCTAAGACATGGTGCTTTTGCTGGTTGCAGTAACCTGCGATATGTCAAACTCAGCGAAAATGTACGCTTGATGAGAAATGACCTCTTTTACGAATGTACCCAACTGCAAACGGTTCTTCTAGGAAGTCAAATCAAGAATGTGGGCAGTGATGCCTTTGCCAAGTGCGAGAACTTGCGCACTATTTATCTGCCAGAAACCGTCAAGAAAATCGGTGATGGGGCTTTCAGTGGATGTCGTAGTTTGAAGGAAGTGCGTATTCCTGATTCTGTACATATTTTGGATATGAGTGCTTTCGATGGCTGCTACGAAATGAACACCCTTATCCTGGGACCGAACATCTCACATCTGAAAGGCATCGATGAAGTGCTAAGTGATTGGGAGGCTACCATATTCGTTCCTCGCCACAAAATAGACGATTACTGTCAAAAGGGACTAGAACCTTTGCGAGAGCACATCCAAGCCTTAGAAACAATGGAAGCAGAAAGCTTTGAGACTTTATTGGATTGGTTTGTTAACTACCAATTGAATAAGAATGACTAACAACAATAGGGTGTGCCCAATACGGACACACCCTATTTTTATATCCACTTTACCCAGTCTTTTACGGGTTCATAACGGGTTCATACGGAAGGATAACGGATGGAAAACGGAAGGATAACGGAGCCTCTCGCCTCTAACCTTTCGCCTCTCGCCTCTAACCTATAGCCTATAGCGGCTCTGCCGCGTCCCATAGGGCTCTGCCCGTCCCATAGGCGGAACGCCGTCCAATAGCTCGCTTTGCGAGCGTCCCATTACTCTCCGAGTCTCTCCAACTCCACAGTAAAGTGGCGCATGAGTGGAGCTTCCTTGGTAATAGCGAGTCCACGGGTGATGGTCTCGCGGCGGTCATATACATTCTTCAACGCAGCAGCGATAACCTTCATGTGGTTGTCGGTATATACGCGGCGAGGGATACACAAGCGTACCAAATCCAAACCACTAAAGCGGTTTTCACGTGTCTCAGGATCGCGGTCTGCCAAGATATAACCAATCTCGCACGCACGGATACCTGCCTCAAGATACAACTCGCAAGTCAATGTTTGAGCAGGGAACTCCTCAATTGGCACATGGGTCAACACCTTATCAGCGTCCACGAAAATAGCGTGACCACCTGCTGGGCGTTGGTAAGGAATACCGTACTCATCGAGCAATTGAGCCAAATACTCCACTTGGTGGATACGTGTTTGGAGCATATCAAACTGGGTGTTCTCCTCCAAACCAACTGCCAAAGCAGCCATATCGCGGCCGTTCATGCCGCCATAAGTGATAAAGCCCTCGTAAGGGATACAGTAGCGTTTGCAACCTTCATACCAATCCTCGCGGTTGGTGGCGATAAAACCACCCATATTCACGATACCATCTTTCTTAGCAGACATAGTCATGCTGTCTGCGTATGAGAACATCTCTAGCGCAATCTCCTTGATAGACTTGTCGGCATAACCCTCCTCGCGGGTCTTGATGAAGTATGCGTTCTCAGCAAAACGAGCAGAGTCCATATTCACAGGTACACCATACTTGTGGCACAACTCGCATGTCTCGCGGATATTCTTCATAGACACTGGTTGACCACCCACGGTGTTGTTGGTTACGGTGAGTACCATGAATGGCACATTGCCGGGGTTATCTTTGAGCAATTGCTCGAGGTAAACGAGGTCCACATTGCCCTTGAATGGTATTTCGAGTTGGGTGTCCTTAGCCTCTTTGATAGTCACATCAATAGCGTGTGCACGGCGTGCCTCGATATGACCTTTGGTGGTATCAAAGTGCGCATTGCCAGGGATGACTTGACCCTCTTTCACAAGATGAGAGAAGAGCACATTCTCGGCTGCACGACCTTGGTGAGTTGGGATAACATAGTTGAATCCTGTGATACGGGTGATAGTATCCTTCAGCTCGAAGAAGGACTTACTTCCCGAATAACTCTCGTCGCCGAGCATCAATGCTGCCCATTGGCGGTCGGACATAGCGCCTGTACCAGAGTCGGTCAAAAGGTCAATGTAAACTTGCTCGCTACGGAGCATAAAGATGTTGTTTTTAGCTTCTTTGAGCCATTGTTCGCGCTCAGCGCGTGTGGATTTCTTGATGGGTTCTACCATCTTGATCTTCCAAGATTCTGCAAAAGGTAATTCCATGGTTGTGTTTATTTAAGGGTTAAAATTTGTTCTAAATATTCTGAAAGTTCTAAGGTGTTTCGTTCTCGCTACCCGCTATCCGATTACTCCACCAGAGCCAGAGTAGAAAGAGCATGCCGTAGAAAATATACTTGAAGATATAATCGTGCAACATGTGAAACCATTCTGGGTGATGCTCTATGGCCATCGCTATTAAAGTGATGCGTAATATGTTAAATAGGTACGCACATATGAGACCGAGGGGGATAAACCATAATTTGTGTCTCCAACTACCGCGGGCAACCAACATAATGACAATCCATATGAATGATTGCTTCAGTCCTGTACATCCCCATACGATCTTAGTGCCTGTGCTAGTCGCAAAATGGATGGTACTTGGTTCGAAGAATACCACCGAATCATTGGTCAAATGAATGAACCAATACACCACATGGGCAATATGCTGAGCCATAAAGTCAAATGGGCGCGAGATATCCATACCAAACCAAGTGACTTGGTCACCTCCTTCATCACCCAACACCGTGAATTTCCAAAAATAATTGGCGGCAAGCAATGCCACGACAAAAAGAATAATATCGTAGTAGGGCTTGAGTGGCTCAATATATTTCTTAACTGCCTCTTTCATCTATTTTCTAACAGCGTAGCGGTCTAAATTCTCGTTTTAGCGTATGGTGCAGCATCAATAGGGCAGAAGTCGCCTTTGAGGTATCTATAATATCCTGCTTGGGCTACCATAGCCGCATTATCCGTGGTATATGCAAATGGTGGAATATGGACTTTCCAACGATGACGACGACCTAAATCCAATAACGCTTCGCGCAAACCACTATTGGCACTCACACCACCAGCAACGGCAATCTCTGTAACCTTAAGATCCTTAGCGGCTTTCTTGAGTTTGTTAATGAGGATATCAATTACCGTTTTCTGCAAGGATGCACAAAGGTCAGCCTTGTTCTCCTCTATGAAATTAGGATTGTCTTTCAAATTGTCTCTCAAGAAATACAAGAACGATGTCTTCAGTCCGGAGAAAGAGTAATTATATCCTGGTATATTAGGTTTAGCAAATGCAAACGCCTCAGCATTGCCTTCTTTCGCTAATCGGTCGATCCAAGGACCACCAGGGTAGGGAAGACCCATAATCTTAGCACATTTATCAAAGGCCTCACCTGCTGCATCATCAATCGTCTGACCAATAATCTCCATCGTATAGTGGTCTTTGACCAATACAATCTGACTATTTCCACCGCTGACCAATAGACAAAGGAATGGGAAGTTAGGCGAAGCTGACTCCCCTCCTTTTAGGGAGGGGGTGGGGGTAGGCTCCGTTTTAATAAAATGCGCTAAAATATGCGCCTGGAGATGGTTGACTTCTACCAATGGGATATTGTGTGCCAAGGCAAGACCTTTGGCAAAACTAGTACCCACCAGCAGACTACCCAACAAACCAGGACCGCGAGTAAAAGCAATAGCAGATAACTCATCCGTTGTCACCCCCGCACGTTTGAGTGCCGCATCCACTACAGGAACAATATTTAATTGGTGCGCACGACTAGCCAACTCTGGCACTACACCGCCAAATTCCTCGTGTACAGCTTGCGAAGCCGTGGTGTTACTCAGGAGCACACCATCGCAGATGACTGCCGCAGAGGTGTCATCGCAACTAGATTCGATTGCTAAAAGAATGGTTTTTTTCATTTCGGCCGCAAAGGTACAAAAAAATTTGCATGTATGCAATATTTTTACTACCTTTGCACGCAAATTTCAATGGCTATGAATCAACAAGTAACGATTTATTGTAAGAACACCAAGGAATATGTCAATGTGGCATGTGGTACATCTTTGCGCGAATTATACGATCGTCTTGGGTTGTCATTGCCCTATCCGGTCTTGGCTGCTCGTGTGAATTACAAGGTACAAAGTCTCAACTTTGTGTTGTACAAACCCAAGGATATTGAGTTTATAGATGGAACCTCAGAGAGTGGAAGAAGGTGTTATATTCGTTCGTTGAGTATGTTGACTGCATGTGCAGTGAATGAGTTGTGGCCAGGTTGTGATTTGCGTCTAGAGCACCCTATTAGCAATGGATTCTACTGCACCATTCGTGATGCTGCGGGCAAAGTGCTTGCTTTGACACCTGAAATGATTGCTCAACTCAAACAACAAATGGCCTCTATCGTAGAGCAAGATCGTCGAATTGTGACGGAGGAGCGTCAAACCAAGGAAGTGATTCGTCTTTTTGGTACCCGTAATGCTGGACAAACAACCCTATTCGAAACATTGGGTAATCCCTATTGTCGCTACTATCGTATGGGCGACTATATCGACTATTACACAGGAGCATTGGTGCCTTCTACGGGATACTTGCAGGTGTATGATGTGGTGAGTTATCAGGATAACTTGTTGCTCCGCATCCCTAGTCGTGAAAATCCTGAAATCCTAGCACCTATGTGTGTGGAGGACAAGCGTTTTGGTATATTCAAAGAGTATGTGGGATGGAATAAGTTGCTGCATATAAGCAATGTGGGTGAGTTTAATAGCGCATGCAAAAATCAAAAGAGTTTTGAGATGATCAAACTCTCGGAGGCTTTACATGAGAAGAAAGTGGCACAAATAGCCGACCAGATAGCGCATAGAGAAGGCGGAATACCTAAATTTGTGCTTATCTCAGGTCCTAGTTCGTCGGGTAAGACCACTTTCTCAAAGCGTTTGACTATTCAACTGATGGTCAATGGTATTCGCCCAGTTGTGATATCAATGGACAATTATTTTGTCAATCGCGAAGATACTCCTAGAGATGAGAATGGTCAATGGGATTTTGAACATTTAGAAACGCTTGATTTGCCTCTTTTCCGCCAACATGTACAAGACCTATTGGATGGAAAAACTATCTCGCTGCCATTCTATAATTTTGAAACGGGTATGCGTGAGTATCGTGGCGATACGCTGCGTTTGGAAAAGGATACGGTGGTTATTCTAGAGGGATTGCACGCCTTGAATCCTGCCTTGATACCTGATATACCTCGTTCTGCTACTTTCAAGATTTATGTTAGTGCGCTCACAACAGTTAATTTGGATTCACATAACTGGATCCCAACTGTGGATGTGCGTCTGATACGACGAATAGTGCGCGATTACCGTTATCGTGGTTATAGCGCTCGCGAGACGATAGCTCGACTAGAGAGCGTAGAGAGAGGTGCTAACCGATGGATAGCTCCTTTCCAAGAAGAGGCGGATGTGATGTTCAACTCTTCGTTATTGTTTGAATTAGCAGCCCTCAAACGACACGCTGAACCTATCTTAGACGAGGTCCCTAAGTATTGCGATGAATATACTACAGCCCATCGATTGAAGAAATATTTGAGTTATTTCGAACCTATTCCAGAACACGAGATACCTCCAACTTCCTTCCTTCGTGAATTTGTGGGTGGTAGTTCGTTTAGATATTAAAATATATGAGGAAGATAATGTGTATATTAACAACCCTACTGTGGGTTGTAGAACTTTCGGCACAGGAGTTATATCTTGATACTGTGCAACTGGATACGCTACACGTAGATACGCTCCATGTGGATACCTTGCAAGAGGATACGTTGCATACCTTTATTCTTGATGCTATGCCTAATGTGGTAGTGTATCAAGATTCGGCAATCACATTACTATTGGAAGATAAATCCTACGATCGTCAGCGTGGTCAACGTCAAGTGAGTGGTTTTCGTGTACAAGTGTATGCCTCTAATACTCCACAAGTGGCCAAGAATGAGGCACTTGACTTGCACGAAGCATTATCGTCTCAAGTGAGCATGGCTGTCTATGTGATTTCTGAACCTCCGTTTTGGAAGGTTCGTTTGGGCGATTTCTTAACCCGAGAGGAAGCAATAGACTATAAAAACCAACTCAATATCCTTTTTCCACACCTGCAAGGAAGTACCTATGTCGTTCCTGATCAGGTGACTATAAACAACTAACATCTTATATCCGCATTTTATGACACCTCCATTTATTCCATCTGATGATACCACCCAAGCGATAGCCGCTCATATTGAGGCCATTCTTCAATTGTTGAATGAAAATCCTCAACGCGAGGGACTGCTCAAAACCCCTACTCGTGTGGGTGCTGCTATGCAATACCTCACACAGGGATACCAACAAGATGCCGAAGCGATCTTGCAATCGGCTCTTTTTGTGGAAGATTATCGTCAAATGGTAGTAGTCAAAGATATACCTTTCTATTCGCTATGCGAACATCATATGTTGCCTTTCTTTGGAAAAGCGCATGTGGCGTATATCCCTAATGGTAAGATTACAGGTTTGAGCAAGATAGCTCGTGTGGTCGATGTGTTTGCTCGTCGTCTTCAAGTACAAGAGCGTATGACGCGTGAAATCAAAGATTGTATTGATAAGACACTTCAACCCTTAGGTGTGATGGTGGTTATAGAGGCAGAACACCTCTGTATGCAAATGCGTGGTGTGGAGAAACCTCATAGCCTTACTACTACGAGTGATTTTACAGGAGCATTCAACCGCCCAGAAACGCGAGAAGAGTTTATGAATCTTATCCGCAGAGGATAAGTTAACTCCTGCTCTCAACTCTGCTGAGGGCTATTATATAGAAAGGCAAAGCTACACTCAAATAGGTGATGTCGAACATGGAAGTGTATAATGCATTCCATGCATGTTCTATCCACATTTTTTCTACAAAAGCTATTACGACTAGACAAGTGAGTAATCCACCTGTCACGATGTGGCGCATACCTAAATTCTCTTTTTGATATAGCGTAATACCTATGGCTATTGCTGCAAATAATCCCAAGGCTAGCATACTGCCTTGTCTGGTTTGGAGTACAAAAGGATTGTATTCAAAGAATAGCAATGTGCTACCTTGCCAAAATACAAATGGTAGCATAGTCAGCGCAAAGGTGATGCCTACCGCGATTACGAATAGACATTGTTTTTTCCAACCTAGTTTCAAAAATGCATATCCGTACACCACGGCTAAGGGTATGACGGCCACCAATCGGGTCGAAAGCACTAAACCCGCTAGTATGCCTATTGTAACTGTTCGCTGGCTCAGGTTCACACGATAATACATCAACCATTCTACTAGAATAGCTACCAACATAATGTTGGTTATCAAGTCGCTACGAACAGCTATCTCATACCATATAGCGGGCGATAGCAGAAGTAATACGGTGGCCGCTAAGCCCACTTGATTTCCGTAAATTTTCCACAGCGTGAATATATATATACCTAATATAACGAATATAGACAACCCTACATTGCCCAATGCATAAAACGGTAAGTGCAATATTTGCCATACGGGAAATGGTGAACCATAACCGCCTAGGTGAGTCTGCTGACCATAGGGGTAGATCCCCTCTAACATTCCATCCAAAAAATGATGTATAGCCGACCAGCGATCGACTTGTAGTCCCATAGGATCAATGGCATATTGTATGCCGAGACCTGCCAGGATTAGTCCACCGACTCCAACCCACATCCATCTCATAGGGTGGTGTATGTGTTTGAGAAGATATGGGATAAGCCACACCACTCCTAGGGTCAGCACTGCATATACGAGGCTTATGAGCGCATGCCACTCCGTCACGCGAGTAGTGTACTTATCAACGAATAATGCATTGATCAGTATAAATAGTGCTAACGATATGAATTTGGCTGCTTTCACTTAATGCAAAATCATCACTTTGACCGTACCACTATGTTGTCCGTCACTTGTGTTGCAGATAGCTGTATATACGCCTGAAGATACGCGTTCGCCACGTGTATTTTTCGCATCCCATGTGGCTGTTCCTCCTTCTGAGTAAATGGTCTTGACGAGATTTCCTCCAGCATCTATGATGCGAAGTTCTGTCTTATCCATCAGTCCTTTGAATGTGATGTATCCCCTGTAGGTAGGATATACAGGGTTAGGGTAAGCGTATATTTCACTATAATCAGAATGTCCTATGGTCGCATCACTCATATAAGACACAAGTCCACCTCCTGTTGCGATAAATACTTCACCTGTGGACTCTTTAATGTCAATGGACATAATCTCGTTACTAGGTAGAATAGAGTTTTCGGTAGTGAAATGCGATACGGTTTCTACATAGTAGGATGGATCTGCTACATTTTCTGTCACAGGTTTGAGCAAGAAAATACCCGAATTGGCAGTTCCTACCCACAAACGGTTTGCACCGTCCACTTTGATTGCATTTACTTGTTCATTATCTAGCAAGTAGTCACCTAAATTTGTTCCATCGTTACGAGGAATAATCACTCTTATACAACGATTGGAGGTCATAAAGTCTACCGTAGGAGGTAATGCTAATATGCCGTCATCTGTACCTATCCATATCACGTTATTCTTGTCCTGAGCTATCGTGTATATTTGGTTGGGTAGGATATGGTTGTTGTTTTGATCAACAAACTCTGTGCGATATATTACTTTATCATCATTGTTGTTAGTAGGTGTACCATTGTCGTCTAGCAGTATCAAACCTGTGTTATAACGCAATAGTGGAATCCACTTCCAGTTCTCTTTGCGTCTATCAATCAATATATCTCCCGGAGTATGCATCTCAATGGCCTTACCACCATAGTTTACTTGATACGCATACCAGCGATTATCAGGTGTAATAACATGGATACTCTTCGTTTCACCACCGCCAGCATTTACTACCCATAAGTTACCTTCGCTGTCATAACACATACCATCTGTACGAGTAAAAGTTAAATCTGCCCCATCTACAGCCGACATCAACTTACTGTTAGTGGGTAAATATGTATTTACAATCTTATCCTCATACATCTCGTACAAACCAGTACCATAACTACTTACGTAGTAGTGTTTGTCGTTCTTAGGATCTTGTGCCACATTCATCAAGTCTAGTACCTGATTGTTTTTGTTCTGCTTTTTTAATTCCGCATTGCGTATATTGCGCCATTCATCAGCTTCGTAGATCATGATGTCGCCTTTACGTTTGTATCGGTCAGCCCATCGACCACCTGGCAACATATACAATCGGTCGCCTACAAAGCGCAACTTGTATGCAAAATTACTACAAGGTCCCTCTGGATAATAACTCTCTCGTGCCTTGCTCGCTATATTATATTTTTTCACTAGTCCATTTGCTTCGGTACCAATCCAATACTGATTTCCATCTTCAACGATACAGTGGCACACCAAATCTTCTACTATCCACTCTAACGCACCTACTTTAGGTAACCTGCCAATGCCATTGTTTTTAACTGCAGGTAATAACCACAAGTTGTCACTTGTTCTATGTAAACCACGTAACTTACGTAAAGGTATTTGAAGCCAAGTCTCTTGTTGTAATTTCCATAGTTGTTCATCTACTACCATAAACAACATTCCACAAAATTCGCGCATTCCACTCACTGTGTTTCCTGTAGGCATTTCGGTTGTGTTCCAATATGCATAATCCACCAGATTGTCACGCATGTTTGCACAATACAATCCGCTATCTGTCATTGCATAAACCTTTTCACCTACCGTACAGATGTATTTTACGTTTACTTCGCTACTCTCATTGCCGATGTAATACGTGTCTTCTATCTCGGCTTTTTGCATGTTTATTACCAATATACCCCAATTCATCGCCAGATATGCCTTCTCCTTGTAGGTGCATACGTCATTCACCACTTTGCTACCATTCATTTGTTTAAGGTATAAGTCCATGATAGGGTAGATCTCTCCTTCTGCATCTACGATGTCTATCGCTCCATTCTGATAGGTAATCAACATCCTATTCAACGATTCGTTTTTAGCGATCTGATTGATACCTGATGCACTTAAGCCGTCTAACTTCGTTATATTGCTTACTAGTCCGGTTTCCCTATCTACTGCGAATAATGAACCAGCTGATAAACCATAGATTTGGTCACCTAATTTAACTACGTTCTCTACATATGTAAACGCATTATGTGCTCTCCATCGATACATGCTACCGGTGTACTCGTCGTGGGTAAGTTCTCCTTCTTTGATAGACGATTCTACTTTGGGGTTTTGTGTGTATGATACTAATCCGTTGGCAGTACCGATGTACATCTTTCCGTTGTTATGGTCATAAGCCATAGTCATCACGGTGTTAGATGGCATCACACTATTGTCGCTAGTATAGCACGCTACAATCTCGGTGCATTCTTTGTTGAGCACGTAAACGCCACCAGTTTGTGTGCCTATCCATACTTGATCTTGGTCGTCCCATGCGAAAGCGTTCACACGGTCTGTTTCTAGCAAGTAGGTATCGTCTGCCATCTTGATGCGCAGACGTTTGCATGCGTTGCTGTGTAGAATGTCAACATCTTTTTCTAGGATAATAGGACCTGATGCAGAACCTATCCATATGTCTCCGTTGGGAGCTTGGGCAACAGCATAATAGAACTCAGGTGCGATAATCTGGCCATCTTGATCCATGAAGTTTGCATGTACTTTGCATTGGTCGTCGCTAGCGTCAAACTTAGTTCCTCCATCGTCCAAGAGTACTACTGCCGGTTCGCTACGACTTGAGATAATCCATTTTTGATTACCATCTATGAGTATGCCGCCAGGTGTGCTTAGCACAAACTTCTCTCCATCATCTTTGTATAGATTGAGACCACGTTGTTTTCCATCAGGCATAATACAAACTAGTGATGTATCTACGCCGCCAGCAACAACAACCCATACATTGCCCTCTTCATCCCAACTCACTGCATCGGTGCGTGTGTATCGATCGGGATTATTGGGTGCAGCAGCGCCAATGATGCTGTTGGATGGAGTATAATGTTTGCTTAGTTGATCGGCTTTGAATTCATATAATCCCGTTCCGTAACTGGTTACGAAATAGTGTGCAGAATCCTCAGGGTCAACAGCAATGTCAGTCAGGTCTAATACTGGTTTTTTTGTAATAGCATTGATTTCAGTATCGGTAATATTGCGCCATTTTTCTCCATTGAAGATCATTACGTGTCCAGGCTGTTTGTTTTGGTTTACCCATCGTCCTCCAGGTACTACGTATAGCCTTCCGCCTTCGCTCACCAACTTGTATGCCACATTCACTTCTGGACCATCTGGCAAATAATAGGTTGTACCACCAGTTATCATGCGGCGTTCCACACCTTTATTGCCAGCCACGCGCCATGTGTCGCCATTTTCGCTGCGGTATTCTTTACCCTTCTTGCTATCCCATGTTACGGATTGATCACTCACACTCTTCCAATATCGGTAGTCTACGATATTGTCTTCCATATGTGCGGCTAATGTGGTCTGGGATGTACCTTCTTGGGTTTTAGCGTAGATACTATCGCCTTGAACCTGTACATCCAACACTTTCGTTGCTTTTGCCTCTTTGCCGACATAGTAAGTGTCGACTAATTCGTATTTTTCTAGATCAAAAGTTAGGATTCCAAAATCCATAGCAAGGTACGCTATTGAATCATGGATGGTGATATTGTTGCAGTGTTTGGAGTAACTCAATTGTTTGCTATATAGGTCCGAGATATAGTGCATTTTGCTTTTGTCTTTCCATACATCTATCTTTCCGTCGACATATACCAACAACATTTGGTGGCGCGCAGTATCATATGCCAATTGTGCGATTTCGATACCATGCATACCTGAGAAATTGTTGTATAATGTTACTTTTTCAGTCATTTGGTTGATACTGAATAGCTTTCCATTCGCTACAGCATATACATCATTTTGATCTATGGCTATGAGTTGCACACTATTGTATGCAAAATGGGTCTTCCAATGCGATTGATAAACAGGGTCGCTAACTGCGCCCATAAGCCCCAAACAATGACCTATAGTCAATATTGTTATCCAAATATATCTCTTCATCCTTTTATCTTTAATTGTTTTTTTAGGGATTCTAATGCTCTAGCTCTGTGACTAATGCTGTTCTTCACTTCTGTGGGCAGACTGGCAAAAGTCTTTTCATAACCTTCGGGTATAAATACGGGGTCATATCCAAAACCTCCGTTGCCCTCTTCTGTTTCGGATATTCGACCGTTTACTATACCCTCCACTTGTTGTGTTCCTTGTTGTGTTATTAGAGTAATTACAGTACGAAAACGTGCCTCGCGATCAATTACACCGCTCAGTTCTTGGAGAGCTTTTTGTCTGTTGGATGCATCATTGCAGTCTTCTCCTGCCCAACGAGCAGTACGCACACCAGGTGCTCCACCTAGGGCATGGATCTCTAGACCCGTATCATCGGCAAACACGCCATCTACTCCGTGGGTTAGCTGTTGTTGTGCTATCCATGTCCATATGGTTTCTGCCTTCAAAGCAGAGTTTTCTTCTAATGTTTCCCCCGTCTCATCTATTTCTGCGTGAAATCCCAATTCCGCTAGTCCTACCACACATATATCGCTTGGAAGTATCTTGCGAACTTCGTCCAACTTATGTTTGTTATTTGATGCAAATACTAATTTCATTTTTTTTGCGATTATCTAAAACCCTGCAAAGGTACGAAAAATATTTGAGTTGTGCAAATATTTTTGTTTGCTGATTTGGTGTGTTCGGAGATTTTTTTATACCTTTGCAGCCGAAATGAACAAAATAAACAAATTTGTATGAAAATGAGAAACCTTTTTTTGATGGCAGCATTATTGATGGCTGCATGGGTAACTGCCCAAGTTCCTTTTGTAGGCGAGTGGATCACCATTGATGACGAGAGTGGCGAGCAAAAATCCGTAGTCAATATCTATAAAGCAGATAATGGCATGTATTATGGTCAAATCACTACTCTTTTTGAGGATCCTAATGCAGTATGCACCGAGTGTGAAGGCGCAGACCATAATCAACCTATCGTGGGATTGACTATCGTGCGTGATATGCAATTGGTGGATGGCGAGTTGCGCGGCGGCAAAGTCTTAGACCCTGCCAAAGGTAAGTTGTATTACGCTAAAATCTATCTAGAAAATGGCAAGTTGATACTTCGTGGATCGTTGGACAAACGAGGTCTTTTAGGCAGAAGTCAAACATGGATTCGCAAGTAATAAAAAAACGCAGCCTGTGAGCTGCGTTTTTTATTTTCGGTTATTGGTTATTGACCAACTTTATTACCTCCTGTGCTATGAGTTTGGCAGAATCAGGTAGAGCTAAGGTTAGAATATTTGTCTGCAAGTCTTGTAAGGTTATTTCGTCTTGAATTAGTTGTAAGGCTGTCTGTACCATCTTCTCGTGCGCTTCCATATCTTTGACTAATACGGCTGCATGCTTATTGACCAACGCCATTGCATTGTGTGTCTGATGATCTTCTGCTACATTAGGAGATGGTACTAGGATAGATGGTTTGCCTAGCAAACATAACTCCGATATGGATGAAGCACCTGCACGAGAAATCACCAAATCTGCTAGGGCATATGCATCTGGCATCTGACTGATGAAGTCGGTGCAAATAATAGTTGAGTGTTGAGTGTTTAGTGTCAAAAGTAGAGAACTAAGGGCTTGTTTGCAGTCTTCAAAATAGTATTTGCCGGTTTGCCAAATTACTTGTATATCGCTATTGATTAATTCAGGGAGATGGGCAATTATGCTTTGATTAATAGTGCGTGCACCGAGACTACCGCCAATAATGAGTAGAGTCTTACGATTGGTGGTAAACTCCATTCCAAAAGTTTTGTTGAAGTATTCAATAGCACCTTCTTTGGTGCCGGTAGTCAAGTTTTGGCGAACAGGATTACCCGTCAAAATAAGTTTCTCTGAAGGGAAAAAGCGTTCCATTCCATCGTATGCTACGCAGATTTTTTGTGCATCGTTTTTGAGCATCTTGTTGGTGACTCCTGCAAAGCCGTTCTGCTCTTGCAGTAGGATAGGTACTCCCATTTTTGCTGCTACTTTCATAGCAGCACCGCTGGCATAACCTCCTACACCAACTCCTACATCAGGGCGAAACGTACGAATAATCTTGCGCACCTGCCACATTGAACGCACAAAATCAATCAGCACTTTAATGTTGCGCCAAGGACGACTACGGTCGATACCGCGAACGGGTAGTCCCACTATCTTATAACCCGCTTGTGGTACGCGTTCCATTTCCATACGACCGAGCGCACCTACAAAGAGGATGTCGCAGTTGGGATCCATTTCGCGCAATGCGTTGGCAATACTAACGGCGGGGAAGATGTGTCCTCCTGTTCCACCTCCAGAAATGAGTACTTTCATATACTGAGTGTTTAATCCATTTCGAAGTCTGGGATGTTATTTTGACTATCGATTATGCTTGTTTCTTGTCTTTCCTGTAACTCTTTTTGTTCACGAGATACACACATGATAATACCAAAATACAGACTCGTGACTAATGCACTAGTTCCTCCTCGACTAATCATAGGTAACGGTTGTCCTGTTACAGGACCTATACCCACAGATACCATCATACTCACGAGAGCCTGGCAGGTGAGCATCAATGCCAATCCCATAACCATTAACATGGCTGAATATTCTGCATACTTGCTACTAATGAGACACGAACGGAATAAGATAGCCAAATAGATAAACATTAAAAAGACTGCACCCACAATACCTGATTCCTCTACAATAATTGCAAAAATATAATCGGCAAACGCCTGTGGCAAGAAGTTACGCTCTGTACTATTGCCTGGTAATACACCAAAAGGAGAGGCACCACCATGTGCAATAGCTACTTTGGCAATAGTGCGTTGGTAGTCATCTTCAAGGGAGTATTTTTGGTCGGCAGGGGATTTCCATTCTTCTACTGTGTTGTCCACACGATTAACCCAGGTTATTACACGCTTGAGAAGTGGAGCCTCAATCTTATTTCCGGGTTCAATATATGCTTTCTTAACAATGAAATAACCGCCGGTTAATAATACCACTACAATCGCAAGCATAGTGCCCCAATACTTGAAATTTACTCGCGCTAAGAAGAATAGGATAAACACCACTCCTCCTAGTAACAAGGTGGTAGATAGGTTGTTGAAGAAAATCAACATACATACAATACCTGTGATTGCCAATACAATATAGAAGTATTTTTTTTCGTCCTCTGCACTCTTGATTTTGCTTAGTAGGTCACTCACTACAATGAGTAGGGTAAGTTTGGCTAACTCCGAAGGTTGAAAGCGAATAGGACCTATGTCTAGCCAACGTTTGGCGCCATTGATCTCCACACCCATACTCGTGTAAGTGAGTATCAATAGTACGATAGAGACGATCAATCCGACATAACCTCCGACACGAATCCACGAACGAGGAACAAATTGTATTCCAAAAGCCATTACTACACCTACTAAGATGAAGAGCATTTGGTTAAGAATAGGATTCAATGTGCTATCACCGGCAAACGCTAGTGTACTACTCGCGGAGAATAGTGACAAAATGGCTACGATAATGAGTACCCCAAATAACAACCAATATACACGATCGATATAGGTGCATTGGAGTTTGATTTTTTGAATGAATTCGTCAATTTTCATAGGTGATATATGTTATAAGTTTCTAACGGTTTGCATGAATTGGTGACCACGGTCTTCGTAGTTTTTGAATAGGTCAAAACTAGCACAACATGGAGATAGCAATACGGTTTCCCCTTCCTGGGCGGTATTATAAGCCGTTTGTACTGCTGCCTCTAGGCTATCCACAGAGATAAAAGGAATACCCATTGGCTCAAAGTGTGCGATGAGTTTGCTATTGTCTTTTCCCATGAAAATAAGACTACTACATTTATCTTTGACTAATTGGTCAATCTCGCTGTAGTCATTGCCTTTGTCTGTTCCACCAAGAATCAGTATAGTAGGGGTGGTCATACTCTCTAATGCATACCAGCATGAATTGACATTAGTCGCTTTGGAATCGTTGATGTAACGTACGCCGCGTACAGTAGCGACATATTGTAAACGATGATCTACTCCCGCAAACTGTTGGAGGCTCTCACGAATAATAGCGTTGTCAATATTCAATATTTGTGCAGCTAGACCTGCAGCCATGGAGTTGTATTGGTTGTGCTTACCTTGAAGGCTTAACTCGTCCAAAGGAACAGCGAGAGGCTCGACTTCTTTGTGAGCGGATACAATCAGTTGTTTGCCATTGGTGTAGGCTACGTTTTGCTCCTGACTACCAAAAGGATAGAGGGTCGCTTGAGGGCGGATACGGGCTATCTCGCGGTCAATGACAGGGTCCTCGCTCCAATAGATGAAAGCGTCTTCGGCAGTCTGATTGCGTGTAATGCGGAACTTAGCATCTATGTAGTTCTGGAACTGATAGTCGTAACGATCCAAATGGTCGGGGGTGATATTGAGCAAAATGGCAATATCTGCCTTGAAATCGTAGCAGTTGTCCAACTGGAAAGAGGATAATTCAATCACATAATAAGCATGATCTTCTTGTGCTACTTGTAGAGCGAGTGAGTTACCGATATTGCCTGCGAGTCCTACATCCAATCCTGCTCGATGCAACATGTCGAAGAGTAGGGAAGTAGTTGTAGTTTTGCCATTGGAACCGGTGATACAAATCATTTTGGCTTGGGTATAACGCGCTGCAAACTCAATTTCCGAGATGATAGGTGTTCCTTGTGCCATGAGCTGCTGTACAATAGGAGTAGAGAATGGGATACCTGGCGACTTGATGACTTCGTCTGCGGCGAGA
Organism: Paludibacteraceae bacterium; assembly: GCA_045532335.1. GTDB lineage: Bacteria > Bacteroidota > Bacteroidia > Bacteroidales > Paludibacteraceae > Colicola. The sequence continues at coordinate 84,751 of JAZSFR010000008.1, forward strand.
ATCTTGTCTATGGTGTGTTGACCTTCTTCCCAACTGATTTGGTGTTGGTTGAGTAATGCCTGATACATAGGCGCGATGGTGCCTCTATCGCTGACAAACACGTCCATACCTTTGCATTGAGCAAGGATGGCAGCACCTGTTCCCGATTCGCCGGCACCAAGAATAACAATTTTTTTCATAGTAGTTTATCGTATTTTGAGTGTTAGGATAGTCAATGCGGCTAGGATAAGGGTCACAATGCAGAATCGAAGAACAATCTTCGTCTCGTGTTGGAGTGGCCCTTTGCCCTTGAATAGCACTTTGCAGGTAGGATCGTTCTTAAGCACCTGATCCATAGAAGTGCGGTAGTGGTCATGCAATGGTGTGCGTTTCCAAACGCGTAGATGGATGCCTTTTTTCTTGGCAAACTTATATACTTGGGTTTGTATAATCACACTCACGCTCTCCATGAGGAAGATGCCGCAGAGGATAGGCAACAATAACTCCTTGTGAATAATCACGGCACTCACACCAATGATTCCGCCAATGGTCAAACTGCCTGTATCGCCCATGAATACCTGTGCAGGGAAACCGTTCCACCATAAGAAACCAATCAATGCACCGATGAAAGAAGCTAAGAAGATAGTCAACTCCTCACTACCTGGGATGTACATCACATCGAAATAGTCGGAGAAGACCACGTTGCCACTAATGTAGGCTAGTACCAACAAGGCGATACCTATAATTGCAGAGTTGCCAGCACACATGCCGTCCATGCCATCGTTGAGATTGGCACCATTGCTCACGGCAGCTACTACCAAGACCGTGAGAAGAACAAAGAAAATCCAACCTGCCTTGTATTTGTTGGTTTCTCCAAGGAATGAGAACATATCCGCATAATTGAAGTCATGCGCTTTGAAGAACGGAATGGTAGTGCGAGTTGATTTAACCTCTGGTGACTTTTCGAAAACAGTAATATTGTTTTCAATATGACTGGTTACACGCTCGTTCATCACGGCTTCTGGACTATAGCGAAGCGTCAGTCCTACAATAAGTCCAAGAGTGATTTGTCCTGCAATTTTAATCCAACCATTTAGTCCATCTTTGTTCTTACGAAAAGTCTTGATGTAGTCGTCTGCAAAACCGATACAACCCAAGATGATTGTGGTTATCAGCATGAGAATCATGTAGATGTTACTCAATCGTCCGAGCAAAAGACATGGGAGTAATATGGCGGCTATAATCACCACACCACCCATGGTAGGTACGCCTTTTTTTGCAACATTGAATGGGTCAATGCTGGCATCGCGTTGTGTTTCTGAGATGTTTTTACGCTGGAGAAGTTGAATAAACCATCGTCCGACCCAAATGCTGATACACATGGCCAATACGCCTGCCACTACAGCGCGGAACGAAATATAACTCATTAGGCGAGCGCCTGGAAAATCGTTGAACAAACTAAATAATTGGTATAACATAATCTCTAATCTCTAAACTCTAAACACTAAACTAAACCAGCGCATGCGCGAACCACCTCATGGTCGTCAAAGTGGTGCTTAACGCCTTTGATAATCTGATAATCCTCGTGACCTTTGCCGGCGACAAGTACTACATCTCCTTGGCGAGCCAATGTACATGCGGTTTTGATGGCTGATGCACGATCTTCTATAATGAGTACTCGATGTAACTCTTCTGCAGTTAATCCCGCTGCCATATCTTGGAGAATAGCTTGAGGTTCCTCATCGCGTGGATTATCCGAAGTTAATATTAATTGTGTACTATTCTCAAATGCGATGCGTGCCATGATAGGTCGTTTGCCCTTGTCTCGATTGCCACCGCAACCTACTACAGTTATCACTTGTGGTGTTTGGGTTTGTTTTCCTGCGTTAGCAGCAACAATCTCGTTGATCGTTTTAAGCACATTCTCTACCGCATCTGGGGTATGTGCATAGTCGATGATACCTGTCCAACCTTTGCTAGAGTGGATGGTTTCAAAGCGTCCATTTACGGGCTTCAATCCGCTCAATATGCGTAGCACCTCCATAGGATCGACACCCAATGCTACACCGCAACCATATATCAGTAGTAGGTTGCTCACATTAAAACGACCTACTAGTGGTACAAACACTTCGGTGTTTACCGCCCCTATGGTGCTTTGCATACGTAATAGCATTCCATCAAAACCCTCTTCTAGGATTTTACCTCGAAAGTCTGCCATACTGCGGGTAGAATAAGTATAGATCTTGGCGCGGCAGTTCTGCGTCATGACAAGTCCATTCTTGTCATCAACATTAGTAATAGCAAAAGCGTTTTTATTGAGGTGGTCAAAGAGGCATTTCTTGGTGTCGCGATAGTGGTCAAAGGTCTTGTGATAGTCCATATGATCGCGCGTAAGGTTGGTGAATAATGCTCCTGCAAACTCTAGTCCTGCTATGCGCTGTTGAGCAATAGCATGACTGCTGACCTCCATAAAAGCATAGGTACAACCTGCTGCCACCATTTGGGCTAGCAATGCATTGAGTGACAATGCATCAGGGGTGGTATGGGTTGAAGGCACAGCTTCGTCGTTGACATAATTGATGACAGTAGAAAGTAGTCCAACTTTCTCTCCCATGGTCTTGAATAGGCGGTAGAGTAGGGTGGCGGTAGTGGTTTTGCCATTGGTGCCTGTTACGCCTACTAGTTGAAGCTTTTTGGATGGTTCGCCATACCAAAGGTGTGCCATTTTACCGAGTGCTTCGTCACTACTTTTAACTAGGATATATGTTACGCCATTGCTTTGGGTTGGCATATGCTCTGCCTTGTCTATAACAATGGCGGTTGCTCCTTTCTCTATGCATTGCGGAATGAATACATGCCCATCTACGGTGGTGCCTACTTGTGCAACAAACACATTACCCGATGTCACACGGCGAGAATCGGACTGTATGCCGGTCACTTCTATGTTTGTGTCGCCAATCATTTGCAACACCTCTAATCCTGTGAGCAATTCTTTGAGTATCATATATTCTAGTTCTTTGTATTTAGTCTTCTTTTGCTTTCATTACCAGTTGCTTGTCCTCTATTCGGTATTCACTGGTGTACACCATGGTTTTTTCTGCTATCTTACGCACGACGCTACCGCAATCTAATCCCGAATCATACGCACCTTTGTTGCGTGGTGCATGAATAACACATATGCATGAGTAACGAGGAGCATCTGCTGGGAAATATCCTACAAAAGACATACGGTGCTTGTTGTTGAAATACTTGCCATTTTCCATGACCTGTGCAGTACCGGTCTTGCCTGCAATTTTAACTAGATCACTCTGTGCTTTGCGTTGTCTCCATTTGTTCATTGCTGCGGTACCCAAATCATTGTCCCACACTACATCGAGTAGGCTAGCGCGGATGTTTTCTAATGTATTTTTGCTGCATAGACTGCTTCTGATGGTTTGAGTTTCAAAAGATTCTATCGTCGTTTTTCCATCCTTGACCTCTGTTACAAGAATGGGTGAGATCATTCGTCCACCATTTGCGATACCATTATAGAATGTCAATATTTGTAGAGGACTGAGTTCTACGGAATATCCATATGCCATGCGAGAGATGGTAACGGTATCTTTTGGGATATTGATGCGTGGTTGATGTGCACCTGGAATGATGTAATCTATGCTGTCACATAGTCCCATACGTTTGAGTTTATTGACAAATTTTTTTGCGCTACCGTTGTAACCGTCTGTAATCATACGAGCTAAAGCGATATTACTACTCACTGCCAATGCTTGACGCATGGTATATACGGTGTCGGCAGGGTGGGCGTCTCGGTGTGTTGCACCATGGTAATACCATCCGTCTTTCCACACACGCAAGGTATCGTCAATATTGAATTTTCCATCATCCAATGCTGCCATCATTGCTATTGTCTTGAAGGTCGATCCGGGTTCCATGCGAACAACCGCGTGATTGGCTATTTCATAGTATTGAAGATCGCTACCGCGGTCAAGGTTACACATGGCCTTGATTTCGCCTGTAGCCACTTCCATGAGAATGACACATCCCCAATCAGCTTGTGTATGTTCTAGTCGTGCACGTAGGTTACTCTCGCAGATGTCCATTAAGTTGGCATCTAGGGTAGTATAGACATCGCATCCATGCTTTTCCTCGCGAATAGGAATATATTGCCATTGATTGGCCATGCGTTCACGAATAGCTAAGCCGTCTTCACCTTGTAGATAGTCATCAAAACGCTTTTCTAGTCCAGCATTACCTTTGCCACTTTCGGCGTAGATACCGCCTATAGTACGACTTCCAAGGCTGTTAAAAGGTTTGACGCGTAGGTTAAGATCCACAGCGTAGAATCCACTTTTATACACACCGCGGCGAATCAATGGTAGTTGTTTGATTTCTTTGAGTTGTGTATAGGAAATACGCTTGGGAGTAAGTCGTATATTGCGTTCACGGCGAGTTTTGCCACGATATGCTTTAACGATTATTGCGCGATACTCTTCGGGCGTTTGATCACCTACAATACGACTTAGACCATAGGCAATACTATCTACATATTCGTAGAATAATTTACCTTGATTCATGTGTAGTGCCTCTACGCGTGTATCCATATGGATACTATATTGTGGCACGCTACTTGCTAATAATCGTCCTTCGCAATCAAAGATGTTTCCGCGCACAGCCTTGATGGGTCTATAGACGGAGTCGCGATCTGCCACCATGGCTTCTAACTCGCTACGATGGACGGTTTGCAGACTGATGATACGTGCGAACACTATGCCAAATAATAGCAATATGACGCCAAAAACAATGGCGAAGCGTAAAACGGTATGTTTAACATTCTCACTCATTGTATGCGTATGGCAGGGGTATTACTAGGTTTAACTTTACTCTCTTTCGCTGCGAGCATTTTGCTGATGGATGACTGACGTGTTTTCTCCATAAGTTCGGCACTCAAACTCAGTTGCACAAATTGGGCATCTTGTAATTCTTTCTGCAGTTCGCTGAGGTTACGTTGTTGCCGTTGTGCTAAATATCCGCAATGGATATACACGAAAATGAGCGCACTAATAAGTCCAATGACCTTGTACTGGCGTTTGAACCATGCTTTGGTCAAGATGTTTCCGCTCAGGATGTCTTTTAATGAAAACTTACACATAGTTATTTTGTTTAATGGTTATTTGTTGCTCTCAATTTTCTCAGCAACCCGCAGTTTTGCACTTCGTGCTCTTGGGTTTTGTTCTACCTCTTCTGCGCTAGCTGTTAGTCCTTTTTCAAGGACTTTGAATGGTGTTAAAATGTTGCCGTAGAAGTCTTTTTTTATTGTACCTTCTAAGTTACCTGAGCGTAGGAAGTTTTTAACGATTCGATCTTCTAGCGAGTGGTAGGTTAGTATAGCAATTCTTCCTCCTGGTTTCAATAGGTCTTTGGCTGCCAACAGCATCTCTCTGAGTGCTCCCATCTCGTCGTTTACCTCTATACGCAATGCCTGAAAAACCTTGGCCATATCCTTTTTTGCTGCGGCAGGTATATCCAACTCTTGAACTTCTAAACTTCTCAACTCCTGAACCTTCTTCCCTAAAACGATACTCACTAGATCCTCTGTACGTGCGATTGGGGTGTTTTCTCGTGTTTTGACAATGCGTTTGGCGAGTGGCTTAGCGTTTTTCAGCTCTCCATATATGTATAGTACGCGCGCGAGCTCCTCTTCTGTATAGGTGTTGAGAATATCGGCAGCGGTCTTACCACCGGTTTGGTTCATGCGCATGTCTAGTGGCGCAGAGTAACGAAAACTGAATCCTCTCTCTGGGCAGTCGAAATGGTGGAACGAAACGCCCAAGTCTGCCAATAATCCATCTATCTGCTCCACGCCGTAGTAATCCATGAAATTACGCAAGTAGCGGAAATTGCTATGCACAAACTGCCAATTCTCGTGCTTATCCATGCCTAATTGGCGAGCATTTTCGAGTGCGTCCAAGTCTTGATCAAAGGAATACAATTTGCCGCTTCCGAACTTCTGAACTCCTGAACCTTCCTGAACTTCCTGAAGGGCCTCCAAAATAGCTCTTGAGTGTCCGCAGCCACCGCAGGTTACATCCACATACAATCCATCGGGTTGAACATTCAACCCTTGGATTGTCTCTCTCAGCATTGCGGGAATGTGATAAATCTCATTCATAGTAGGTTAGGTTTAATTATAGTTTAGGCTGGGATTTCATTTTCATTCTGATGCGACTTGCCAAGTCTTTTTGTGGTATCTGCTTCTCTGCGAACATGGTTGGGTTCCATATTGCAAAGCGATCCAACATACCTACAAATAGTATATCTTGTTGAGCACCAATCATCTCTAGGTTCTTCTTTTGTAGAAGTACGCGTCCTTGGCTATCCATATCAAGTGTTTCTGCCTCTGACATGAATTGCATCAATATCATTTGGTCTTCTGGATCCCATTCATCTAGGGCATTACGTAGTTCACTCACTTTCTTATGCCATATATGTTCTGGGTAGAAGATGACACACTCATTATCTGTATCTCGTCGCATGACGATATGCGCCGATCCCATCTCAGCGAGTATCTTTCTGTAATTCGCTGGGATAAACACGCGACCTTTTCCGTCTAAGCGTGCCTCGATATTTCCAATAAATGTGTTCATAATTCCTGATTTTCTTGAATTCGGCTGCAAAGTTACAAAAAATATTTGATATTTCCCCACATTTCCCCACAAAAAAATTTTCGATATGTTTTTAAGTATGTTATCAAAAAAGTTATCAACTACTTAATCGAAAGATAATCAGCGAGATATGTTATTTATTAACTTTAGTGGGGAAAAGTGGTGTAAATTTCTTGTCTCTCACCTTTCACCTCTCACCTCTTACCTTTCACCTCTCCTTGCCCTCTGTCTTTATAGGAACTTCATAGGGACTTCATAGGAACTTCATAGGGACTTCATCGGAACCTGACCGAAGGACAACCGAAGGAACTCCTTTATATCTCCGTTATCCCTCCGTGATTTTGCCGATACATTATCTTTGCAAGATTATGTATTTATTTGCCAAAACTTTTGTGTATTTGCCAAAAAAGCAGTATCTTTGCACTCCAATTTGTGAAGTGATACGATATGAATGAATTTTTGCAACTAGAGGAGCAAGTTCTGCGAATGATAAAAACGGTCTATGACCCTGAGATTCCAGTTAATATTTACGAACTGGGTCTTATTTATCGCATTGACTTGCCTGGAGATGGGATTTGTAACATAGATATGACTCTAACTGCTCCTAACTGCCCTGCGGCGGATTTCTTGGTGGAGGATGTCAAGCAGAAAGTAGGTTCTGTGGATGGTATTAACGAAGTAAATGTCAATATCGTCTTCGAACCCGAGTGGAACAAAGACATGATGTCCGAAGAAGCCAAACTAGAACTAGGATTCCTCTAACCACTAAACAGTAGCGGCTCTGCCGCGTCCACTAAACACTAAACGAATGATCTACTTCCTCTCCGATGCGCACTTAGGCTCGAGGGCTATTTCGGATTTTGATGCCCATCAGCAGACCCTAATCTCCATGCTTCGCACTATGGCGAAGGATGCGACTGCAATCTATTTGCTCGGAGATATATTTGACTTTTGGTGTGAGTTCTTCTGGGGAGATAGGAGCAAAGAACAATATCGTCCTTTCTTGCAAACCATTAAAGAGATTACGGATAAGGGCATTGAGGTGCATTTCTTTATTGGCAATCACGATATTTGGACGTTCGGATGGCTAGCAGAGCAAACGGGAATGACTATCCATCGGAAGCCCGAAACCATTTCTATCAACGGAAAACGAATCTTCCTAGCTCACGGTGATGGCTTGGTGCCTAGCAACTACGTACAACAGCTCCCTGCTAATATCCAAAAGAAAATCAAGCACTTTATTCTCCTTCGCAAGCTTTTTCATAGTCCTATTTTGCAATTCTTCTTGCGTCTTCTTCCTGCCTCTTGGGGTAACGAACTAGGATATGAGTGGGCGAAAAAGAGTCGCCTCAAAGAGAAAGATGGAACATATCCTTACAAGGGAGAGGATAAGGAGGAACTGGTGTTGTTTGCTAAAGAGCAAGAGCAAAATGGCAATCATCATGATCTATATATATTTGGTCATCGCCATATTGAACTGGATCTGATGTTGAGTCGTGATAGCCGAATCATGATACTAGGTGATTGTTGGCGCATGTTTACCTATGTACAAGTAAATGATAACTTCGAAGTAATGATGATGAACTATGAATAATCGTGAAGAACAACTCAAAGCTTTTGACCGCCTCTTGACGGTTATGGACGAACTGCGTGAGAAATGTCCTTGGGATAGAAAACAAACTTTCGAATCCCTTCGCCAAAACACCATCGAAGAAACCTACGAATTGGCGTCCGCGCTCATTAAGGATGATATGAACGAGATTGCCAAAGAACTAGGGGATGTGCTTTTGCATGTGGTGTTCTATGCCAAGATCGGTAGCGAGATGGGGGCGTTTGATATAGCAGATGTGTGCAATAAGATAGCGGATAAACTCATTTTTCGTCATCCTCATGTCTATGGCGAGCAGTCTGTTCAAAACGCAGACGAGGTGTCCAAACTCTGGGAGCAAGTCAAACTCAAAGAGAAAGATGGCAACAAGACTGTGCTAGCAGGAATTCCTGAGGCACTACCTGCTCTGGTTAAAGCATATCGCATTCAAGATAAGGCAGCTAATGTGGGTTTTGATTGGGAGAAACCACAGGATGTTTGGGCAAAAGTGAAAGAGGAGATTGTCGAGTTTGAAGCAGAGGTGGAGAATATGGATGAGGAGAAGGCTACGGATGAGATGGGCGATTTGTTCTTTGCGTTGGTTAATGCGGCGCGTTTGTATAAGATTCGCCCAGACAATGCGTTAGAGAAAACCAATGCCAAGTTTATCAAGCGCTTCAATTATATTGAGCAAAAGGCAAAAGAAAAGGGTCTGTCTCTCAAAGACATGACCCTAGATGAGATGGAAGCCCTTTGGCAAGAAGCCAAGAGTAGGGAATAGCGCTTTCATTACTCTTCTGTCTCAACAGGTTTTTCTATTACAGGAATGTAGAACAACACAGATGAAATAGGGAATTCTGAATCACTCTCAACGGATAATTTTAAATTCATACCGCCACGCGCTTTAGGAATGAAATAAATAGGGAAAGTCACGCGGTTATAACCAGGATTAAAACGCATTGTGCATGTGCAATTACCCACGGTATCCGTTTTATATAATGCTTTATCAATTTCAGTTGTAGTTAAATACCACAAGTTCATTTCCGTAGTATCCCATTTCATTTCTACAGCTACAAGATTGTTGGCCACTGTATAATAGGTGTTTACAAACATAATAGTATCACCAATATAAACTGTATCCATTTCATACGAATCATCTTCTGCATCATAGAATAGACTCAACGAATCTTGCGCTCCAACTAGGGAATCGCCCTCAAACTGAGGATTTACATAAAATGTTGAACCATATATTTGAGGACTATATTGAGGTTCTTTATATTCCAAACAACTTGTCATTGCAGAAGCTACAACTGCTAAAATAGAAAAAAGCAACAACTTACGCATAATATTACTTAATAATTAATAGTTAATAATTTAATATTTGTTGTATCTTGTGTATATGATACAAAAAACGGGTCTTGCGACCCGATGTGCGGCATAAAGGACTCGAACCTTCACTCCTCTCGAAACTAGATCCTAAGTCTAGCGCGTCTACCAATTCCGCCAATGCCGCGTGAGGTGATTTTTGAAATCGACTACAAAGGTACAACAAAAAATGCACATATGCAAGAATTTTTGGAAAAAAGTTTACTTTTGGACAAAAAGGCGAGCATATGGGCTGCATAAAGCGACTGTAGCTTCGAGGTGGGCGAGCGTAGCGAGGTCGGTGTCCTCGAAAGTACAACAACGTCGCTTTATGCGAGGGCGGAAGCCCGCATAAACAATAAATTAACCAAATATGTACGAAACTTTTTATCATAATTTACCCAATGGCGTGCAGATTGTGCACCGCAAGACCCTTTCTCCCGTCGTTTATGTTGGTCTGATGATAGGTGCGGGAACTCGTCATGAGCAACCCGAGGAGAATGGCATGGCGCATTATATTGAGCATTGCCTCTTCAAGGGTACTAAACATTATACAGCCCGTCAGATTATTAATCATATCGAGGGTATTGGTGGCGAGATTAATGCTTATACTACTAAGGAGGAAACCACTTTTTATGCTGCGACGCTCCATAACCACTTCCGCACAACTTTGCATCTGCTGGCAGATATGGTACTCCGCCCTACTTTCAATAAGAAAGAAACGGACAAAGAGGTAACGGTTATCCTAGATGAGATAGAGAGTTATAATGATTCTCCTAGCGAATTGATCTATGATGACTTTGAGAATATGATTTTTGAGGGAAGTTCGTTGGCAATGCCTATTCTTGGAACCAAGAAAACGCTCCGCCGTATCTCCAAATCGCCTCAATATCCACTCCATTGGATGGCGCAGCACTACCGACCTGAACGCATGGTGCTCTTTGTTCAAGGCAATGTTTCTACCAAGCAAGTGATAACTGCGGCAGAAAAGGAACTCCTCGCCTCCTCGCCTATAGCCAATAGCGAAGCGTCCCATAGCCCGCAGGGCGTCCAATATCCAATAGCCGCTCCAGCGGCGTCCAATACCCGGCTATACAAACGCCATACCCACCAAACGCATATTATGCTTGGTTCGCATAGTTTCCCGATCGGTCATCCCAAGCAATTGACTATGTTCTTGCTCAATAATATTTTGGGAGGAGGCAGTATGTCTAGCCGTTTGTACCTAAGTCTTCGAGAGAAGTATGGTTTGGTATATAATATTGATTCTCAGGCGGTACCTTTGAGTGATACAGGGTATTGGAACATTTATTTGGCGTGTGAACCTCAGCATAAAGATCAATGCATAGAACTTTGCCACAAAGAGTTGCAGAGCTTGCGTGATGTCCGATTGACTTCCTCGCAATTGCAACGTGCTTTGCGCCAATTGGAGGGGCAGTTAGCTATCTCGGCTGAGAATCAGGAGAATAACGCGCTTGCTATGGCAAAGCAGATGTTGTATCATCATCGTGCACCTCAATGGCAAGAGACTTTTGCCAAGGTGCAGAAGATTACACCCGAGCAATTACAAGATGTTGCTAACGAAGTTTTCGCTCCAGATAAAATCTACACATTGTTGTACGACTAGAGGACTTTACCGTTACCACCCCGTTACCACTTCGAAGGAATACCGAATCACAACCGAAGGAAAACCATAAAAAAAGAGGCTCCCAAATTGGAAGCCTCTTAGTTTTATCTCAGTAAGAGATTATTGAATGTACTTTTGACCGTTCTTGATAACGATACCCTTGTAGTTCTCATCTACCTCAACACCGAGGAGGTTGTATATCTTGTTGTCAAGTTGTGGAACAACTACGTCTTCTACGTCAGCGGTCCAGTCTTCTGGATGTATATTAACGACCATATCGCAACCATATCCAGCATAATTCTCACCATCAGGTTTTAGGTTTAATATAAGATAGTATCCATTGCAATAACCAGACCAACCCCAGTTGACGTGGTAGTAATAAACTCCGTCTATTACTTTGTATCCATCTATCACAAATGCGTGACCTGATTTGCCAGAAGCGGGACTACCTGCATACATTACAGGATATCCTTTTTGGTGATTTTCGCGAATTGTGAAAACCCAATCATATTCGATTAGTCCCTCTGGATCGTAATCACCAGTTGAGTCGTAGTACTCAATATCTTTACTGTATCCAAAATTGTCTTTTAAAGCTTTCATGGCTTTGTTTAGATGTGAACCACTGCCGTCGGCACTATAATTCATGTTGATAGAGGCACCGCAAGCTAACATTAATTTTGCCACAGCCTCTCCTTGTGCTGGGGTGTATGACTTTGTATAGTCGTTCAAGATAAGTGACCAATCAAAATCATAGTCGGCTAAGTTAAGCGTAGCTGCACCATCGCTTCCTGTGTATGTTACAGAACCCGTTCCTACACTAGGATAGGAGTAGTAACGCATTATTTGCGCCATGGCAGTGGCTACACAACCAGTCACTGCTCTACGACCATTAATGATAGGGCACAAATTATTAAATGGTACATTTTGATCATATACAATGTTGCCAAGCAGTGGACTTACTGCGTCAGATGCATCGCTAGCTGTTTCTACTATAAAATAGTCGCTCAAATCAGCGCCATTGCTGACTTGTTGGATGGCTTGTTCGTATTGAGCAAAAAATGAAGCCTGCTCTTCTGTTAGTGAGGATAAACGTTCAACGTTTGCATCGGCACGGTCAAAATAGACGTACTGTAAAGGTTTTTGTCCGAACACAAACACTGACATGGCAATAAATGCACAGAGTGATAAAATCTTTTTCATATAGATAAATTTTGAATGGTTATTACTAGTTTACTAACTTACCAGATGCGTAAGATCTTTTTATTCGACCGTTTTCAAGCAATTTGAGAAAGTAAATCCCCTTTTGGGGTAGAGTAGGCAGTGTTAGTTGACTCGTCTGCTGCGGGATAGCAATTTTGTAGACAAGCATTCCTTGTGCGCTATATACATATAATTCGCTTGCTCCACTAGCTGGCGTAGGTAGTTTTACGATATACTCGCCACTTTCTTGTTGTATGATTTGTAGATCGTTCATTACTTTGTTCTCGCTTAATGTCTGAATTGTCTGATATTGAGATATCTGCGAGAAATTTTCTTGACAACTCTTATTTTCATACGCTTGAAGAGCAAAATAATAGTTTGTATTAGGTGTTAGGTTGTAGAAGGTTGTACTTGTGTCATTTGCTAGTAATTTATATTCTGTACCTTTGTAGATATACTGAATGCTTTGGTCGGTGTAGGCATAATAGCCATCTATTGCACATCCGCCATCTCCTTGACGATGTGTATAGGTGAAACGGATTTGAATAATCTTATCCGAGGTAGATATTGGATATGTTTTGATTAGGTTCTTCGTGGTGTTAACAATACGAAGACTATCTATCTTTTGCCAGTCGCCATCGGTATTCTTTCCTTCTATCAATAAGCCACCGCTCGCACTCTCTCCACTTGATGAAACATAGTTGTTAGATACCCAAAATCTAAGACTGCTCATCGGAATAGTCAGTTCATTTGAAGTGATTTGTTCGCCAGTATTAACAAATAATACACTTTTGTTGGATTCGGAAACAATAGTAGATGTGCGAACAAAATTAGAGTTCCATCCCTCTTGAACGATATTTTCCTTAGAAACAAAGTTGTCAAATGATTGGTATGTGGTATCAATCTTATCTATAAGAGAGAATAAGGTGGCATAATAGTATTGCGCATCCGCTTGTTTTACCCATTGCGTGGTAAATGAGTGAGTAGATACTTGTGATGGTTCTAATAATTCTGGTTGTGTAATGTATATAGGTCGAGGTGAGTATCCGCTTACACCTAATTGCTGCATTTTTAATGCTTGCGTACTCTCAATAGTAATAAAGGCTTGTACTTTTGCGCAGGATTGGCGATGAGGTTTGTGACGCACTAGCAAATCAAAGTGGTACACGCTATCGCTAGGTGTTAAGTGGTACGATGAATCATACCAAGTTTCTCCATTGTCAAGGGAAAACTCGAAAACAGTATTGGTAGAATAAATCAGCAAGCTATCGTTAGGTAGATTACGAATGCTGATCTTTACTTGTCTGGTGTCATAGGATATAATTCGTTGATCAAATGTCGTTACAAGTGCATCTATACTATCCTGAGAAAAAGATATACCATCATTGGATAATGGACCATGGGAAAATAGGATAGAGTAGTCGCTATTCTCTTTTATGTTTTGTATTCGTTGATCTTGTAGTTCAGTTCCATCATTTAAGACTGGTAACCACGAAGTCACTCTTCCTGTTCCTGGGAAAAGATCCAACGGAGTACTTTTAACTGGATCACTATCATATGCTCCTACAATAGCATAGCCTAATATACTGCCGTTATTAAATGTGTTGTTGTTCCATTTATTGCTGTTAAATGTAATATGCGATACTAACATACCTGTTCCTATCAAAGCTCCTGGGTTAGCATCCCAACCTATTGCTTGCCTGTTTTCAATCAAGAAATACTCGTTAGGATTGGGGCGTAGCATAGAAAGATTGTGTTCGCTATTGGCTATCAAATATGCAGTATTGCTTTCTAATAGTGGTTCTATACGATAATCTCCATCCTCTTTCAATTGAATAGGAGTCAGCCAACCCATTGCAAAACGCTCAAAGGCGCTATAAGATGGAGGTGTGCAACCCGAGTTGTTATAACTACCAGAGCACATTATATCCCAATCGCCCACTGTATAGTGTGAGGAATTGTAGGTGTCGTATAGGTCTGGTAAACCTAGAACATGACCAAACTCGTGGCAGTAGGTTCCTATTCCAGCTTGTTGTTTGCCACCGCTACCTCTATATTCAGAGATCATCAAATAACCTGAAATTCTCTTTCCCGAATAACTATCTGAACTATATATTGTACTATAATGTGGCCAAATCGTGTTTTCGTGACCTCCTTCCGCCTCATTGTAACCTGCAACAATAATAGATAGATTATCTATGACTCCATCATTGTTGTTGTCATATTGTGTGAAATCTACACCAGATTGATGTGCCAATGAGGCAGCCTCTATTACTAGTTGTCGGGTGTTTTTGCCGTGGTTACTTCCTGAATTAGCACCATAGTATTCCATTGGCTTGCTAACAGTGAAAGGACCATATACATCAAACTGCAAATTTAATGCACTATCTGATGAGGCAATAAAATAGTCATGTACAGAGCCTGTTGCATTCGGATTGGTTCCACCCATTCCATTATAAAAGTCTGTAAAATTAGCAATAGGGTCTTCCATTGTAAATGCCAAATCAGTAAAATTGACCAAAATTACCGGTACTTTGATATGACCTTGGTTGGGCATATAAGATGTTAATAGCATCTCTTGTTCTGCGCGTTGCATAGGGTGGAGTGGGTCGCTTTTGAGATAACTACTAACTTCTGTGCCTGGGATAATATCTCCTTCAAGCGTTGTTAAGTAATGGTAGTATTCGTCGCCACGGATGTACACCTGAGACCAACTGCCGTCAGGTAATTGACGCCAAATGGGTTCTGGGGTAGCTACTACTGCGTATAGGGCATTAACTAGGCAGAGAGCAAAAAATATGTGTATAAGTCTTTTCATATATTTCAGCTTGCAAAGGTACAAAAAAAATATAAAATACACAAATTAAAGCTCTTCTATTTCTGTAATTTAACAAAAAATAAACTTTAGAAGTTATTTTTGACTCTGCATAAAAAGAGAGAACCATCATACGATGATTCTCTCGTTTCACAAGCGGTTTGTACAAACCGTTTATTGTACCAACTAAATTTGGTGCTTATTTCTTAACCAAAGTGTTGTACTCTTTGAGTTGGTTCTCAATGCGCTTAGCAACCTCTGGATAATCAATCTTGATTACAGGTGCGTGGAGTGGCTCCATCTTTGGAGACTCAGCTGTAGGAAGCTCACCATATTGGTAAACAACTTCTTGACCCCAGTGCATAACTTTCTCATCACCCCAAGAGATCGAACCGTCCTCAGCGAAGAGCCAGTTGCAACCCCAACTGTAAGTGTCATCAACTGGAATCTCACGGAACTTGAGGTAGTTGTAGTCCATACCTGCCATAAATGCAGATACACCGTCAGCGTTCAAACTCCATTGACCTTCAGTTACGATACCATCAGGAATGTATGAGTAAGAGTAACCACCCTCACCGCTCTCGTCAACAGAATACTGCAAAGTTGTCATAGTAGCACCTTGAATAGCTACTGGCCAACCTGCAGGATAGTTTACAAGACCACCGATGAGTGCAAGGTAAGTCTGGAACATTTGAACATCACCAGTGTTGTATGATTGAAGTGCCATATCCATATAAGTCATATAAGCTTCCTCGTTCAAAGTACCTGGAGTACCGATGTGAGCGTTAACGCTATCTGCTGGAAGGTTCTCAAGTTTCCAAGTACCCAAAGAGAATTGTACGCCACCCTTCTCTGGGTTCAAGTATTTAGTACCAAACCACATTGGCGCGTAAACAGTGATGTATGAAGCAAGCTCACCACCATCCAAGTAACCAGACTCGTTGATGTAGAAACCATCAGCGCACAACCACAACTCTGCCATAGCGAGGTAGCAGTTGTATGTCTCAGAACCATCTGAAGTAGTGATCTCGTGAACTTCGCCACCAAAAGCGGTTGTATCCATATCCCATACAATAGCGTTGGTGAATGAAAGGTTCTCATAATAAGTTTTTACCCATACTGCGCAAACGCCTTTGAACTCGCCGTAAGTAGCGGTTACATTAGCTTTACCATAACCTACTGCGGTAACAACACCCTTGTCGTTAACTACAGCTACAGTGGTGTCAGAACTTTCCCAAACTACAGCTACAGTTGCATCCAAAGTTGCTGTTGAAGGAGTTGGGCTTACAGAGAGACGGAACTCCTCACCAGGAACCATTGATAACTCTGCAGGAGCCAATGCGATACCTGTCAATTTGTTAGGATCATTTTGCTCGCAGCCTACGAATACGAGAGCTACGCATGCGATCAACGCAGAAAATAAACTCTTTTTCATAACTTAAAAAATTAAAAGTTAAACTTAGAATTGTTATTGTTTTAGTTGGTGTTCTTAATTATTATGGTAGTTTGGTACCATAGTGAGGATTGTAGCTGGTTTCGCTGCTAGGGATTTGGAAGGTAAATTTGCTAGCAGTAGCATCCATAGCTGCACCAGCATCAGCCGCGTGGTTGCCGCCACGTTTGCGACCATTCACATCTTGTACAGTCTCTGGTGACAAACGACGGAATGTTTGCAATGCATAACCTTCACCCCACATCTCGACACGCCAGTTGTACTCAATTTGAGCGAGCAAGTTACTAGCATTCAAACCTGCAACATAAGTTGCATATTCTGCCGCTGCTGTGGCTGTAGTGTCCACGCGTTGGTCTGTGATAGAACAGAGATGTACAATTGCACTGTCATAGTTTTGCAAACGATAATAAGCCTCAGCTGCAATCAGATACATACTCTCAATACGCATGAACACATTGTCGCTCAACCATTCGCGGTCAATATCTGCATCAAGAGTTGATGTTGGGTTCTTAGCAGAGAAGAACTTGCCGTCTGGACAATATTTAAAGGTTGCATTCTTGCTTCCATCATTGAACCATTTTTGACGAATATCATATGCTGGAATCTCTTTGTAGAGGTTCTCATCAATAACCTTGGTATCACCTGCCCAAGCGTAACTGTAAGAGTGAATATCTACTTGACCAAAGAATGATGCTAAGCCACCTGCTGTCTCTGTAGTCACATCTTGTCCCCAAATCCATGAGTTGTCACTTACATTGTTAAAACCTGTAGTCAACACATTATCGTTAGGAATAATTTTGAAGTCACCTTTCTCAATAACTTCTTTAGCATACTTCAATGCGTTTTGGTAATTGGTTCTGCCAGAAGGAAGACTTGGCACTGCTTTGTTCAAATATGAGTAAGCGAGTAAGCCACGAGCAACATTGCCGTCAACAGTTAATTTGGAAGCGCGAGTATATGTGCTTTCCAAAGCATCGAAATAGCTAATAGCCAATGTAAGATCGCTCTCTACTTGACCATAAGCCACTTTCAGGGTTGCAACAGGTTGCGCCTCTTCAAGATTGTTCTCATTGTAGATAGGACAAACTACCTCATCTTCCCATGCGCCACGAAGTTGACTGTTCGTTTGTGCGTACAATTTGATAAGATTGCTATAGCAGTAGCCGCGCATAGTCAATGCTTGTGCATAATAGCCTGCAATCTCTGCCTCTTGGAGGGTATAAGTGGCAAGCGTATCGGTTCCGTCAATTGTATAATATGTTTCAGCCTTCTCATTATATACATTTGGCAAACCATTAGTAGCGATGCGATTGATAATATCGCTTTGTTGATTAACAGCGTTAATCACCTTGTTGATATTGCGCAACATTCCATAATAGAAATTCCATACATAACTAGTACGAGCAGCAGCTGTTTGACCAGATTCGTCGTTGTAGAACCAACCATAGGTGTAAGCAGTCAATGCGATATCACCTGATAGGAGGTCTGTTGCCAGGTCTATACCGCGTTGACCAAATAAGTCGTGGTCACTAACTGTGTACATCATGGAGTAGATACCACGTACGGAACCCTCGAGTGTGTTGCTCAGTTGTTCGTATTGTGCTTGGGTTAATGTACTACCATAAGGTGGCTGCTCCAAGAAGTTTCCTGAGCACGATGTGATTGCGAGGGCAATCATCGATATAATTATATTTTTCGTTTTCATAATCATAATGTATTTGTTTGTTTGACGAATCTATAATTAGAATTGGAACTTAACACCACCCATGATGGTTGAGAGTGGAGTGTATTGATAAGAGTCTGTTGTAGAGGTGAAACTTGCCATTGGGTTGAAGCCCTTGCGAGCACTCAAAATAGCCAAGTTGTCCGCAGAAACATATATGTTCAATGTGTTCAATTTGATCTTCTCAATCAGTTTCTTTGGGAATGTATATCCTACGCGAATATTATTCAACGACAAGAATGAACTTGATGTGAGGAAACGAGTTGATCCCATATTAGCATAACGATCTGCACCATTTGACAAACGAGGAATACCTGCTGCACCTTGGGCTGCAATTGCTTCTTTCTCTGCATCAGTCATCATACGATTCCATGCATTACGCATATCTTTGTGCCAGTTATAACTACCAGCTTTATCAGAACCCATCAATTGTGCATAGGTGTTGTCATATCCCCAACCGCCAATACCATATGAGCAGGTTACAGATAGAGTTACACCATAAGCTTGAAGATCAATACCGAAACCACCGGCGAAATCAGGAATTGCACTCTTACCGATATAGTCAGAACCTGCATAAGCTGATTGATAACCAGTCACTTCGGTTGTTTGGATATCAGCTTCTGGGTGTTTCATACGGTACTCGTATACATTGCTGATATAGTTGTTACCGTTCTTACCAGTGGCTTGTAATACATCTGCGCTATTACCTGTACCGAATGAACCAAGGTTAGCATCATAGTATGCAAGGTATTTAGCTTGACCAGTCTCAGCATCAACACCTGTATAAGTAGGCATGTTCCAATCGTACAAACCGTGACCTACTGCCATACCAGCATTCATGATCATCTCAGTATCCGATGATACATAATCTGGCAATGATTTCACGTTGTTTTTATAGTGTGCACCATTCAAACGGATGTCCAATTTAACATTGCGAGTGTCAAGTGCGTGTACGTTCAACTGAACCTCCACACCTTGGTTCTCTAGTTCACCACCGTTAAGGTACTCATAGCTATAACCCAATGATGGAGCTACATAGCGAGGGAAGAGCATATTGTCGGTAAGTTTGTAGAAGTAATCAATCTCTGCGGTTACATATTTGTGGAAATCAAATTCCAAACCAAGGTCAACTACCTGACTGCGCTCCCAAGTCAAATCTGGATTACCTTTGTACTCCCATACATAAGCAACCTTACCATCTACATATTTAATAGAGTATTGGTCTTGATACAAGTTGGCGTTAATGTTGTTTTGGTTACCCAATACACCCCAACTAACGCGGAGTTTACCATTTTTGATCCATTTAGAAGCATTTTCCATGAATGGTTCGTTGGTGAACATCCATGTTGCACCTACTGATCCGAAGTGACCCCAACGATGACCTTTGGCAAATTTACTTGAACCATCGGCACGGTAGTTACCAGTCAAACCGTAGCGCTCCTTGTAGATATATGAAGCGGTAGCGAGATATGACTCCAATGTAACAGTAGATGTAGCAGAACCCATACCTGTCATTTGTACTGCGTTACCCCACTCCAATACATTCTCTCCGTTTTCCGCAGCTACGTGAGCCATACTACCAGACATGCTAGAGGTACGAGTTAAGTTGCTCTCGTGACCAACCATTACACGGATAGAATGGTCATCAATCATCTTGTTGTACTCTAACAATTGGTTAGCCATAAATGCCAAACGATTGGTTTGTGTTTTATCGATACGACCAATACCTGCTGCATCGCCGTAGTATGCATTAGTAAATGCTGAATTTGTCAAACCAAGGTATGTCAAACCGGCGTTCACGGTAAGTTTGAGGTCTTTGTAGAATTTCACCTCCAACATACCAGCTGTGTTGAAGTGATGTTGCAACGTGTGATCGCGGTCATACAACAATGAACCTGCAGGGTTGATGCCAGAACCAAATCCACGACCAGATCCTTCGTGCATACCATAGTCAAATGCCAAACCTCCGGTGCGCTCATCTTTCTTGATGGTGCCATCTTCGTTGTACAAATATACAGGATAGATAGCTGGCATACCATTAACATAAGCGAAACCATTGTTCATATTGTCACCTTGTCCTGCAGCATTCATGGTTGAATATGCGTAACTTGCATTTAAACTACCTTTTAACCATTTTTTTGGTTTGAATTCCACATTACTACGGATAGTAAAACGATCGTAGTCTGAACCAATATAATAACCCTCGTCTTTGAGGTAACCCAATGAGGCATAGTATGTTACTTTGTCGTTGCCACCAGAGAATCTTATAGTAGCATCTGTTTTTTGTCCTACACGGAAAATAGCATCTTCCCATGAAACCATGTCTTCGTAACCTGGCTTCATGGTTACATCATCACGGAATTTACCGTTTGAACCAATCAATTGGTTTCCTGGTTGGTTCCATAGGTTATAAATGGTAGGAATACCTTTAGGACCGAACAATAGGTTGCTAGCATCTTGCAAACGACCAGACTCGCTAGAACGAGCACTAGCGTTATAGAGACCCATCCAAGCCATCTCTACGTATTCTTGTGGACTAGTGATTACATCATACATTGGCAACAAGTGCATATTTGCACCATACTTTACGTCAACATCGATCTTGCCTTCTTCGCCAGAATTACCTTTTTTAGTAGTAATTACTACCACACCGTGAGCACCGCGGCTACCATAGAGAGAAGTAGCGGTAGCATCTTTCAAGATGGTGGTAGAGGCAATATCTCCTGGATCAATCGCAGAAATGTCTCCGTCGTAGGCTACACCATCCACTACATATAATGGAGATGAACCATTGATGGAACCGATACCGCGAACGCGAATTGAAGCGTTTGTACCAGGTTGACCAGAAGTGGTAACAACTTGCACACCAGCAACTTCGCCAGCAAGGGCTTTGGAGATTTCTGATGGGCTTTTATTCTCAATTGTCTCTGCATTAACTGCTTGTGCAGAACCTGCGAAACTACCCTTGGAAACGTTTCCGTATCCTGTAACGACAACTTCTTGAATTACCTCAGTAGCCTCTTGAAGTACAACAATAACGCGATCTTTAATGGTTACTTCTTGGGTCTGCATACCGATGAAGCTAACAATTAAAGTAGTGGCGTCAGCAGGCACATCAAGCAAGAATTCTCCGTCGTAGTCTGTAATAGTACCAGTTGTAGTGCCTTTTACTTGCACACTGGCACCAATCACTGGCTCGTTCTTAGAATCCAAGACTTGACCACTAACTTGTTTCTGAGCCAACATGCTGAGGCTGAGTAAGCATAAAGCTAATAGGGTGAAAATCTTTTTCATACTTATTGTTTGTTGATAATTTATATACAAAATAGTGCTTTTTTTCTTACGTTAGTAAAAATGATATGCGCAAATAACCGTACAAAGGTACTGCTTTTTTTTTATATGACCAAATATTTTGACAAAAAAGTGTGATAAAATATGTTTTTTAACATTTTCTGTTCGTTTTTTGACTTTTCCGATAGCAAAATGTCGTGTATGCAAATTTTATGCCATTTTGTCAGTCAAAAGTACAAGTGGCAAGGTTTTTGATAATTATGAGTTGTGAATTATGAATTAAGAATTTTGAATTAACCAAACAAATATATATAGTATGAGTAAAAAAGGTAATATCGGGGTAACATCGGATAATATTTTCCCTGTAATCAAAAAGTTTCTCTATTCAGATCATGAGATTTTTCTACGCGAGTTGATTAGTAACGCCGTAGATGCTACACAAAAACTCAAAACCCTCGCTAGTGTAGGTGAGGCGAAATGTGAGTTAGGTGATACGCGCGTACGCGTAATAATAAATAAGGATAAGAAAACCCTGACCGTACAAGATCATGGTATCGGTATGACCGCAGAGGAAGTAGATAAGTATATCAACCAAATTGCTTTCTCTGGTGCCGAGGAGTTTGTCAATAAGTACAAAGACAAAGCGGAAGCCATCATTGGTCACTTTGGTCTTGGTTTCTACTCTGCTTTTATGGTGGCAGACAAAGTGGAAATCTTCTCTTTGAGTTATAAAGAGGATGCACAGGCTGTGCATTGGTCTTGCGATGGCTCGCCAGAATACACAATGGAGGAGACTATCAAGGCAGAACGCGGAACCGACATTGTGCTTCATATCAATGAGGAATATGCTCAGTATCTGGAAGATGCAACGGTAGAGGGCTTGCTGACCAAGTATTGTAAATTCTTGCCAGTAGAGATTGCTTTTGGCATGAAAAAGGAATGGCAGGACGGCAAACAAGTGGAGACAGGCGAGGAGAATGTAATCAATGACACCAATCCAGCGTGGACTCGCAAACCTGCTGACTTGACAGAGGAGGATTATACGAAATTCTATCATCAACTTTATCCTCATCAAATGGAGGAACCACTCTTCCATATCCATTTGAATGTAGATT
Source organism: Paludibacteraceae bacterium (assembly GCA_045532335.1). GTDB lineage: Bacteria > Bacteroidota > Bacteroidia > Bacteroidales > Paludibacteraceae > Colicola. Next base: position 107,566 of record JAZSFR010000008.1, read on the forward strand.
ATCCATTCAATCTCACGGGTGTATTGTACTTTCCTAAGATCAAGAATAATATTGATATTCAACGCAATAAGATTCAATTGTACTGCAACCAAGTATTTGTGACTGACGAGGTGGAGAATATTGTGCCACAATATCTGACCTTGCTTCATGGTGTGATTGACTCACCAGATATTCCATTGAATGTGAGTCGTTCGTATCTCCAAAGCGATAACAATGTGAAGAAGATCTCTAACCACATAACCAAGAAGGTTGCTGACAAATTGGCAGAGATATTCAAGAACAACCGTGAGGAGTTTGAACAAAAATGGGATGACATCAAGCTCTTCATCCAATATGGTATGCTTTCTGATGAGAAATTCTATGATCGTGCGGTAGGTTTTGCGTTATTGAAGAATATTGATGGCAAGTACGCTACTTTCGCTGAGTACAAGGAGCAAGTCAAAGATAATCAAACAGATAAGAATGGCGATTTGATTGTACTTTATGCGCAAGATGCCGATGCTAGTTATGCGTATATTCAGCGTGCCAAGGAGAAGGGTTATGATGTGCTCTTGATGGACGGCGAGTTGGATGTACATGCAATGTCGCAATATGAGCAAAAGAGTTTTGAGGCAGGTGATGGTGGTAAACTAGCTGTTCGCTTTGTTCGCGTGGACTCTGATGTGATTGAGAATATCATCCAAAAAGAAGAAAAAGCCAAGGTGGAACTCTCTGCTAATGAGGAAGATGCGTTGCGCTATACCTTCGAGTCTCAGTTGCCAAAAACCGATAAAACCCGCTATGATGTAAGTTTGGAAGCCGTTTCAGCAGATGCACTTCCTGTTTTCTTGACCCAAAACGAATTTATGCGCCGTATGAAGGAGATGTCTGCGCATCAACAAGGCATGGCGTTCTATGGCAATATGCCAGATCAATATAACTTGGTAGTCAATACGGCTAATGAGAAGGTGAAAAACCTCTTGGCGGATATTACCACAGCTTGCGAGGCAGGCGTAAGTCCACTTTTGGAGCAAATTGCAGCAAAGAAAGCCGAGGAGGATGTTCTTCGTGAGGCACAAAAAGACAAGAAAGAGGCCGACCTTACTCAAGAGGAGAAGGATGCTGTAACCAATGTGACCAAGGAGTTGGCTGCGCTGAAGATGCAACTCAAGGAGCAATATGCTAGTTATGCTGCTTCTTCTGAGAAGATTAAGCAATTGATTGATATTGCAATGTTGGCAGCAGGTCAGTTGAAGGGCGAGGCGTTAGCTAAGTTCGTAAGTCGTTCGGTAGAATTACTTTAAGTCTAGTGAGAAGATAAGAATAGCGCGGGGCAAATGCCTCGCGCTATTTGTATAGGTGTGCTATACCTTTGGTATAGGTATGAACCCGTCATGAACCCGTAAAAGACAGGGTAAAGCCTAACGAAGGATGTACTTCTGGTGGTTGTGAATGACTATGCCCTTGTAGGTGGTTGGGTCAATCGTATTACCAAGAAGGTCGTACCAGACGCCAGTTGGGTCGAGGATTATGTCTTCTACACCCGATTGAACGGTGGTTGTGGTGAAGTCAAATGTGATGATTCCGTTGGTTTCTTGGATGTTATATAATCCGTTGTGTTCAAACGGGGTGTATTTTGTGATGTTCTTCGAACCTGGGAATGGTACTTCAGGCTTGGGTTTGGTAGTGGTATAAGGTGACGATGTGGATAGCGCTGAGATTAAGCGATATCGAGGAGTGTAGTCGTTAGGGCAGTTGTTGTACCAATCTTTTTCGTTGAATATCACTTGCCAGATGAGCATACCGTGTCCAGGAAGGAAGGTGTCCCAACCTTCTAGTTGGCGATTTTCGAGGTAATAGACGGTATCTGTGCGATATGCGCCTTGATCTACATGTTTCTCGTTGCGGGTGAGCATATAACCCGTTTCGCCATCCGCATATAGTGTTAATGATTGTGATTCTGCTAAAACAGTAGGTGTTACCCAACCAAGATAATATTTATCATAGATAGAGTAGTTAGGTGGGGTGTTGCCGTCGTTGAGATAGTTACCATATCCCATGAGTGACCATGCGCCTGGAGTAAGTCGCTGTTGGGTGACAGGTTCGGTGGTGGTCAGGTAGTAATCAGGTAAACCCAATACGTGGCTAAATTCGTGGCAGATGGTACCGATACCTGCACGCTTGCTAGTCGCCTTGCGTAGTTCGTTGGAACATGCGTAGGCGTTGACTTGTTTGCCATCAAAACTAGGCAACTTGAAATCGGTATCCGAGTTGGCGTAGTATTCATCCATATTGCTATAGCCGTAGTACAAAGCAGAGATGAGATCCCAGTTGTGTGGCCACATAGTAGTTGCACCTGCTCCTTCTGATTCGGCGTAGCCCGCGTAGATGATGTAAATAAAGTCCACAATGCCGTTGTTGTCATTGTCGTATTGCGAGAAATCCACACCTAATGAGTCTGCGCCTTTGCAGGCATCGACTACAAAGTCCACCACATATCTATCATTGCCAGCAGCGTCGTTGGCTGCGTAATATGCAGAATTGTGTGGCAGAGTAATAGGGCCAATCACGTCAAAATGAGGTTCGTATAGACCGTTGGATTGTGCTTTGAAGTATGCTTTGCATGAACCTGTAGCGCCGTTGTATGTGTAGTTATCACCGTTGGCTAACGAGTCGAACGCTTGTTGATTGTTGTCCTCATTGAAAGTAATGTCGGTATAATTAACCAAGATCAACAATCCTTTGGGTGCAAGGTTGATGCTCGGCGTACGATGTGGTGCGATTCGTTGAATATTGGTTTTAGCGTGGTGCGAAACGATAGTGAAAGGTGCTTTCTTGTGTTGTGGTTCTACCAAGTTGAGTTCAGGTAGGGGGGCAACAGCCCACGCGGAAAGTTGAAGGACACAAGATATACCTAATGTAAATAAAGTTTTGAGAGTGGTCGTTTTCATATGTAAAATGCTTAAATTTGTGTGCAAAGGTACGGTTTTATTTGGATATATACAATTATTTGCATAAAAAATGCACTTTTTCTTCAAAAAATTTGGTCATATCAAAAAAAAGCAGTACCTTTGCACTCGCTTTCGAAACGAAGCATGGTCCGTTAGCTCAACTGAATAGAGTACCACACTACGGATGTGGGGGTTGCAGGTTTGAATCCTGCACGGATCACAAACAAAACAAAAAATCACGCAAGAATTTATTCTTAAGCGTGATTTTTTTTGTTTATGTATGTAAGATATCGCGTCGAAGGGCGATGGATTACGCAGAAATCCTGCATACAAAAAGACGCTCAAATAGAGCGTCTTTTTTCGTTATATGGCTTAACTATCCTATAACTATCCCTTAACAATTGTTTGGTTATGTATGTCGTATAATATAGTATGGTATGCCTAGTGCTTGTATCTCGTGTTCGTACCAATCAAAGAGGTATTCGCGTATGTCGGGATTCTCGCGTACGGGGTCAGGTTCCCATTCCATATCGGGGTAGCACAAGAGGTACACATCCATAGGATAGTCGTGCAGTGCCTTCTCTACAAAGTCAGGACATTTGCCAAACTTGTGCAAAAACCACACCTTGGTAATAATCAATTCTGTGTCAAAGAATACGATATTGCTCCGATATCCCTCCGTTATCCCTCCGTGAATGCAGTTTTGTAGTTGTTGCACTTGCTGTTGGGCAATATTCACCACATCCTCGTACATGTACGCGCTCGCGCATGCGCGCTTCTCCATATACTCGCGCGCGTATTCTGGCACTAGCACACCGCCATAGCGATGTGCTAGATAGGATGCCAGTGTACTTTTACCTGTAGATTCTGGTCCGATGATTCCAACTTTGAAGAATGGATTATTTGTCAAAATCTCCGTTTATTGTGATTGGGTAAGCATCAGTTTGATGTTGATACCAATATTGTCTGATTTGATAGGATAAGAAGATGATATGAGTGGGGTAGTGCCTTGGTGATCGTAGAAGAGTTGCAGATTGACTTTTTGTGAGAGCACATAATCTGCACTAATTTTGATACCAAAGACTTTATTACCGGAACTAGCTTGTGTCAGGTTTTCCTCTACCTTGCGCAACAATGTCTTGATGTCCTTGTAACTTACATCAACATTGAGTTTGAGGTCGTTACTTACTTTCTTCTGACCACCGTTTTTAGATTTGGCAATGAAATTCAAGTCCTTGATGGTATATCCAGCACCAATCACAAACTCGTCTGTATGTCCTTCAGTGATTTGTACTGAGTTGACATTCAGAGATATATTACGTTGTTTGCGATACTCAAACTTAGCCGATAAAGAGTTTTTCATCGTCATGTTCAAACCAATCAATGGTGAGAAGTTTTCGGTCAGTGTGACGGATGAAATATCGTATGCCGATGATGGAACAGGCATATCTGTCGTTACATCGCGCACGAAACCTATTTGTTTGTTGCTCAACTCACCCGCAGGTGTCCAAGTAGAGTAAGTAGAATAACTACCAACAGCGTATTTACAAGTATATGCGTGTGTGAGGTTGATGGACTTGAATTGATCGCGCAACCATGGTAATTTGCCCAATCCATCGAAAGTAACGGACCAGTTAGGCAAACTCTGCAACAAGTTCATGAATGGACTCAAGCTGATAGAGTTAGCATCTCGTCCGGTGTATGCTGCTAAGAACGCAGGTACCAACACATCGGCAGTGTTGTTAGCCACAGCACCATTCTTTGAATCGTATGGTTTGCCGCGAAGATGGGCAGGGATGAATCCTGCGTCTGGATATTTTAAACCATTGTATTGTTGTTGTACACGGTTAGTCATAATATCACGATTAGCAAGGAACTGACTAAAGGTCTCTGATGCAAAGTTCTCGTCTGCGCTTCCGAGTTTGTGGAAGGCCGTTGCGATGGCTATCTGTGTGATATTGAATGAACCGGTCATATTCTCTTGCAATTGGTCATAAGAGTAGATGATGGATGATGATTGCGCCTCATAGCGTTTGCTGTTGAGTTGAATCTTCAATCCTGGAAGTGGTTCGAGTGTGAGTTTGGCGTCAAAATCGCTTGTTTTGGAGCGTGTTGCAGGTTGCACAACAGTTGTGTCACCAGATAACCAACCATTGTTCTTGGCTTTCTCTACGAAGTCATCTCCAAACGCACCGAAAGCAAAGTCAAAACCTGGTGCATACAGATCATTGAAGCGTTGTTGACCCATGAACCCTGCTTGTGGAGCAAATCCCGGTATGGTCAACGAGTTGGTGTTGCGATAGGTGACTTGCAGTTTCCTGAACATCGTTCCGACATACGCAAACATATCCGCAGTCACTTGTCCTGCCGAACGTTGACTCTTGTTAACTGTAGTTATCGAGAGAGTGATATTTTTGATACTATCCTTCGATTCGACAGTTATCTTGGTGTTAGAGATGGATTTGTATTTGAGTTTAACGCTCTTGCCGTCTCTTGTGGTTGCGCTTAGTTTAATCGATTCGCTACCAAGGCGGTGGGTTATCTCTTTAGGTTCTCCTGCGTTCAAACTAACTATTTCTGTATATGTCTTAGGTTTGAATGTTCGACGACGCAATGAGCGTTGGTTGTAGTGTTGTGACATCTCCTTCCAGTATTTAGACTTGTTGTAGAGTGTCTCAAAGTTGATACCTCCGTCCACTTGCCATGCGCGTGTTCCGCTAATGACATTACCTAGATTGCCCTCTGTTTGGGTAGATTGCATGGTTCTATTCCAATTGTAGGTCGCATTGTAGGATGCATTAGCCGTGATCGCCTCTAGATATGGAATGCGGTTGAATGGCACATTCCATGACGCAGAGAAGAGTTGTTGGTAGGTGTATGGAGTTCCCCATGTCGCCATACTGCGTTGGATAGTATCTTTCCATGCCTCGTAATAATCATTGGTGAACCCATAATCCTTGATGATTTCAGGCGTGTAATATCCTTCGTCCACGGTTGAGTTCATGGCTGTTTGGAAGGAGAATTTGATATTCTTCGTCAAGTCGTATTTGAAGTCAAAGTTGCGATCCCAGGTAAAGTCTTTGGAGAAGGTCAAATCCATGTCATTGTTTGTTACTCCGCCCAAATCTGCCGTATTGAAATCACGCATTTTGAGGTGTGTGAAGGTACGACGCATATTGGTGTTAAAGGCCCAAGATTGTGGTAGGTAGTAGAAGTTGAGTTCGCTTAAGAACTTGATTTTCTTGACCTTCTCCACATTCTTGAATGGTTCCCAAGGTTTTGGGTTGAAGTTATAGGAGTAGTTGAACGATCCCTTGTAGTCTCTGGTGATGTCTTTCTCGATTTCTGGCGAGTGTTGAGTTTGCTCGTTGTAACTTGCTGAGATAGAGAAGTTAGCAGGATCATAGAACATGTTTCGCTTCTTGGAGTGAATGTCTAACTTCATGTTGGAAACCGAGAAACTAGTGGACTCGTGTACCGTGTTGGCCATACTACGGATTGAGTCTTTTTCTGCTTTTGTCTCGTAGTTCTCCAAAGACTCAGATAACTTGACATCCGTGTCTAGTGGATCGTACTCTGGTGATTGTGTCTCGTTGGAGTAAGATACATACAGCGGTATCTGCAGTTTCGCTTTCTCAGGGAACAATCGGCCAGCTTCCAATGCTGCACTGACAGATATTTGGTAAGCATTTTCCATATTGCGATCTAGCACATTGGACTCGATCGAGCCATAACCTGCTGTTTCCAAGCGTCCTGCCACATTGAGTTGGGCTATGTCACTAATGCTTAATGCTGCATTGGCCATTGCTGCGATACCGCCTTGCTCGTTAAATTGGCTCAATCGCAACTCGTTGACCCAAATTTCAGCGCTCACTTCATGATTGGTCTTGTTGCGCACACCAATCATAATGGACTGGATGTCCTCCAGGGTTGGGTTACCCAATACGGTGATCTTGTTGTCCAAATCATCTGGGTCATAGGTCTCGTATGGAATGGTATTGCCTACATTGGTGTTACCTGCTCGTTTGGATCTGTTGCGCTCCATTTTGGCATTGGTAAGAACTTGCAAGTCAAAATCAAACGTATTAGTTTCTGGCCATACTTTTAACCTGTCGGCGAGATTCTTATCGCTATAGGTGCCTTCTGGTGTCAAAATTAGAGGAATTTCGTATTCGTAGTAGTTGTTCTTGAGGTCCGAACCCATACGGATAAAGCAAGTGATATCATTGTCCTTGATAGGATCAAAGTGTGGCAAACACTCTGCGTGCACAAACATTTGCAAACGCTTATATTGTCGCATGTCGTATACCACATTCTTGTACACGGCACGAGCATCTTTCTGTGGCAACTCATGCACACGGAATACCATTGCTTGTTCGTTTTGAGCAATCAACTGTGCTTGTCCAGGGTCGGTCTGACGGGATATACCTGGAGGTAGCACATAGTTGATTGGCACTCGGTTGGAGTTCTCCTCGATGTTTACTGCCTCTACATCCATTGAACCGCTGCTCGTGTATGGGTTGGCAATGTTGTATTGGTTGTTGGCAATGTTTTGATACAATCCTTTGGTATAACTGCGCCACTCGCCACGAACCAAGTCTAGCGTCGCCAAACGGAGGTGTGTCTCTTGCGAGAAATTGGTCATGTAAATACGCGCAAAGCGGATAGATTTGAAGTTGCGGATATTACCCACTTTCTTCATCATGGCGCTATCACCACGCAATGGAATCTTAAATTGGTACCATTTGACCATGGCTGTTTCTTTGTTGCGCAGAGTGACCTTAGTCTCCATGATACTTGCAATGTGCTGTTGTCCAACGCGTTGCATATCCTCCTTGCGTAAGGATATATGATAGCGATAGAATCGCTCGCTATCGTTCAAGGTGTTATCTTGGTTGATGTCCTCAATGTCCGGTTGCAAGGTAGAAGCTGTGCCATATGAGGCATTATTATCCATCTCAGGCGAGTTGCCTTCGGTGCCGTTGTAGTGCTTATAACGCATCAATACGGGTGTTTCTTCCTTGTCGTAATCATCGCCACGATAGTAGTGGTAGTCGTCACCGGCAGGGTCATTAAGAGGGGAATATGGGTCGTTTTCCCATAAATCCAATACGGTTGGATTTACTTTACTGCGCAGGGCATTGATATACTCTTGATATGGATTTACGCCGTTGTAGAGGAATATGTAATCTGTATCCTCGCCTCTTTCTTGTGCAGAGTTCAAACCGTTCAATCCCACATCTTGTTTTGCGCGAGCGCCTGCTTCGTTGGCAAAGGCTACCACTGTGCTTGTGGTGCGTGGTGAGCGACCCCAAATAGTCTTGTCCACCATACTCTCATCGCCATTCAATGGTAAACCGTGCTCAAAGGACTTCTTGCCATCGCGCAAAATATCCTCGCTGATATCACCCAAATCAATATACAAGTCACCACCCTCGAAGGCTGCATCATCATTGGTCAAGAATGGGTCCATCAACCAGAATTCGATATACTCAATGTTGGCTTTCTCAAAATCGGTGTTATCTAGTTTGCGCATGATACCGCCCCAACGAGATTTAGGGTTGGTCAGTTTACCATCGCTACCTATTTCGCTCGCAGAAATATTGTATTGACCGCGCTCGCTAGGATAGTAACTGAGGTTCATTACTGATAGTTTGGTGTCCGCATTGGGTAGTACTTCTTTGTTTGGATACACCTCTTGTTCGTAAACGATACGGGTACGGTGATCTGACATCGCATCCAAATCGTCTTTGATGTGTTTTGGAGTGTTACTTTGTGGATAACCAAAGATTGGATCTACTGCATACCATGCCAACAATGCACGGTTTTTGTTGTATTCAATGTCGTTACCTTTTTCTGCCTCGTAGAACTTGTCTCCTGCTGGAGTAGATGCCAGTTTCCAATAGTTAGGATAGTGAATATCAATATTGGTTTTGGTCGATTCAAAGTCATCAATGTATGCCGTTCCGACATTACCTACATCTTTAGTATGACCAGGAATCAACTGTGCAAACTCAGCGTTCACTTGTAGGGTAGATGGTGCTGTTGCCTCGATCCATGGCACTTTATTCACAAGTAAGGTTAACCATTGCAATTCAGTTTTCCAACTTGTATTCACACCCCAAATGGTGTTGGCCAATGGCTCGCTACCGGTGTTCACCTTAGTGGTCAATGGTTTCTCGCGCAAGTGCATGATGGTACCACCCACTGTAAAGTCTTTGCTAAACTCGTATTCCAAATGTGCTCCAAACAACGATTTGCGTTGCATCGAGAAGAGCGATTGATTTTCCAATTTAACATCCACATTGGTACCTGAGTTGATGATAGATTGGTTCAAGATGGTTACGATACCCATGGTGTAATCCACGGTGTAATCCACATTCTCGATCAAGGTTGCGCCACCTGCGGTTACTACCACACTACCGCGTGGGACGTTCATTGCATTGAGACGAATCTCATTGCCCGCGCTACCTTTGTATTTTCCTACCAATACAAATTTGTTCTTTTCCGACAACTCTTGTGCACTGACCAATGTTGAATCGTACAACTCTTGGAAGATGTATTTCTCCGCAATACGTTTGTCACCAATCTCTTTTGCCAAGTGGCTACCGAATGGCTCTAGTACAGGGAATATAATACGACCTGTGGATGAATTAGCGGTATAACCCTCTACATAGTCAAATCGACCATCAGGAGTTGAGTTGTTGCGCGAATCCAAACGGTCCAAGTTCATTACGCGTAATAGTTGTTTACCTTTGATCTGACCTTCCATGAGGTATTGCATTTCGGTACCTACGGAGTCGTTTCGGTATTGGATATACAACTCGAACTTATCGCTCGACATTTGACTTGCTCCTAATGAGTAAATGTTCTTCATCATCAAGTCCCATGTACCTTTGCCTTTCTGATCTGGTGCATTGTTCGTGCTCTTTAATAGTTTCAACAACAACGCATTTGGCGCTTTCAAAGACTCCGATGCATCGGTAGAAAACTCACCCACTTGATATACTTGACCAGCATAGGTATACTCGTATGCTACCGCCAATACCTCATCTTGGTTCAGTGCGGTTTTCAGCGAGATGTATCCCAATGCTGCATTCAAGGTGTACTCGCCGCTGTTGAGTAAGCGGGCAGACTCTACTTTTTCGTATGCTTCGCCCAGTTCCATGTTCGAGAGTTCTTGCATGGCTGAACTCACTTGTTGGATATCGCGTACCCTAGGGTCTTGCGTCAATGTCTCGTACAGGGAGTTGGCTTTGTTGTATGGACTGCGAGCACCTGCCGCAGGTGTCCAACTAGGAGTCAGGATATGTCTTCCGTCGTTTTCGCCCAAGTCTGCCAATGCCACGATGTTGCGTGCTTGATCATAGTTACCACGCTTGTTGGTTACCCAGACTTCAATACGATTGATAGTTACGCTACTTGCGATATAAGGCAATTGAGACATTGCTTGCTCGTAATTATCTCGGAAGTAGTAACTCAGGAAGAAGTGACGATTTTCGTCGTATGTGTCAATTGGAACTTCAAAACTAGTAGTCTGCGCTCCGCCTTTGCTGGATACGGATTGGCTTTCTGAGTTCTGTTGCGATATCAAGGCTTGTACTTTCAGTTTGCCGAACTTCAAATCGGTTTTCACACCGAACAATGCGCTACTACCACTAATAAGACTGTTGTTTAAGTTCATGGACACATTACCCGCTTCGATGGATTGGATAATATCATCCTCTTGACCTTGGTAGTTCATTTTGAGGTTGATTTGATCAAAACTGAAAGATGCCTCTGTGTTGTAACCCATGTTAAAGTTGAGTTTATCACCCACTTTACCATTTACGTTCACTTGAATCTTCTCGTCAAAGTCAAAAATATTGTTGTTTCTTGAGCGTTCTGTCAGGGCGGGGTTATCTACATATTGGTGCTTAAAACCAAACATCAATTCAGCTGATCCTTGCAGTTTCAATCTCACGCCACCGGGACCGAAAATCTTATCGGCAGGTCCGATGTTAAATTTCATATCGGTGATATCAAACTTACTCTCGTTGTCATGCTCTACTTCGCTGATTTTCGTCTGCCAATATTTACCCATTTCTTGACGTTCGCTATAAGCGCGATACTCGTCCATGGTCATCATGTATGGCGTCGCGATATCGGTGTCGCCTATGCGCGTGCGCATAACGTAACAACCCATCACAGGATCGTACTCGATGGATGTGGTCACATTGTCTGGATTCTCCAAATCCAAACTGCTAGGTATTCGAGTTAGTTCTTCGTAATTAGTTGCACCTACTGATTGCACCTGCAATGGTGCCATCACAATACTATCGTTATCCTGCCATGACACGACTGTGTCTTGCTCTTGTGCCATCGCCAATAACCCATTGCCAATGGCCAACAATATAATTAATAATTTCTTCACTTTCAACTTTCAACTTTTGACTTTCAACTTTTGACTTTTACAGCATCTTCAATGCTTGCTTAATCACTTGTTCTACGCTACTTTCAGGTGCTGCTTTAAGTATCTTGTCCACCACTTTGCCACTTGCTGCCGCAGCAAAGCCCAACATTACCAGCGCACTCACTGCCTCTTGCTTCACTGCGCTATCCTCGCCTTTCACCTCTAAACTGTAACCGCTCGCGGGGTCCTCTAAACTATCTAGGGCTGCTTGCGATCCTAGGTCTATTTTGAGCACTTTATCTTTTAGATCCACAATGATTCGCTGTGCAGTTTTTGGACCTAGTCCCTTCACTTGCGCCAACGCACGCGCGTTGCCGGTGGCAATGATTTGGCGAATCTCTGCCGCTGAATAAGCAGACATGATCATTCTGGCGGTGTTCGCACCGATACCGCTCACGGTCATTAGCATCACGAACAGTTCGCGCTCGCCTTTGCTGAAAAATCCGAATAGTTCGTGTGCATCTTCGCGAATGATTTCGGTGATGTACAGTCTACTTTCTTGTCCTTCTTTGCCCACCAACTCCGAATAGGTAGGTAGGGCTATGTTTATAGCATATCCTACCCCCGCTGCTTCAATCACAACATAGGTAGGATTTACATCTGTTAATTGTCCTTTAATATATTCGATCATAAGTGAAACGTTTCAGCCTGCAAAATTACAAAAAAAAACGCACATATGCAAGCATATGAGCGTAAATTATTGATTTTAATTATAGTTCTTGTATTAAAAGATAATTTTTCTTAATTTTGGTATAATTTTCTATAATTTTTGGATTGCAATCTCTCCCTACTTTCTTCCGAAGTCCGCTGGTATCTCTCCCCATTTTTCGGTCTCCCACTTATATATCTTTGTCGTCCAACTGTTCTCTGCCAACCATTTCTCCGCGGCTCTTACTGCCAACAATAGGTCTTGATTGCTGGTGTTCCACTCCAGTTGTGTCTTGCATTTCTTCTGCTTTATCCACGCGATAGCCGTTTTGCTATCCGAGTAGAGTACCCAAGGCAACTGATGTTTTTTCAGGTATGCCAACCCCAAAACAATGGCCAAAAACTCCCCGATATTATTCGTTCCACCCACATATGGTCCACGATGAAAAACCTCTGTTCCAGTGTCGGCGATCACTCCTCTAAACTCCATTTTTCCGGGGTTTCCTGAGCATGCAGCATCCACTGCCAATGCTGGCAGTATCACACCGTGTTGTTGCATTTGAGTTGGGGGTAAGTCTTTGACGCTGACTGCGTTACATTCTTGCTTTTTGACAGTACTTCGTGGCGTGATGTATTTCTCTGCGCCTTCGGCAAAGGCTTTCTCGGCTTCTTCTCTAGTGGCAAATCCTTTGTATTGTGCAGCAACACCTTTGACTTGTTGTTCGCATGCTGTCCACGACTCGAAAACACCCGTTTCGCGTCCTTGCCAAACTACATAAAAATTAGCTTTTGCTTTTGCCATTTCTCTTGCTTTTCGCCTATAGCCTATAGGCACGCAGTACCGTCCTGTGGCCTCTTTGAGGCGTCCTATATCCTGCTCGCTTGCGAGCCTGTGGTCTCATCGGGAATCGAACCCGAATCTAAGTCTTAGGAGGACCTTATTCTATCCATTGAACTATAAGACCATGCGACCTCGAGGTCGCGTTGAGTTGAGTAGGGTTGAGTAAGGTTGAGTAGGGTTGAGTAAGATTGAGTAGGATTGTACTCCACTGCTACTCATGCAATTCACCCTGACATTAATTGCTTACCGCCATTACATTGGCGAACACACCCGCTGCGGTTACACTAGCGCCGGCACCATAACCCCTGATCATCATAGGGTAATCATGGTAGCGCTCTGTGGTAATGAGCACGATATTGTTGGAACCTTCTAGCTGGTAGAATGGGTGATCGGCAGCTACGGTCTCTAGGCTGACTTTGGTTTTGCCTCTGTCCATACTAGCTACGAAGCGCCAACGTAAACCTTTCTCTTCCAGTATCTTGCGCTCTTTCTCAAATTCTGCGTCTAGTTCAGGTAACTTCTTCCAGAACTCCTCTTGTGAGCCTTCGAAATATGCATCTGGGACAAATAAATGTTTCTCTACGTCGTCTTGTTCGACTTGATAACCTGCTTCACGAGCTAGGATGACGAGTTTACGAATCACATCCTTACCGCTGAGGTCAATGCGTGGGTCAGGTTCGCTGTATCCTTGCTCTTTTGCGCGGCGGATGGTTTCTGAGAATGGTACTTCGGCAGAAATCTCGTTGAAGATAAAGTTGAGCGTACCACTCACTACGGCCTCGATGCGTAGAATCTTGTCACCAGAGTTCTTGAGGTCGTTGATGGTACCGATGATTGGCAAACCAGCACCTACGTTTGTCTCGAATAGGAACTTCACGCCACGCTCTACTGCCGTTTGTTTGAGTTGCATATAGTGCGCATATTCAGATGAAGCTGCAATCTTGTTGGCAGTGACAACGGAGATGTTGTTTTCTAGCAAGCTCAAATAGATGTCTGCAACCTCTTTGCTAGCCGTGCAGTCCACGAATACACTATTGTATAGACTAGCCATTTGTAGTGCAGAATGCTTGATGTTGAAGCTGCTACCCGTCTCGGCTTTCTTGAGTTCCTCGCGGTAGTTCTTCAAGTCCAAACCTTCTGGATTGAATAATGCTGTTTTGCTATTGGCTATACCTACGATATTGAGTTGTAGGTGACGCTCCTTGAGTAGTGTATCATATTGTTGGTCAATCTGTTGGATGAGTTGTGCGCCAACGGTGCCTACACCGCAAACAAAGATGTTGAGTACTTTGTTTTCGCTCAAGAAGAAGGAGTCGTGTAGCACGTTCATCGACTTGCCCAATTGTTGAGCTGGGACTACAAATGATATGTTGGTTTCTTTAGCACCCTGCGCAAAAGCAATCACGTTGATACCATTTCTGCCCAATGTGCCAAACAATTTGCCAGCTATACCAGGATGATTATGCATCTTCTCGCCTACGATACTCACAGCGGCTAAGCCTTTTTGTACGAGCATTGGGTACATGCTGCCTACTTTGATTTCTTCAGCAAATTCTTGGGTGAGTGCTTCCACGGCTGCTTCGCAGTCTTTCTCTTGCACACCTAGAGTGGTGGAGTTCTCGGACGAAGTTTGGCTCACGAGGAAGACGGATATACCTGCCTTGGCGAGGGTGGTGAAGATGCGTTGGTTGACACCAATCACGCCCACCATAGATAGACCAGAAACGGTGATCATCGCCACGTCTCTAATGCTGCTTAAGCCACGCACATGTCGTTGATCTTCACCTGTTTGTGCTTGGATGATGGTGCCAGCGTTTTCGGGGCAGAAGGTGTTGAGAATACGTATTGGAATGTTCTTGGAACATGCAGGGTAGATGGTTGGCGGATACACCACTTTTGCACCAAAGTGGCATAATTCGGATGCCTCGCCATAGCTTAGGCTCTCAATAGTGTAGGCGTTGGGAATCAGTCGTGGATCGGCTGTCATAAAGCCATTGACGTCAGTCCATATCTCTAGCACTTCCGCATTCAATGTGGCTGCTAGGATGGATGCAGTGTAATCGCTACCGCCACGTCCTAGGTTGGTAATCTCGCCTGTTTGGCTATCGCGAGAGATAAATCCAGGGCAAACCGCCAAGTGTGGCATTTGTGCAAAGGCTTTCTTCACTTTTTCCTCGGTCAGACTGGTGTTGAGGAGCACTTGTCCTTGTTTGTGGTCGGTGCAGATTATTTCTAGTGAGTCCTTGCGCACGGCACCAGGCAGGGCGGCGGTCACGATGCGACTGCTGAGTTGCTCGCCATAGCTTACGATTACTGCCTCGGATTTTGGGCTAAGGTCTTTAACTAGATGCACACCGAATAGAATGGAACGAAGTTCATCCAATATTCCTTCGACTTCCATCAGTAGTATCTGCTTGGTTGTTGGATTGTCTATCAGCTTGTTGATCATCTCTATATGACGATGACGAATAGCTTGATATTCTTCCATGTATCCTTCGTTGGACTCCAATGCCAATCGTGCTGCACGGAGCAACTGATCGGTTACGCCACCTAGGGCGCTAACCACTACGATACAATCATCTGTTTGTCCAGCAATTATCTGCTGAATCTGACGAATGCTCTCTACGGAGCCTACTGATGTTCCTCCAAACTTTAATACTTTCATTATCTAGTTGTAACCTTTAGTCTTTAATATAATCGTGAAAGTGATTGGACGATTGCTTCTGTCTCTAATAAGAAGCCATCGTGTCCCCACTTAGACTCTATTTCAATGTATTGAGCTCCTGGTATGTGTTTTGCCCATTCTTGTCCTTCAACGGGTGGGAATAATCCATCCGAGGTGATGGTGATGACGATGCTTTTGGCTTGTATCTGTCCTAATGCTGCGGCAACCCCTCCGCGTTTGCGTCCTACGTTGTGGCTATCCACTGAGTAGGTGAGGTAGTAGTAGGAGTAGGCGTCAAAGTCGCGTTTGACGAGTTTCTCGCCTTGGTAGCGCTCGTAGGAAGCTACACGCTGGGCAAACAGGCAATCCTCATCTTGTTCTGCTTGGGTGAGGTTGTATCCCTCAAAGGTACGATAGGATATGAGCGATAGGGCTCTGGCTGCCTCTAGTCCTTTTTGTCCGCCTGCAAGGCTCTCGCAGGCTCTGAAGGTTGGATCTGCCTCTAGTGCCATGCGTTGTGACTCCATCCAGGCTCCCAACCATGGGGTAACGCGAGGAGCGGTGGCAATGAAAGCAGCGCGGTCGATTACCTCGGGCTCTAGGATGGCCCATTCGAGGGCTTGAAAACCGCCGATGGAACTACCTACTAGCAGATCGACTTTCTCTATACCTATATATTTACGCACGATAGGAAATAGTCTCGCCATATCGCGCACAGTAATCTTGGGAAAATCTAATGGTCCTCTCTCGCCTTCTCGCCTCATTGCCCAATCCCTTGGTCCTGTAGTGCCATAGGGCGAAGCAAAAATATTGACGCATACCACATAGTCTTTCTCTGGGTCAATGAAACAACCTTTGCCTACCATCTCTGGCCACCAATCCATTGGATTGGAGTTGGCGGTCAAGGCGTGGCAGAGCCACACAACTCTGTCTCCGGGTTGGTAGTCGCGGTTGGAGGTGTGATATACCACCTCTATATTGCTTACGCTGCCGCCTGCCTCAAAGGTAAAGTTATCTATTTTTAGCTTGTTCCAACGCATTAGCTATGTCGTTTATCAAGTCTTGTGGGTCTTCTAGTCCGATACTGAGTCGTATCAAGTTAGGGTCGATACCGGCAGCCAATAGGTCTGCTTCGCTCAGTTGTCTATGTGTATGGGCAGCAGGGTGTAGGATGCAGGTATGGCAGTCTGCTACGTGGGTCTCGATGGTCACGAGCTGGAGGCTGTCCATAAACTTGTTGGCAAAGGCTCTGTCGCCTTTCACGGCAAACGCCATTACGCCGCAACTGCCATTTGGTAAGTATTTTTGTTGACGTGCATGCTCTGGATCGTTCTCTAGTTCAGGGAAACGCACCCATGCCACATCTGGATGTTGCGCCAAGTACTGCGCCACTTTCAATGCGCTCTCTGTGTGACGCTTCATGCGCACATGGAGAGTCTGCAAACCCAGGTGCAAATAAAACGCGTTTTGAGGACTCTGGATACTACCAAAATCACGCATCAACTGCGAGGTGGCCTTCGTGATGTACGCACCTTTACCAAATGCTTTTGTATATACCAACCCGTGATATGACTCATCAGGCTCGGTCAAACAGGTGAATTTATCGTGGTATTGCTCCCAGTCGAAGTTGCCGCTATCGACTATCGCACCACCTACTTGCACACCCTGACCATCCATGTATTTCGTGGTCGAGTGAGTCACAATGTCCGCGCCCCATTCTATTGGACGGCAGTTCACTGGGGTAGGGAAGGTGTTATCCACAATCAATGGCACTCCGTGCTTATGAGCGATACCGGCGATGCGCTCGATGTCCAAGATTCGCACATTAGGGTTGGATAAGGTCTCGCCAAACACAAGTTTGGTGTTTGGCTTAAATGCCTTATTCCACTCCTCATCGCTTGCATCTTGGTCGATGAAGGTAACCTCAATGCCCATTTTTGGGAAAGTTACCCCAATCAGGTTGTAGGTACCGCCGTAGATGCTAGTGGTGGAGATCATGTGGTCGCCTGCCTGGCAGATGTTGAAGCATGCAAAGAAGTTCGCTGCTTGTCCCGAGCAGGTTAGCATACCCGCAACACCACCTTCTAGGGCAGTGATCTGCGCTGCGGCATGATCGTTTGTCGGGTTCTGCAAACGGGTATAAAAATATCCGCTCTCCTCCAAATCGAAGAGTTTACCCATCTGCTCACTAGTCTCGTACTTAAAGGTTGTACTTTGTATGATAGGTACCTGTCTTGGTTCCCCTTTACCCGGATTATATCCAGCCTGCACGCAGAGCGTGTCTATATGTTGTCTCTTGTTCATAATCAAAAACGCAGTTTCCTCCAAAAAACTTGCAAAAGTACAACAAAATTCGCGAATATGCAAGAATTTTCTATAAAATCTGCAAAATGACCATTTTTGCATAAAAAACATACTTATTTTGTAAAATAAGAATGACAAATATTTAAAAAATTTGCGTGTTTCAAAAAAAAAGTGTAATTTTGCACCGATTTTGAGAAAGTGGGGGCTACCCCAAACCCCTCCCTAAAGGGAAGGGCTTTCAAAAACGAAACAATAGAAACAAAATTAATATTAATTTTTTAAAACTTTTACAAAAATGACAAAAGTAGGTATCAATGGTTTTGGCCGTATCGGACGCTTCGTTTTCCGTGCTGCTATGAAACGCAATGACATCGAGATCGTAGGTATCAACGACCTCTGCCCAGTAGATTATTTGGCTTACATGCTTAAGTACGACACCATGCACGGTCAGTTCGAAGGAACTATCGAGGCTGATGTTGAGAACAGCAAGCTCATCGTTAACGGTAAAGTTATCCGTGTAACTGCAGAGCGTAACCCAGCTGATTTGAAATGGGATGAGGTAGGTGCAGAGTACGTAGTTGAGTCTACAGGTTTGTTCCTTTCTAAAGATAAAGCTCAAGCTCACTTGGAGGCTGGTGCTAAATATGTGGTTATGTCTGCTCCTTCTAAAGACGACACTCCAATGTTCGTATGCGGTGTTAACGAGAAGACTTATGTTAAGGGTACACAATTCGTATCTAACGCTTCTTGTACAACCAACTGCTTGGCTCCTATCGCTAAGGTATTGAACGACAAATGGGGTATCACCGATGGTTTGATGACTACTGTTCACTCTACCACCGCTACTCAAAAGACTGTTGACGGTCCATCTGTTAAGGACTGGCGTGGTGGCCGTGCAGCTGCTGGCAACATCATTCCTTCTTCTACTGGTGCTGCTAAGGCTGTAGGTAAAGTTATTCCTGAGTTGAACGGCAAATTGACCGGTATGGCTATGCGCGTTCCTACTTTGGACGTTTCTGTAGTTGACTTGACTGTTAACTTGGCTAAGCCTGCTACTTACGCTGAGATCTGCGCAGCTATGAAAGAGGCGTCTGAGAACGAGTTGAAGGGTGTACTTGGTTACACTGAGGATGCAGTTGTTTCTGCTGACTTCTTGGGTGACACTCGCACTTCTATCTTCGATGCTAAGGCTGGTATCGCTTTGACTGACACCTTCGTTAAGGTGGTTAGCTGGTACGACAATGAGATCGGTTACTCTAACAAGGTTCTCGACCTCATCGCTCACATGGCTACTGTTAACGCTTAATAAAAAGCCAATCCCAATCCCTCTCTTTGGCTATAGGCTATTGGCGATGGGATAGTAACAAATCCTTATATATAATAAGGTATTTAGAGGCGCTCGCAAGAGTGCCTCTTTTTTTGTGTTTAGTACTTTTATTAAGATTCTGTTCCCTTGTACCTCTCTTGTACCTTACCTGGTTTTACCGAAAGAACTCCGAAAGACGACCGAAGGAAGACCGAAAGAACTCCCCGCCAACAAAAAGTGCGTTTTCTTAAGATGGGTTTCAATAAAGTTGTTCCCATTCCTAAAAAATCGCCCCAAAATGCGATTTTTGTTTGCATGTCTGTAAAAAAGTAGTACCTTTGCAGCGAAAATTGAGTAAAATTTCAACAAATATTGAGTAAATTTCTTTTGCGGACTCATTCCGTCCTAAACATAGCATTGTTGTAAGTGGAGTTGGTATATCGTTGGAACAGTTCCTATTACTATCACCTGAGAACTTATTCTAACTCTCACCAAAAAATCGCCCCAAAAGCGATTTTTATTTGCTCAATCCAAAATAATTTACTACCTTTGCAACCGAAATTTATGTTGTATAACCCGTTGTATTACTAAAGGTTATCCTAAAAATACTAGTCAATCCTATTGACAAAACAAGACATACTGATTGGGCTCCAATTGCCCATAATAATGCTACTACTGCAATAGGGCAAACCAATGAGGTTTATTCTTAACTTAATTGGTAATATTAAGATTAATTTTGATAATGCTTTCCGTGTGGTTATAAGTCATAGCCAAACAATAGTGTATGTACTATTTTATGCTTTATGCATATTTATGCTACTTATGATAGACTCTTTAGTGATAGTCATCTAAAGGATTATTCTATTAGTATTAAATTACTCCAAGCCATCGCTTGTGATACTTATTTTGGCATATCTGCCAACAATAATAGTTTTCTAAAACTATTGATGATATTAATGATACGCATATATCATATCTGTAATACGAGTAGATGTCGTGTATCGCTCCACTGAGTGTCTAGTTACAGATAGCGTTATCATAGTAGCGAAAATTTATAAATCATTAAATTTAAATAAATAATGATACAACTAATTTTCACATGTAATCGTTACGAGGTAACATTACATGGTTCTGTTCAAAACTCAAAACTGAACACAGTACTAACAAACATAATTAATACTTTTGGGCGAATTAGGCAGGTAGATGAACCTACCCCTATTAAGACAGACGAAGAGATTGTTCCTATCATTTGTCAAACATTTCATGAATTTGGTATGAACATTGCTCATATTGATTATGGCGAAGATATCGTATATTCTATTGGTACTTACATACGCCAAATCACATATTATATTACTATTCAAAATGATATTGTAGAACAAGCCCGCCTCTAACAGAAACTTGACATTGAGTGTCAAGAGACAATACTTTGGATAATAAATCTCAAGTATTGTCTCTTTTGGTTTGTTTTCTATTCTAAAATCGGTACTGATTGCAAAAAACCTTGCTCAATTCAAAATAATTTCTTACCTTTGCACTCACTTTTGAGAATATGTATCCATGATTACATCTGCCGAATATTTCAAAGCTTTTCAGAATAATGACCAGCGCATTATTTCTTTGTTCTACGAACAATACGAAAGAAGTTTCAAGCGACTCCTTTCTTCTAAATACACCATTACAGACGAAGACTTCTTAGCAGACATATACCAAGATACCATTATTCGTTTATGGGAAAATATTCAACGAAATAGAATTACTATTGAAACTCTAACAACTAATATTGGAGGCTATTTATATGGAATAGGCGAAAATGTGCTACGAGAGCAACTCCGCAAACAAAAAGAAACTTCTATTGAAGAACTTCCACAGCTTCCCGATGATACCAATGATAGTATTGAAGAATATGAAATCACCGAACGCAATCGAGCTATTCAAGATGCTGTAAACAACATGGGTAAACCTTGCGCTCCGTTACTGCTAAAATTCTACTGGGATCAACTATCATGGGATATTATTGCTCAGCAATTGGGCTATGCCAACGCCAATAGTGCGAAAACACAAAAAAACAAATGCATGAACAAACTCAAAAATCTCTTTAAAGCATAATATTGATATGGCGAACAATACTGATTTAATAGATAAATACCTCCGCAACGAATTGACAGAAGACGAAAAAAATCAATTCGAGAGGTTACTTTCCACCTCTTCCGAGTCATTAGGGGATAAAGACCTAGCTTCAGAAGTGGATTTACAAAAGGAAATCATCATCGCTATTCAAGCACGTGGCTTGAAAGAATGCCTACAACAGAAAGAACAGCAAATACGCTCACAACGTCTTCGTACTAAGCGTATTATTAAACTTTCTAGTTGGGGCATAAGTTCTTCGTTTGTTGCTGCTATTGTAGTATTAGCTATGATATTAACGCCTATGGCAAAAATAATGAAAACTGAAAGTAGCGAATTTGCTGCGTCTATTACTATTCCTACTACAAGAGGCGTTAACGACCAATCCGACGAGTTACAAAATCAACTATTCTTCGTGTATAGTTATATTTCTCAAAATCAATTTGACCAAGCCAACGAACTCGCTCAGCAATTGATTAAGGAGATACAAATATCTCAACAAAGTATCACATCTGAAGAAACACAAGATATACTTGACCAAGCACAATGGCTTCACGCAATATGCGAAATGCACAAAGGTAGAGTGTTGAAGGCTAAGAAACTTTTAAAACAAATTGCCAATAGTGATAGCTATTACTCAGAACGTGCACAAGAAATATTAGATAAACTATAGAATCTATTAATGAACAAATTTATTTATATATTATTCGCTATTTGCTTACTCGCTACCAATGTTTGTTGGGCAACTAGACATGCCACAATAATAGGTATTGGTGATTATCCTATAGAAAATGGGTGGAAAATAATCAATGGTGATAATGACATTCCATTGGTAAGAGAAATGCTATTGGTTAATGGATTTTTACTGGATGATATACATGAATTAAAAAATGCAGAAGCAACAGCAGATGCTATACGTCAAGAATTTGATAGACTAATAGATGTCGTGCAAAAAGAGGATGTTGTATATGTACATTTTTCTGGGCATGGTCAACAGATAACAGATTTAAATGGAGATGAAGAAGATGGATATGATGAGGCTTGGATACCTTTTGATGCTCAACTTTCTTACACAAAGGGAGAATATGAAGGGGAAAATCATATTTTAGATGATGAGATTCATCAATATCTACTTCGACTAAAGCAATGCGTAGGAGAGAAAGGAAAAATAATAGTAGTTGCAGACGCTTGTCATAGTGGGGACAGTTGGCGTAGCGAAGAACAAGAAGCATTAGTCATTCGAGGTGTTGCAGATAAATTTATATTGCCATTTGAAGTACAACCATATACCAATCATGAGGAGTATATCAATTGGATTTATATTTCAGCGTGTAAATCGTATCAATCCAACTACGAATATAATGGTGTTGGCTCGCTTACTTATGCATTACATCAACAGAAGGAAAAACTTACAGAAATAACATGCGAACAATTACTAATAGAAATTCAAACTACAATAAAAAAGATTATTATTTATACTCAAACACCAATAATAGAATCAGCATATAATAAAACGCAGTATTTATTAAAGTAAATTTAGGAAATAACCTTTATCATTCTTGTTGTATATGCAAAAATTATTACTCCAATTCTGCTGTCTTATTATTTCTACTTTATCGCTAGCTCAGAATAGCGAAGCATATAAACATTCTACTATTGATGCTATTAATCGTGGTGATTATGAATCTGCGTTGAGTTATATTGATAAAGTTGAAAATTGGCATGTAGATTATGTATGTAACATAAGTTCAGCTATGTCTTTTTTGCAATATATGGACTCAATAAACTACAAATCTTTCTCCGCAGATAGTTTGTGTATTTATATTGGTAAAGAAATTCAATCTGCTGGACATCAATATTTTCAAACAAATAAGTTCGAAGAAGCTTTACATTCTTATATGCTTCAAGCAGAATTATATAAACATCACATAGGAATCTTCCATCCAGAGTTTGCAACCTCACTACATAATATAGGAATAGTATATATACATTTAAGACATTATAAGGAAGCGGAGGAATATCTATCAATCGCATGTAAACTTCGAAAAAACATATTTGGATCAAATAACATAGATTATGCTATTTCTTTAGAAGGATTAGCAGGTGTGTACATAGAGACTAAGAATTATGATAAAGCTGAAACATATTTATTAGAGTCATTGGTAATACAAAAAAATAATACAGATATTACAACTAATTTGGATTTTGCCAACACACTAAATACATTAGGGCATTTATATCAATCTACTAAGAACTATAAAAAAGCTAAGGAGTTTCTTTATGAAGCATTGAAGATAAGACAGGAAGTGTTAGGAACTTCAAATAATACTTATGCTATAACACTTGCTAATATTGGAATATGTTGCTACAATCTTAACGATTATAAATCCGCCGAAAAACACTTATTAATAGCGTTAGATATATTAAGAAACAATAATGATGATGATTATACTGCTTCTACATTGAATAGTTTAGGAGTACTATATAATGATCTCGGCAGGTATAGCACGGCTAAAAAATATTTGTTCGAAGCTTTAGAGATGCGCAAATGCATATATGGATTGGAACACTCTATTTATGCAGAGACATTACATGATATAAGTGTGTTATATTATGACAATGGAGATTATCAAAGTGCCAAGGCATATGCGGTTCAAGCAATGAAGATACGTAAGAATACTTTAGGTACATCACATCCTGACTATGTAACATCTTTACAAGGCTTAGCGCATACATATAGTTCTTTAGGTGATTATCCGACTGCTATAAAATATTATACGGAAGCATTAAATATCCAGAATACTATATTCGGAAAAATTAATCGAAATTATGCATCGTCGCTAAACGGATTAGGAATCTGTTATTTTTATATGGAAAATTTCAATATTGCAGAACAATATTTATTGGAAGGATTAAGGATTCGTAGAAATATATTACCAATATCTCATGTTGAACACATATTATCTCTAAATAATTTAGGTTTATTCTACAACGCCATCGGTAATTATCAAGAGGCTGAAAACTATTTATTGGAAGCATTAAGGATTCAAGAAAGTTCAGAAGATGTGCGAGATATAGATTTCTCTAATACATTAAATTCTTTAGGAGCATTTTACACTAGTATTGGTGATTACAAAATAGCTATAAAATATTTTTCAACGGCTCTAAAGATACTAGAAAGAACAGAAAATAGTTTTGATAAAATAGCAACATTAAATAACCTTGGGGCTATATACAATGAATTACAGAATTATTCTATATCAGAAAAATACTTACTACGAGCTCTTGATATTTTTAAAAGAAATGAAATACTCACGCCAGACTATACAACTTTACTAAATAACATAGGGCGTCTCTATATGGATATGGCAATATACAATGAGGCTCGAACCTATCTACATGAAGCGTTAGAATTTCACGGACAGCAATTTGGTACTTCTAATCTTACTTGTGCTACTATACGAAATAACTTAGGGATGTTGTATGATATAATAGGGGAAAAATATGATGCTAAAATACATTTTGCAAAAGCATTAGATATTCGCAAATCAATCTTAGGAGTCACTCACCCTGATTATGCAAGTTCTTTAAATAATATAGGATGCTATTATGCATTTCATGGTAATTACGATGTCGCTGAAGCTTATTTTACTGATGCATCAAAAATTTCCAAAAAATACTTTACTCACTCGCTAAACTACCTGACGGAGAAACAAAGAAAATTGTATTGGGAAACAGAACAATCCCGTTTTAACAATATCTATCCTATATATGTATACAAATACCACTTCTCCCAACCCTCTATCTCCACCTTCGCTTATGATAATGAACTATTCCGCAAAGGTTTACTACTATCCTCTTCTAACATCATTCGTCAATCAATATTAGAGAGTAATGACAGCATACTAATAGAACAATGGAATGAATTAGTAGGGATAAAACAAGTTATTATGAATTTGGAAGAAAAAGATCCCACTTCTACTAATTTGGTTCATTATAAAAATCAAGCAGATTCGTTAGAGAAAATTGTCACGAAATCAAGTGCGATATTTAGAGAAACTAAGCAACAACAATCTATAACATGGGATAGTATTCAGCAATACCTTAACCCCGATGAAGTAGCTATTGAATATTTTATTGCACCACTAAATGAAGATAGTACGATGTATTGCGCTCTGCTACTTCGGCACGATAGCCAGTATCCTGAGTTAATCCCTCTCTGTGAAGAAAAAGAGATTGTGAATTGTCTATCACAAAATCGCACGAATGATATATATACTTTCGATACTAATTCTAAAACAATTTTTAATCTTATTTGGGATAAAATACTTCCACAAATCCATGAAGGAGAAACGATTTATTTCTCACCAGCAGGATTGCTACATCAAATAGCGATAGAGAATATCCCTTATAATCAAACGCACACTATGTCTGATGTATATACAATGGTGCGTTTATCCTCAACACGAGAAATTGTGAAGAAGGACAAAAGCATCAAACATCACACAGCAACTATTTATGGCGGCATATTCTATGATGTAGATAAAACTTCATTGCTTGCAGAAAGTCGGAATTATGACACGGAAGATATGTTTGCCTACCGCAGCATATCATCCACACTCCCCAATCGAGGTTCCGTATTATATCTGCCAGGAACTAAACAGGAAGCAGAATCAATTCACTCGCTTTTGACTAGCAATAACATCACATCAACATTATATACTGCATCTAAAGCAAATGAGGAGTCGTTTAAGTCGCTTAGCGGTAAACATCGCAATATTCTTCATATTGGCACTCATGGTTTCTATTGGGAAGATAGTACTGCTCGAAAACAAGATTATTTTTCTCAACGCATACAACTGCAAATGTTAGGAGATAACCAATTGCAAAAACCAAGCATAGACCCATTGACTCGTTGTGGTTTATTATTTGCAGGTAGTAATATTGCCTTGTCTGGTCATTCTAATGATTTGCCAGAAGGTGTGCAAGATGGTATATTGACTGCCAAAGAAATATCTTTAATGGATTTACGTGATGCAGACCTTGTTGTACTCTCGGCTTGCGAAACAGCTAAAGGTGATATCACCTCAGAAGGAATCTTTGGTTTACAGCGTGCCTTCAAGATGGCTGGTGTACAAACAATCATCATGAGTCTATGGAAGGTCAACGACCAAGCAACCCAAATGCTGATGACTGAATTTTATACCAATTGGATTAGTAAGAATCAATCGAAGCGTGAAGCCTTCAAGAATGCTCAAAATACAGTTCGAGCAAAATTTGAAGAACCAGAATATTGGGCTGGATTCATATTATTAGATTAACATTTTTATCGTAATAACACATGATACATTCTGAGATGGCAATTTTTTGCCATCTTTTTTTTGCATAAAGGTTACTTTTCATAAAGTTATGTCATATATCAACAAAATCACAAAAAAGTGTGGTAAAAAGATATAATATTAACTTCTAAACCCCCAATTCTTATGAAAACTGATTTAAATCAAGCAATCTTCATGGTGAAGAAGATGATCAAACAAATTAACACCAACGCTATTGACAAGGAAAAAAGTTGTCAACAACTAAATGCTATTGTTGAATTTGCACAACAAGAGAATATGCTGCAAGCAGCCCAAACAGCACAGAAATGTTTAATTAAATTCAAATATACCACCTATCCTAAATCATTGCTAACTAGTCTATATAAATTAAACGCTCTATTGTGTGCGAGAAAGAAGAAAATACGCATGATGGCGTATCGTGAAGCCAAAGCAAGAGCAAGTTTTTTCTTCGGGATAAAAAATATAAAAGATAAACATGATTTATCACTATACGATGTCGTTCGAATTCCCACGCAAGGAGGTATGCATTACTCAGTCATCACAAATATCAAGCGCAAGCAAGTTGTAGAATGTTATCCGATTACTTCTACTAACCAACAGCGATTATCTTTGGTAGGATGTGATTACTATCCACTGCAATCTACTTCCGAGAACGGCGAGCAACTATTCCTTACATCATCACGCATACAAATACCATATGATGCTGCGGCTAAAAGTTTCATCCGAAAGTATGACAATCCTGCGGAAATAAAACTCGCTTTGACTGCTTTTGCTAATTAATGTATAACCTTAGAAAAAAAACAATTATTATGGATACAACATTCACTTTCGACAAAACAAACAAGGAACAATGCCTTGCATTAGATTTAGTGCAAAACACCAACATCAGTTTCTTTCTTACTGGTTGCGCAGGCACAGGTAAAACCACATTCTTGCAATACATTCAGCAGAATGTAAAAAAACAATTTGTATTGGTTGCACCCACAGGTATTGCTGCGCTTGTAGCAGGTGGCACAACTATACATTCATTCTTTGGTATGCCATGGGAACCTATCACGTCAAAAACAACATTAGATGATTTTTCTTTGAATGATTCTAAATGGGAAACTTTACGAGCAGTAGATACCATTATTATTGATGAAGTTTCAATGGTTAGGTGTGATATGATTGATGGTATTGATAAGGTGCTACGAGCAGCTACACTATCTTCACTTCCTTTTGGCGGAAAACAAATCATCTTTTCTGGCGACTTGTATCAGTTGGATCCCGTTTATCAAACAAACGACGAGGGGTTGGTTAATTTCTATCAAGAAGAATACCATACATACAAACCCTATTTCTTTTATGCTCATGTATTCCAACAGATGAAATTGTTCCGCATTGAATTGCAAAAAGTGTATCGCCAAAAGGATGCTCAATTCTTATCAATACTAAAACATATTAGGCAATGTGAATATATTAGAAATGATATAGAGCTTCTCAATACTACAGGTTTAGCAAATGACACAGTTAATCAAATGTTAGATAAAGACGAACAACTTACCTTGAGCGCCTATAGAGCAACAGTGGATGCTATCAATGAAAAAAAGTTGCAAGAATTACCAGAACCAAGTTACACCTATACTGGACAGATAGAAGGAAAATTCAACAAAAACAATTTCCCTGCCCCCATGGAATTAACATTAAAAATAGGTGCTCGCGTTATGTTTGTAAAAAATGACTCTAACCATCTTTGGGTAAATGGCACATTGGGAACAGTAGAAAATTTATCTGAAGAAGATATCGAAGTAGTATTGGACAATGGTTTGTTAGTAAATGTAGATCGTGAGCGTTGGGATGCAATAGAATACGAATATGACAAAGAAACAGGTGTGTTAGATAAAGTAGTGGTTGGCTCATATTCGCAATATCCATTAACTTTAGCTTGGGCAATCACCATCCATAAAAGTCAAGGTATGACCTTTGATAAAGTGACTATTGATTTAGAGCGTGGAATCTTTGCTGCTGGACAATTGTATGTTGCACTGAGTCGTGTAACTTCACTTAAAGGTATGGCATTAAATGCAATCATTAAACCATCGTATATAAAGCCCAAAAAGGAGGTGGAACAATTTATGCAACAAAATAGACTTCTGCATGATATTGAGAATGCAATTGTTCAAAACGAAGAATATTACAAAGCTTTTAGAAAACAAGATTATGATGTGGCTATGAAAGAAATAAATCGTCAATTTGCTTCCGCCATAGAAGCACACGATATGGATTTTGCTAATATTCTTGCAACACACCTAATGGATAACACCTATAATCCTGAAGAATTCTTAGCTGATAGTCTGCCTCAATCAGTTATGATAGAAAAAGGCATGCGCAACATGTTGACAAACGCAATCATTAGTGCTAAAAATGCACAGTATGATGAAGCGTTAAATTATATCAGACGAGGTCTCGTTCTTCTGCCATCTACACATCTCTACTATCTAAAAAGTATAATATTGTTTGAACTAAAAAGGTTTGAAGAAGCGAAACAATTACATATGGAATGGAAACAATATTTGAAAAAACATTACGATGAAGTCAATACGACTTATCTTCTATGTGTTGCCCGAACTAATTTTGAGTTAGGTTTACCTTACATCAAAGAAATGCAAAGAATAATACGACGCAACAAGAGTTATTATCCATTTATTCTTCGTCTTCGCAAGATGATGTTACATGACTATGATTATTTGGAAGAAGATAATGTATTGGCTCAAGCGTTTAATTCTTCTGATAGTGATTTTGAAGAACTTCTACGCAATAGTTCTCCAGATGACTATGAAAAATTAATTGAAGCGATATTGAAGCTTCCTATCAAAAGCGAATCTACTTCAAAATAAATAACCAGCTAAAAATCCTCCTAACAATGAAAAAACTAATCATTCTTGCTTTATTAGCGTTTGCACTTTTTACTTCATGCCAGCAACGCCCACAAGTGTTTGGCGTTTATATTGACGGTACTTTTGAACAGTTCTTAAAAGATTTGGATAAAGAGCCATGGAAATATCCAATCAACATTGACACGATTCAGCATCTTTCTAAAAGTGAAATTTCAATAAAAGCCTATTCTACAGAGGTAATTGATCTAAATGAAGATAGTGTAAAAGTCGATTCTATCTATATCGATATTGAATTAGAAAAAGAAAAAATCAAACAATTCTCTTACACTCTTGATATGTCGGAAACTGATTTTAAAGCCATCCAGCATGCATACGAACGCATATATGGGAGTGTAAGATACCATGATATTACTGAATATGGTAACTATTGTTCTTGGATGATAGGAAAAACATCTTTATGGCTTAGTTACGATTTTGCTGAACAACAAACAAAATATGAATACTTTATTAACTGATATAGTTCGCGTAATGTAATAAACATATACATGAGATAATACCTTCGGCACTCGAAATTTTTTTCACAAAAAACAATCACGCGGGAATATTCGTAAAACGACATGTGGCGGAAGTGGCGGAATGGCGGAAAGTTTCCGCCACAAGCGCCACTTCCGCCATCTGCGTAATTAAGAACGGAGTATTGATTTTCAGGGAGATGGGATGTTGGAAGCAATTCCTGCGGACTTTTTGAGGAGGCTGAAAATGTGTCCGCAGGAAGTCCGTAGGAGAGTGGGCTTATTCTTTAAGCCATTGATTATGAGAGATAGTGACACTTGAAAAGTGTGTGCGCAATCTGCGAATTATGCGAATTCGCACTTTTCGCAGAAATCGCAGTTTGCGCACATAGAAATGTATGGATAGGAGGTAGTGGCACTAGCCGTACTAGTGATTCTAGTTGCACTGGTTGAAGATTCGCAGAAACTTACTTCTCATCCATCCTAAGTGGTGTCGGAGTGGTAACGGTGTTGCTATAAGATAAGCAAGAGATGTGAATCACATAGTAATCCTATACTAATCTTATAGTAATCACATAGTATGAACCCGTCATGAACCCGTGATTAGTAGTTAATAGTTAATAATTAATATCTTTCTTAGATAGATAAAATCTATCTTTTTTGCAAATAATCTGTGTTTTACTTGCATATGTGGAAAAAAAATTATACTTTTGTGCCCGATTTTAATATGCATAACTATGGCTACACAGATTTCGACATTAGGGGAGTTTGGTTTGATTAAGCACTTGACCAAGGATTTTCAATCACAACAAGCCTCTACACAAAAGGCAATTGGCGATGATGCTGCGGTACTCAACTTCGGCAACAAACGCACATTGGTGACTACTGACCTATTGTTGGAAGGTATTCACTTTAACCTTGAATATGTGCCCCTCAAACACCTTGGCTATAAAGCGGCCGTGGTGAACTTCTCCGATATCTACGCCATGAATGGCAAGCCTACACAAATAACTGTGTCTCTAGGTATTAGCCAACGATTCTCTGTAGAAGACCTAGAACAACTATATGCCGGCATCAAACTCGCTTGCGAGCGCTACGGCGTTGATCTCGTAGGTGGTGACACCTGTTCATCCATGACCGGTTTGACCATCTCTATCACCTGTTTGGGCGAAGGATATGACTCCGATATTGTTTATCGCAACGGAGCACAAGTCAATGACTTGATCTGTGTGACGGGTAATCTAGGTACTGCGTATATGGGTTTGCAATTGCTTGAGCGCGAGCGCATCGTGATGAACGCGGACGAGAATGCAACTCCTGCTTTTGAAGGTCGTGAGTACTTGCTTGAGCGTCAACTCAAACCAGAGGCACGCAAAGATATCATAGAACAACTGCACAAAGCGGGCATCAAACCAACAGCGATGATGGACATCTCGGACGGATTGAGCAGCGAGCTCAAACATATCTGCTCGCAATCGGGAGTGGGTTGCGCAATCTACGAAGATAAACTGCCAATCGACTACCAAGCTGCGGCGCTAGCCGAGGAGATGAACCTCAATATCGTAACCTGCGCACTAAACGGCGGTGAAGATTACGAACTCTTATTCACCTGCAAACTGGATGATTATGAGAAGCTCGTTCCAATAGAGGATGTCTATCTCATCGGTCATATCACCAAAGTCGAGCACGGACTGAACATCGTGGGACGCAATGGCGAAGAACTGCCTCTTCAAGCCCAAGGATGGAGCGCTTTCAAGGAGTGATAATTCCCACTGATCTCACGGATAATCACAGAAAGACAACAAATACTCGAAACTTATTAAACTCTATATAGAATGGACGCAAAATACAATCCTAAAGACATTGAAGCCAAATGGTATCAATATTGGCAAGACAAGAAGTTATTTCACAGTACTCCTGACGGTCGTGAGGCATACACCGTAGTTATTCCTCCACCAAACGT
Source organism: Paludibacteraceae bacterium (assembly GCA_045532335.1). Taxonomy (GTDB): domain Bacteria; phylum Bacteroidota; class Bacteroidia; order Bacteroidales; family Paludibacteraceae; genus Colicola. Next base: position 139,529 of record JAZSFR010000008.1, read on the forward strand.
GACAGGTGTGCTGCACATGGGACACGTACTCAACAATACTATCCAAGATATCTTGGTTCGTCGCGCTCGCCTTGAGGGCAAGAACGCTTGTTGGGCACCTGGTACTGACCACGCTAGTATTGCTACCGAAGCTAAGGTTATCAAACGCCTCAAAGAGCAAGGCATCAACAAGAGTGATTTGACTCGTGAGGAGTTCCTCAAGCACGCTTGGGCATGGACTGAGGAGCACGGAGGTATCATCTTGAAGCAATTGCGCACTTTGGGCTGCTCTTGCGATTGGGACCGTACGGCTTTCACTATGGACGAGACACGCTCCAAAGCTGTGATTGATGTGTTCTGCGACCTATACAACAAGGGATTGATCTACCGCGGCTTGCGTATGGTGAACTGGGATCCAGAGCGCCAGACTGCCCTCTCTGACGAGGAGGTGATCTACCAAGAGGAGCATAGCAAGTTGTACTATATGAAGTACTACATAGTGGAAGGTGATGAGGTTCAGGAGTTCAGTGGTTCAGAGGAGAATGTTATTCATAAAGATGAGAAAGGTTACTACGCCGTAGTGGCTACCACTCGCCCTGAGACCATCATGGGTGACGTGGCAATGTGTATCAACCCTAAAGACCCTAAGAACCAATGGCTGAAAGGCAAGCACGTGATAGTACCAAAAGTAGGTCGTGTGATTCCTGTGATTGAGGACCGCTACGTGGAGATTGAGTTCGGTACCGGTTGTTTGAAGGTGACTCCTGCACACGACGTGAATGACTACGCATTGGGACAAAAATATGACCTCACCACCTATGATATCTTTACCGCAGACGCGCACGTGAATGTAGAGGGATTGGAGGCAGATATCTATCCTAATGTAGCTGCATACCAAGGCATGGACCGCTTCGATTGCCGCAAGCAAATCGTAGTGGATCTACAAGCCGAAGGATTGGTGGAGAAAGTGGAAGACTACACCAACAAGGTGGGTTATTCTGAGCGTACGAATGTGCCTATCGAGCCACGCTTGAGTTTGCAATGGTTTATCCGTATGCAGCACTTTGCAGATATCGCTCTTCCACCAGTAATGGAGGATGATATTGTGTTCTATCCAACCAAATACAAAAACACTTATCGCAACTGGCTTGAGAATATCAAAGACTGGTGTATCTCACGCCAACTCTGGTGGGGACATCGTATTCCTGCGTACTACGAGAAAGCGTTGCTAGAGGAGACAGGCGCAGAGAACTATCCAGAGGATAAGATCATCGTAGCGCCAAACATCGAGGCAGCGGCCGAAAAGTCTGGCTTGAGCATAGATGCGTTGGTACAAGACGAAGGTGCATTGGATACATGGTTCTCATCATGGCTCTGGCCAATCAGCCTCTTTGATGGCATTGAGAACCCTGGTAATGAGGAGATTAACTATTACTACCCAACCGCTGACTTGGTGACTGGTCCAGATATCATCTTCTTCTGGGTAGCACGTATGATTATGGCGGGTTATGAGTATATCGGCAAGATGCCATTCCGTCATGTATATTTCACCGGTATTGTGCGCGATAAATTGGGTCGCAAGATGTCTAAGTCATTGGGTAACAGCCCTGATCCATTGGATCTCATCGAGCGCTTTGGTGCGGACGGCGTGCGTATGGGTATGATGCTCTGCGCTCCTGCGGGCAATGATATCTTGTTCGACGATAGCCTCTGCGAACAAGGACGTAACTTCTGCAATAAGATTTGGAACTGCTTCCGATTGATTAAGGGTTGGGCGGTCAGCGACCGAGGCGAACAAAGCGATGCCGCAGCTTGGGGCGTTGAGTGGTTTGAAGCAGTATTGGCTAAAGCACAAACAGAGGTGGCTGACTTGTTCAGTAAGTACCGTTTGAGCGAGGCGTTGATGGCTATCTACAAGCTCTTCTGCGACGAGTTCTCTGGTTGGTACTTGGAGATCATCAAACCTGCATACGGTCAACCTATTGACAAGGCAACCTATGAGAAGACTATCCAATTTATGGATACGATGCTCAAGTTGTTGCACCCATTCATGCCATTCATTACCGAGGAGTTGTGGCAAGCAATTGAGGAGCGCCAAGAGGGCGAATCACTCATGGTTTCTCCTTTGGAGAAGGTTCAGGAGTTCAGTGGTTCAGAGGTGAAGGAAGCTGAACAATGCTTTGACATCATCTCTGCTATCCGCAATATCCGTGCGCAAAAGAATATCTCTCCTAAGGAGATGTTGACATTGGTTTGTCCAGAGGCATTGCCAGCAGTGGTAGTGAAATTGGCGAATGTAGAGTTGGCTGTAGGTGCGGAGAAGAGTGCTGGTAGCGCATCTTTCATCATCGGTACCACCGAGTATAGCGTGCCATTGGAGAAGTTCATCAATGTGGACGAAGAATTGAAGAAACTCGAGGCCGAGTTGGCTCACCAAGAGGGCTTCTTGCGTGGTGTGATGGGCAAGCTGAACAACGAGCGCTTTGTGCAAAACGCTAAGCCAGAGGTGGTAGAGTTGGAGCGCAAGAAGAAAGCGGATGCTGAGAGTCGCATTGCCACCATCAAGGAGGCAATTGCTCAACTGCGTTGAGCGGGACGGGCAAAGCCCTAAAGGACGCTTCGCTATAGGTTATAGGCAGTTTGTAAACTAATATGAGAGATTTAGCATCACTTCGTGAGGAGATTGACCAATTGGATGAACAGTTGTGGGGGGTTATTGGTAAGCGTGCAGATGTGGTTCGCCAAATAGGCGAATGGAAACGTCAGCACGGTGAGCAGGTAATCCAACCTGAACGATGGCAAGAGGTCTTACAACATTGTCAATCTGTAGCCGATAGACACGGACTGAGTGAGACGGTGGTTCAAGAAGTGATGGAAGCAATACACAACGAGAGCGTCAGGATAGAGTCCTGATGCTTTTGTTATCTAGTTTGGCACGGTTTTTGTAATATTCAACACAGGAAAAAATATTCCTTGTTTTGGCGTGTAATATATAAACTATTTATCATATGCAAACAACAGTTGATATTCGTGAATTGCAAGAGCGCATTGAGCGCGAGAGTTCTTTTGTAGATGCTCTAACCATGGGCATGAACCAAATGATTGTGGGTCAAAAACATTTGGTAGAGAGTCTTTTGATTGGTCTTTTGGCAGATGGACATATCCTATTGGAGGGTGTTCCTGGTTTGGCAAAAACCTTGGCCATTAAAACATTGGCACAGTTGGTGAAAGCGGATTTTAGCCGTATTCAGTTTACTCCTGACCTCTTGCCTGCCGATGTGATTGGTACACAAATCTACTCACAAAAATCAGAGGAGTTTAAGGTAAAACAAGGCCCTATCTTTGCTAACTTCGTATTGGCAGATGAGATCAACCGTGCTCCAGCTAAAGTGCAATCTGCGTTGTTGGAGGCTATGCAAGAGCGTCAAATCACCATCGGTGAGCAGACATATAAACTCGATGAGCCATTCCTCGTGCTCGCTACTCAAAACCCTGTGGAGCAAGAGGGTACTTATCCATTGCCAGAAGCACAAACAGACCGTTTTATGCTTAAGGTAGTGATCGGCTATCCTAAGAAAGAGGAAGAGAAACAGATTATTCGTCAAAACATCACAGGCGAGAAGGTTGTGGTCAATCCTATCTTGAGCACTGAGGATATTCTCAAAGCACGCGAGATTGTGCGTGAGGTGTATATCGATGAAAAGATTGAGCGTTACATCGTAGATATCGTGTTTGCTACTCGTGAGCCTGAGGCATATGGTTTGGAAGGTCTGAAACCAATGATTAACTTTGGTGGCTCCCCACGTGCTAGTATCAACTTGGCATTGGCAGCCCGTGCATACGCCTTTATCCATCGTCGCGGTTATGTGATCCCAGAGGATGTACGAGCAGTTTGCTACGATGTACTTCGTCATCGTATTGGTCTTACCTATGAGGCTGAGGCTAATAATATCACAACCGAAGATGTGATTACTGAGGTTTTGAACGCTGTACAAGTACCATAACAGACCGCTCAGCGGACAGTTAGAGTTGAGTGTTTAGTGTTTAGAGTTTAGAGGGAATGACTTCAGAAGAACTATTAAAACGAGTACGGAAGATAGAGATTAAGACTCGCCGATTGAGTCGCAATATCTTCGCGGGCGAGTATCACTCGCAGTTCAAAGGACGCGGTATGGCGTTCTCTGAAGTGCGCGAGTATCAGCCTGGAGATGATGTGCGCTCTATTGACTGGAATGTGACTGCACGTCTCAATAAACCCTATATCAAGGTCTTTGAGGAAGAACGCGAGCTGACCGTGATGCTGCTAGTGGATGTGTCAGGTAGTCGCCATTTCGGTACGCTTACCCAGATGAAGCGTGATATGATGGCGGAAGTGGCTGCAACCTTGGCGTTCTCAACCATTGCGAACAACGATAAGGTGGGTGTGATATTCTTCTCCGATAAAATAGAGAAATTTATTCCGGCTCAAAAGGGTAAGACGCATGTCTTGCATATTATTCGTGAGTTGTTGAGCTTTGAGCCTACATCAACGGGAACGGATATAGCACAAGCGTTGCAATATTTCTCCAATGCGCAAAAACGTCATTGTACCGCATTCCTGATTTCGGACTTTATTGGTGTGGAAGGATTGGAAAAACCATTGATGATTGCTTCTAACCGCCATGAGGTGAACGCTATACAGATATATGACCGTCGTGAAACAGAATTGCCTGATGTGGGATTGATCAAGTTCCATGATGCGGAAACAGGGCAAGACTTGTGGGTGGACACCGCTGTGACTAGCGTGCGTGAGCAATATGCTAGCGAGTGGAAGCAAAATCAAAGTCGCATAGAGCAATTGTGTACGAAGACGGGCGTTAAGCGAATGAGTGTGCGTACGGATGAAGATTATGTCAAGGCATTGATGAAGTTGTTTAAGAGTTGAGAGTTAAGAGTTGAGATATGATAGCAATGATTCTGGCGCTGATAGTAAGCGCAACATTAGATAGTACTACACTCTTTATCGGTGATCAAACCGATTTGCACTTGCGTGCAACCTGTGCGGCAGGTGAGCAAGTGACTATGCCGGTGTTGAATAAAGAACTGATCCCCGGTGTGGAGATTGTGGATCGTACGATTGTAGATACGCTCTCGCTTAAAGATGGTCGTGTGCAATATGATCAATATTTGACCTTGACCTCGTTTGAGGATTCGTTGTTCTATATCGCACCTCTGCCTTTTGTGAACGGAGATGACACGGTATGGAGCGAAGGTCTAACATTGAATGTGGTACAACCTTTTGAAATGGATACTACCGATATGGCTATCACAGATATTAAGGGTGTGTATAAAGCACCTATCTGGTGGTGGGGTATCTTCAGATGGGTGTTGCTAGCGCTCTTATTGGCAGGTGTAGGAGTTGCAGGTTATTACCTGATAACCTACTTGCAGAACCGCAAGCGTGAAGAACAGGGTAATGACGTGATTACCGTACCTTTGCGCCCAGCCGAGGAAGTGGCATTGGAGAAGTTGGATGCCATTAAGGAGAAGAAAATCTGGCAACAAGGTCAAGTGAAGGAGTATTACACCCAACTCACTGATGTGGTGCGTGAGTATATCGCGCGTCGTTTTGAGGTGAGTAGCGTGGAGCAGACATCGGATGAAACATTGCGAGACATACGTCCATTACTCAACGAACGCAAAGACCTATATGACCAATTGCGTAAGATGCTGACTTTGGCTGACTTGGTTAAGTTTGCTAAGTGGAGCACCACACCTGATGAGAATGAGTTGAGTTTGCGTAATGCATATACTTTTGTGAAGGAAACTGCGACAGAGTCGCAAGAGGAGTTGAAAGTTGAAGAGTTAAAGTCGAAAGTTTAAAGTTAAGGGTATGACATTTGCTAGTCCAGGATATTTGTTTTTGTTGCTACTATTAGTACCAATAGTAGGTTGGTATATATGGAAATTGCACAGTGCGCATGCTGCGGTGCAGTTGTCATCTACTGCTAGTTTGCAACAGCAACCTAAGAGTCTGCGCGTATGGTTGATCCATGTGCCTTTTGTGTTGCGCGTGTTGTTAGTGACCTTGTTGTCCTTGGCATTGGCGCGACCACAATTGAGCAATCGTTGGCAGGCGGAGTCCACCGAAGGTATCGATATCATGATGGCATTGGATATCTCAGGTACAATGCTAGGCGAGGACCTTAAGCCTAACCGTTTGGAAGCGGCTAAAGCGGTGGCAACGGATTTTGTGCTGTCTCGTCCTAATGATCAGATTGGTTTGGTCGTGTTTGCTGGTGAGAGTTTTACGCAATGTCCTTTGACTACAGATCATGCGGTGCTTGTCAATCTGTTCCAGTCTGTTAAGTTTGGAATGATAGAGGATGGTACTGCCATAGGTTTGGGTCTAGCTAATGCGGTTAATCGCATGAAAGACTCACCTACGAAGTCCAAAGTAGTGATTCTGTTGACTGATGGTAGTAATAACCGTGGTGATATTGATCCACAAACAGCTGCTGAGATTGCTAAGACCTTTAATATACGCGTGTACGCGATAGGCGTAGGTAGTTATAGCAAAGAGGTCAAGGTGCCTATCCATACTCCATATGGTGTGCAATATGGTACGATGAGCTCGGAGTTTGATGAGACAACCTTGCGCAATATTGCGCAAATGACTGGTGGTGAGTATTTCCGCGCCACAGATAACAATAGTCTGCGTGCTATTTATAGTCAAATTGACCAACTAGAAAAGACCAAGATTCGTGTGCGTGAGTATTCTAAACGCACCGAGCATTTTGCTCCGTTCTTGATGGCAGCATTGGCATGTATGTTGTTGGAATTGTTGATCCGTTACTTTGTGTTAAGAACGATAGCAGAGTAGAGCTTATAGTTTAGTGTTTAGTGTTTAAGGCAAGGATATATGTTTCGATTTGCTAATATAGAAATATTATGGTGGCTGCTCACGATTCCTGCGTTCGTGGTGGCGTATGTAGTCTATACTCGTCGTAAGGCGCGTCAGTTGGCAGAGTTTGGTGATCCTGAACTCATGGCCCAACTCATGCCAGATGCTTCTAAGAGTCGTCCGATATGGAAGTTTAGTTTGCTGTTGCTCGCCTTGGTGTTGTTGATTATCGCAGCTGCTCGTCCTCAGTTTGGACAAAAAGAGAAGACTGTTAAACGCCAGGGTATCGAAGTAATGGTGGCGTTGGATATATCTAACTCCATGCTTGCAGAGGATGTGGCACCTAATCGTTTGGACCGAGCTAAACAAATGCTCAGCAAGATGATTGATAATATGGTGGACGATAAGGTGGGCTTGGTTGTATTTGCTGGAGAAGCGTTTACGCAATTGCCTATCACCTGCGACTACGTGTCTGCCAAAATGTTCCTCAATACCATATCTCCAAATTTGATTGCTACACAAGGTACCGCTATTGGTGCGGCGCTCCAAACCGCTATCACAGCTTTTGGTGGTAATGAGAGCGAGGTAGGACGTGCTATCATCTTGATTACAGATGGTGAGAACCACGAAGATGATGCGATAGCTGCGGCTAAACAAGCGCAGGAGTTGGGTATACAAGTGTTTGTGGTGGGTATCGGTAAACCCGAAGGTTCTCCTATCCCTATGCCTGGTACGAATGATTATTTTAAGGATCGTAGCGGACAAGTCGTGGTAAGTCGTCTCAATGAGGAGATGTGTCAACAAGTGGCGCAAGCGGGTAAGGGTATCTATGTACGTTGTGATAATACTAATACGGCGATGCGTGCTTTGCAACAAGAGTTGGAGAAAATCGCTACTGCGGAATTGGAATCCACGGTGTATGCCGATTATAACGAACAATACCAGTCATTTGTATTGTTGGCATTATTGCTCCTTGTGATAGAATTCTTCATAATGAGTCGAAAGAATCATCGCCTTCATCGCATGGATTTGTTTAAAGAAAGTGAAAACTAAAAAGCATAGAAAGATGAATCGAATCTTAGTTATATTCATAGCGTTATTCAGCATTACGCAACTATGGGCTCAACAAGAGAGTCCTGATTTGCGTCGTGGCAACAAGGAATATAAGCACGAGAACTATACCGAAGCGGAGGTCAATTATCGTCGTGGTTTGGAAAAAAAACACGACTCTTTTGAGGGACACTTTAATCTCGGAGATGCGCTTTTTCGCCAGGAGAAGTATCCTGAGGCCCTGGAGCAATACCAAAAAGCCGAAAGTTTGCTCAAGGGGGATGATAAGACACGCAAAGCAGAACTAGATAGGCGATTGGCAGCAACCTATCATAATATGGGTAATGCATTGTATGCGCAACAACAATACGATAAGTCTGTGGCTGCATATCAACAATCCTTGCGCCATAATCCGAAAGACAATGATACGCGTTATAACTTGGTAAAAGCTATGCAGCAGTTGCAACAGCAACAACAGCAACAACAGAATCAAAACCAACAACAAAACCAAGAGCAGAAGAACGATTCTACCCAACAGCAACAACAAGATCAGCAACAAGAGCAGCAGCAAAATCAACAACAAGAGCAGAATCAAGATCAGATGGATCGTGAAACAGCCGAGCAGATTTTGCAAGCACTTGAGCAAGATGAACAAGAGACACAAGAGAAACTTCAACGCCAACAAGGTAAGAAACGTCGCGTAGAGAAAAACTGGTAAGATTATGAAAAAGATACTATCGATACTATTTATTTTAACGGTGGCCATTCCGTCATTTGCCGCGGATGGGGTAGAGTTCAAAGCCTCTGCACCCGCTCAGGTAATTGCTGGTAAGCCATTCCAATTGACTTACTCGGTCAACCAACGTGCGAAAGATTTGCGAGCACCAGAGTTTACGGATTTTGAGTATATCGCTGGACCATATACCTCGCAGTCATCCTCTACTTCGTTTGTCAATGGTAAGCGTACATCCTCTTTTACGCTGACTTATACCTATACCCTTAAAGCAGAGAAGGATGGAACATACACTATTCCACCTGCGACCATTAAGGTAGATGGGGATCAATATACTTCTAATGGGGTACGTATCACGGTACTTCCGCCAGATAATGTGAACGCAAGTTCTTCAAAAGCCTCAAATAGTGCAAGCGGAACGAGTCAACAAAGGGAAACCACCAATGTGTCTGCGGAAAATATCTTTATGCGTACGCTCGTGTCCAAAACTAAGGTACACGAACAAGAGGCTATCCTCCTGACCTACAAACTCTATTTCGCGGGCGTGGATGTGGCGCAGTTTACCAATAATACTCGTTTGCCAGAGTTTAAAGGATTTCTGAAACAAGATTTGGAGATAGGCGAGATACAAACTGAACTGGAGCATTATAATGGCAGAAATTACCAAACCGCTGTATTGTATCGTGCCTTGTTGTTCCCTCAACGAAGTGGGGATATGAAGATCGATCCAGCTCACTTTGAGGCCGTGCTTCGTGTACAAAATCGTGCACAAGTACGTAGTATTTTTGATGACTTCTTTAATAGCTACACGACTGCGCTCAAACCGCTTGAGGCTGCAGGTGTGACTATTCATGTGGAACCACTTCCTGCGGGTAAACCTAGCGGATTTAGTGGCGGTGTAGGTCAGTACGCTATCAGTAGCAAGATATCTAGTACCGAGTTGCAAGCCAATGAGGCTGTGACTTTGACTGTTACGATTCAAGGAGCTGGCAATATGAAGCTGCTCAAAACACCCAATGTAGATTGGCCAGAGGGATTTGAGGTATATGATCCTAAAGTGACCAATAACTTTAAAAATACTACCTCCGGCATGAGTGGCACAAAGGTAGTTGAGTATCTGGCTATTCCACGCGCAGGTGGTACTTACACGATTCCTCCTATCGTATTTGCGTACTATGATACCAAGGAGGATGCCTATCGTACGCTTTATACCCCTGAATATACCTTGAATATTGCGCGTTCTACTAGTGAGGAAAATGCTGGTGCCGTAGTTAACAATTTTGTTAATAAAGAGGATATTCAGCAACTGGGTACCGATATTCGTTATATTTATACAGGTACTGCACCTGTGGCAGAGAAACAACCTGTGTTGCAATTTGGAACAATGTTGTTCTGGTTGTGTTATGTGTTGCCTTTGTTACTAGCTGCGCTGCTATTTATTGTTTTCCGCAAGAAGATCAAGGAAAATGCCGATATCACTCGTTTGCGTTATAAGAAAGCCAATAAGGTAGCTCAACGCCGTTTGAAGGTAGCAGAACGTTTGCTTCGTGAGAACCAAAAAGAGGCATTCTACGAGGAGATTGAGCGTGCCGCATGGACGTATCTGAGTGATCGATTGTCTATCCCAACAGCCCAACTCAATAAGGAGAATATTGCACAAATTCTTCGTGATAAGGCTGTGAATGACGAACTAATCAAAGAGGTTCATCAGGTATTGACAACAGCAGAGTTTGCACGCTATGCACCTACTACAGATCATGCTATGCAAGATATGTATGATACGACGACGCGATTGATCAATGCGTTGGAAGACCAGAAACTATAATTATTAACGATACATATAGATGATTATGAATCTACTCCTCATATTTCTTTCGACTCTATTTGTTGATGCCAACGCATTGTATGCGGAAGGCAATTATGTTGAGGCTGCGGCAATGTACGAGCAAGTTATTGTTGATCAACCTTCTGCAGAAGTGTACTATAATCTAGGCAATGCCTATTTTAAACAAGGTGAATTGGCTCAATCTATCTTGGCATATGAGCGTGCATTGCGCCTGAAACCTTCCTACAAAGATGCACAGTATAACTTGCATTTCGCACAGTCTCGTATCGTGGATAATATAGAAGATACACACTCCTTCTTCCTATCCAATTGGATGCGTGCAGTGCGTAACGCATTGAGCATGCAGGTCTGGATGTGGTTGTCTATCGGTCTATTTATTCTCATGTTGCTTGGATTCTTCTTGTTTGCTTTTAGTCCAATGGTTTGGCTGCGCAAGACTGCGTTTTACTGTAGTGTTGTAGCTTTGGTAATATCTATCGTAGCTTGCGTGAATGCTAGCAGTTTGTATCAACGCGATACAGAGCGTGCTGAGGCTATTATTACACAGGGAATCGTGAATGCTAAGTCTTCTCCTGATCGTTCAGGAACAGATTTGTTTACGATTCACGAGGGCACAAAAGTGATTATTACTGAGACTATTGGTGATTGGTGTTGTATTCAAGTTGGTAATAATGTGGGTTGGATGCAACTTTCATATTTGGAACGAATTTAATTAGGTTAATAGATATGTCAGTACATGTACAAAATACGCGTATGACAACCACACGTCTGCGCAAAATGAAGCAAGAGGGCGAAAAAATCGCCATGTTGACCAGTTATGATTTTACATTAACACGTTTATTGGATGAGGCGGGAATAGAAATGATTCTTGTGGGTGATAGCGCCTCTAATATCGTATGTGGAAACAAATATACTCTTCCTATTACGGTAGATGAGATGATTTTCCTCACCAAAGGTGTTGTCCGTGCTGCGGAGCATGCGCTCGTCGTGATAGATATGCCTTTTGGTAGTTATCAGGTTAGCGAGGAGCAGGCAGTTAGCAATGCAATTCGTATGATCAAAGAATCTGGTGCTGATGCCGTTAAATTGGAGGGTGGAGAAGAGATACTCCCTGCTATTCGTCATATGGTACAAGCCGGTGTACCTGTAATGGGACACTTGGGATTGACTCCTCAAAGTGTAAATCAACTGGGTGGTTATGGATTGCGTGCCAAGGAAGAAGCGGAGGCAGAGAAACTATTGCATGATGCCAAACTGCTAGATGAGGCTGGTTGTTTTGCAATAGTACTAGAAAAGATCCCTGCAGAGTTAGCAAAACGTGTTACTGAGATGGTGAGTTGTCCTACAATTGGTATTGGTGCAGGCAATGTGACGGATGGTCAAGTGCTTGTGCTACATGATATGTTAGGATTGAATGAAGGATTCAAACCTAAATTCTTGCGCCAGTTTGCACATTTGGGCGAGACCGTAAAGACAGCAGTGAGCGAGTATATTTCCGCAGTCAAAGACACTACATTCCCTTCTCAAGAGGAGAGTTATTAATAGATTAAATAGAGCGATTCTATTCGTAATGCTCTGCGTTTTGCCAACGCAGAGCATTTTTTTTGTCCAAATTGCCACATGGAAACTACAAAAGTGTTAAAGTTTTCTAAAAATTTGGTTATTTCAAAAAAAAATACTACTTTTGCACGCTTTTTGTAAAATGGAGTAATATGGCAGAAATAAAAGAGGAAATATTAAAAATTTCAATCACGCGAATGCAACAAGTGGGCATTCGTAGTGTGTCCATTGATGATATCTGCCACGAGTTGGGAATAAGCAAGAAAACATTCTATGTTTATTACCCATCAAAAGACGAACTATTGGTTGAAATATTGGCAAAGCACCAAGAGAAAGTATCTTACGAGTTAGCGCAATCACTGAGCAAACGGACAGTAGAACAAAGTCTGATGGAATGGGCCAAAATCGCCAAGCATGCGGAAAAGCAAATGATCAAGACGCCTCCGATGATTTATGATTTGGAGAAATACTATCCGCAACTTTTCAATCAGCACAAAGCCTATATGCGAGCTGCTACAGAAGAGATATTGGTACAATTTTTGCAAAAAGGAATCAATGAGGGCGTTTTTCGCCAGGAGATAGACGTGAGGATTGTGGCAATGGTGTGCTTAGATATTCAATACCGACTAATGGAGTTTGTTTCAAAAGGCGAGAAACCACGCGAGGAGATTTTGCGAATCGGTCACCAAGGTATGGATATTTTGGTACGAGGCATACTGACAGAAGATGGACTATTGCGGTTGAGAGAAAAAATGAAAAATAACATATAATATATTAAGGTATAAGAAATGAAAAAAACAATTGTAATCTTTGCATGTTTGGCTCTATTGAGCCAAATGATCTGGGCAGAGGATCATGTGATGGCAGCCACTAAGCCAATGGCTACCCCTGAAGTACCTGCTCAATTAAGCTTAAGCCTCAGCGAAGCTCAAGATTATGCAGTAGCAACCAATCGTAGTTTGCGTAATGCAGATCTTGCGGTGCAAAAAGCCTACGCACAACGTTGGCAGACCATTGCTGCGATGTTGCCACAAGTAGATATGTCGTGGGGGTATTCCTCTATGTTTAATTACATGATGAATATTGGTGGTAATGCACTACCTATGAACGACAATGGAACATTAGGCGTAACTGCTAGTGTCGGTATCAATGGTCAAGCGATAGTGGGAGCTTTGCTCAATAGTATCGCTATTGATATGCAAAAATTGAACTTACAACAATCAGAGGATAACCTCCGCGCTAATGTGAAGTCTTCTTATGCATCTGTGTTGGTACTCGAAGATGTGGTGAAACTATTAGATGCTTCTCTCAAAAACATTGAGGATTTGGCCGCTATGACCCAACGCTCAGTGGACGTGGGCGTAGCCGAGCAAACCACTGCTGACCAAATTCAAGTACGAGTAAACACCCTCAAAAACAACATTAATGCCAATAAGCGTTCTACTCAATTGGCTATCAATGCGCTGAAAGTATTGCTCAATGTTCCTGTGGAAACCGAGTTGACACTTACCTCTAAGTTAGATGATATGCTTTCTGCGGAGGCGATATTGCAATTGTTGGGTAAAGACTTTGTGTTAGAAAACAATCTAAGTTACCAAATGCTAGCTAAGAATGTTGAGTTAGCGAAAACCAATGTGCATATGGCAGGTTGGGCATATGGTCCTACTGTTGCTATTGGATATCAATATAGTGAGAAAAGTTATTTTGGAAAGTCAGAGGGATTGAATATGACCCCTCCAAATGCGCTCAGCGTGAGTGTTAGTATGCCTCTATGGTCATCTGGCAAGCGTGCTGCGGGTGTAGTGGAGAAGAAGATTGCCTTGGAGGAAGCACGCAATACCTTTGCTGAAACGACCGATAATCTTGGAATCCAAAATGAGCAATTGCGCTATAACGTTCAAAATGGTTATGAGACATATTTGACAGAAAAGGATAATATGGACGTAACTCAACGCATCTTTGAGTCAACCACTAAGAAGTTCAATCAAGGTGTGGCTTCTAACCTCGAATTGGTGAATGCAAGCAATGACCTTATTACAGCTCAGTCTACTTATGTGCAGGCTGTACTTTCACTAGTGAATGCACAAGTGGAATTGGAAAAGTTTCTTAATTTATAATGATATTAAATAACAATAGATAATGAAAAAGATTGTATTATTGATGGCTGTAGCAGTATGCATGATTGGCTGCGGCAAGAAAGATGCTCAAGCTACTCAAGAGGCTGAGCGCGTGGAAGTGGTAGGCACCATGATCCTCGAAAATCATGAGATTGAGCGCGTGCTCAATATTAGTACTAACCTTCAAGGTTATTTGACACAAAATGTAGCACCTTCTTTGACGGGTAAAATCGAACACATCTTTGTGGAAGTGGGTGATCGTGTAAAGGAAGGAGATATGCTTGTTCGTATGGATCAAAACCAATACCTTACATCCAAAATCCAACTGGCTAATTTGGAGATTGAGATGGGACGCTTGGAGGCATTGCTCGAGACAGGTTCTGTGAGTCAACAGACCTATGACCAAACCAAAGTATCTTATGACCAACTCAAGCAAAATCTCTCTTTCTTGGAGACAAACACCTACGTTAAAGCTCCTTTTGAGGGAGTAATCTCTGCGAAGACATACGAGGATGGCGAATTGTATGGTGGTCAGCCAATCGTAGTTTTGACCCAAGTGAAGAAACTCAAAGCCCTTATCGCTGTACCAGAAACCTACTATCCATTGATTAAAGAGGGTATGAAACTCACAGTACAAAGTGATATTTATCCTTCTGAGACATTCCCTGCTACCATTGAAGTGGTATATCCAACTATTGATGCTGCTAGCCATACTTTCCAATGCAAGGTGGTTATTCCTAATGCAAGCGAGAAACTGCGTCCTGGTATGTATGTTACCACTACTCTTGGTCTTGGTAAGGAGAATACAATTGTGGTGCCTTATCAATCAGTAGAGAAACTCATTGGTTCTAACGAGCGTTATGTGTTTATCAACGAGAATGGTTATGCTAAACGTGTGAGCGTGAAACTTGGACAACGTTTTGACGAGCAAATCGAAATCATCGCTCCTGAAATCCAACCAGGAGTAGAGTATATCCACAAAGGTCAAAGCAAATTGGTGGATGGTGTGAAGATTGAAGTGAAATAAATTCTAAACGACTATGGCAATTTATAAAACCGCGATTAAAAACCCCGTAACGACCATGCTGGTATTCGTTGCGGTGATGATCATAGGTCTGTTCAGTTTTGTGCAACTACCTGTGGATCAGTTTCCTGAGATGGATCCTCCATACGTGATGGTGATGACCACCTATCCAGGAGCCTCTGCCTCGGAGATAGAAACGAACGTCTCCAAGATCATGGAGAACAGTTTGACTTCAGTAGATAACTTGAAGTATATCAACTCGACCAGCAAGGATAACGTATCACTCGTTGTATTGGAATTAGAGTGGGGATGTGACATCACGGAAGCCGTCAACGACGTGCGGTCGTTCTGCGATATGGCGAAGAACCAGTTGCCAGACGGTTGTTCGTCGCCAATGGTGTTTAAGTTCTCCTCAAGCACCATGCCTATCTGCCAATACTCTATTACGGCAGACGAGTCGTATGCTGCGCTCGATAAGATCCTCAACGATGAGGTGATTCCACAACTCAACAAGATCAACGGTATTGGTAACTTGTCGGTATCTGGTGCGCCAGACCGCTATGTATATGTGGATATTGACCAACAGAAGTTGGACGCATACGGTATCTCTTTGGAGCAAGTAGGTCAGGTGATCTCTGCTAACAACTTGAACCTGTCTTCGGGTACGGTGAAGATGGAGAAGGAGCAATACCAAATGCAGGTGCGCTCGGAGTTCATCGAAAGTAGCGAGATCAACGACCTGATGGTGACTATCACCCCACAAGGACAACAAGTGTTTGTGCGTGACATTGCTACTGTGCGCGATACCATCAAGGATCTATCGCTCGACGAGAAGACCAACGGTCGTGAGGCTGCGCGTTTGATTGTGGCTAAGCAATCAGGCTCCAATACCGTGCAAGTCTGCGAGGATGTGCAAGAGGAGTTGGCTAAGATTCAAAAGCAATTGCCTACCGACGTGAAGATTCAAGAGATCTACAACTCGGCTGACGATATCCGCAATAGTATCAACTCGCTCGAAGAGTCTGTGCTCTACGCATTGCTCTTCGTGGTGCTGGTGGTATTGTTCTTCCTCGGCAAATGGCGTGCGACCATTATCATCTCCCTCACTATTCCAATCTCGTTGATTGTAGCCTTCATCTACTTGAAGATGGCAGACTCCTCAATCAACATTATCTCGCTCTGCTCACTCAGTATCGCGATTGGTATGGTGGTGGACGATGCGATTGTGGTGCTCGAGAATATCACCCGCCATATTGAGCGTGGTGAGAACCCTCGCGAGGCCTCTATCTATGCCACCAACGAGGTTTGGGTCAGCGTTATTGCAACTACCCTTGTGCTTGTGGCTGTGTTTGTGCCTCTGACCATGATGGATGGTATGGCAGGTATCATGTTTGAGTCACTGGGTTGGATTGTTACAGTTGTTTGCTGTACTTCTACCGTGATCGCTATCACCCTTACTCCTATGCTCTGCTCGAAACTATTGCAGGCACGCAAATTCCATGTGGAGAATGGCAAACTGATTGATGATAGTGCCAAGAAGACTTGGTACGACCGCACTGTCGTTGCGTTCCTTGACAAAGTGGATGCTGCTTATGCCAAGTCGCTGGGTTGGTGCTTGCGTCATAAGACATTGACTATCATTGCATTGTTTGTCTTCTTTGCAGCGTCATTGGTGCCATTTGCTATGGGTAAAGTGGGTACCGACTTTATGGCGCAAGAAGATGATGCATTCTTGAGCGTAACGGTTGAGTTGCAACGTGGTACGCGCATCGAAGAGACCGTCAAGACAGCTCGCAAATTGGAAGAGCGTTTCATGTTGCTCGTACCTGAGATTCAGATGATCTCTACCTCCGCGGGTAGCAACGATGATGATGGTACAGGTGCTATCTTCTCTACTACAATGAACAATACCATCTCTATGACTATCCGTTTGAACAAGAAATGGGAGCGTGAACGCACTATCTGGCAAATCGCTGAGGTGCTGCGTCAAGAGTTGGCACAATATCCAGAAATCATTGAGTATCAGGCTGCTTTGAGTAGCGATGGTCCTGGTGGTGGTAATACGGTAGATGTAGAAATCTATGGTTATGACTTTGATATCACCAACCAAATGGCTCAGCAAATCATCGCCCTTACCAAAGAACTTCCAGGTGCTCGCGATGTATTCTCTGACCGTGATGACGACCGCCCTGAGATCAAGATCATCGTGGACAAGGAGAAGGCTTCTCGCCACGGATTGACCTCTGCTACTATTTCCTCTTACCTGCGTAACCGTGTGAATGGTATGGCTGTAGGCTTCCTGAAGGAGGATGGTGATGAGTATGATATTCTTGTGCGTTTGAAAGAAGAGAACCGCAACTCCATCTCTGATGTGCTTGATTTCTCTATCCCAACACCAATGGGACAAACCATCAAACTCTCAGAGATCTGCTCGGTGGACGAGTATTGGGCACCACCAAAAATCGTTCGTAAGTCACGTCAACGTATTGTGACTGTGAAGGTTACTCCATACGAAACTTCACTTGGTGAGTTGGCACAAGCTATCAACACACAAGTTTTGCCTCAAATCGACAAACCAGCTGGTTATTCCATCCGTTTAGCAGGTTCATATGAGGATCAACAAGAGTCGTTCGGCAAGTTGGGTATGCTCGGTGCATTGATTCTGATCCTTGTATATATTGTTATGGCGAGTCAGTTTGAGTCGTTCAGCAACCCTGGAATCATTATGTTTACTGTGCCATTTGCGCTATCGGGTGTGATCCTTGCGTTGTGGATTACGGGTGTATCACTCGATATGATTGGCGCCTTGGGTATTGTCCTCTTGGTGGGTATCGTGGTGAAAAACGGTATCGTGCTGGTGGACTATATCAACCTGATGCGTGAGCGTGGACACGACCTCAACGAGGCTATCCAAATCTCTGGTCAAAGCCGTATGCGTCCTGTTTTGATGACAGCGTTTACCACTATCTTGGGTATGGTGCCAATGGCTGTGAGCCAAGGAGAGGGTGCCGAGATGTGGCGCCCATTGGGTATCGTCGTAATCGGCGGTTTGACAGTAGCTACTTTCTTGACATTGTATATTGTACCTGTGATCTATGGTGCGATGTCGAAGAAAGGCGAGCGCGACAAACTCAAGAAAGTGCGTGAGAACTTCATCTTCATGGATATTGATGTGAAAGATTGCGAAGAAAACGAAAAATAAGCTCCTTAATCCAAATGTAATTATGAAAAGTGTAATGATTATATTCAATCAAGCTAATACCGAACGTGTGGAGTATATGCTTGATATGTTAGAGATACGTGGCTTTACCTTCTTTGAGGAAGTACAAGGTCGTGGTAGTAAGAATGGCGAGCCTCGCCGTGGTACACACGCGTGGCCAGAGATGAACTCTTGTGTCATCACCATCGTGCCAGACGAGAAGGCTCCTTTATTGCTCGAAGCAGTAAAGAAACTTGATAAACGCAATGAGGAAGTCGGTGTGCGTGCTTTTATGTGGAATATAGAGGCAACGGTATAAATCCGATTACCATAATCAACTAAAGTGGGTGTGTCAAAGTTTGGCACACCCACTTTAGTTTTTTTTACGGACTGATAACGGAGTGGTAACGGGGAAAGTAGGGTATAAACCCGTTATGAACCCGTAATTGATAGTATGCTGGTAATTGTTAGTATATAACAAAAGAAGAAGCATTTCTGCTTCTTCTTGCGGTGCGGACGGGACTCGAACCCGCGACCCCATGCGTGACAGGCATGTATTCTAACCAACTGAACTACCGCACCAATTGTTATGTCTTGGTTCATTTCCGAAACCGAGTGCAAAGGTACTGCTTTTTTTTGAAATGACCAAATAAATTGCGAAAAAAAGTTTTATTTCATGCGATTTTGTTAAATTTACTTGTCAAAATAGAGAAATATATGCTATAAAACATATTTTTATGGGCTAAAATTTGGTGGGTATGGAAAAAAGCAGTACCTTTGCACCGTGTTTTTCATGGTATTAGATTTAAGGTTAAGTAAAGATTGGGTTGTCGGGAGACAATCCTCTTTTTTTTTGTAAAAATCTAGTATGACTAGAGATTTTAGTTTCGCTAGATTAAACTAAAAAAGGTTACTCATTTCGAGTAACCTTTTTTGTTTATAGAGCGATTTTATTAAAGCGCTTTGAGTGTTGCCAAAAGATATTCGTAGAATTTAGCCACAGATGGGACATTCACTTTCTCGTCTGGAGAGTGTGGATATTTGATGGTTGGTCCAAAAGAAATCATGTCCATACCAGGATAGTTGCGACCAATGATACCACATTCCAATCCTGCGTGGATGATAATCACGCGTGGTTCAACACCATAATTCTCTTGGTAGGTTGTTTTCATTACCTGTAGGATATGGCTATTGAGGTTTGGTTTCCAACCAGGATATGATCCAGAGAATACGACCTCCGCCCCTGCCATGGCAAATACAGACTCAATGATGGATTGCAATTCCTCTTTGCGGGACTCTACGGATGAACGGGTCAAGCACATGACGGTCACGCAGTTATCTTCGGTAACCAACATGGCGAGATTGTTACTGGTCTCAACCACGTCAGGCATCTCAGGGATGACACGATATACTCCGTGAGGGCAAGCTGTGATAGCGTGGATTAAGAAGTCTTGTACATCTTCTGGCAATTCGGTTGCAGGGCACTCAACCTCGGTAGCAGTCAATTGGATATTGTCTTCCACGCCATCGTATTCTGCGATGAAGAGGTCTTCGTATTCTGCTACAAGATCCATGATCTCATCAACGCCCTCCGCAGGAATGGTGATTACAGCTGCTGCCTCGCGCGGGATGGCGTTGCGCAGGCTACCGCCTTCCACGTATGCCAAACGAGCCTCGTAGTTCGCTACAGCGTCTTTCAAGAAACGGAACAGCAGTTTGTTTGCGTTGGCGCGTTGCAAGTGAATATCACAACCTGAGTGACCGCCTTTGCAACCAGTAACACTGACTTTGACTGCTACATCACCCTCCTCTACTTCTACAGGAGTGTAGTGGAACTTAGCGGTAGTATCTACACCACCTGCACAACCTACATACAACTCGCCCTCGGCCTCAGAGTCTAAGTTGAGCAAGGTTTTGCCTTGTAACATACCACCTTCCAAGGCAAAAGCACCGTACATACCTGTCTCCTCGTCAACAGTAACCAATACTTCCAATGGAGGATGTACCACTGACTTGTCTGCCAAGATTGCCATAGCAGCGGCTACGCCAATACCGTTATCTGCGCCTAGAGTAGTGCCTTGGGCTGTTACCCATTCGCCATCTACATATGCTTCGATAGGGTCCTTCTCAAAGTCAAACACGGTATCATTGTTCTTTTGTGGAACCATGTCCATATGACCTTGAAGGATCACACCTGGATGATTCTCATAACCTGGACTAGCTGGTTTACGGATAATCACATTACCGATGGTATCAACTATGGTCTCTAGACCTAAACTCTTGCCGTATGCTGCCAAAAATGCAGATACTTCCTCTTTCTTACCCGATGGGCGAGGAATTTGGGTGAGGCTATAAAAATGCTCCCACACCGCTTTTGGTGCTAAATTTTTCATATATGTATTTATTCAATAGTTAATTCTCCACATAGGGAAATAGAGAGAAGTTGCTTTACTTTTTCTACATCATTTGGATTCTCACCAAGCAAGTGCATCATCTTTGTCAATAATGCTTCGGTTGTAATGTCATATCCCGATATTACACCCGCTTTCAATAGGTTCATGCTCACTGCATAATGTCCCATAGATACCGATCCTGTATGACATTGTGTCTTATTCACAATCACCACGCCTCTATCTACTGCATTGCGTAAACGGCGATATAACCATTCGTGCGTAGGTGCATTACCCGCTCCGAATGTCTCTAATACTACACCTTTTAAATTAGGAATATCCAATACTGCTGCCACAACATCCTCTGTAATGCCCGGGAAGAGTTTTAATATAGCTACGCGTGTATCAAATTTCTTCATCAACCCCAACGGCAATCTTTCTCCGCCAAGTGGCTCAATAAACTGTCTGTTATAGGTGATATGTACACCCGCCTTGGCCAGTGCAGGGTAGTTGTAAGACTTGAATGCCGAGAAGTGCTCCGCATTACGTTTGGTCGTTCTGTTACCGCGATATAGTTCGCCATCCATATATAGGCAAACCTCAGGTACGATTGGACCATTTGCATCATATGCTGCGGCTATTTCAATGGCGGTCAATAGATTTTCCTTAGCATCCGAACGCAGTACACCTACTGGCAATTGACTGCCTGTGAATACCACTGGTTTGCTGAGATTATCAAACATAAAACTCAACGCTGAGGCTGAATACGACATGGTATCTGTGCCGTGCAAGATGACAAATCCATCATACTCATCGTAATGATCATATACCATTTGTGCCATTTGTATCCAACTCTCTGGGTTCAAGTCAGAAGAATCCAATAATGGCTCAAAAGGTGTCATTTCTACTTGAATATCACCAGCAAAGAGCTCTGGTACAAAGGCCTTGAAGGTTTGCATGTCTGCAGGATGCAATGCTCCTGTCTCTGCATCACGAACCATTGAAATGGTACCTCCTGTCAAAATCAGTAGAACTTTCATTGTTGCAGTTTTCATTAAATTCTTTGCAAAGATACTACTTTTTTTTCGCATATGCAAATTTCTTGATAAAAAAGGAGCTCGATATCTCATCGAACTCCTCTCCACTATTATGAAAAACACTATTTATTTAAACACGATTTCTCGTGTTTTCGTAGATTCTTATCTTTAACTCTCACCATTAGTCATTTCCACCAACTTGTATCCTTTGCTGTGCACACTTAGAATACGCATAGGACTATTCTCTCCTAAATATTTGCGAAGATGGTTTACATATACGCTTAGCGAACGCGCATTGAAATAGGTGTCCTCTCCCCACAAACTCATCAAGATATAGTTGCGTTCTACCAAACTATTCATGTTCTGGCAAAACATTAGCAACAATTCGTTTTCCCTGGTGCTCAAATGATGTTCGCCCAATGTTTGACGTACACTATCATAATGCACTCCGCCCAAATCAAACTCAGTTTTGTTCTTGGCATTGCCATACTGACAACGGCGTAGAATTGCTTCTATTTGATAGGTTAAAATATCAATGGAGAATGGTTTGAAAATATAGTCATCACATCCCAACTCGTATGCGCGGATAATACTATCTTTATCCATCTTCTCGCTGATAAATACGACGGGCAATGTTGCAAATGCGCTACGAATCAATTTCAATAACTCGTAACCATTCATGTTTGGCATGGTAATATTGCTCAATACAATATCATAATGGCGCTTAGGAATCAACTCCCACGCTTCTTGTCCGTCTTTCGCTGTGTCCACTACATAGGATTTGCTACGTAGGTAATCAGCTACGACCATGCTCAAGTTGGCATCGCTCTCGATTAATAATATATGATTTGATTGAGTCATTATATCATGCTTTATTTACCAATTCATATACTACAAATACCGTGCCAAATGTCAAGATGTGCTAATTTTATTGAGAGAAATCTAAATATATTGATATCTTTTCAATATCACTAGGACTTAGACCTTTAATTTTTTTAAGTTCCTCAGCCGATTTGATGCGTATGTGCCTTCGCCTATATTCATATATGGCTTTGGCCTGTTCGAAACTCAAATATGGATGTCGGTGTAATACCTCGGGTCGTATTTTGTTGACCGGCATTTTGTTGAGCACTACACTATCTATGTAAAAATGGGGTAGTATACTATCAGCGACCACCTTGTCCATACCTCTCGCTTCTAATATTTGTTCCACTCTAGCATACCCACCTAATTGTTCTCGGTAGCGAACAATCATTTTGGCTCGATACGATCCGATACCTCTAATTAGTTTCAATTCCGTAGTGTCTGCCGTCCGCAAGTTCAATATGGTGTCTTTCTTTATGCTTCTCCATTTAGGCAAACTATCCAAGTGGATAGTATCTACCTGTGCCGAATCTACTGCGATGCTATCTTGTTGAATACATATATAAGGTTCTAGTGCAATGTACATGCTGTCGGTCATGCCGTAGAGTTTTTTCATATCCTCTTTTTGGCGATACCTTCCTCCCTTAGCACGGTACTTGAGCATGTTTTTTGCCTGCCATGGCTTAAATCCTAAATGCAATAGCGTGACGCTATCCACTGTGTTGGGATCAAACATTTGCATCCGTATTTCGATTGTATCACGCTTGTATGTCTTTTTCCATGTGGATTTATGGATGCTGTCTTGTTTGGCTTGGTAGTCTTCAAAGTTAGTTTTTATAGAATCTTCGACCAATACAATTGGTTTAGTCTCTGGTTGCAAATACTTAGTCGCCACCATTCCTGCAGCAATGAGCACGGCGAGAATCAATAGTCCCAACCATTGCTCTGCTGTCAACAAAAATATCTTCTCTCTCTTCTTCATCAACTCTCAACTTTCAACATTCCTCACCACCGACTCTATTATGCCATCTTGCAGATAAGTCTTCAGCATATCTCCTTCTTTTACATCTTCTTTTCTCATCACGGGTTTGCCATTCGACATGGTTAGACTATAACCCATTTTGAAGATTCTCTTTGGCGAATGTAGTTCTATTGTTTTGGCCCACATGTGCAGTTGATTCT
This sequence comes from Paludibacteraceae bacterium, assembly GCA_045532335.1. Classification (GTDB taxonomy): domain Bacteria; phylum Bacteroidota; class Bacteroidia; order Bacteroidales; family Paludibacteraceae; genus Colicola. The sequence goes on from JAZSFR010000008.1 coordinate 163,393, forward strand.
GCTCTTGCATGATTAGTCGTTGTGCCGAATAACTCATACGCTGTAAGTATGTTTGCAATCTGTTATTCTCTTGTACGACAACCTGTTGAGTTGCTTTGTGTAGACGCAATGCCAATTGATTGATTGCTTCCACCTGCTCTGCAACGCGTTCGATGAGCCATTCCGCAGCCGCTGTAGGAGTCTTCACAGATGTGTGCGCCACCATATCTACAATACTCATATCTCTGGTATGACCGATACCTGAGAGAATAGGCAACGGAAACTGTGCACAATGACTAGCCAATTCATAGTCATCAAAACATCCTAAATCTGTTGTTGCACCACCTCCACGAATAATAACCACTATATCCCATTTCTCCTCCTCGCTAGCTATCTTGTTCAATGCTTTGATAATACTTTTTGGGGCATTGTCGCCTTGCATTACGGCAGCAAACAATTCTAACTCATACTTCACTCCAAAGCGATTATTCTGCAATTGGTCACAAAAATCGCCATATCCTGCGGCATCTGCAGCCGATATTACCGCTATTTTTCGAACGAGGGTGGGGAGCGTCAAACTCTGTTGCAATTCCATTACCCCGTCTTCGGTCAATCGGCGAATGGTAGCTTGGCGTTGTTTAGCCAAATCGCCTTGCGTATAGGTGGGATCTATGTTCCATACATTCAAACTCAATCCATATACAGGATGAAAGGTTACACTCACTTCCACCAACACTTGCATACCCACACGCAGTGCTTGCCCTGTTTCTTGAACGAAATAGGCAGAAAGCAAACTATACACATTGCTCCAGCAGGTTGCTCTCACTTTAGCCGCCAGCATATTGTCGTCGGCTTTTTCTACGAGTTCCATATAGCAATGTCCTCGTGCACTCAGCGAGGCAATCTCCGCGCGTACCCAATAGCGTTCAAGCAAGTCGTTCTCTACAACCTGCTGAATCTCTACGCATAATTCCGATAAACTATATTGTTTCATATCACTAAATACTAAACACTAAACTTGTTCCTAGCGCTCCTACTACTCCGATGATCCACCACCATCTCACTCTATCTCCTCGCATCATTAGTATGCCGCATACCAATGCGATATACATACATCCTGCACTTATCCCACTGATTTCCATTTGAGTAGTCGAGTAGGGCAGGGACTCTATCCACTCCACCGCCTCTCGCATTACCCAGGTACTCCATTTGGCTACTATACCTAACCACTCTCCGATTACACACCACGAGAAGGCCAAAGTGCCAAAACCTAATAGCAGGACCACAAAGGCCATCGGGATGACGATCAGATTGGTTAATGCAAAATAATTACTTGTCTGTCCAAAATAATACAAGGTCAAAGGCATGGTTGCCAATTGTGCGCCAACGGATACCATCAGCAATCCGCCGATATACTTGCTCCATTTACTCCTCAACCTCGTATGTTGTTGCATCCAAGAGGCTATCACCATAATGCCCATGACGGCTGCAAAACTCAACTGAAAACTTACGCTCCATAATGCCAATGGATTGATCAATAATATGATAACCGCTGCGGCTAAAATGGGGTTCCAACGCGATGTGTGTCGTCCCATTAAGTATGTCAATTCCCAAAAACTCAACATCAGCGCACTACGCATCACCGATGGACTCAAACCTGTGACAAACGCATAAATCCAGAGTAATACTAGTAATATACTACTGAGCAACCATCGTTTGCCTTTTTCTTCGTATAAGGGTTTTCCCCAACCGCCCAGGGTTAATATCCACATGATGATTCCCCAAACAATACCTGTGTGCAATCCGCTCACGGCCAGAACGTGCATCGCTCCTGATGCCGAGAAACTCTGCTGTATTCCTTTGTCTAACTCCCCTCTGTATCCCAATGTCAGTGCCGATAATATCCCCAACTCTTTGCCATCTATTCCCATCTTTTTGTATTGCTCGCTCAAGGCATACTGACACCGCTGTGCTATGGCTCGGATTCCTTTTCTTGGTTGATGACCGACTATTTGCCAATTGCCTCTATGTGCCCATGCTGTACCTACTATCCCTTGTCGGCGTAAATATAAACCATAATCAAAATCTCCCAATGTGTCTCCTCGATGAATACTCGTTTCTACTAGTAGAATATCTCCCTCGTGGGGCATAGGCAGACTGTCTTTTTGCAGGTAGAGTAGGATATTTTTGCCGTCTTCTAGGCTGGCTTCGTAGCGAATCGTTTTAGATCGTTCTTGCCCTTCGCTCTGCACGTGGAAGGCAAAGAGTTTAGTGGTGTCTAAATAATTGAATTCGGTGTCTTTCAATAAATTAAGCGGCTTACCACAGTAGCCGCTCAATAGTATTATTCCCACCAGCGGAACTAGCACTAGCAACCATGTATGTCCCGCCAACCATTTCATATACCGCCTAACCGTCTAACCGATATTAACCGCTTACCGATTAATCCTGCTTCAGTAGGTTAACCATTGCGATTGGATCTTCTGCGCCGAATACCGCACTACCTGCTACCAATATATCCGCACCTGCTTTCCATAATTCGGGTGCCCATTTGGCATTCACACCGCCATCTACCTCTATCAGGGTCTTCAATCCGCGGCGATCAATCTCCTCTCGTAGATAGCGCAAACGGTCCAATGACTCCACGATAAAACTTTGACCACCGTATCCTGCTTGCACAGACATAAGGAGCACCATATCCACTTCACCCAAGTATGGATCGAGACTATGGATGTCGGTCTTTGGGTTGATAGTTAGGCAGGTGCGTACACCTTTCTGGCGAATCAACTCAATCACTGGCATTGGATCATCTACTGCCTCAATATGAAAACCTACACTCCACGCACCTGCGTCGCAAAAACGCTCTACATACTTCTCAGGATGGGTAATCATCAGGTGCACATCCAGAGGTTTTGTGCAATGTTTGCGGCAGGCTTCCATAACTGGAAAACCAAACGAAATGTTTGGTACAAACACGCCGTCCATAACATCAATGTGTAGGTACTCTGCGCTGCTTTGATTGATCATCTCGCAGTCGCGTTGCAGATTGCCAAAGTCGGCAGATAATAATGATGGTGATATTGCTCTCATATATCCTTACCTTTAAACTCTAAACTTTTTCTATTCCCACAGATCTCACTGATTTTGCACGGATTCCCAATAGTTTATAATTAGTGAATATCCGTGAAATCCGTGGGACTTATATCATATAAAATGTCGCAGACATTTTCCCCCACTCATATTTCTTCTTCTCCTCTTTCAAGTACTCTGTGAATGTCTCTTGTCTATCGTACCCATAGTAGTCTTTTAGACTCTGAGCTATCGCTTCCACTTTTGGCTCGCAAGCGTAACCCATCTTGCCGTCATGGATGATTTCGCCTAGTCCACCTACATTGGTTACCAAACATGGTTTCTCAAAGTGAAATGCCACTTGTGTCACACCGCTCTGTGTGGCAGACTTATAAGGTTGTACAATCAAATCTGCTGCACCGAAATACTTGCATAAGTCTGCATCAGCTACAAACTCATTCTTCACAATGACTCGATCTTTTAACCCGTTGACTTCTATCTGTGCGCGATATTTGTCCTCGTCCTCGTAAAACTCACCTGCGATAATCAACTGCAAGTCCTTCAAATCATCTTTCACCTGTCCAAAAGCATCAAGCAGCCAGTCCAAACCCTTGTAGGCTCTCACGAGTCCAAAGAACAACATATAGTTCTTCTTCTCATCCAATCCCAACACCTGGCATGCACCCCTCTTGCTCATGGGTTCGCCATAGTGGTCATACACAGGGTGTGGAGAGAATGTCTTAGGTTTGTTCTCCTTATCGAGTTTAGCGATATCCTTCACTACGCTGTCTGATAGGGCCACAAAACCATCAGTCTGCTTAACATAAAAAGGTGCAAATAACTTGTCTAAGATATTTGGCTCGTGTGGTATCATATTGTGTACCAATGCGATACAACGGGTCTTGCCGTTTCTCTTGACGAGTTTTTGGATAATGCCGTAGCAGGGGGCGAAGAAGGCCATCCAGTAGCAACTGATCACCATGTCGGGTGCCTCTTTTTGTAGGCGTTTACCCACGCGTAACCAGTTGAATGGATTGCATGAGTGGATGGCACGGCGGATAGTGATGCCTTCGGGAGCAGCTTCTTGACTGAATTGCGTTTTACCAGGGAATAGGAAACTAGGGTATTGCAAGGTAAAAGTCAAGACTTCTACCTCGTGTCCTTCTAGGATAAATTGTTTAGCCAGTCGTTCGTTGAACGCTGCTAGCCCACCTCTGTAAGGCCATGCTGTACCTAGTATAACTATTTTCATATAGTCAAGTGTATCTTCGTTTGTGAATGACCTTGCAAAGGTACAAAAATTCTTGCATATTTGCAAACAAAAAGAATAATTCTCTTTTAAATTTGTGTATATCACAAAAAATCACTACCTTTGCACCCAAATTGGCTTTTTGTGCCAACTTCTGAACTTCTAAACAATTGAACTATTAAACTTAACAAGATATGGCAACACAAGAAGAAACCTTCAAAAAACTAGTCGCACACTGCAAGGAGTACGGTTTTGTATTCCCTAGCAGCGAGATTTACGACGGACTTGGCGCCGTGTATGATTACGGTCAAAACGGTGTAGAACTCAAGAACAACATCAAGAAATACTGGTGGGACGCTATGACCATGCTTCACGAGAATATCGTGGGTATTGACGCTAGTATTTTTATGCATCCAACCACTTGGAAAGCATCTGGTCACGTGGACGCATTCAATGATCCACTCATCGACAACAAAGATAGCAAGAAGCGCTACCGCGCAGATGTACTTATTGAGGACCAACTTGCTAAGTACGACGAGAAGATCGAGAAAGAGGTGGCCAAAGCTCGCAAACGCTTCGGCGAGAGTTTTGACGAGGAGATGTTCAAGCAAACCAATGAGCGTGTAAAAGTTAACGTGGAGAAACGCAATGCTCTTCACGAGCGTTTTGCTACCGCTCTCAATGATAGCAACCTTGAGGAACTCAAACAAATCATCCTTGATGAGGAGATCGTTTGCCCTATCTCTGGTACCCGCAACTGGACCGATGTGCGTCAGTTCAACCTCATGTTCTCTACCGAGATGGGTTCTACTGCCGATGGCGCCATGAAGATTTATCTTCGTCCTGAGACTGCACAAGGTATCTTTGTAAACTACCTTAATGTACAAAAGACTGGTCGTATGAAGATTCCTTTCGGCATCGCACAGATCGGTAAGGCTTTCCGTAACGAGATTGTAGCTCGCCAATTCGTATTCCGTATGCGTGAGTTCGAGCAAATGGAGATGCAGTTCTTCGTTCGTCCTGGCGAGGAGATGAAGTGGTTTGAGTACTGGAAAGAGTTCCGTCTCAAATGGCACAAGGCTCTAGGTATGGGTGATGAGAATTACCGCTATCACGATCACGATAAGTTGGCTCACTATGCTAACGCAGCTACTGATATTGAATTCCAAATGCCATTTGGTTTCAAGGAGGTAGAGGGTATTCACAGCCGTACAGACTTCGATTTGAGCCAACATGCACAATATAGTGGTAAGAAGATCGAGTACTTCGATCCAGAACTCAACAAGAGCTATACCCCATATGTAATTGAGACTTCTATCGGTGTTGACCGTATGTTCCTCTCTGTTATGTGCGGTGCATATAAGGAGGAGGTGCTCGAGGGTGGTGACACTCGTGTGGTATTGAACTTGCCAGCTGTGCTCGCTCCTGTTAAGGCGTGCGTGATGCCTCTCGTGAAGAAAGATGGTCTTCCAGAGAAAGCGCGCGAGATCGTGGATATGCTCAAGTATGACTTCCACACCAACTACGATGAGAAAGACTCTATTGGTAAACGTTATCGTCGTCAAGATGCAGTAGGTACACCATTCTGTATCACTGTGGATCACGACACCTTGAATGACAATTGCGTGACTATCCGCCACCGTGACACCATGGCACAAGAGCGCGTAGCTATCGACGACTTGCATGCTATTTTGAGCAAGGCTTGCAACATGCGCGAGACTTTCAAGAAACTTAAGTAATTGCTAGTCTCACTAGTACTAATAATCACAGGCAACCTTTACGGGTTGCCTGTTTTTTTTACTCGGTTAGAGTTGTAATAAAAAAATCGCCACTTATGTCTGTTAAACATAAATGGCGATATCTTCTGGCTGACACACCGTTTTTAGGGATAGTATGAAGGTCTTATTTTACTTTACTTCTTGACCTAGGAGATTAAACATCACACCATCACGCAATACAACGATTTGACCGTTGTAGATAGTTTTGGTCGCGTGTTTAGTGGTTACTATATTTTCTACATCTGTAGATTCTGGGCAATCAACTACGGTATAAGTAGCCTTAGTCGCACCATCGGTAGCAATAGCTACGCAAGTGTTCTCCTTGATGCCAGCGATATCTACTGTTTGGTTAGCATCGCCATTCCAACCAGCACCATTCTTGAAAATGATATTGAGTTCCGCACAGTGCTCGGTAACTGCATACCACTCGCCTTCTTGAGTAGGAATAACCTCTTTGCCTGGCTCGCTTGCGTGCCATACCCATGCTGTGATTTGGTCAGTCCACTCTGCAGGAACAGTAGCCTTAACCGTGATGTCTTTTGGCTCTGGTAGTGGATCTGTACCTGGGTTATCACCCTCGCAATCAACAGCGGTGTAGTTAGCTTTACCAGCACCAGCAGTGATCTCGATACAAGTGTTCTCTGTGAAAGTCATATCTACAGTTTGGTTTGCATCGCCATTCCAACCAGCACCATTCTTGAAGATGATGTTGAGCTCTGAGCAATTCTCAGTAACTACATACCAGTCACCATCTTTGGTAGGAACTACCTCTGTACCTGCGCCACCAGTAGGCCATACCCATGCAGTGATTTGGTCAGTCCACTCAGCAGGAACTTTAGCTTTTACAGTGATATCCTTAGCCTCACCTGGCTCAGGCACGTTGGTAGGATCGTATACATCAGCCCATGCTTCTACTACGTCCTCTGCAGCATAAGTACGGTCAGCAACATCACTGCCATCTGCAGTTTTCTCTACATAAGCCCAACTTGGACCAGAGCAGTATTTATACTTCATCGCATCAGTAGCATCAGCCACATCGATGGTGTAGTGAGTGTCATCTACTTTGGTCATTTCTACTTGACTCCAGCCATTCATCTCACCTGCGATATAGCAAGCCTTAGTACCTGCTGGAACGGTTACATTGTAAGTCAATGCGAACATTGACATTGCGCAAATGCATGCGCTGAAAAGAGTAAAGATTTTCTTCATGTTGTTATTAGTTAATAGTTAATAATGTGTCTTTTATTGTAAAGCGGTTCAACGCCTAACCGTAACCGTATAACCGTTTAACCGCTTCTCTTATATTATTCAACAACCTTTCCCATCACATTGTAGAGAACACCCTCGTGGAGGATCATGAGTTGACCATCACGGATGAACTTAGTTGCAGTAGTAGTCACTATAATATTCTCTACATCGGTGCCTGTGCAGTCGATGATTTTAGCCTTTCCGTTCTCCCAACCATAACATACATCCTCATCAGTCCATAGGTCGGCAGATTGAGTGCCACTACCATTGTTGAAGATGAAGTTAACCTCCTTGACATCTGTGTCGAAAGTGAAGTAGTAGAGTCCTTGTGCATTCTTCTTGATCATTTCTGCACCTGGCCATTGACCATTGTAGAGGGTAGCACCACCATCGTTCCATGCATAGAGGTGAACCTTGGTCCAGTCTTCAGGTTTTTGGAAGGCAATAGTGAGTGGAGTAGCTTGAGGAGTCTCATAGGTATATGTATGTGTTTGCACCTCTGTCTCTTGACCATTGCTCTCTGCATAAGCCTTGAGAGTTGTTGTTGAATTAATCGTGATAGCTTGGGTGTAAGTAAGTGGCCTAGCCGCCTCTTTTGGATCAGAACCATTTAGAGTATAGTAGATAGTCGCATCGTCGCCTCCACCAATAGTAGACATGGTGATGCTGAGTGTCTCGGTCTTGAATACTCTACCCTCTGGGCTAACGATGAGTTGGAATGGGATATTACTCAGTGAGCAGTTTTGGCTGAGTTTCTCTTGGGTACCGTCCCACTCGTAGCAAGCATCTTGATCAAGGATAATATCGTTGGATTGTTCACCCTCGCCATTGCTGAAGATGATACTTACCTCGCGTACATCACCTGGGAATACTTGGTATAACCATCCGTCGCTATCTTTGGTTTTCCACTCCATACCTGGCCAAGCACCTAAGCTAGCACCATTCCAAGCGTAGAGGTAAACCTTCTCCCATGTAGTAGGAGGCATAAACTTAACTGTCAAAGGTGTTTGTTGTGGTTCTTGGTAGGTGTAAGTAGCCTCTTGTACCTCAGAATCAACGCCATTGAGACTAGCATATGCCTTAACGGTTACTATACCATCAATGCTGAAAGCAGCAGTGTATGTCTTTTTGGTAGCTGAAGTCTTAGGGTCAGAACCATCTACAGTATAATAGATGGTTGGTTTGCCTGTCAGTGCAATGGCTGTCATCTCAACCTCGTAGCTGGCTGTCTTGTAAATAGCAGAAGGAGTGATGCTTAATACTGGCACTTCTGCTTGGGTACTGGTATAATACATAGCAAAATTACCACCCTTGTATGCCAAAGTGTAACCTTGTGGTGTGGTGTTGTAACCACTGTTAGGACCTAACAATAGACGAACAGAACCATGGTGACCAGTGATGGTCGCCTTGTAGTAACCATTGCCTGCCTCGTCGCTCACTTTAGACTCTGAGTGTACACCCGCTGCTTTACGCGCTAGTACCATCTTGCCAATAGCGTCTTTGTATTTAGCCCAATGAGGATAGAATACGCATGGTACACCAGGCATAGATAAGATGAAAGCATTGGCACCTAACACACGGTCTTTGTTGTAGTCTTCCATTGATTTGCCGCAACCACCGATTTCGTCGTTGTTATCACGGCCGCCTTGGCAACCGAAATAGGTATCGTGACTGTCAACAAAAGTTACCGCGAACTTGCTCAAACCTGCGCCCAAGAGTCCTGAACCCTTACACTTGGTGTAGTCACCATCAGCAATACCTTGGATAGCAGAATACTTGGTGCTGAAGTCAAAGGCTAGTGTGTTCCAATTGACATCGTTGAGGTAACTCTTGATGTTATTCATGTCGCCATTCCAAAACTCTACTACAGAGAAGTAGTTCGCAGCTGCATTGTTGTACATATCAATGTATTTGCCTTTGAAACCTTGTGCATAGTCATAGCGCCAGCCATCAAAACCAATCTCATCCTTCATCCATTTGAGATAAGCCTTCATCATTTCTTGTACGCGTGGGTCAGCGTGTGCCCAGTCGCGCGCAGAAGCGTAGTTGTCTTGCATATTGTAACCACCATCATCGGTTCCGGTAGCTTTACCTTGCCATTCGCCTGCCTCAGGATTGTAGTTTACCTCATCGGTCTTGCATATCCAAGAAGCATCTGGTTGGAACATACCATACTCGCCAAAGTTCTGTGGGTAGAAATCGCACCAAGAGGACTTGCAACCTGCATGGTTGATAACAATATCTGCCACTACCTTGGTGTTAGCAGCGTGCATGCGATTGATGAACTCAAGCAATTCTTTTTGTTTGCCCCAGTCTGAGTTTTGATTGCTATATTGTGTTTGGTGATAACCAGTACCACCTTCTGATTTGCCTGATGGTGGCAACCATACAAGGTCAAAATATGAACTTATTTCACCTGATTGGTTTAATAGGGTAGACCATTTGGTGTTTCCTAATGTAGTTGTACCACTGATCACTACGTCACCAGGAGCGCCTTCTCTGTATGAGTCATAGTAGAAAGCTTGGAGCATAACATCCTCGCACTCCTCAGGAACTGAACTACCGTGAGCAGGTTTGATAGGTTCATCTTCGGTGAAGTTACCTTCTAGAGTGATGCTAGCACCATTGAAGTTAACTACTACATTGCCCTTAGTTTTTAACTCAAACACCACATTGCCATCTACATCACCTACAACACCTTCTGGTGCATTAGACACTGCACTGAAACCCCAGTTAGAAGTCCATGTTCCGTTGGTAATCTTCATGCGATATACCACATCTTCTGCCAAATCTGAGAAAGTGTGTGTGAAAGTGTTGTCTGCATTCTTGGTCATCTCAATAGCCGTCTCGCTCCATGCTTTGTCTGCACCTACAAGTTCTGCAGAACCAGTTATGTAGTAGGTCGCATCAGGGTCTGGAGTTGTATTGCCGCAATTCTGTCCAGGACCGATATAGAGCATATCGTCCTCGTATTTCAATTTGATATAAAAATCGTAAGAACCTGCTGCATTGCAAACAAGATGGTCGGTGTTCTTAGTGAATTTTTGATATTCACCATATGGATCAATTGCGCACATCCATGATGCACCACTACCCATGTCGTGAAGTTGTACCTTGTCACCCTGTTGCAGGGCTACGCAAGATACTAAAAACTGCTCACGCCCTTGGTGATCTGTTTCTGATTGTGCAACAGCCTCCAATTTAGTTGTGCCGTTGATTAACAAGCCGTATGGTGCGGCGTTTAGCGAAATGCTACATAGCAGAACTGCTATTAAAAATAAGTAAAACTTTTTCATTTAGTATATGTTTTTAATATTATATTCGATTTTAGGTGTTTTGTGTTTTACCCCCACAAAATTACTACATTTTTTTTAGTTGTGCAAATAAAAATGCGAAAAGGCTTATTTTTGAGTGCATTTTTTTACGCAAACGGTTGCATTATGCACTACAAAATCAACAGCCCAATCCGCATAATCAAGATGATAAATGCGATTGGGGTCGTTTTGGTAAGCGGGACGGGGGTCCTGTGAGAGTATCTCATGCAGGATATCCCATGGACATCCCTGAGCAATGACATGTTGTTTGAGTGTCTCGTCCATCTCAACGGCTAAATGGTACTCCTTCGAATCTTCGGCAAAACCGTTTAGTGCATCCGGATGACTGTCGGAAAAACTAAGATAAGGTTTAATATCGTAGATAGGTGTGCCATCTAGCAGGTCTGCACCGCTGACAACCAATACCAGTCCTTCTTGACTTTCTTCTACGCGCAGTAAGCGCACGCTGGTTAGTCCAATAGGATTGGGTCTAAATGGCGAACGCGTAGCAAACACGCCCATACGCTTGTTCCCTCCCAAGCGTGGAGGACGCACAGTAGGAGACCAATCTCCATTGCCTTTCGCCTTTAACCTTTCACCTTCACCCCTCATTATCTCGTGAAATCCCCATAGCAACCACAGGTAAGAATACTGCTCAATTCCTCTCAATGCCTCGCGTACACGATATGCGGGCGTAAATACAATACGAGTTTCGATGACTGAATCTTCGCGACTTTGACGAGGAATGCCGAATTTTTGCGAAAAACCATTGTGTGCGTGAGCGATAATGTGCAACTCCATAGTATGATCTTATTATAACCTCCTTAAATGCAGAAAAGACTTCAGAATCCCTGAAGTCTTTTCTGTGTGGTGCCACCAGGAATCGAACCGGGGACACAAGGATTTTCAGTCCTTTGCTCTACCAACTGAGCTATGGCACCATTGATTATTACCAAATCGACTGCAAAGGTACTGCTTTTTTTTGAACTGACCAAATGTTTTGGGATTTTTTTTCAAAAAAAAGCAGTTTTCGCTATCTTTTATGCTCTTAACTCAAGGATGCGAGGTATTTTTCAGCCTCCATAGCGGCTTTGCAACCACTAGCAGCAGCTACAATGGCTTGGCGATAATATGGGTCGGCGCAGTCTCCTGCTGCAAACACGCCTGGCACATTGGTACATGGACTATGACCCTCTACTTTGATATATCCTTCGGCATCACGATCCAAGAATTCTGCAAAGAGATCTGTATTTGGTTTGTGACCGATAGCGAGGAAGAAACCATCAATAGCTATATGACGAATCTCTTCTTCTGGAGATCCTTTCTTATATACGAGATCTGCGCCCTCTACTTTCGCCTCGCCAGTGAGTTGGAGAGTATTGTGCTCAAAGAGTACCTCTATCTTAGGATTGTTAAGCACGCGTTGCTGCATAATATCTGATGCGCGGAGATAAGGCTTGCGCACAATCATATATACTTTCTCGCACAAACCTGAGAGGTAATTCGCCTCTTCACAGGCGGTATCACCGCCACCCACAACGGCTACGGTTTTCTTACGATAGAAGAATCCATCGCATGTCGCACACGCGCTCACACCACGACCTTTATAATCTTCCTCAGATTGAATTCCTAAGAACTTAGCGCTAGCACCAGTAGCGATAATGACAGTGTCTGCCTCGTAAAGTTGAGTATCTTCTACCCACACTTTCTTTGGAGAGCATGAGAAATCTACTTTGGTCACCATCCCAGAAACGAATTCGGTACCAAAGCGCTCGGCTTGACGACGCATGTCATCCATCATTTGATAAGGTTCTACACCATCTGGATAACCAGGGAAGTTCTCTACTTCGGTTGTGATCATGAGTTGGCCACCTACTTGTAATCCTTCGATGAGAATAGGGTGGAGGTTAGCACGCGAAGCGTATATAGCAGCGGTATATCCCGCAGGGCCAGAGCCGATAATAAGACAATTCATATCGCTAATATGTGGTTTATGTTGAAATTTTTGGCAAAGGTAGTGAAAAAAATGCAATCGTGCAAATATTTTTTGTGTGTTTGAGAAAAAAGTAGTACTTTTGCAACAAATTTGAAAAAGAAATCCAAGAGAAATGAATCGACAATTACAATATATCATCTTGCTATTATGTCTGTTGCTGACTAACTCTATGTATGCTGGCGAGTCGCAATCCAAAGTATATCAGGGTTTTAGTGGTGGTATGATGGGACATGCTAGTTATTTGTTTGGAGTGAATAATGATGCTCCTAAGACACCTGAGGGCGTATTATGCTCGCCTCAAGGTGGGTCTTTTGGTTTAGGTGGCGCATTGCGTGTGCATCTATGGAAACATTTGCGCGTGGGTGGCGAAGGTTTTGTGTCAACGATGAATATTGGAACAACCGATATGAAGCATATACTACAGGATGGTAGTTATATCCGAACAGGATGGGGTGGATTAGTGGTAGATGCTTGCTGGAGAAAAGAGAAAGTGTGGCCCTATATCGGTGGGTCTATTGGTGGTGGCGCGATGCGTTCGTTGTATGTGCTGGAGGGCAGCCAAGATGATTGGATAGCTGAGGATGCTGCGTGGTTACATAAAACCTCATTTTTCTACATTAGTCCATATGTGGGTATCGATTGGTGTATGACGCAAAAGGTGCATATGACTTTTCGTGTAGATTGGCTATTGGCCTTGAGTAAAGGGGATTTAGTGATGCCAACTGGTCCTAGATTATTGGTTGGTTTTATGTTTTGTCATTAAAAAATACTGCAAAATTTGTGTATTCCAGAAAAAAGCAGTAATTTTGCAGCCCAAAATTAAGAGAGGATAAATTTGACTGCTTGCGACCTCTATAAAAGAATGCTAAAAACTTGTACCACAAGCTTCAAACAGTCGGCTTGTGGATTTTTTATCTAAACAAAATGAATTATTTATTTACATCAGAGAGTGTCAGCGAAGGACACCCAGACAAAGTGGCGGATCAAATCAGTGACGCCATTCTAGATCAGTTTTTGGCACTTGATGCCAATTCACACGTAGCATGCGAGACTATGGTTACCACGGGACAAGTGATTGTGGCAGGCGAAGTTTCGAGCGAGAAATATGTGGATATCCAAGGTACAGTACGCAAGACTATTGCGGAAATAGGTTATACCAAATCTGCCTATAAGTTTGAGGCAGAGAGCTGCGGTATTCTAACTGCATTGCACGAGCAGAGTGCCGATATTGCCCGCGGTGTAGATGGCCAGGGTACCGAAAATGTCGGCGAGCAAGGTGCTGGCGACCAAGGTATGATGTTCGGCTATGCTACTGATGAGACAGAGAACTATATGCCATTGACGCTTGACCTAGCACACACCTTAGTATATACGCTTGCGCGCGTACGTAAGGAAGGTAAAGAGATGCTTTATCTTCGTCCAGACTCTAAGAGTCAAGTGACCATAGAGTATAGCGAACAAGGCGAACCACTTCGTATTGATACCATTGTGGTTTCTACTCAACATGACGAGGATGCTACTCAAGAGCAGATCAAGGAAGATGTGCGACGTGTGTTGTTGCCACGCGTAGCGAAACGCGATGCTCGCTATGAGGAACTTTTGAAGGGGGACTTCAAGTTGTTGGTTAACCCAACTGGTAACTTTGTGATTGGTGGTCCTCATGGCGATACAGGTTTGACTGGCCGCAAGATCATTGTAGATACTTATGGCGGTCGTGGTGCACATGGTGGTGGTGCTTTCTCTGGTAAAGATCCTTCTAAGGTGGATCGTTCTGCGGCATATGCTGCGCGTTGGATTGCTAAAAACATGGTTGCAGCAGGTGTGGCTAAGGAAATGTTGGTGCAAATTAGTTATGCCATCGGTGTGGCTAAACCAGTGAGTGTCTGCGTGAATACCTATGGTACAGCTAAGGTGTCCATGTCTGATGGAGAGATAGCACAAGTGGTAAACGAGATGTTTGATCTTCGTCCACAAGGTATCATTGAGGCCTTGAAACTCAAACAACCTATGTACGAGGAGACTGCTCGCTATGGACATATGGGACGCACCAATGAAGTGGTGAAAAAAGTCTTCGTGGACAATGGACAAGCCTTTGAGCGCGAGGTGGAACTCTTTACTTGGGAAAAACTTGATCGCATAGAGGATATTAAAAAAGCTTTCAGCTTATGAGCATAAAAAAACAAACTTGGCTTGTATCTGCCATTGTGCTGTTGGCATTGCTGGTAGATCAGGTGTCTAAGGTTTATGTCAAGACGCATTTCGAATTGGGTGAGGCGCGCGAGGTGTTTTCCTGGTTTTGGATTGCGTTTGTTGAGAACAATGGCATGGCTTTTGGTATAGAGTGGTTTAGCAAACTGCTATTGACCCTGTTTCGCATTGTAGCAGTGGGAGTTATCGGTTGGTATGTCCATCTGATGATCAACAAGCAGCAAGTGCGCACAGGTTATCTCGCCACTATTGCTATGGTAATGGCAGGTGCTTTGGGCAATATCATTGACTGCGTGTTCTATGGCAAGATCTGGGGCTATGCGGGCTGGTTTCATGGTCGTGTGGTGGATATGCTCTACTTCCCATTGATACGCAATGCGGCAGGCGAGTGCGTGTTTTTCCGTCCTGTGTTTAATATCGCTGACTCGTTCATTACGGTGGCAGTGTTCCTGATTATCCTCTTCTACCGCAAGGACTTAGATGAAAGTTTAAATCAGATTTTTCCAAAGAAGAAGTGAGAAAGCAACTAATCATACTGTGTGTCCTCTTGGCGGTTGTAGGATGCCGTCCTCGGGGTGTGTTGTCTAACCGTGAGATGCGTAATGTGCTATATGATCTGCATCGTGCAGATGGCGCATTGCAGGTGGCAGGCTACCACTATTCCCACGACCAAGAGGTGGCAGCTTATTATAAGAATGTGTTGGATAAACATGGAATAACCCAAGCACAGTTTGATTCTTCTTTGGTGTGGTACACGGATAATCCGCAGATTTTCAACAAGATTTATCCTAAGGTTATGGAACGCCTTGAGGCGGATTATGACCGCGAGAAACAACTCCGTGAGGCCAAAAGAGATAAGCGCCTGGCGCAAAATAAGCAGAAGAAACTAGATCTTAAGGTGGCAAAACAACAAATCCGCGAGAAATTAGATCTGTGCCAAAAAGGCTATAAAAATCCATGGAAAGAGTGGCAAGTGGAAGAATTTTGCGAAAAAAATGTCGTAATATTTGGTCAATTGGAAAAAAAGTAGTACCTTTGCACGCTTTTTCGGGCGATTTGGTTTTCAACCTTTGAAACCCCTGAAACTTTTGAAACTTTAAAAACAATTTTTACATATTAATTCGCCATGTTGGGCAGTGGGGCTCTCGGAGCACGTAAAGTTGTCTGTCGACATGGTCAAAACATTAAAAAACAAATGGATACATTAAGTTACAAGACTGTATCAGCAAACAAAGCAACTGCTCAAAAAGAGTGGGTTGTTGTTGATGCTGAGGGCCAAGTACTTGGCCGTATGTGCTCGAAGGTAGCTAAGCTCCTCCGTGGCAAGTACAAACCTAACTTCACACCAAACGTGGATTGTGGAGACAATGTGATTATCATCAACGCTGCTAAGGTAGAGTTGACTGGCAACAAATGGAGTGAGCGCGTTTATGTTCGCTACACTGGCTACCCAGGTGGTCAACGCGAGATGACTCCAGCAGAGATGTTGGCTAAGAAAGGTGCTGACGTTCTTGTTAAGAAAGTGGTTAAGGGTATGCTTCCTAAAAACCGTCTTGGCAACAAGATCATCGCTAACCTCCACGTGTTTGCAGGTGCAGAGCACAACATGCAAGCTCAACAACCAAAACAAATTGACATCAACACACTTAAATAATTATTGAAGATATGGAAATGATTAATGCATTAGGTCGTCGTAAAGCAGCAGTTGCTCGCGTTTATGTACAAGAGGGTACCGGCAAGATCACAATCAACGGTCGTGATTTGGATGTGTACTTCCCAAGTCCAATTCTTCAATATGTTGTTAAGCAACCTCTTAACAAACTTGAAGTGGCTGAGAAATATGATATCAAAGTAAACCTCGATGGTGGTGGCTACAAAGGTCAAGCAGAGGCTTTGCGTCTTGCAATCGCTCGCGCTTTGGTGAAGATCAACCCAGAGGATAAACCAGCGTTGAAGGCTGAGGGCTTCATGACTCGCGATGCTCGTGAGGTAGAGCGTAAGAAACCAGGTCAACCAAAAGCACGCAAACACTTCCAATTTAGTAAGCGTTAATATCCAAATAGCAGTGACTCCGTGGTGGCAATTATTTGCTCGCCACGGATTACTCTGTTATTCCACGCGTACGCGCTTCTCTGCGTAAGGGTGGCAGATGGATAAATTATCATTAAATAATTCAAACTAATCAAACAAAATGAGAACAAATTTTGATCAACTTCTCGAGGCTGGCTGCCACTTTGGCCACCTCAAACGTAAATGGAACCCAGCTATGGCTCCTTACATCTACATGGAGCGCAACGGTATCCACATCATCGACCTCAACAAGACCGTAGTTAAAATTGACGAGGCTGCTGAGGCATTGAAAGCTATCGCTAAATCTGGTCGCAAGATCCTCTTCGTTTCTACCAAGAAACAAGGTCAAGAGGTAGTAGCTCAAAAGGCTCAAGAGATCAACATGCCTTACATCACCGAGCGTTGGGCTGGTGGTATGTTGACTAACTTCCCTACTATCCGTAAGGCAGTTAAGAAAATGTCAACCATTGACAAAATGATGACCGATGGTACTTTCAACAACATCTCTAAACGCGAGAAACTCCAAATCACTCGTCAACGCGAGAAACTTGAGAAGAACCTCGGTTCTATCGCTGACCTCACCCGTCTTCCTAGCGCAGTATTCGTAGTAGACGTAATGAAAGAGCATATCGCTGTTGCTGAGGCTAACCGCTTGGGTATTCCAGTGTTCGGTATTGTTGATACCAACTCTAACCCTAACAACATCGATTTCGTAATCCCAGCTAACGATGACGCTACCAAGTCTATCGAGGTTATCCTTTCTGCTGTATGCGCAGCTATCCAAGAGGGTCTCGAGGAGCGCAAGGTAGAGAAAGCTGACGAAGAGGCAGCTGCAGCACAAACTGCAACTGAGGCTCCAGCTCCAAAAGAGCGCCGTCAACGCGTTCGCAAAGCTGCTCCTAAAGCAGAGGCTGAGAAAGTAGCAACTGTTGAGGCTCCAGCTGAGGCAGCTGAATAATTCAAAATTCTTAATTCTTAATTAACATTACGACAATGGCTGTTACATTAGCAGATATCAAAAAGTTGCGCGACATCACTGGCGCAGGTATGATGGACGTAAAGAAAGCTCTCGAGGAGGCTAATGGCGACTTCGAGGTAGCTAAGGACTTACTCCGTAAGCGCGGTCAAGCTATCGCTGCAAAGCGTAGCGAACGCGAGGCTTCTGAAGGTTGCGTTTTGGCTAAAGCTGAGAATGGTTTTGGTGCAATCGTAGGCGTTAAGTGCGAGACTGACTTCGTTGCTAAGAACGAAGATTACGTAAATATGGTTAAGGCTATCCTCGAGGTGGCTATGACCGAGAAACCAGCTGACCTTGAGGCTCTTAAGGCTTGCAAATTGGGTGATTTCACTGTTGCTGACGCTGTAACCGAGCGCTCTGGTGTTACTGGTGAGAAGATGGAACTCAGCGACTACGCTTTCCTCGTAGCTCCTAAGGTAGATGCTTACAACCACCTTGGCAACAAGCTCAGCGCACTCGTTGCTGCTGACGCTGAGGATGCTAACGCAGAGATCCTCCACGGTATTTCTATGCAAGTAGCTTCTATGGCTCCTATCGCTCTTGATGCTGATCACGTAGCACAAGAGGTTAAAGATCGTGAGCTTTCTGTAGCTATCGAGAAAACCAAACAAGACGAGATCAACAAAGCTGTTGAGCAAGCTGTTCGCAAAGCAGGTATCAATCCAGCTCACGTGGATAGCGATGACCACATTGAGTCTAACACTGCTAAAGGTTGGTTGACCCCTGAGCAAGCTGAGACTGCACGCCAAATCCGTGCTACTGTTCCTGCTGAGGCTGAGGCTAACATCAACATGAAGAAAGTGGAGATGATTGCACAAGGTCGTCTTGGCAAGTTCCTCAAAGAGAGCACATTGGTAGAGCAACAATACATCATGAGCGAGAGCAAAGAGCTCGTGAAGGATGTTTTGAAGAAGAACAACGTTAACGTAATCGACTTCAAGCGCGTAACCCTCAACCAAGAGTAATAAAACTGATAAAACAGCCCTCCGCGCAAACGGGGGGCTGTTTTCTATTTAATTGATCCCAGATTAACGGACTCTCGATTCCCGACTCCCGAATCTAAAAATATAATACTATGTCACAAGAAACCCTCACCCCTGCTCCTGCTAAAAAACGCCTCCTCTCTCTCGACGTTTTGCGTGGTATCACCATCGCGGGCATGATCCTTGTCAATAATCCTGGTACTTGGTCGCATATCTATGCGCCTCTTCGCCATGCGGCGTGGAACGGTTGCACACCTACTGACCTTGTCTTCCCATTCTTTGTCTTCTGTATGGGTATAGCTATGTTTATCTCCCACAAGAAGACTAGCCATGCGCTCACTTGGCCTGTGGCTCAGAAGGTGATCACCCGTGGTTTGCTCATCGTTCTCATCGGTTGGGCTCTCAGTTGGCTCGGTATGTTTCTTGGACAAATAACCAAAGAAGGTACCACTCTCCTGCAAGCTGTTTGGACCTATCCAATCGAGCATATTCGTATCTTGGGCGTCTTCCCACGTTTGGGGCTTGTTAGTATCTTCGGAGGTCTGCTCATGCTTGCTGCTAAGCCTAAGAACTGCCCTTGGGTAGCTGCTGTACTGATGATCATCTATTGCATTATGCAGAGCGTAACCAATAGTTTCGAACTTAACGCTGCCAACATGGAGTCGATTGTGGACCTCAAGTTGCTCGGCGATAACCATATCTACCACATGACCAATGCTGCTGGTGAGCGCATTGCATTTGATCCAGAGGGTGTTCTCTCTACTATCCCTTGCGTGGCGCATGTGTTGATTGGCGCTTGGATGGGACATCTCATCATGAATGTCAAAGATAATTGGGGCAAAGTCACTCGCCTTCTCCTTGCTGGAGCGGTGATGATGCTTGCGGGTTTCTTGTTGGATTATGCATATCCTATCAACAAAAGTATGTGGTCTGCTAGTTATATCCTCGTTACTTGCGGTTTAGCTAGTTCCTTGCTCGCTATTCTGACATGGATCTTGGATATCCGTTTGCCAGAGCGCAACGAGAAAGAGGCTACCACCGAATGCGAAGTAGTGACTAAGAAAGTGGCAAACAACTGGTATAAGTTCTTCGAGTGCTTTGGTGTTAACCCTTTGTTTATCTTCTGCTTGAGCGCAATCGCTGTCTATGTGATGCGTAGCATCCGCTTTGAGTTCAATGAACAGATGTACAATGTCTGGAGCTTCTGGTATAAGGTTTGCATGCAGCCTCTCTTTGGCAACGAAGGTGGCTCGTTGGCGTGTGCCCTCAGTCTTATCTTTGTCCTCTGGGGAATCGCTTACCTTCTCTACCGCAAGAAGATTTATATTAAGCTATAAATTTCAAGTAACAAATAATTTTTGTAGCGTAATAATCAGTGATAATCAGTGTTATCAGTGGGAAATATGATAATTGAGATTTCTCGAGCGTAGCGAGTAGGAGTTAATATGCCCAAGATAGCAACTATAGGATTTTTCGACGGTGTCCATCGCGGACACCGTTTCCTGTTTGCCCAGTTACACGAGCATGCCAAGCACCATCAACTAACTCCTGCTATCTATACCTTTGACTGCCATCCCAAGGAACTGCTGACTGGTCAAGCCCCTGCGATGCTCACCACGCATGACGAGCGAAAAGCCTTACTTCAGAACTACGGCGAAGTGCATTTCTTAGATTTTGCTGCGGTGCAACAGCTTACTGCAGAGCAGTTTATGTGCTACCTCAAAGAGCATGAAGGAGTAGATACTTTACTCATGGGCTACGACCATCATTTTGGTTCGGATTGCCTGAAAGGCTTCCATGAATACGAAAAGATCGCGCACAAAATAGGTTTGCATATCGAGCGTGCGCATGAGTGCTTGGTGGACGGAGTACCAGTTAGCTCATCTCGTATCCGCAAACTCATGGCTGCGGCGCAAATAGACCAAGTCAACCGCCTGTTGGGCTATACATATAGTGTTTCGGGCGTGGTAGAGCACGGCAATGCCATAGGCACAAAACTTGGATTTCCGACAGCGAATATCCGCCTCAATTCTGCCAAGCAACTCCCTGCTAGTGGAGTCTATGTAGTGATGGCTCAGGTCGATGGGGTAGAGTACAAGGCATTGGCGAATATCGGCACCAACCCAACCGTAGGCAACGACCATCTATCTTTGGAAGTACATCTGCTTGATTTTCAGGGTGATTTGTACGACCAACCGTTGACAATTTCTTTCCTCTCTTTCCTTCGTGAAGAAAAGAAGTTCGCCTCTCTTGACGAACTAAAAAAACAAATTGCAGAAGATGTACAAATGTCTTTTGTCTAGTTATATCCAATAGTGTAGTTCTTTATACCGCAAATTGCATACCGCAAATTGCGTAATCTGGTAGATCTCAGGAACCTTTTTTTACTTGTGTCTTCAAACATAAGTGGCGATTTCTTTTGTCGTAGACCCTTGAAATGCACTTGTAAATCTTTAGTTATTCTTTAGTGATTCTTAGGTTATTCATAGGTGATTCAGCAACTTTTACCGATACTCATAGAAGTAAACTCCCATAGTGAGGTAAAAATGGTATTAATAGATAAAATTCTATTATTTTCTTATAAAAAGTATTCGTTTTCTTGCGTATGTGCATTTTTTTTTGTACCTTTGCAGCGACATTTTATGGTCTATAACTAATTGGATACAAACCGTATCCGCTAAAACACATTAAAAAGATGAATATTGTAAAAAAGGAGATTATTCTTCCTGATGGGCGTGTGATCACGCTCGAGACTGGCAAGCTGGCTAAACAAGCAGACGGCGCAGTAATGGCGACCCTCGGCAATACCATGGTTCTTGCTACAGTTTGCTCCGCAAAGACTGCGGTTCCAGGTACGGACTTCATGCCGCTTACCGTTGAGTACAAAGAGAAATTTTCTGCAGCTGGTCGTTTCCCAGGCGGTTTCACTCGCCGCGAGGGTAAAGCATCTGACTACGAGATTCTTATCGCTCGTCTCATCGACCGTGCGTTGCGTCCTCTCTTCCCAAGCGATTATCACGCTGACACTTTCGTAAACGTAACTCTCTATTCTGCTGACGGCATCGATATGCCAGAGTCTATCGCAGGTTTGGCTGCTTCAGCTGCACTTGCTTGCTCAGATATCCCATTTGAGGGTCCTATCTCTGAGGTACGCGTAGCACGCGTGAATGGTGAGTTCGTCATCAACCCAACCTTTGAGCAATGCGAGAAAGCCGACATCGAGCTCGTTGTAGCTGCTACTCTCGACAATATCATGATGGTTGAGGGTGAGATGAAAGAGGTTAGCGAGGCAGATATGCTCGAGGCTATCAAGGTGGCTCACGAGGCTATCAAACCACAATGCCAAGCTCAAATCGAGATGATGGAAGCATTTGGTAAGACCGTTAAGCGTGAGTACTGCCACGAGATCAACGACGATGAACTCAAACAAGCAGTTCACGACTTCAGCTATGCTCGCGCTTACGCACAAGCTACTGCTGCTGACACCAACAAGCATCACCGCGAGGAGATGTTCACCCAAATCCGCGAGGACTTCAAAGTAGAGAAAGCTGAGTATATGGCTGCTCGTGCTGAGGCTCTTGGCGTAGAGTTGGATGACATCGATGCACTCGTAAACAAATACTACCACGATGTAGAGAAAGAGGCAATGCGTCGCTCTATCCTCGATGAGGGCAAGCGTCTTGATGGTCGTAAGACTACCGACATCCGTCCTATCTGGTGCGAGGTTTCTCCACTGCCAGGACCTCACGGATCTTCTATCTTTACCCGTGGTGAGACCCAATCACTCTCTACTGTTACACTCGGTAATAGCCGCGATGAGAAGATGATTGACGAGGCACTTATCCAAGGTTCTGAGAAGTTCCTCCTCCACTACAACTTCCCTCCTTTCTCTACAGGCGAGGCTCGTCCACAACGTGGTGTAGGCCGTCGTGAGATTGGTCACGGTAACCTCGCTTGCCGTGCACTCAAGTCTGTAGTACCTGCTGATTATCCATACACTATCCGTGTTGTGAGCGATATCCTCGAGTCTAATGGTTCTTCTTCTATGGCTACCGTTTGCGCAGGTACTCTCGCCCTCATGGACGCTGGTGTACCTATCAAACCAGTTTCTGGTATTGCTATGGGTCTTATCTCTGAGTGCAAGGGTACTAAGTACGCTATCCTCAGCGATATCCTTGGCGACGAGGATCACCTCGGTGATATGGACTTCAAGACCACAGGTACACGCGACGGTTTGACCGCTTGCCAAATGGATATCAAGGTGGACGGTTTGAGTTACGAGATCCTTGAGAACGCATTGGCACAAGCACACGAGGCACGTATGTACATCCTCGACAAGATCGTTGAGACCATGCCAGAGGCTCGTCCTGACCTCAAACCTCATGCTCCACGCATCGTAAGCTTCATCATTCCTAAGGATATGATTGGCGCAGTGATCGGCCCTGGTGGTAAGATTATCCAAGGTATCCAAGCTGAGACAGGTGCTGTAGTTTCTATCGAAGAGATTGCTGAGGGCGGTAAGGTAGAGGTTGCATCTAACAACCAAGAGTCTATGGACGCTGCTATCGCTAAGATCAAAGCTATCGTGGCTATCCCAGAGGTAGGCGAGGTATATGAGTCAACTGTTAAGTCTATCATGCCTTATGGCTGCTTCGTAGAGTTTATGCCTGGAAAAGAGGGCTTGCTCCACATCTCTGAGATCGACTGGAAACGCTATGAGACTATGGAAGAGACTGGTATCCAAGAGGGTGACAAGATCACCATCAAACTCATGGAGGTTGACCAAAAGACTGGTAAGTTCAAACTCAGTGCTAAAGCATTGAAGGAGAAACCAGAGGGTTATGTAGAGCCAGAGCGTCCAGCTCGTGGTGATCGCGGTCCTCGTCCAGAGCGTCGTGGTCCACGCCCAGAGCGCCGCAACCCAGAGGCAGACGGCGCACGCTTGAATCGCCATTAATTAGTGAAAGACTAAGCAATCCGCTTAGTCTTTTATTTTTTTTGTTCGGTATTTCTATTTCTGCCAAAAATAGAGAAGTTAAAAAATGTTGTAAAATGTTAAAAAAAAAACACCTTTTCCTTGCAAGATTTAATTTTTTTCTTTACCTTTGCAGTGAATTTATGAAAATAACTTAAATGTATGTCGATGACGTGTTGGTCGGTGTGCATTTTGATTAATCAACACAACAAATTTCTTTTATTATGAAAAAAGTTTTATTTTTTGCTGTAGCTGCTGTAGCTACTTTGGCTTTTTCTTCTTGCAAAGACACAAAGTGTACATGTACAGAGAAAAACACGGGTGCTTCACAAGTGATTGATTTGTCAGGTCAAGATGTGTATGACAACTGTGGTGATGTGGAAGATTTGCTTAATTACGCATCAGAAGGTTATCTGGACTGGGATTGTTAATCTTCTATAAAACAACAGATTATCTCTTATTGGGGATAATCTGTTTTTTTTTACATATAGTGTTGACTTATATACATGAAATACCTTTCTTACATAAGTACCACCATCTTAGGTTTGATGTTTCTTTTCTCTGCTTTTGCAAAAGCATGGGATGCAGAAACTTTTGCTGATATGTTGTTACAATATGGACCACAATGGTTTAGTATTGGAGCGCCAATTATTATTATGGCAGAATCCGTATTAGGAATGGTACTCGTATTGCAGATTAAGACAAGGTGGAGTGCTATTTGTGCTGATTGTTTTTTAGTAATTGTCAGCGCAATTTTTGCCTATGGTGTATTGGCAAAGGGAATTCAAGACTGTGGATGTTTTGGTGTGTTTTCTAAATTGTTTACAGGAAAGCCGTGGGTAACATTCGTTAGAAACGCGTTGTTCGTAGCCATCTCAATTCCTGCGATATTGGATTCAAATCGAAAAGTACGATATATATATCCTAAAGTTTGTTTAACAATCGTTGTTGCGGCAATGGCATGCTTTGTATGTGGATTAAGTATGCGTAAGTCATATAAATTGCCTAAAATATCCCAAGTCAGATCTAATAACCGCAGTAAAGTGATGGAAAAATTAAACGAAATTTATTCCTTTAATTCCGATTCCACTTACGTTGTTTATTTGTTTTCGTTTACTTGTCCACATTGTCAAAATTCTTTTGCAAATGTGCAACAATTTCAACAATTTAATGTTGTTGATAAAGTTATTGGTATCGCTGTAGAAGATAAAGATGCTCAAGCACGCTTTTATCGCATATACAAACCAGAAATAGATATTATCACTATTCCAAAAGAGCAAATGGAGCTGATCACAAATCAACTGCCTATTGGAATGTCTATCAGAGAAAATTCAATCAAAAAGGCAGAAGTAGGTTTTATTACTTCTCCTGGACTTTTTTTGGAATAAATGACAAAGTTGATGTCATTTTGAAATGAGATTATAAAATAAAGAGGAGGTGTTGAAATCAATCACTTTCCACTTGTTCTGACCACGAATCCTACGCTATAAAGATGCGTATTGCTGATAATCATCAAATTTTGCTTATATATTATGAATCGCATAATTATTTTTATATTTATTGTATTATTTTTACTACCTTGCTTTACTGAATGTATTGCACAAGGAAATTGGACAGATGAACATTCTAGTAGGGCTGCAAATCTCATAATGAGTGTACTAAATAATATCGAAGAACGTCTAGATGAAGAGCAAAGAGAAAAAAGAAGATATGAATACCTGAAAATAGCTCAAGAAAATGCAAAAAATGCTCATGACAGGTTTTTTATTCCAGAAGAAGTAAAAAGAGAAATTACAAAAGAGCGAGCACGAATAGAATTAGAAAATAGGGAAGCAGAGAGTGAAAAACATTTGCAAAAATTGATAGAAATCAATTATCCATATGTGGATTGCTATGAAATTAATGCAAATGGAGACTTAGTTATAGATCAGTTCTGCGTTGAGTGGAAGCAATTAGTTTCTATGAGGTATGTAGATTTAGGTCTTCCAAGCGGTACCTTATGGGGGACAATGAATTTGATATGTCGTTATACATATGATGATGCTATCAAAAAATTTGAAAATCAACTACCTACTCAACAGCAGTTTGCTGAACTTGTAGACCAATGTACTTGGTCTTGGGAAGATGGTTTCTATCAGGTGATAGGTCCTAATGGTAACTCTATTTATCTCTGTGCTGCGGGGCACCGCTTTTGTGATGGCGAGGTGCACAACGTAGGTATTGGTGGCTACTATTGGTCGTCTACTCCTTACGATTCAAGTTGTGTATGGTCGTTCTGTTTTTTTTCTGACAAGGTGGACATGCACTACAATTCTCGTTGCTTCGGACAATCAGTGATTCTTGTCCAGAATCCATGAAATTATTTTGTCAAATGTTTTCGCATCAGATATATTTGAAAAATTATCAGCAGATCAGCTATCTTTAAATAGGATTTCGCAATCTTTGTACTAACTTTTAGCATCATATGTTGAACCTCTCACTTATCCTGCCCAATCTTCTCTATCAAGGTTGCGATAACCGATGGCTTCGGAGATATGTACTACCTGAATAGCATCACTACCATCCAAATCGGCAATCGTGCGTGCCACCTTTAATATACGATCGTACGCGCGTGCGGAGAGTCCCATCTTATCCATAGCATAAGACAGAAGTTTATCTCCTGCGGCGTCTAATACACAATATTCACGAACCAATTTAGGTGTCATTTGCGCATTACAATGGATAGGTTTTTGTGCGGTAGTATTATACTCAGCAAAGCGATGTTGCTGTACCTCTCTAGCCTTAATCACTCGTGTACGCATCTTCGCGCTACTCTCACCAGGTTGTGCGTCTTTCAGCGTGGAGTAGGGAACTGCTTGAATATCACACTGTATATCAATACGGTCCAAGAGAGGACCTGAAATACGACTCATATAGCGATGAATCTGCGCGGGAGTACATACACAAGGATGGGCTGGGTTGTTCTCTCCATAATGTCCACATGGACATGGATTCATCGCAGCAACCAACATAAACGAAGCAGGATATTCCACGCTCATCTTGGTTCTTGTAACGCAAATCTTTCTGTCTTCCAATGGTTGGCGCATTACCTCTAAAGCGCTTCTTTTGTACTCTGGTAGCTCATCTAGAAAGAGCACACCGTTGTGTGCTAAACTTATTTCTCCTGGATGAGGATTAGTGCCTCCACCCACCAATGCGACATCGGTTATTGTGTGGTGAGGACTGCGGAAAGGACGTTGCACGATCAATGCACTAGACATGCCATCGCTCTCTTTGCGACGTGCCATCAAACCCGAAACAGAATATATCTTAGTGGTTTCTAATGCCTCTTCCAAGTTGAGCGGTGGCAGGATCGAAGACAAACGCTTAGCCATCATACTCTTACCTGCTCCTGGAGGACCTACCATAAGCATATTGTGTCCACCAGCAGCGGCCACTTCCATCGCGCGACGCACATTCTCTTGTCCACGAACATCAGAGAAATCCAAATCTGAAGTAAAAGCATGACTAGCAAACTCTGCTGCAGTGTCCACATTGGTAGGCTCAAACATCTGTGTTTGGTTTAAGAAACGTACCACTTCCAGCAGATTCTTTAGTCCATACACCTCAAGTCCACCTACTACAGCCGCCTCGCGAGCATTTTGCTCAGGTAGAATGATGCCTTTGAATCCTGCTTTGCGTGCAGCCAATGCCATTGGGAGTACTCCTTGAATCGCTTGGAGTGTTCCATCAAGCGACAACTCGCCCATAATCATATACTGGTCAAGCAGTGCTGTCTTCACTTCTTCTTCTGCAGTTAGCATACCAATAGCCAAGGGAAGGTCATATGCTGCACCTTCTTTCTTAATGTCCGCAGGAGCCATATTGATCGTCAAAGTGTGACGTGGTCTATTGTAACCATTGACGGTCAAAGCTGCCACAATACGCTCATGGCTCTCTTTGACGGCACTATCTGGAAGTCCGACCAGCGTAAATTCAAATCCTGGTACAGCATGTACTTCTATGGTAAC
Organism: Paludibacteraceae bacterium; assembly: GCA_045532335.1. Lineage (GTDB taxonomy): Bacteria > Bacteroidota > Bacteroidia > Bacteroidales > Paludibacteraceae > Colicola. Next base: position 191,290 of record JAZSFR010000008.1, read on the forward strand.
AATCACAGCATCAATACCTTGTGGTGCTGCTCCATAACATTTAATCAGCATTGTTCTTAGTCTTTACTTTTTGAGTTTTCTTCTTTTTTGCTGGCGATTTTGTATCTGCACTATCAGATTTCTTGTCGTGTTTGATTTTCTTCCAGTTAAAATCATGCTTAAAGACAAAACCTACTCCTTGTACTGTATTGGCTTGACGGAGTGAATATTTATCAACTGTATGAGTGTATGCTTTGACACGCACTTTACCATTTTTCGTCAAAAGGTACTCTACATCCAAATCTCCAAAGAAAGGACGATTGCTCAAATCGTTGTAGCGATATCCAAAATTGCCATTAATAATGAGTTGATTAATCGGGTGAATTTGGAAATTGGCTTCGTACTCTTGACTGGCTGTCTCTCCTTCTCCATCTGTGCGGAAGTTAAATCCCATAGTAAATACGTCGGTCAGTTTGCTGAGCCATGAGTTGATTTGTCCTGTTAATGTAGAAGACAATAGTGAATATGTTTCGTTCAAACCAACGTTCTGAGTATTCTGCAAATATTCTGGAGTATAGAAACGATTGAATACCAATAGATAGATAATTTGTCGCATCAACATCTCTTCGGTGTTAATCATAGAGTTGACTTGACTTTGCACCGACTCGTCAGATTGTGGTAGTTCAATAGCAAACTTCAGTATTGGGTTAAATAACTGATCACTCATGTTCAATACGCAATTGACAGGCACAGAAGTTCGATTCGTAGCAATCTGTGCACTTTCAGATCCGAATAGATCGCGGAGTGAAGCGGTTGTATGGTAGTATCCTGTAATGTCCAGAGTTGGGGTTAATGGATCATTATCCCATGTGATGCGACTACCTTCGCGGATGGTAAAGTTGCGACGTACAATATTGCCTAGTGAGAAGCTGAATAGTCCAGATTGTAGGGTATAACTTCCCTGCATTTGTACATTTTCAGACGGGGATTCATAAATGAGTTTCAAATTGCCTTCTCCTTTACCTTTAATGCCGTCTTCTGCGCCTAATCGTATGTTGATTTCTGCCTGAGGAGTGACTTCTCCTTGCAGTGATAAACGTAATTTATTTTGTGCAGTAGGCGAAATTTTCTCTTTGGGCTTTAGCAAATTGAGCAGACCATATGAGGTGGTATCTGGTTGAACAAAATGTATAAAATTCGATTGTGTTGCTTGACTAGCACTATTGATGTTCAAATAGAACTTAGTATTGGCTTCAGTGCGAGCATGAACATCAATCTTACAATCCATATCATTACCATAGATGTGTACATCTCCAGTTCCAAACACTTTTCCGTAGAAGAACGCTTGTTGGTTTGCAGGTAAATCCATAACTAATAAATTGTTGGCCTGTGCACGCAAATCAAAACGTATATTCTTGAAGTTATTATGATATACAGCGCCTGCAAACGTACCTGGATTACCGTATTGGTCATATACATCAATATCAGGGAAACGAATAGCGGTGGAATCGAGGTAAACTGAATCCGTGAATCCATAGGTAACGCCAATTTGAGGAATGGTGATATGAGCATTTTTAGCTAATGCAGCACCAGTGACATATACTTCTCGTTTCTTTCCCCCCACGCGCACATGACCAAAAGCTCTACCCATAGGGTCTTTTACTATACCTTGAGTCCAAAAATCAATGAAATTGATATCAATACTATCACAATTAATATCTAGTTCCCAACTCTTTTGAGCAGGAATGACTGTTCCTAATACGTTGGCTACAACATGGTTAGTCGAGTCGGTAATATCTCCTTCGATGATAATGCGATTCTTTTCTCGATCTAATCGAGCTTCAGCAGCTACATCGCCTAGATATACTCCGTTGATACCACTGTTTGGAATATTCGCCTGGGCTTCTAGCATTATATCAGAGAATACACTATAGATAGTGGCATGTCCTGTTACAGGACCTTGGATAGATATTACTTTGTTAGCCTCTGTGTAACTCAATAAGTAATTCAGATTGATGTTATTAAGTTGGACATTAATAGAATCAGTTTTCTCTTTTGATGCACGACCATTGGCTTTTATAGATTGATATGCGGTTTCTAGTCGTAACTGATGTATATCTAAACTATTCGTTGCGTGCGTATATGTCAAATTAGTTGGACTAATAGTCCATGCTGAATCATTAAGAATGATATGTGTTGGCTTGATTTGTATATCTAATTTTGGTTGATCGAGATAACGTGTAATATGGGATGATATATTGATATTTCCTTCGTTGCGTACGCTATCTGTATTACCTAGCAGAATGTTAAGATCAATATCGTTGTTTTCAACTGAAACATTAAAAGTAGTTTTAATATCACCTAACTTCGCTGCTGTAGGGTTGTCTTGAGGCAAATGGGTTAACATATACAACGAAAGGTTCAATTTTTCGTCGTTAATATTGTGCAATGAAAAAGTGATATCGTTGATTTGAGTCTTGCTTGTTTTGATGCTTGGGACAACGGCTTGTATTTGAACATCTTGACCATGCAGGTATCCTTTTATGGTAGGATAGGATGGGATATCTATTCCAAGATCCAATACCTTGGTTAATTGGTCTAATTGTCTGAAATACGCGTAAAAATCTAAATTCGTGTTTTGAGGATACTTTGTTTTGGGTTTATTAACAAGAATAGGTAAGTATTTGTGCGTAATATGCTGTGCAATAGTAGGTAATGCAGCATATGTGAATGTTCCTGAGAGATTTCCTGTCACCAAATCTGATTGTAATCGTACTTGGTGATAAGGGCATTTGTCTTTTATTTCGCTGTCAACGAGTAGTTTAATCTGTTCTATAGTACACTTTTGTTCGTTATTCACCAATTGGAGACTATCAATGATTACATATCCATTTAGGTTATCCAACATCTCTTGAGGCGTTCCTGATGTATATAAACTAATATAGGTAGTTGCTCCAATACATAAGTTTGGATTTTTCTCGGTCAGATGAAGTGCGGCAGGTGAAAAATCGTTCAATTCGATTTCCAAATCAATGCGTGTGTCTTCTTGGTCCCAATCGGCTAAACCATCGATGCGAAGTTTTATGTTATCATCATGAATGGCTAGTGTACCGTTAATCTCGTTGATATTCCATTCTCCATCTAGATGAATATTGTGATAGGTGTATCCCAAATAGTCAACCTGTTTTATGGTTGCTTCAGCTATACAATGTGTGAATTGTGTAGAGTCGATGGATCCGTCAATATGAGCATCAAATGCGATATTTCCGAGGTCTTTATGATTTACTAGTTTTCCAATTTGGAAACCATTGGTGGAAACATGTCCCTTGAAGCGTGCTTCTTGTAAGGTGGTATCAATTTGCATTTCTCCATTAACACGCATTGAGCCCAATGCGGTTGTAAATGCGCCATGTAGATGCATATCTTCTAGACGTCCATCTATGTCACCAACATAGTGAATGTGCTTAAGATTCGTTAGCGATATTGGTAATGCAACACCCTTTATGTCCAGTTGAGTCAGCAGATCTTGAAATAGTACTTCGTCAAAATATAGATGTTGGCAATTAGCATGGATATAGAACGAGTCTAAATGGGTGGGATGATAGATAGCCACATTACCATCAAACAATCTATCCCCTTTGAAATTTAACTGAATACTATCTGCGAAGATAGAATCTAAACCACCATGTAGGTTGGCTTCGAAAGTCGCATCGAGTTGATCCATTTGAGCACGCAAATGCATAGACTCAATGTGAATATCTAGAGAATCTTTGCTGAATATTGGTAATGTGAGTGCTAAATCTAATTGATCTGCGAGTATGTCGTTGTAGCGCAAACGTGTTTGCTGCAGTTGTAGATTGCCGACATGAACTTGCAATGGAAATTCCCCGGAACTATCTTTTTGAAAAAGATCTAAAATAAATTGGCAATTTAGTGATGAATCCGGGAGAGTTTGTATGTTAACATATGGTTTCTTTAGAACGAGCTGTTCTATATCCAATTGCAAGTCTTCCAATGCAAGTGGATTAAATCGCAAATCTATTTGCTCGATATATGCTAATGTGTCTTTTTGTTGATCACTGAGGTAAATACTATCTATTACCAAGTGAGAGAGTGGACGGTAATGAAATTGTGCAATGCGCACATCTGTTTGCCACTCTTTGGATAATTTATTTGTTACTTTGCCTATAACATAGGTTTGTACGCTTTTCAAATGCAATAATCCTACTATACTACCAGTTAGTAGCATAATAGAACCTAAGATAATTCCTATGACAATAAGCGCTTTTCTCACTTCTGTAAAGTAAAAATCGCGCAAAGATACTAATTTTCTTGCATTTATGCAAGAGTAACCTATTTTTTCTTGGAAAAATACCTACAAATTGTGTTTAAACCACAATTCTCGCATTTAGGTTTTCGTGCCTGGCAGGTATATCGACCATGCAATAATAACCAATGGTGTGCTTTAGGAATGATGTCCTCGGGTATATATTTGATTAACTGTTTTTCACTATCTAGAGGATTTTTTGCTTTTGTAGTTAGCCCAAGTCGTTCGGCAACTCTAAAAATATGCGTATCCACCGCCATTGTCGGTTGGTTCCACCATACTGCTAATACTACATTGGCTGTCTTGCGTCCTACGCCTGCTAATGTTTGCAATTCCTCTCTACTATTTGGTATTACCCCGCCATATACTTCCACTACGCGTTTAGCCATCTGCACCAAATGCTCTGCTTTGCTATTGGGATAACTAACAGAACGGATATAATTCAGTACATCTGTTGCGGTGGAATCGGCCAAATCTGCAATAGTTGGATAGGCTTCAAATAGAGCTGGCGTTATTAGATTTACTCGTTTGTCAGTACACTGAGCAGATAGCATAACTGCTACTAGAAGTTGATATTCATTCTCAAAATTCAACTCACTTTCGGCAATAGGCATATTGGCTTTAAACCATGCCATCGCCAGCTCATATCTTTCGCGAGTTTTCATTGCTCCTTATAAGTCCTACTTAGGTATTGAAGTATGTGTGTGGCTTGCTTTTGTACTTGCTCTGTCTCTGATGAAATCGGACGTTTCTGCAGTTTTAAGAGCATTATTTGGTACAAGAGAACTAAGCATGCCTCCACATCACTCATAGTTGGACGATCTGTCTTGGCCTTCAATATGTTAAGTGAGGGAGTGAGTTGAATAATAGCAGCCCTATAAGTGGCTTCTTGATCTAACAAATCATTGTGCAAATCCTCCAATTCATCGAGAGCGTTTTTTGCCAATTGAAGGTGTCCGCCCTCCATAATATTTTCTTGGTGCATCATTTGACTCAAGTCCTGTAATTCTTGGTTTGCCTCTGCTTGTTGTGGAAATGCACGAAGGTAATCCTCAATTTGCCAAAGATACAAGATATACTCAGCAATATTATTCTTCTTCAAAATCATAATCGTCGTCTAGTAAATAGTTATAATCGTCGGAGAAAAATTGTTCGATTTCTCGTCTATCTTTTTTAGTAGGTCGTCCTGTACCTCTGTCACGTCCGCTTTGTGCGGCGTAACGTGCCAACTCTAACAACTCTAATTGTTCCTTAGGGGTAATGTCTTGTAAGTATTCTGGTACTACTTTGGCACCTAAGCGGTTACCCCATAGTTGTAGGATGCGATAAGTGTAGGTTATTGGACCTTTGCGCACAGTAAAGACATCACCGACATGGAACATTCGGCTTGGTTTAACTTCCACGCCATTTATCTTTACACGTCCGCATTTACATGCATCTGTCGCAATAGAGCGCGTCTTGTAAATACGCATTGCCCATAGGTATTTATCTACTCGAACTTCCATTCGTTTTTGCGGTTAATTGATTGGTTGTCAATTGGTAAATATATTGTTGTATATAAGCCTTCAAGAATTCTTCTTCTCGAGCGATATCCACTTGATTCGCTATGTTGTGCAGCAATAATGGATCGTTACTATAATTATATACTGCGCTGATGGTCTTCCCATCGAATTGTATTAACAAACTATCTGAAAGTAGCTGATAGACCGGATAGTTGTAGCAAATGGCCCATGGATGTAGTTTGCCTTGGGTTAATGCATTTTCTCCAAATGCAAAAAATGGTTTGTTGTATCCCAGATATGTCAATACAGATGGCATAATATCGGTTTGACTAATCGTTCCTGTTTTGCGTAATTCGCCTTTTTCCCATAGAGGCGAATAGAAGGCAATAGGTACTTCAAATAATCCTTTGGCATTGGCATATTCTGGCAATGTCACTTGATTGGTGTGGTCAGCCGTCAGCACAAAAAGGGTGTGCTCATACCAATCTTGTTTTTTTGCATATTCAAAGAACTTGCGAAGAGCGTGATCTGTATACCCGATACATTGGTGGATAGGTTGCTTCCCGATGGGGAATACTCCCTCATATTGCTTGGGTACACGAAATGGATGATGACTAGATGCAGTAAAAACGGCAGTTATAAATGGTTGTTGCATCTGGTTCATAGTGCGAGCATAGTATTGTAGGAATTCCTCATCCCAAATTGCCCATGTCCCGTCAAAAGCCTCGATTCCATCGTATTCATCCATGCCAAAATAGCAATCAAATCCAGCAGAACGAGCATATGCCTGAAAACCCATACTACCATTAGGTGCACCATGAAAGAATGCTGTCGTATATCCTTCTTGGCGTAAACATTCGGCTATTGAGGATACTGCGTTTGTAGAGTAGGGAGTGACGATATAGGGCTCAATTAACATTGGGATAGATGACAATATAGACGGCATAGCATCAATTGACTTTCTGCCCGATGCGAATGAGTGTGTATAGGTGACACTATGCACCAATAATGAATCTAAAAATGGTGTATATCCATCATAACCATCTATGTGCTGATTATAAAATCCGATGTATTCTTTGGAGAATGATTCCAAAATTAGAATCACCACATTTGTGTGCCCCAGTTTTTCATTTTCCTCCATTTGATCGTTATGAATAGGTGAAAAAATGGTTTCTGCCTCTTCATTGCTGAAATAATGCGGATGAATGTAGGTCGTGTTTTCCAACGATTTCATCAGCGAAAATGGAGTATTGAGTAGGATGGCTGTTTCTTGTGGTGTATTGGTGTATTGTAGTGCATTCGAAATAGTAATTGGTCGTGTATACTTACCGAATCCACCGCGAATACCAATGACTGCAAAATACACAGTCACTAACATGATTAGCGTTTCTACCAAGTAATATGCCCATATCCTATGCGGTGTTTTGACTTCCCATTTTTTACGTGTGCAGAGGATGAATATGATGAGCATTACTATTCCAAATACTGTCACATACCAATATTGTAGAGCGGATTGTAGAATCACTTGAATGATATTGTCATCATTTTGAAACTCGCTAAAGATAGTGCATGTTGTACGACGATTAGTAAAACGCACATAGACTATATCCATGCAGTTAGCGATGAATCCGATAATATTTGGTATCCAGAAAGCCCATTTAGCCACACCCATATATGCTTTGTGACTGCGAATGGTAGCGGGTAATGGTAGTAGTACCAGTAATAAATACAAAGAGTTGATATAGAGCAGTGCAGTTAGATCAAATCGCAAACCGCCTATCAGCATCTCGATGAGATGCCCAGTGCTAACATTTTGATAGAGATCGATATTTATCCAATAGAAAAATAGTCGTGTTAGTGTGTATACCACCATCACGAGTAGTAAATTCATGGCTCCTACTATCCATGGATGCTTTATGTTTATATCTCTAAATACCAAACCTCAACTTTTTTAGATAAAAACCTCCATTTATTTGCCATTGTATTGATTCATCGTTCGGTCCATACCTTGCAGACAAAACGAAGGAATAATTTCGCTAACTACTTTGAGACGATCTGGCATTGCTTTGGCTTCTTCCTCGCTCCATTGACCCAATACAAAGTTGCATTGTGCACCCTTACTAAAATCATTGCCAATACCAAAACGCAAGCGTGCATAGTTCTGTGTCCCAAGCACTTGCTGAATATGCCCTAATCCATTGTGTCCTCCGTTGCTACCTTGCTTGCGCATACGTATGCTACCAAAAGGCAAATTGAGGTCATCTACAAGAACTAGCATGTTTTCTACTGGAATTTTCTCTTGTTGCAACCAATAGCGAACGGCATTACCACTCAAATTCATATAGGTTGATGGCTTGAGTAGTATTATCTCGGCACTCTTAACACGACAACGCGCCACAAAACCGTAGCGTTTGTCTTCCCATGTTGCCCCCTTGCTCTCTGCGAAGGCGTCTAACATCATAAATCCGATGTTATGTCGTGTGTTGGCATATTCATCGCCAATATTGCCCAATCCAACAATTAAATATTTCATGTCCTTGACTTTAAACTCTAAATAGTAGGCGCTTGCGCCGTTCTCTAAACTAAATAAGAGTGGAAAGCATACCCTTTCCACTCTTATTTTTTACCGCTCTAATGAGTGGTTATTATTTCTTTTTACCTTTAGCAGGAGCAGCGGCTGCAGCAGCTTGTTGGCTTGCACGAGTTGCCTTAACGCGAGCAACGCAAGCATCTGCTGGGTTCATCAACTTCAAACCTTCAGCTACTTGAACAGCGCCTACATACAATTTCTTGCCCAAACCGAGGTCTGTGATGTCGATCTCAACGCGGTTAGGAATTTGTGTATAGATACCATTTACTTTGAGCTTTCTCATCTCGAGAGACAATTTACCACCGGCTTTAACACCTTCTGCGTGACCTTGCAATTGTACTGGAATAGCTACAGTTACAGGCTTGTTCTCGGTTACCTCAAGGAAGTCAATGTGAAGCAATTGCTCGCTTACTGGGTGGAATTGCAACTCTTTAACTACAGCCATCTTCTTTGTCTCACCGATGGTCAACTCTACAACCATTGTGTCTGGGCAATAGATGAGCTTGCGTACGTCATCAACTGTTACTGTGAAAGTTACGTTCTCGCCATTACCATAGAGGTTACATGGAACGAGGTTCTCTTGACGGAAAGTCTTAGCGGCTTTCTTGCCGTACTCGCTACGTGGAGTACCTACCAATTCAAATGTTTTCATTTCTTATAAAAGTGTTACTCAATAATAGGGCAGAATTCCCAGCCTTTAATCCTAGATTAGCACTAAACACTAAACTCTAAACACTAAACTACTGTTGGTGTGGCTGCCCGTATCCCATCACACATGAAGATTTCTCTTCAAAAAAAGCCCGACATGCGGGCTTCTTTTGTTGACCAACCTGGAATCGAACCAAGATTTTCAGAACCAAAATCTGACGTAATAGCCTTTATACCATTGGTCAATAATTTCGTCATTCTCGAAATCGGCTGCAAAGGTACTGCTTTTTTTTGATATGACCAAATTATTTGTGTGTTTTTTTGAAAAAAACGCAATTTTCTTTGTAAAAACTCGTGTTTTTAGGCTTAATCTTCGTAAACTAAGCACACATTGTCCACCCAAAGAGTGTTTCCTGCTTTACCCACGAAGGCTTCATATTTGCCTGATGTTAGCATGATTACCAAGTGAGTTGGTTCCAATGTGGCATCCCAACCTTCTTCCTCAATGAGAACTACTTTACCTTTGGAGTTGACTGCGCGTTGCATCTCTTTGAAGCCCATATAATCCTCATACCATGGTTCGTTAGTGATGTCGCCATAGTGAATAGGCAGACGATGACCATTGACCCATGTGAGTTGATCTTGGCTAAAACGCTCATATGCTGTTCCTACGCGAATGGAGTGAATCTTACCTTTTTCATCTTCCCATCGGTGTTGCAGATAGAGGTAAACCTCGGCTTCGTCATGACCTTCCTGTTTCTTAGGTTTAGCCATACCTTTAGCATGCCAAATCCATTGTTCTGGTGAAACCGCACACTTGTAGTCAAGCATCAAGGCTTGAGGGCGCTCGGTGAATGGTACGCCAAAATCAATATTTTGATAAGGATCTTTGGCTGTAGTGATTGGCTCAAGGTTGCGACCTGTAAACAATGTACCTGGTACGAGTACCTGCACATCTATCATTCCCATGACGCGTACGCCCAAGAGGTCAACATCTAGACGACAGCATGTCCCTCCCTCTTCTCGTGCTTCTGGAGTCATTGTTCCTGCTGCTTTCTCTATACCTATGATATTGGCATAAGCATTGCTAGTCGCCCATGGATTGCCGTTTTGTCCGTAGGTGTATGGACCATTCTCCCAAATCGTATCGGTGGGCGCCAAAGCATAGAGCGTTTTGGTTTGACCGCCAAGAAGTTTGGACTCTTTGATGTAACGTACTGTCCAACTTTCCATATCGCCGAATGGAATGGTGTCAATGCGTTCTGCATGCATGTTTGCTGCTAGGCAAAGTAGGAGTAATAATGCGATCTTCTTCATTACTTTGCCTCGATAATATAATAGTTTTTCTTACCTTTTTGGCAAAGGATGTATTTGCCGTTGAGTAACATCTCTGCTGTAATAGCCTTTTGTGGGTCGGTGAATTTCTCCTTGTTGATAGAGAAACCATTGGCGGTAATCATCTTGCGAGCCTCGCCTTTAGATGGGAAGATATTAGTCTTTTCTGCCAACAAATCCAATGGAGGAATACCTGCCTCTAACTCTGCTTTGCTAACCTCGTGCTTCTCTATGCCGTCAAATACCTGCAAGAACATCTCCTCATCTAGTTTACTTAATGCCTCGTGAGTCGCATTGCCAAACAAAATGTTACTTGCCTCTACGGCTGCCTCATAATCCTCGCGACTATGAACCATCACAGTTACCTCCTCTGCTAAACGCTTTTGCAAACTACGCATATGTGGAGCCTCTTCATGCTCTGCAATCAACGCATCAATAGTCGCTTTGTCCAAGCAAGTGAAGATCTTAATGTAACGCTTAGCGTCATCGTCACTCACATTCAACCAGAATTGGTAAAAACGATATGGGCTAGTGTACTTGCGATCCAACCAGATGTTTCCGCTCTCGGTCTTGCCGAACTTACCACCGTCTGCTTTGGTAATCAATGGACATGTCAATGCAAAAGCCTCGCCGCCACCCATTTTCTTAATCAACTCAGTACCAGTGGTGATGTTACCCCATTGATCGCTACCACCCATTTGCAATTTGCAGTTCTTATGCTTGTTCAAATATACATAGTCATATCCTTGCAATAATTGGTAGGTAAACTCTGTAAAAGACATGCCTTGACTAGCCTCGCCGTTGAAACGTTTTTTCACAGAGTCTTTCGCCATCATATAGTTTACGGTAATCAATTTACCTACCTCGCGCGCGAAATCTAAGAAGGTGTAGTCCTTCATCCAGTCGTAGTTGTTCACCAACTCTGCATCATTCTCGCCTTCGCCGAAAGTCAAGAAACGACCCAACTGTTGCTTGATGCACTCTTGGTTGTGACGCAAAGTTTGCTCGTCCAACAAGTTACGCTCGGCTGACTTACCACTAGGGTCACCGATCATACCCGTTGCACCACCAATCAATGCGATTGGTTTGTGACCTGCGTTTTGCAAGTGTTTAAGCATCATGATTCCGCATAAGTGGCCGATATGCAGACTATCCGCAGTAGGGTCAATGCCCAAATATGCAGCGGTTGCTTCTTTCATTAGTTGTTCCTCTGTGCCTGGCATCATGTCTTGCAACATACCGCGCCAGCGCAATTCTTCTACAAAATTCTGTTTCATATGATGTTGTAATTCTATTCTTTAACTATGGAAAAATCCAAACTGACTGCAAAGGTACTGCTTTTTTTGCACATACGCAAATTCACGATAAAAAAACTCGTTTTTTATCAAGACAGTACTAACTTCACTACGAGCCAATTGGTGCAATATTCGTGCGTTTTTGGATGAAGGATATGCGCTTCTCCTTTCTCATTACGATAGAACGAGTGATTCCAACCTTTCCCCATATCCATGTACAACGCATTTTCCACTCCTCTTTCCACCAAGCACTTTACAAAATAGTCAAATTTCACAACCTCTTTGCTCTCAATAACATAGGTTCGTCCTGCCTTTTGAGCAATGCAACGATAATACTCTTGTTTTACTGTTTGGCGTGGAGGATTATATCCCTCACCATTTTTTACCACCCAATATTGCGTAAAGGCCATACCTTTTGCTGCTGCTACTTCTTCTAGTTTATCTTGCTTCCCCAACTCGAAGAATTCTTTTTGATTGCCCCATGAGGCAAACACTGCGTACCCTCCTTCTTCCTCATATCCTTCGTACAATACGCCTTGTGAGATATGTGGTCCCAAAATATTACTATGTTCAAAACCATCCAAACACTTTCCTGTAAAGGCCGCTGCTACGCACAATACTACATCTTCTTGCTCTATGTTTGGCATCGTACCACATGCCAAATCTAATTGACAATCAGTAATATCGTATAGAATTAGGTCTGTCGTCGTATCAACTTTCATTTTGTAATGTTGTTCCATCATAGTAGGAGTGTTTTCTGTTGCAGAGTCGTTGCTTTGTTTTGTTTTTGTACATGCTGCTATGTAGCAAAATGTACACATGAGTAAAATTAAATTTCTTTTCATAGTTTTGTTGTTTGTGTGAATAATTTGTTGCAAAATTACTCTTTTTTGCTGAATTGTACAAATTTTGGCCTGTTTTATTTAAAAAATAAAAAGATATTTCACAAATTATTTGTGTATTTGCAAAAAAAGCAGTACCTTTGCGCCCGATTTTCGACTATAGTCTCTGGCGATCAGCATAGAGTACGCATTTTTGCGGCTTGAACAGTAGTGTATACTATAGTTATTTAACCCATTAAAAATCTTAAGAAATGGATTTGATGAAAATTGCCGAAGAGGCATTCGCTGGCGAGAAAAAAGAGTTTCCAGCATTCGCTGCAGGTGATCAAGTGACTGTAGCTTATCGTATTAAAGAGGGTAACAAGGAGCGTATCCAAGAGTTCCGCGGTGATGTTATTTGCATCCACGGTAGCGGTGACAAGAAGCGCTTTACTGTTCGCAAGATGTCTGGTAACGTAGGTGTAGAGCGTATCTTCCCTATGGATAGCCCATTCATCGAGAAAATTACTGTTAACAAATACGGTAAAGTTCGTCGCTCTAAATTGTACTACTTGCGCAATCTTACTGGTAAGAAAGCTCGTATTCCAGAGCGCCGCGTTAAGTAATCTAGACTTACAGCTAGAAAGAATAAAAAGAGAGTCACACGTGACTCTCTTTTTGTTTCTCCTCAACTCCTATAGCCCGCAGGGCGTCCTGTAGGCGATGCCGTCCTATAACTCTCCCCTAATCGCACAACGAAAACAAGTCTGCTCTCGGATTGACCAACATCACAGGCACTTTACTCTTGCGAATAGCGTATAACTCAGGCGGCCCGAATAACCAATCATCCAACCCATATTCTCTACTAGCAGTCAGCAATAGCAAATCATATTTCCATTCTGTGGAATGAAAATCTTTGTGAAAGCTAAAACTATCTCGTTTGGCTTCTTGCACCTCGTAACTGATTTCCTCGCCTGTGCGCTCAGCTATCGTCTGAATATGGGTGATGATGCGCTGTGTATTCTGTTTGGCTTTACTTCCGTAGTCGCGCGCGCGTAACAATATAAGGTGTGCCCCTGTCTTACGAGCTAAATAAGTACAAATCTCTGCCTTGTACACTTCCTCTTCCAGCATACTCACAGGAACTAATATTGAGGTTAATTTTGAATTTTGAATTTTGAATTTTGAATGGTTTTCAGTGTCCGCAGGGGAATCATTCTTAATTCTTAATTCATCATTCTTAATTACTAGGTATGGACGCCTTTCTTCTCGGCAAGCATCAAGCACTCGCTGAATATCACGACGAGTACCGTCGCAATATTCTACACGAATATCGTCAGTATGGAATAATTCAAAATTCAAAATTCCTAATTCTTAATTACTTTGATTAGCAATATCGCGATTGATACCCTCAATATACGAAATCAGTTCTTGTTCTCCAAGCCCTTTCTCTGCGGATGTTACAAAGATAGGAGGCAGTTCTTCCCAAACTTCTTGAAGTTTTTCCTTGTAACTATTCACATTCATTGTCAGTTTGCTCTTAGTCAGTTTGTCTGCTTTTGTAAAGACAATCGCAAAAGGAATAGCCTGCTCTCCCAACCACTCCATAAACTCCAAGTCAATCTGTTGTGGCTCATGGCGGCAGTCGATCAATACGAACAAACTCACCAATGCCTCACGCAACAAGCAATAACGCTCAATCATTGTCTTGAGTTTTGCGCGTTGTTTCTTGCCTGCTTGCGCAAAACCATAACCAGGCAAATCGACCAAATGCCAATGCTGATCTGTACCTGCATTGATGATAAAGTGATTGATCAGCAATGTCTTACCGGGTTTTTGACTCGTCTTAGCCAGTTTAGGATTATGCGTAAGCATATTGATAAGACTAGACTTGCCCACATTACTTCTGCCAATAAAAGCATATTCAGGAATAGTGCTTTGTGGGCACTGCATGACATCCGGACTAGATATTACAAAAGATGCAAATTGTATCATAATTCTTACTTTTTCGTCCCACTGATTTCACTAATTGCCACTGATGTTCTGCATATTTGTGTTTATCCGTGTAATCCGTGGGAGATATATTCTTAATTCTTAATTACTTTCGTCCAATAGGCAAACCCGCCAAGCAATGCCGTTGTGGTGACACCTGCTATGAGGTACGCCACCCAACTCATCCCAATCTTCGCGAAGTGGAAGCCCTCTGGCGCAATAAAAATATAACTTACGCTTACCATCGTCATAAACAACGCTGGAATCAGCGCGATAAGGTAGGCATATGGATATTTATTCGTTGTGCGCGAGTTCTTGTAGAGGAACACCGTTCCTGCCCACAGTGTGAAGACCGCCAATGTCTGATTCGTCCATGCAAAATAGCGCCAAACGACGTTGAAATCGACGAAAACCATACCAAACACGCACAAGAATAGCGGAATGGCAATCATCAGTCTATTACGGATAGGGCGTTGGTTCAAGTGCATAAAGTCTGCTACAATCAGTCGTGCCGAACGAAGTGCCGTATCGCCCGAAGTGATAGGAGCGGCTATCACGCCAATAATCGCCAATATACCACCTATCGTACCCAACCACGAACGAGAAACCTTGTCCACTACTAAGGCAGCAATATTCTCGCCTGGGTGCGCTGCGGCGAAGGCTTGAAGCCCGTCTATTCCGTACAAACCTGCCTCTGGGTCAGCAAACATCGTGCCTGCTGCGGCAGCCCAAATCAATGCCAAAATGCCCTCTGCCACCATAGCTCCGTAGAAGATCCAACGCCCTTGTCGTTCATTGGTCACACAGCGTGCCATCAACGGCGACTGTGTACCATGAAAACCCGAAATAGCACCGCATGCAATACTCACGAACATCATCGGGAAGAGTGGCAAACCATTCGTCTGGCGATTGTGCAAACCATCGGTCAATTCGGGCATTTCTCCTCCAAACTGGCTAAGCATCACCACCATGATACCGATACCCATAAAGAGTAGCACGCCGCCAAAAATAGGGTAGAAACGACCGATGAGTTTATCTACAGGTAACACCGTAGCCAATGTATAATAACCAAAGATAATCAATACCCACACAATAGGGATCAAATGTCCTTGGAAGGTCATCGTACCTAGTCCAGCCAATCCCTGCAACAAAGTAGCAGGTCCCGAAAGGAAAGTCGTAGTCAGCAGTACGAGCAACACGATAGAAAGCAGTCGCATAAAGATTTGCACGCCCTTGCCCAGTTCTGTACCTACTACTTCTGGCAGCGAAGCGCCACCTTTGCGCAGCGAGATCATACCGCTGAGGTAGTCGTGTACACCTCCTGCGAAGATTGTACCTAGCACAATCCACAAAAAGGCGGAAGGACCATAGAAAATACCCATGATAGCACCAAAGATAGGCCCCAATCCTGCAATATTCAGGAATTGCACAAGGAAGATTCTCCACGGTTTCATCGGAACAAAGTCCACACCATCTGCCTTGCTGATAGCTGGTGTCTGCGCTTTTTCGTCAATACCAAACACACGCTCCACGAACGTACCGTAGAGTACGAATCCAACTACAAGGGCTATAAGTGAGATGATAAATGTAATCATAAGTATCTACATTCAAATTTTCGCAAAGGTACAACAAAAAATGCACATGTGCAAGTAAACGAACACTTTTTTATAAGGAAACAATATTTTCCTTTTTCTAAAGAAAATTCCTGATTACTTATAATTCAGCTCTCTTTTCTGCACGAAATTTGAATAAGAACCTATCTTCCCGCTATAAACTACGGTTGATATACGATAGATATACGTTAGATACACGTTAGATATACGATAGATACTTATAGGAGTGCTGAGGAAAATAGCCCCTAAACACTAAACCGTAGCGCAGCGTTCCCTAAACCCTAAACAGTAGGCGCCTTGCGCCGTTCTCTAAACTGCGACATAGTCGCCGCCTTTACACCTTACACTCTAAACTTTCAACTGAAAAATTTGCATATCCGCAAATTTTGTTGTACCTTTGTCGCATGAATAATCAATTAAATTTATGCTTATGAAAAGAGTATTCCTATTTCTACTAAGTCTGTACTTATGTAGTGTAAGCATGCCTATTCTTGCTCAAGATGCCGAACTTGTGCCTGCTATGGTGGTGCAAATGGCTGACGGCAGCAAGCAGGTGGTGCAGTTGGACTACACTTCGGTAATGGACTTTAGTGTGTTAGTCAGCAAAGGGAGTCTTGCTGTAAGTGTGCCCGAAGCAGATTTGACAGGTGTGCGTAGTATCACTTTTGCCATGGTCAAGCAGGATGAGATCACCAATTCGTTGGAAGAAGTGTCTTCTTTGGACAATGCCACGACAGACAAAGTGTTACTCAGTGGTCGTTTGTATATCCGTGCCACCATGCCTGATGGAAAACAAGTTTGGTACGATGTGATGGGACTGAAACTTTGAAACAAGCGCTTTGCGCGTGAAACTCTTAAACAATAAAAACAGATAATATGAAAAAGCTTTTTATGGCAGTCATCGCCCTGATGATGACGATTAGTGCTTCTGCACAGTTTTATGTTTATTGTAGTGATGGCAATGTCATCAAGGTAGATAGTATTAGTATGATAGCTCCTGCACAGCCCGAAGCAGTAGAAGGTGTATTCTCGGTATCCTCAACCAAACAAGTGACTTTCTCTTCTGGTAACTTGCAATATACCCAATCCACGAATACATGGTCGTTTGCAGAGAATCAATGGGATTACATTGGTACGGATAATGTGACAGGTGGTAGTGTGTCTTCTGGCCAGTATGGCGATAAAAAAGCAGGTGATGCCTTGGCAGATAAGATTGATTTGTTTGGTTGGAGTACAGGTGCTACTCATTTTGGTGTAAGTACTTCTACTGATTACAATGATTATTCAGGTTCTTTTGTAGATTGGGGTACAAACAAGATTGGTAATGATGCTCCTAATACATGGCGTACATTGAGTCGTGATGAGTGGAGATATCTCCGAGATAATCGTACTAACGCCAATGATTTAGTAGGTGTGGCACAAGTTAATGGAGTGAATGGTTTGATATTCTTGCCAGATAATTGGACATGCCCACCTGGTGTAACTTTCAAGTCAGGTTTCTATAGTGAATCGGGGGTAGATTATTACGCAGCATACCAAACCTTCACAGCAGAGCAATGGTTTAAACTCGAATCCGCAGGTGCGGTCTTCCTGCCTGCCGCGGGCCGCCGCGACGGGTCCGGTGTGGGCGATGTGCAGGGCATCGGCCACTATTGGTCTGCCACTGAGGGCAATGGCGACTGCGTGACCTACCTCTACTTCGTCTCGGTCGAAGCGAACCTGAGTTGCGGCAATCGCCTTTACGGTCGGTCGGTGCGTCTTGTCAAGGATTTGCAATAAGAACATCCCGATTTTGTTCGAAGCGAAGCCACGACAAAATCAAGAGGAGTACAACTGAAATTTCCTTTGTCCTCTTCGAGAGGGGACAAAGGAAATTCGTATAAAGAGGTCTATACGCTGCGGATAAATTAATTTGAGTCGGAAAATAGTCAGATGTAAATAAAAAAGATTGGCTACTTAGTAACCAATCTCTTGTGGGCGTTGACGGATTCGAACCGCCGACCCTCTGCTTGTAAGGCAGATGCTCTAAACCAGCTGAGCTAAACGCCCGAATGGGAATGAATGGTGGGCGTTGACGGATTCGAACCGCCGACCCTCTGCTTGTAAGGCAGATGCTCTAAACCAGCTGAGCTAAACGCCCATTCAATGTCTCATTATTTAACTGAACTCTTGCTCTCTTCACGAAAGCGGATGCAAAGGTACTGCTTTTTTTTGAATTGACCAAATATTTTTTGAAAAAATACGTTCTTTTGTGTTATTTTCTCAGTTTTTGCACGTTCCAGTTCCAAAATCGGGTGTTTTTAGTCTTCAAAACGAGGAAAAAGTACAAACTTAGGGTGGAGAAAACGGCAATCAAAATTCCTGCAAAAATATCCAATGCAAAGTGTTGGGATAAATAAATTCGGGTATATGCCCCAAAACTTGCACAGAGAAAACAAATAAACGATAAAATATTCTTACCTTTTATATTTTCAGCGTACAAAATAATACTTAAACTAAAAAACAGCACAAAGAAAGTGGTCGTATGTCCCGAGGGGAAGGATAGCCAATAATTCATCCTAACTCCTTCTACAAGTGGCAAACTAACGTCTGGCATATTCTCCGCAAACCATGTTAATGGGCGTGGGGCATGCACGATATGCTTGATAGGTTGTACTATGAGTGTCGAGAGTAGTAGATTGCTTGCTAAAAAGGTTGCCCATCCCGCACGATAGAAGAGTAGAAGAAGAACTACGAGATAGGGTAGCCAATCCACCAAATTAGTGAATGCAGGTATCACAACATCCAAAAAACGCGTGTGTGGTTGGCAAAGTGCAAGATGCAACTCAGCTTTAGGAACAACAAGAAGTGATGTTCCTAAAACGAGTGCCAACACAAGGGTTGGCACTAGAAAAGGCAATATGAATTTTGAATTTTTAATTTTGAATTATGAATTATTTGTGACAATGGGTACAAAAATTGCAAAGGATGTACCACAATATGCATATTGCTCCACTTAGGATGGCGATGGTGATCTGCTTATAGGCGACAGCCATCGTGGCACATGTGCCCAAAATAAAGGTGCAGCCAACTAAGAACATGATGATGTGTTTTTTTCCTTGTCCAGCTGACTTGAAACTGAAGAATGGAATTTCGCTTACTAGCAAATAGCAACTCAACAAACTACCAGCCAATAATACCCATGGTGCCCATGTTGGTAGGGTGGTGCTATTGAGCCAGCAAACGAGCGACGCCCAAAAAATAGCATTGGGTGGTGTCGCAAGACCAATAAACGATGTGGTTTGGCGTTCGTCAATATTGAATTTTGCCAATCGCAAGGCAGAGAATGCTGCAATCAGTAAGGCAATCAGTGCCCACCAACCAATGATGGGTTTTAGATAGCAGAAGAGTATCATAGCAGGCGCAAGACCAAAAGTGATATCGTCTGCTAATGAATCCAGTTGTACACCCAATGGCGATGGCACTTTGAGCCAACGAGCAGAAGCTCCATCAAAAAAGTCGAACAATCCACCTGCCAAAATGAGGGAGAACGCCCAGAGGTATTGCTCTTGTGTTGCCATGAAAACAGCTGCTGACCCGCACAAAAGATTTGCGCAGGTCAGGCTGTTAGGTATAATGCGTTTAATTTGCATTGTAATCAGATTTATTTTTTACCGTATGCAGGATCAGTAATTCGCCAAGCGAGGAAGGTTACGAGGAAGGTTGCAATACTGCAAGAGATAACCATCCAAAAGAAGTTCTCATAACCGATAGCCTCTTGGATATAACCAGCAGCAAGACCAGGAAGAATCATACTGAGCGCCATAAAACTGGTGCAGATAGCATAGTGTGAAGTCTTGAACTCGCCATCAGAGAAGTACATCATGTACATCATATAAGCGGTGAAACCGAAACCGTAACCAAATTGCTCAATAGCGATAGCAATAGCGATGTTTACCATGTTCTCTGGCAAGAATACGCTGAGGTAAACAAAACTCAAACATGGCAAAGTCATTGCAAGAGCCATCCACCAGAACGCTTTCTTCAAGCCAACCTTAGAAATGTAATAACCACCGAGGATACCACCGAGGAGCAAGAATACCACGCCGATAGCGCCATATACAACGCCTAACTCCTGCATGGTCATAGCCAAACCGCCAGTCTCGCGTGTACCAAGGAGGAATGGATAAATCATCTTCATCAAGAATCCCTCTGGCAAACGATAGAGGAGCATGAAGAGAATTGCAACCCACAAAGCTGGTTTGGTGAAATAAGTAGCAAATGCCTTACCAAAACCAGTAACAATGTCTTTTGCGGTAGTCTCTGCATTAGGTTTGTCAGTGTCAGGACGTGGAGTAGCGAATACATGCCATACTGCCATCAAGAGGAAGATAACAGCGGTAATACCCATAGTTACTTGCCATGCAAGTGGCATGCTCTCAGCGCCTTGCTCCTTGGTCCAATCGTAGATGATACCAGGCACTGCGATTAATGCAGAGTTGCAGAATACGTTGCTAAGACGGTAGAATACACTACGCCAACCGATCATCTCTGCTTGTACACCAGAAGTGAGAGCTAACATATAGAATCCGTCAGCTGCAATATCGTGTGTTGCAGAAGAGAATGCCATAATGATGAACGCAATCAATACACCTGTAAAGAGTTTAACATCGGTGCCCATAGCAGCAATAGTTGCTGGATCTGGTTGAGGAATAGAGAAGATAGTTAATACTGCCAATCCCAACATGAGGAATTGCATAGTAAGGAACCACCAGCGTTTAGTCTTGATGAGGTCCACAAATGGAGCCCACAAGAATTTCAATGCCCATGGGAAATAAAGCAATGTGGTGAAGAATGACATCTCGCCGTTAGGTACACCCATTTGGTTGAACATAACCATGGAGATGTTGTTCACAAGGAAGTAAGGAATACCCTCCAAGAAATACAAGGTAGGTACCCAAAGCCAAGGATTAATACTTTTCAGTGATTTCATGACCTAAAATGTTGTAAATTTTATTGTTTTTAATAATGATTAATTGTCCGTTATGGAGCATTTTGTATGCTGAACTGCCTTGTTGAGAAGGAGTTGCTGTACTCTCTAATCCTGTTTCTACCTTGTCTGCATAATGTAGGTAGATGCCTTCAAAAGGAATATTGTATTCCTGTTTTGCTGCATCTTTGTTAAGAGAGAATGAAATGTTTTTGAGTTTGATAGGATAAATAGCTATATCATCCTTAACATTAAACAAGCTGTCCAAATTGATATTAATGCTCATAGGTTGGTCTGGAGTTATATCCACACAAGCATAGTTTCCGTCTATTCCGTTGTTTGTAACAAGTCCAAAATCAAGGCGGGTAATTAAATTGCCTTGAGGGGTGAATTTAAACTCAAGATGTTTTGGGGTAGAGTAGAGGACTGTGTCGGCTGTTAATGATAATTGAACAACTCGTCCGCCGTTGTAATTCATATACAAATATGCTCCACCATTTGCATCTGTTTTGAAATCAGCTTTCCATGAGGTGCTAGATGCTTTTAGGGTCCATCTTTCATCTACCTCTACCATGTTTTCCCAAAGGAGTGAATTACCATCAACGGTCTCAACTTGAACATGTTGGTCTAGCTTAATATTGCCTAATGTACCGTGAATGTTTGTACTACCATTTTTGAGACCAGTAAGAACACCATTTTCATCTATTTGGCAAATAGTAGGATCATCGATAGTCCACTCGACAGCAGCAGGGAGAAGAGCAAATTCTTTGTTGTCTATTACGCCATTGATTTCAATCTCGTATTGAGTGTAGTTCGAGATAAGTATGCTGTCAAGACGCATAGTTGGATTACCACCCTCAACAAGCACAATTTCAATAGGGAGTGATGCATTACCGTAACTAGCGGTTAGAATACCATTGCCAAGACATACGAATTTGCCATCTTCAGTAATATAGCCGGTAGATGGGTCACATGACAATGTAACACCTGGGAGTTTTTTATCTACTAGCATTCCATATTGGTTGTAACCTAAGAAATCAGGTTTAATAGAAGCATATTTAGGGAGACGCATGAATGTAGATTGTGTGCGCATCTCTGTTACTACATTGTCATCAGGTGCAGTAGAGAAAAGGAAAATGCTATTTCCAACGGCACGAGGTTGTCCTTCGGTGGTAGGGTTAAGAATTTGTCCTCCTAGGTTAAACTGTGCGCTACCGCCTCCATCAGCACCAGTAGCTTCCCATGCTCCAAAGTGGCGAAGGATAGACGCCATCTCATGGGTGTACATTCCTGGTTTTTCCATGACCATCATCCATAGAGTATTGTGATCTTTGCTCACTCCAAAGCCAGTACGAGGGTAATTCTTGTTGTTGTAATCCTCATTCCAGTTGCGGTTGGTTAGTCTGCCTTCGCGCAATACATAGCAGTTACCCGCGCTGAGTTGCTTGATATTTGGACGCTCGCCACTGAGTGATTCGTACATACCGATGATAAATTGTACTCGATCACCTACCTTGGCGGTCTCAAGGAAGGTTTTACCAGTACCGCGTCCGCGGAATACAGCATAGCCATCTTGGATTTTTGTTCCACCAGTATAGTTAATACTTTCTACAGTACCAAAGAGATGTTGATTCATCGCCCAGTCTTGTTCCAATTTAACTACTAGCTCAATCATTGGAAGATCTGTGCCGAGGCGTTTGTTGATGTCCTCTTTGGTCAATGTAGATTTAGTACCCATGTCGGAGTTGAACATAACCACTTCGTTGTCAGATGGGTTGCTGCGGTTGCGGTTTACTTCGCTGATTGGCATTGCTTGGTCACCAATAGCCAAATGAGCATCCCAAGAGAATTGATCAATATGTGCCTTCTTATCGGCGTCAATCATCAAATAACCAATATCTTGTTTACGTCCTAACACCGGGTCTGGATCGCCATGACCAATATTCCAATTGGTAATGTTGGTTCCTATCTTACCATTGCGTACTTGACCTGTACATGGTACGCCGGTAAGACCATTGTATTGACCCTCGTCTTGTGTGGCTACAATCCAGAAGTTGCAGTTGACTGATCCAATAGAGCGGTGCTCAGGAGCATCTAGACGTTTGTGAGCATCCACCATTCTTTCTGTATTACCCATCGTGGTACTGTGACTTTCTTCTACGGTGTTGTATGGATTGGTCAAATCTACTTCATAGATATAGCAGTGGCGAATATCATTGGCTTTAGCTGTGATGTCAAAACGAGTGTAAATGATACCTGGACCTACTTGGTAACTTTCCAAAGTATCAATGAAGTACTGTTTAATCACAGTACTATCCAAGTTGGTTTGAATGTTAATTGTGCCATGTTGAGCTTTTGTTGCCAAACTCAATAGCAATACTGGAATAAGTAAAAAACGTTTCATATAATATTAGATTTTAGTTTTCTAAAAATATCTGCCCACAAAGGTACTACTTTTTTTTGAATTATACAAATATTTTTGTATAAAAAGCACCGAACAGTTTTGTCCGGTGCTTTTTTATAGATAAATAAATGTTATTTCTTATTGGAAACGTGCGCGGTTATCTACGATATCAGCTTTCTCTTCAATCAAGTTAATTGCTTGATATGGGATAGTGTAAGATGTGCGCACGTTCAAGTTGCTAATCTCTTGTGCAGCATTGAGTTGTCCCTCAGCTACTGTCTTTTCTCCAACGGAAATCATGTATACACCATTGTTACCTGTGATAGGAGTTGAAGTAGTGTTTGCTTCCAAAGCAAATGCAGCGCCAATGACTGCAGGCTCATTACCTGCTGCTCCAAGACGATATGATGACATAGAGATGCCTTCAGCAGTTTTAACTTCGGTGTCAAACAATGAAGCAGCCTCTGCCAATGTGGTGATACCATTAAGTTGCTTGGTGATATATTCAGCTTTCTTGTTGTTGATAGCTTGAATAGTCAATTCTGCTTTTACTGACTCCAATGAACGATACTCACCATCGTTAACCTCTGTCAATGCAGCAACGATGAATTGATTTCCGCACTCAAACACATCACTTACTTGACCTGCTTCAGCCTCAAAAGCCCAACGAACAATAGCACGGCTATTCTTGAGGTCATTAATTTTGTCACTATTCTCGTTTAGTGCGTAAACAGGGGTAGTGCTCAAACCTTGTGCAATAGCAGCTTGGTGGAGTGAATCAGCATTGTTGTTGGCAACGATAAATTGTTTTGCTTGGTTGTATAATACACCATAGGTCTTGCTGCTAGCAGTAACTGTACGTGAAAGAATAGCTAATTTTACTTTTGGAGTAGTTTTGCTCTTCTCTACGATTTTGAAAGTTTGCTCGCCCATACCGTTATTTACGGTAAATGTCTCGCCTTTCTTACCGTTGAATGCTGGATCTGCAATGTTCTTTTGCAAGTCAGTTGCTTTGAACCAACCTAACTCAACATCTTCTGTGCCTTCTCCGCTTGCTAGGAGTGTGAGTTTTACAGAGTCAGATTTGCTGTAGCCGCACTCCATGATACGAGCCATAGAGTAGGTGTTGTCATTGAATGTGATTTCAGTGCAATCGCCTTTCTTTGCTTTCTTGCCAAATGCAAATTCTTTATACTCAGCAGGAACTGTTTCTGCTGAATAATCACGACCATCGTACAAAATATCAGAGTTGCTATTTACAATAGCTGCGATATCTTCTTTGGTTTTGAAGTCATTCTCGAGGCTCTTGAGCAAGTTCTCAACAGCAGTGAAGTCCTCAGCAGAAGGAACGATAGGGAAACTTACATACTCAATAGAGCGGTTAGGAGTTTGTTTGTATTGCTCCTTTTTCTCGTTGTATAATTTCTTGATATCGCCCTCAGTTACTTTCACTAAAGAGTCTGCAACCGCATAATATGGTTGTTGTACATATTGTACATTAACGGTTGTTTGGCGAGCTTCATAAGCATATTTTGCGTCCAATGGGTTAGCAGTAACGAGCTTGCTTACCAAATCAGTATATTTCTCTTGCAAATAAGTGAGGCGAACTGCTTTCTCCCAATACAACCAATAGTTCTTAGCTTGTTTCAAGCTCTCTGCTTGTTCTGGAGTCTCTGGCTCTTGCTCAAGTGAGTTGAGGAAGTTTACGAGAGCTACATTGTTGAAGTTGCCAGTCTCATCGTAGAATGCACGACGTTGACTAATCAATTGGTGAGGATTATTGCTGATGCAAAGCCCGCTAAGTTCCTCAGCAGTAACATCCATGCCGATTTTCTCTGCTTGCTCGCCCAAGGTGTAGTTCATGACCAAAAGTTGCCATGCTTGGTTGCGAAGTTGGATGCTGAGATCTTCGTTGATATCAGAAGAACCAGTCTCAATTTTGTACACTTCTGTAAGTTGATCCTTTGCTGCCTCGTACTCCGTGTAGTGTACTTTGTGACCTGCTATTTCAGCCACGTTCTCACGACCTTTGTTAAAAAAACTACTTCCTGAGTTAAGGAAGTCTCCAAGGATAAATGCTAACATAGCCACACCCACAACAACGAGCAGGATGGTGCCATGATTTCTAATAGATTGTAATGTTGCCATAATATTATTTTGTTAATTTATTCTTTTAAACTGTGTGTGTAAGAATGAGTTTTTTATCTATTTGACTCAATTTTACAACAAAAAGCCCGCAAAGGTACAACTTTTTTTTGAGATAAGCAAATATTTTGTTGTTTTTCCGTTAAATTAATTGGTTCCATCAAAAGTAGGAGCCGTTGCTTGCCCTTCTGTGGAAATGTCTTTGCGGTGAATGACGTTATTGATAGTCATGCAGATTATTTTAATATCCAATGCGAAAGAGAGGTGATCAACATACCATACATCGTATTCAAATTTCTTGGTATGTGTAATGGCATTTCGCCCATTCACTTGAGCCCATCCTGTTATTCCAGGACGTACTTCATGACGTCGCATCTGTGTGGGAGTGTATAGCGGTAAATATTTGACTAATAGTGGTCTAGGACCGATTAGTGCCATATCCCCTTTGAGCACATTAAAAAGTTGTGGTAGTTCATCCAATGAAGTGGAACGAACAATTCGTCCTACTTTAGTAAGACGTTGTGCATCTGGTAGAAGTTTACCTTCTGCATCCCGTTCGTCCGTCATGGTCTTGAACTTGATAACACGAAATATTTTGGCATTTTTGCCAGGTCGTTCTTGCGTGAAGAAGGCTCCAGCCCCTTTGTTTGCAAAGTGTAACCAAATAGTGACCGCTAATAAAATTGGACTTAAACATGTTAACGCAATCAGCGCAATGGAAAAGTCAATCAGACGTTTGAAGAAACCTTTGTACATCAATTATAGTTCAATGCCGTTTTTAATTACAATATCTTTACCTGCATTGTAGCTTGTACAAGCCATGATGTCCTCAGGATCAAGGAATAGATCAAAAGTTTCCTCGAGTAGTGTAATAATGTTGAGTTGGTGAACAGAATCCCATTCACTAACTGTCTCTTTGCTAAAATTGTCGCCTAGTTGCTCTACTGACGCACCGAAAACCTCGGTGAAGATAGCATTGTATTTCTCTAGATTTGTCATAAATGTGAAAGTGTTTACTTATAAATATGTATTTGTATAAACCCGTTATGAACCCGTCATGAACCCGTAAATATCAGGTAAAAGACAGTTTGCTATATAACTTTTTTCCTGCCTCATTCTTTGGGATATCAGCGATAAAACGTACCTCAAAGGAAGTGGCTACGATGTGTGTCTTTTGTACGAGTGTATCTTTGACTTCATTTTGTTTATCTGCGTTGGTGATATAGACAATCATCTTTTCGTCCGTACCTACGCATGCGCATTCTAAGCCGCAATCAGTTTGTACGATTTGTTCACATTCATCCAATCCCACTCGCATACCAAAAAGTTTGAGGAAGCGGCCCATGCGACCAACGATATAGTAGCAACCATCTTCGTCAAAGTAGGCAAGATCACCAGTGCGAATATATCCATTACGTTCGTCACCTAACGCTAAGTGCGCTTGTTCACGAGCATAACCCATTGTGACATTTTTGCCACGATAACACATCTCACCTTCGGTGTGAGGAGTTTTGATTGGATTGCCGTTAGTGTCAATAAGCGATAATTCGCCATTAGGGACAGCAATACCGATACTGCCGACTTTGTCAAGTGCCCATTTTGCTGGTAGATATGCCATGCGTGCTGTGCACTCTGATTGTCCATAGGTAGCGATCCAACGTTTTCCTTTGTCGCGACAATATTCTGCAAACTTGATGTTGAGATCTGTCGGCATTTTTCCTCCTCCTTGTGTAAGTAATTCAAGATGAGGAAGATCCATGCGGAAGAAACGCATCAGGTTGAGGATGTGGAAACTATATGGAACGCCTGTAAAAGAGGTGGCTTGCTGCTCTTTGAGGAATTTCCAAAAGTTGATGTCAGTCATGCTAAGTCCGGTGATAAGAATCGTAGCACCCACTCGTAAATGACTGAATACCATGGATAATCCCATCGTGTAGTAGAGCGGTAGAACCATTAACGGACGGTCAGTCTCTTTTAATTCGAAAAAGGTAGATATATTCAGTCCTGCTGCTTCAATGTTTTCATATTTGTGTCTCACTAATTTAGGACTACCAGTACTTCCAGATGTGGGGAGAAGGTGCGATAATTCAGGGTGCAAAATACACTGATTATCATATATTTTGCATAATTGATATCCGAATATGGAGTCTACAACCTCTCCTTGTAATGTTACATTGGATGGTGCACAAATATAAGATGGTTTGTAGGTCTCAAGGAGTTGTTGATAGAGCGAAACTTCAGTCTTAACATTGAGGATAAGAGGGACAAGTTGGCGACTCTCTAACATACTTATGGTCCATGCAATACCACCGACATTATTCTCTACTAATAAGAAGCATAGAGCGCGTTCGGGAATCTTGGCGCTGATTTGTTGCGAGAGTAGAGTGATATCTGCATAGGTAAGTTGGTCGCCATTGGAATCAATAGCGGCAATGCGTTGTGGATTGATATGTTGTAGATTGAGAATCATTATATGGATGCGCAACCATCTACGCCAAGTATTTGTCCGGAAATATAATTGGCTCTATCAGAAGCAAGGAACGCGCACGCATGCGCGATATCTTTAGGTGTACCTAAACGTCCAAGAGCTATACGTTGGATGCGTTCATCAATTTTGCTGCCGTCAGATTCGTATAATTCAGTAAAACGTTCTGTTTGTACGATACCAGGAGCCACGGCATTTACTCGAATACCTTGTGGGGCTAGTTCTTTGGCTGCAGACTTAGTCATAGAGATGATTGCACCTTTGGTTGCAGAATACGCTACTTGTCCAGGAGATCCTAGTACCGCTGTGACCGAGGCGATATTGACAATGCTACCTCCTCCATTGCGTGCCATGAGGCGACTGCATAATTGGATAAGTTCAAGCGCAGCAATGACATTGACAAGGAACATGCGCTCTGTTTCTTCGCGCATGATCATGCCAATCTTGCGATTGTATACGATGCCAGCATTGTTTACAAGGCAGTCAATTCGTCCTTCTTTCTTGAATATTTGCATCAAGTTCGCTTTGACACTAGCAGCGTCTGTAATGTCCATTACTACAGGATGAATCTTTTCATTATCTGTTGTGAATTCTTGTCTGTCACATGCATAGACAATTGCACCATCCGCCGCAAATTGTTTTGCAATTTGACGCCCGATACCCTGTGCTGCACCAGTGATAATACAAACCTTATTATCTAATAATGTACTCATAATTTAGGATAGTCTTCTAGCTGGATTGCCAAATACAGTCCAGTTGTCTTCTACATTGCGGGTCACGAAACTGCATGCACCAACATGGCAGTGATTACCTATTTGAACTTCGTGATTAATTACTGCTGCGGAGTGTATCATGTTCTCGTTACCGATTGTTATTCCTCCAATCAACATTGTGTGTGAGTCAATACGATTCCAATCTCCGATGACTACATCGTGTCCAATGATCATATTGGATTGAATAAAATTATAATCACCAATCTTGGCATCAGCAGCTACTGTTGTGAAAGCACCTACCATACAACCTTTTCCTAGTTGTACATTAGATCCAATTCGTGCTGTATTATGAATCATAGTTAGGAACTCACCACCTCGATTAATAATGGCTTCCATACATGCTCTACGTGATGCACCACCTATAGAGCAAATGAATATATCATTCTCTTGAGGTTGATACTCTGATATGGTGCCTAAGATAGGAGGATAACCAGTGAAAGCGTCCAAAGAATGAATATTGTCATCAATATACCCCTTGATGTCATATTCCGTTTGATAGCCAACACTTTCGCGTGCCATGTCGTACATGACGCGTCCCATTCCGCCTGCTCCTATGATAATTAAATGTTTCATATTTTTGTTTAATTAGCCCGCAAAGTTACTGCTTTTTTTTGGTTGTAGCAAATAATTAATTGTTTTTATTATTTTGGCACAATATACACATAGTTTATAACCAAATTTATGTGGCATAAATTTTAGATAATATATGTATATTTTGTGTGTTAGATCAATAGGATAGGTTGTTAATAGAGTTAATAATTTTTGAAAGTTATGATTTGACAAAACCATGTCAATAGCTTCGATAGTGTCGTTGTTTGTAAGATTGTTTCGTATATACTTGTTATATGTAAATGAAGTAATCATTTTTAGTTCAGTTAATAAAAATGCAGAGGACTTACTCCATGAGTCTTTGATAACTGAAAAGTGATCCATAATCTTCAAGACTGATAAATCTGCTGTGTAGTTAGGACAATGGGTTGCACTACTATTGCGCATCACATAATAGTAAAAACTAATATTTGTAACAGCTATCTTATGTGCATTCTCCAAAAATGAAACAGTAAAATCGTATACTTCGCCGGATTTTATGTTTGAGTTGAATTGTAAATGATTATCATAGATAATAGAATTGCGATAAACCATCATCGGAGCAGTAGGAAAAATGCGGCAAGACGCATATAATTGTTCTACAGAATAAACTCCGTCTTGGATATTTAGTGTGCGTTTTTTTTCTGTATCTGACTGTTTAATGATACAGGGTGCTAATAATGCATCTGCATCTTGTAAGTTGTTCTTGATGATATGAATGGTTTCTGGATGCAAATAATCATCACCATCTAGACATAGTACATATTGTCCTTTTGCTTGTTTTAGTGCAGCGTTTCTTGCGGCAGATACACCATGGTTGCTTTGATTAATTAAAATAAATCTATTATCGTTTTCTACAAAACTACGGATTTTTTCTAATGTTAAATCAGTAGAACCATCATTGACAAATATAAATTCGCAATCTTCCGCATCTTTAAGCATGGAAAGACTATTTAATGTCGAATCTATATAACTTTCTACATTATAACAAGGTATGATGATTGATAAAAAGCACATGTTAAAATAATTACTGGTTTGCGCTATTTATTAAGGTTCGTAATATGTTGTTACGTTCTCTTAAATGATTGTTCAGTTGCTTATTTCGGTGTCCAATGTGTAATAATCCTGAAATGTAATAAACACACATTAAGAATCGATTTAAATGTATTTGACCTTTCCAATAATTGATATATGATAAATCATTTTTCTTGAAGAAATAACCAATAGATTCATATACGCGTCTCGCTTGCCCTGCACTAAATGGACGATTCTCTGCTAGATGAATATATGAGAGTTCTTTCTTATATATCATTTTCATCTTAGGATATTGCTTCCTTATTCTATAATGAATATCATTTTCTTCAGCATACATAAATATATTTTCATCAAATAACCCAATACTATGCATAATGTCTTTTTTTACAAAAAAGAATGCGCCAGATAAAAATTGCATTTTGTAAATGTAGATGTCTAACATTCTTCTGCAAACAAATTCTAATGGACGACCAATCCACCAAGGCACAGTGAATATACTCATAAATGATGCGAAAGGAACACCATTTCCCCCATATTGTTTGCCTGCACACATTGCAACATCTTGTTGCTTAAAACAGTCTAGCATACAAGCAAAAATGGGTTTGTTGAGACGAATGTCAGGATTCATGATTGCAATAATTGGTGCATTTGCTATGCGAATGCCAACATTATTACCTTGTCCATATCCTCCGTTTTTTGTGTTTTGGATTATAGTAATATTGGGATATGTTTTGCTGATATTATTTTGCATGACTGCAAAATTGGTACTCATATTATCAACAATGATAATTTCTAACGCGTCACCAATGTCATTAAACTGATATATTGATTTTAAGCAATCGTAGATATATCTTTCAGAATTGTAGGTTAATATGATAATAGAAAGTGATTTCATATAATAGTTTTTGTCAAAATTATGTGTCTTGTGTATAAATGGTTGAACCTATCTGGTATGAAACCAAAAATACCTGCATACATAAATGAACAATGATATTGGTAATAAAACGAATGTAAGTAGAAGAATTATTGTATTTTCTTTTTTATCAAAAAATAGCGGGTGGATAAGTGTAATATCCATATTTTTACGTAGCGAAATGAATGATACCTCAATGAGTTCAGTAGACAAACGCAATAGAAGTAATAATTGTTTATATCCTTTTGTGTGCTTTGTCTTGTATAACAGATATTTTAATGTTCCTATTTTAATTTTAGAAACAGACCCGCCACTGGTTTTACCTGTCGGAGTACGAAAATAAAATGCGCCACAATATCCTTTTAAGCGCTGAATGCGGGTGGTCGCTGAAAAAACTTTAATGTGAAAGTCCCAGTCCTCTCGTTCTTTAATTTCGGAGGAACTTAAAATATGTTTATTCCTTAAAAAATCATGACGGTAAATGAATGCATGAAATGGAATTGTTCCAAAAAGTCCCCACCCAATTAGTAACTTAAATAGATTAAAAGTGTGGCCTTTTGCTTTTTCTTGTGTGCCATCTGCATTTACCATGCAATAGTCCGAATATGTAACATCCAGTTTTTCTTGCTCCATTAGTGCAATTTGACGTTCAAATTTAGTCGATTCAATAGTATCATCGGCATCTAAAAATTGAATAAACTCCCCTTGGGCTAATGTTAATCCTCTGTTGCGTGCAGATGCAGAACCTCCATTCTCTTTTTGAAACAATTTGATACGTGGGTCTTCTTTTGCTAAGTTTTTTACAATCTCAGCACTGTTGTCCGTTGAACCATCATCAATAACAATCATCTCCCAATCTGTGATTGTTTGATTTTGAACAGATAGGATAGTTCTAGTTATGTAGGGCGATGCGTTATAGCATGGAGTAATAATCGATACTTTCATGACCAATATTAGTTCTCTGTCTCAATTGGAGTCGGTTTAAGTAATGGAGAGTAATAAACTAGTTGTAGGAGTAAAAATGTTTGCACAAGATTATACGCTTCAAATAATGACATAGTGAAAAAAACACATATGGAAACAACTCCGAGGATACTTGACTTTGTTGGGTTT
Organism: Paludibacteraceae bacterium; assembly: GCA_045532335.1. GTDB lineage: Bacteria > Bacteroidota > Bacteroidia > Bacteroidales > Paludibacteraceae > Colicola. The sequence continues at coordinate 223,817 of JAZSFR010000008.1, forward strand.
TGAAAGGCATTTCTTGTTACATAAATAACGTTATAAATGAACGCACTACATAAAATAACTCCACCTTGCAATAGTAACATCAAGCACAAATTATGTGGTCCAGATCCATCTAGGTGCAACATATTCCATTCAACTTTTTGAATTCCAAAACCAATCCATGGACTTTGTTGGATTTTATAAACCGCATTACTCCAAATCTCAGTTCTACTAGTAAAGGTGGTATCTTTAGAAAGCACATTTTCGACAAAGCGTGTCATTGCTCCAATCTCTTCAATGGAATTACCTAACCATATAAATGTTACGAAAAAAGCGATATATACTATGACGAAAAGAGTTACGTAAATTTTAGGGCGTTTAATTAAGTTGTGTAGTAGAATGTAAGTTCCCAATATACTTAATCCAACAGTGGAGGTCATAGAACCGACAGATATAACTGTTCCCAAAGAGACGAGTGTGAGTAGAAACAGATTGAATCGCCCTCGTTTGGTGGCAAAAGTGTACATGGCTTGAGCGGTAATACCTAACAAACATACAAATCCCATTTGGTTGTAGTTGCCAAAAAGAAATCGCCTAGAGTCTCCAGTTCCTATCCACTCGTAATCAATCCATAATCCGTCTGGATATATGGCAAGCAATATGGCATTGAGATAAATTAAGAAAGAAAAAACGGTACTGATATATTTATAACTACTTACAGGGTTTGCATGCCAATAACATACCCCACACAATAAAAATATTAAAATATTTAACCATTTAAAAAGAGGTGTCAATCCTATACTATCCTGAGAAAATGAATAGGTTATAATTGTGTAAAACAACCACCAAAGATTGACCCTCCAATTAAAACTATTTATACCCAAGGCATCCCTAAAATATTGAATGAGTAATGTTACGAAAAAAATCATTTCAATACCTTGTACACAACGAGCAAGCTGATAGGTACTACCAGTTCTAGGCATCACAATAAATGTGAAACCTATCAATATAAAATAGATTAATGGCTGCCAAAGTGATGATTGTGATTGCTGCTGCATGTTTATGTTTTTATTTTCTTAACTGTTTGATGATGCTTTTGATATATAGTTTCTCCTCCTTACTTAACGCTAACCCCAAAATAGCCAATGCTCCTGCAACGAGAGAAATAGAAAATGTGATAATCAATCTATATGAAATCTCTATGTATGTAATAGAAATGTAGCATATTACAACCATTGTCACTAAAGGGCCTACGATGTGTAAGAATACATTTTTGAAAAAAGGAATAATCGGAACATTTGCAATATGTTTCATTAATGGTAATCGAACAAAAGAACCGATTAATTCAATGGATACATATCCCCACATAACAGAAACAATAGGTAACCCTTGTTTCAAACTCCACCATGCAATAACAATGATGAGAAGTTTCAATGTATAGAATATTACGTTATATGTTCGAATTTTTCCAATGGCTTGATTGGCAGATGTCCAACCGATAGATATTTGATCACATAATGCCGCAATCAAAATAAACCGACAGAACATCACAGCATGCTCGGGTACATCACCCAACCAAAATGTTAGTATAACCTCCATCTCAGCGATAAGTGGAATGACTATCATCGCTAAAAGTAGAAATGCATATTTGCTCTCGTATTCACATAATCGAACCATTCTTTCTCGTTGACCAGCACCTTCTGCCTTCATTATTTGCGGATTCATGGCATTGATTATGGATGTCGACACAAATTGTACCGCTCCTGACACCTGCATTGCTATGCCATATGCTGAATTCACGATTGTACCATAAAACAGGTTTAGTATCACTGAAATACCTTGATTTCGTGCAATGATACATCCTGTTGAATAGATTGTCCATCCAGCAAAATCGCTCAACCCCTTTATGTATTGTTTGTCCAACTCTCGTAGTTTAGGTAAATGAAATTCAGGGAACTTAATAGCCGCATATATAGCAAAAGCAAGGAGATTGAAGATTGATATGCAGGTTAGTAAAACGGAGTAACTAATCAAATGGTCATAAGTGACTTTGGATAATAATATAGCTATCAATAGTTTTAATATGCCATCAAGCACATCAATAAATGAAGTATAAACGATATTTTCTCTTGCGATAAACAATGCACGAATCGGAGCTGTTATAAAACTTAACAATACCATTGCTACTGCTGCAAAATACACAAACAAAGCGGCACCTCTGCGAGCGTCTTCTATGTTCAAGAAATTTTGTGTAATCCAAGGACCTATGCTACTTAAAATAGCAACAACCACTATACCAATAAACAAATGCAGCAACCAACTATTACCAAACACTTTGCGCACTTGACTCATGTCGTTCCGTCCGTGATGATACGATAGATAGCGTTGGGTGGTAATTACTAATGCGTTGGTCACAAACGATAACATTGCCACCACGCCTGCTACTACGGAATATACACCAAAATCATTCTGTCCCAACGCGCTCAGAATCAGGCGTGTTGAGTACAACGAAAGGCACACATTTATGATAGTGCGAGTATATTGTGCTATAGTGTTGACTATGATGCGTTGTGAATTGGTCATTACTTATTTCTTTCCCATATTTCCCAAACATACCTTTAGCGAATCTGTCCAATAAGGCACCTTCACGCCAAAGGTTTCTTTGATTTTTGTCTTATCTAACACCGAATATGCAGGGCGTTTTACTGGCGATGGGAACTCATCGCTATGGCATGGCTGGATGTCGCATTCTGTATGTCCTGCGTATTCTGCAATCATCTTCGTAAAGTCGAACCAACTGCAAACCCCCTCATTACTAAAGTGATACACGCCATCGTTGCCCTCGTACTTGCGCTCGCTAACAATCTCATAAATCGCTGCCGCCAAATCATACGCATAGGTGGGTGTACCTACCTGATCGAATACGACCTTCAATTGTGGCTTAGTCGCTGTCAAGTTGAGCATCGTTTTTACAAAGTTCTTGCCAAACTCGCTGTACAACCAAGCTGTACGAATGATGATATGATGGCAACCAGAAGCTAAAATATTTTGTTCGCCTTGCAATTTGGTTTTACCATAAACACCAGTCGGTGTACCCTTTTGATCTTCCTTGCAAGGTGTGTTATATGGATCGCCGCCGAACACATAATCAGTGGACACATGCACCAATAATCCATCTACTTCTTTCATCGCAACTGCCAAATTCTCAACCGCTTTCGCATTCAGCAGTTCACAAAATGCTTCATCCGTCTCAGCCTTATCTACATTCGTATATGCCGCACAGTTAATGATACATTTTACATCATTCTCTTGCACCATCTTGCGCACTGCCTCCAATGACGTAATGTCCAGTAGAGTGGTTTCTACTCCCTCTACTTCCACCACGTCGGTATATATGTAGGTGTCGCGACTATCCTTAGCCACTATCCTAATCTCGTTGCCGAGCTGTCCATTTGCTCCTGTTACCAGTATATTCATTTTAGCAATTCTCTTTGTAGATAAATGGCGAATCAAACTCTGCTAACTTCGGATGTTTTGTATCTTTCTCGCTCAACAATGCCTCTTCCATTGCCAATCCCCAATCAATACCAAGCGACTCATCCAATATCGAAATACCTCCATCCGCTTCAGGATGATAGAAATTATCGCATTTATACTGGAATACCGCGCTTTCGCTCAAAACAGCAAAACCATGTGCAAAACCTTGAGGGATAAAGAATTGACGATGATTGTCTTCTGTCAATAACGCTGCCACATGTTGTCCAAATGTTGGACTTCCTTTGCGAATATCTACGGCTACGTCAATCACCTTCCCTTTAACACAACGTACCAATTTGCTTTGTGCATAGGGTGGGCATTGGAAATGCAAACCACGCATTACGCCATATTTAGACATACTCTCATTGTCTTGCACGAAATGAATATCGCCCACTTTTTCCTTGAACTCTCTCTCCGAAAAACTCTCAAAGAAATAGCCACGGGCATCGCCAAACACCTTAGGCTCAATGATATACACTCCTTCTATTGCAGTCTTTATAACTTCCATACTTTTAATCCAAGTAGTCAGATCCTGATTGCTTTACATCCTCAATTACTTTCAGTAAGTACTGTCCATATTGATTCTTCAACATTGGTTGTGCCAACTCACGCATACGCTCTTCAGTAATCCAACCTTGACGATAGGCAATGCCTTCCAAGCATGCTACCTTCAAACCCTGACGTTTCTCCAATACTTCAATATAGGTGCTGGCCTCAGACAATGAGTCATGTGTACCTGTATCCAACCACGCAAAACCTCTTCCTAAGGTTTGTACTTTCAACTCTCCATCTGCCAAAAACTCTTGGTTTACGGTCGTGATCTCATACTCGCCACGGGCAGATGGTTTGATATTTGCTGCCACATCCACAACTTTGTTTGGGTAGAAATACAATCCCACTACCGCATAATTGCTCTTTGGGTTTTGTGGCTTCTCCTCAATACTCAAGCAGTTTCCTTCTTTATCAAATTCAGCTACACCATAACGCTCTGGATCGCTCACCCAATAACCAAAAACGGTTGCTTTCTTATCTTCTTCTGCGGCGCGAACAGCTTCTTTTAACATACCAGTAAAACCAGAACCATGGAAAATATTATCACCCAAAACCAAACAAGCACTATCATCGCCAATAAAGTCTTTTCCAATAGTAAATGCTTGCGCCAAACCATCAGGAGATGGCTGCTCAGCATAACTAAAGTTTACACCATAATCACTGCCGTCGCCCAAAAGACGTTTGAATCCTGGCAAATCGTATGGAGTTGAAATAATCAAAATATCGCGAATTCCAGCCAACATCAGCACGCTGATAGGATAATAAACCATCGGTTTATCATAGATTGGCATCAACTGTTTACTGATTCCTTTGGTGATGGGGTACAAACGTGTTCCCGATCCTCCTGCTAAAACAATTCCTTTCATATCTCTAGTCTACTTTAAACTCTAAACTAATCTCGGCGGAAGATATCTCTTGTATAAACTTTTTTCTTCACATCTTCCAAGCAAGCATCGTATCTATTGGCTATAATTGCTTGCGATTGCTCCTTGAATTTCGCCAAGTCATTCACTACCAACGAACCAAAGAATGTCGTTCCGTCGGCCAATGTAGGCTCGTAGATAATCACTTGCGCACCTTTGGCTTTTACGCGCTTCATGATTCCCTGAATACTTGATTGTCTAAAGTTATCCGAATTTGACTTCATTGTCAATCGGTACACTCCAATCACACAAGCATGCTCCTCTTGCGCATTGTACTGACCATTATTGTAGTAATCGTAATATCCCGCCTTGGCCAATACACGATCTGCAATAAAGTCTTTTCTTGTACGGTTGCTTTCCACAATCGCCTCAATCAAGTTTTCAGGCACATCCTGGTAGTTTGCTAGCAATTGCTTCGTGTCTTTAGGCAAACAATATCCACCATAACCAAACGATGGATTATTGTAGTGCGTACCAATGCGTGGATCCAGACATACACCCTCAATGATCGACTGTGTATCCAATCCCTTCATCTCAGCATAGGTGTCCAATTCGTTGAAATAACTCACGCGCAACGCCAAGTAAGTATTTGCAAATAATTTTACCGCTTCGGCCTCAGTAAAACCCATAAACAATGTATCCACATCGGGTTTTAGTGCGCCTTCTTGTAGCAATGCAGCGAACTGTTTAGCAGCCTCTACCAATCGCTCATTCTGTCTGTCTGTACCCACAATGATTCGTGATGGGTACAAGTTGTCATACAAAGCTTTGCTCTCACGCAGGAACTCGGGCGAGAATAATATATTCTCCGTGCTGAATTTCTTACGTACCGATTCTGTATAGCCCACAGGAATAGTGGATTTAATCACCATGATTGCCTTTGGGTTGACACGCAACACAAACTCAATTACTGCCTCTACAGCCGAGGTATCAAAGTAGTTCTTTTGGCTGTCGTAGTTCGTTGGTGCAGCTATCACTACCAATTCAGCCTCTTTGTATGCCATTTCAGCATCTAAGGTTGCTGTCAAGTCCAATTCTTTCTCCGCAAAGTACTTCTCGATATACTCATCTTGGATAGGAGACTGACGACGATTGATCATCTCCACTTTTTCGGGTACAATGTCAACTGCCAACACCTTGTGATGTTGGGCCAATAATGTCGCAATGGACAATCCGACATATCCCGTTCCCGCTACAGCTATTGTCATAATTAGAACGCTTAATTAGAGACGTCCGTCAACTACAGAACGATCTACAAAGTCCTTTACGTCAAAGATTACGGCGCCTTGCTCTTTGTATTTCTTAAAGTCAAAAGTCTTAAATTGGTTGTGACTCACACACGCAATTATGGCTTGATACTCCTTATCTGGGTCGATAGCCGCGATCAACTCTTTGCCGTATTCATGCTTCACAACCGCAGCACTTGCCCATGGATCATATAAGTCTACATTGCAACCAAAATCTTCCAACTCCTCTACAATATCCACCACTTTGGTGTTGCGGCAGTCTGGGCAGTTCTCCTTGAAGGTTACACCCAAGACGAGTACATTGGAGTTGTTGATCTTATGGTCCTTCTTAATCATCAATTTTAGTACTTTATCTGCGATAAACTTAGCGATAGAGTTGTTTACCGCACGGCCAGACAAAATAACCTGTGGATCATAACCCAATGACTTTGCCTTGTGTGCCAAATAGTATGGATCCACTGAAATGCAGTGACCACCTACAAGACCTGGACGATACTTCAAGAAGTTCCACTTACTTCCCGCAGCCTCAATCACATCATTGGTGTCAATACCCACGCGGTCGCAAATCAATGCCAATTCGTTCATAAACGAAATATTCACATCTCGTTGGCTATTCTCCACCGCCTTTGCAGCCTCTGCTACCTTCATGTTTGGTGCTTTGTGAGTGCCGTTCTCCAAGATAGAGTTGTACATTGCGTCCACTAAGTCTGCAATCTCAGGTGTTGAACCAGAAGTGATCTTTTTGATTTTAGTCAAAGTGTTTACTTTGTCACCTGGGTTGATACGCTCTGGTGAATAACCGCAGTAGAAGTCCTCGTTGAATTTCAGTCCGCTAAATTTCTCCAATACAGGTACGCAGTCTTCCTCGGTACAACCAGGATATACTGTTGATTCGTAAATCACTAAGTCTCCTTTTTTTAAGGTCTTGCCAATTGTTTCACTCGCTTTCAATAGCGGAGTCAAGTCAGGATTGTTGAATCGGTCAATTGGAGTAGGTACGGTCACAATGTAGGTGTTTACTTGCTTTAGATCCTCCATGTTGCTGGTGAAAGTGAGTCCAATCTTCTTGGTGCTTTCGTATGCGTCGCGAGCTTGCTTCATGCCCACGAGATCTGCCTCCAATGTATGATCCTCACCACGGTTTAATTCGTCCACACGCGCTTGGTAGATATCGAAACCAATCACGCGATATTTTTTGCCGTACTCAATCGCTAGAGGCAATCCTACGTAACCCAGTCCAATGACTGCAATAATTCTGTCGTTCAAATTCATATCTTTTGATTTTTATTTATTCGAAAATGTGAAACGTTTAATCATATTAAGCGTGCAAAGGTACAATTTTTTTTTGAAATATGCAAACAAATATAAAATATTTTATATTTAATGCGTTTTTTAAGTGTTTAAGTGGTGGGAATTGTTGATGGAATTTGTTTATGTGGATAAAAAAAAGTACCTTTGCACCTAATTTGCGTGAGAATGCGCACATTTTGATAAAAGTGAATAAAAACGATATGAAAAATTTTAAATTATGGAATGTGGTATTGGGTTGGATGGTGTTCGCTATTGCGGCAGCCACCTATCTTACCACCATGGAGCCAACAGCCTCATTTTGGGACTGCGGCGAGTTTATTGCAAGTGCATTTAAATTAGATGTAGGTCACCCACCTGGAGCACCTTTCTTTATGCTCATGGGTCGTTTCTTCTCGCTCTTTGCTGCGGACACTACCCAGGTGGCTATGTGTGTCAATGCTCTCTCTGCATTGGCTTCTGCATTCACCATTCTCTTCCTATTTTGGACAATCACCGCCCTTGGACGCAAGTTGATTAACACTCAACACTCAACTCTCAACTCTCAACTCTCCCTTACTCAAGGTATTGCTCTCCTTGGTGCAGGTGCTGTAGGTGCGTTGGCATACACTTTCTCGGATACGTTCTGGTTCTCAGCTGTAGAAGGCGAGGTATATGCTTCATCATCTCTTTTCACGGCGGTAGTCTTTTGGCTTATTCTCAAATGGGACGAGCATGCAGACGAAGAGGGATCGGATAAATGGCTGATTCTCATTGCCTATCTCATGGGATTGAGTATTGGTGTCCACTTGCTCAACCTCCTCACTATCCCAGCTATTGTGCTTGTTTACTACTTCCGTCGTCATACCTTCTCATGGAAAGGTGTTGCGGGAGCCTTTGGTATTTCTGTCGCAATTTTGGCGGTTATCCTCTATGGTATTATTCCAGGTGTACCTACTATTGCGGGATGGTTTGAACTCCTGTTTACCAATGCGTTGGGATGTCCATTTAATACAGGTTTGGCAGTCTATCTTGTGCTGATGGCTACATCTTTGGTGTGGGCTATTTGGGAGAGTTATTGTGTGATTGAAAAAGACGAAAAACTTAACACTCGTACCATTATTTCTTTCGTTCTTGCTATGGCATTTGCCGGTGTTCCTTTCATTAAGGAGAGTGCTATGATCGGTATTGTACTGATTGCTGCTATGTTGGCGGTGTTGTTCTGGAAGAAAGACTTTATCCCTGCTCGTTGGATCAATACCATTAGCATGATGGTTACTGTGGTTATCATTGGTTATATGAGTTATGCGGCTATTGTTATTCGCTCCAACGCTGATACCCCAATGGATCAAAACTCTCCAGACAATGTGTTCTCACTCAAGTACTATCTTAACCGTGAGCAGTATGGTGATACTCCATTGCTCTATGGTCAAACATATAATGCCCCTGTGAAATTGGATGTCAAGGGCAATATGTGTGTACCTGTCGAGACCAAAGGTCATGCTCAATATGCTCCTGCTCCTAAGACAGAGGATGGCAAAGACCGCTATGTCATTACGGGATATAAAAGTGGTTATGAGTATATGGACGAGTTCAAAATGCTCTTCCCTCGTATGCACTCTGCACAACAACATCATATTGATGCATATAAGTCTTGGGCAGATGTCAAGGGTAAGAAAATTCGCTATGAGTACTGCGGACAAATCAAAACTGATTATTGTCCTACTTTTGGCGAGAATCTTCGTTTCTTCTTCCGCTACCAAGTTAATTTCATGTACTGGCGTTACTTTATGTGGAACTTCGCTGGTCGTCAAAATGATGTTCAATCTGCGGGCGAACTTCACAAAGGAAACTGGATCTCAGGCATTCCATTTATTGATAACATGATGCTAGGAGATCAGTCTAAACTGCCAGCGGAACTCCGTGAAAATAAAGGACATAACGTATATTATTGCTTGCCTCTTATTCTCGGTTTGATCGGTCTGGTTTGGCAATTGAGCAAGCGCAACAACCAAGCAAAGAACAAAGAGGGTTATCGCTCTTTTGCTATTGTTTTCCTCTTGTTCTTCCTCACAGGTTTGGCTATTGTTGTTTACCTCAACCAAACACCTTACCAACCACGCGAACGTGACTATGCGTATGCAGGTTCCTTCTATGCTTTCTGTATATGGATCGGTCTAGGTGTAATGGCTCTTGTGGATATGCTTAACTCCTTGGTTAAGAATGAGAAAGCACGCACCGCTGTTGCTGCTGCCACAGTGTTAGTTACACTTCTTGTTCCTGCACAAATGGCATCACAAAACTGGGATGATCATGACCGTTCTGATCGCTATGTGGCACGTGATTTTGGTGCTAACTACTTGCAGTCTTGTGAGAAAAATGCCATTATCTTCTGTAATGGTGATAACGATACTTTCCCTCTGTGGTATAATATTGAGGTAGAAGGAACACGTACGGATGTGCGCGCATGTAACCTTTCTTACTTGCAAACAGATTGGTATATTGACCAAATGAAACGTCCATATTACGAGTCTCCTGCTTTGCCTATCTCATGGGAATACAAGGACTATATGCCTAGCAAAAATGAAATTGCATGGGTAGAGAATCGCCTCAACACACCACTTGAAGTGAAGAAAGCATTCCAATTCTTGCGTTCAGACGATCCACGTACTAAACGTGATGGAGAGAATTATATCCCAACTGATCAGTTGTATGTTCTCTCTCCTGATGGTCAGCAGATTATGCTCAAGAAAGCACGCCGTTTCACTCGCTCTGAAATGATGGTGATGGAGATGCTCTCTACCAACGAGTGGAAGCGACCTATGTATTTTGCAACGACTATTGGTAGTGATTATCATTTAGGTCTTGATCCATACTTGGAGCTTACTGGTATGGCATACCATATCACTCCTACTCGTAGTGCAGATGGTCGTCCTCGTGTTAATACAGAAGTGATGTATGACAATATGATGAATAAGTTCCGCTATGGTAATGTCAATAAACCAGGCATCTACCTAGATGAGAACACTTTGCGTATGTGTCGTACCCACCGTATGATGTTCTCCGAGTTGGCAGAGGCTCTTTATGAGGAGGGTAAATATGAAAAAGCGATAGCTGTGCTAGATTATGCAGAAGAAATGTTGCCAGGTTACAATGTTTCTTACGACTATACTTCGGCTTCTATGGCGGCTCTCTATTATGCACTTGATGAGATGGAGAAGGGTAGTGCCATTATGGATAAGGTGGCGGCTAATGCAGTTGAGTATTTGGCATGGGCTGCTTCACTTCCTCCTGTTCAACGTAAGTCTGTTAATCAGTCAACCACAGGACATTACTCTGCAGTGCTTGGTTTTGTGTTGAATAACCTCCAACGTTTTGAGCAAAAAGAATTGTTCAACAAATATTTTGAGCTATACAATCAATATGCATCAATTCGATAATATTCCAGTCTTGCTGCTCACGGGTTATCTCGGAAGTGGCAAGACTACACTTCTTAATCGCATTTTGACCAATCGCCGCGGCATACGCTTTGCGGTGATTGTCAATGATATAGGTGAGGTGAATATCGATGCCGAGCTTATTCAGCGAGGTGGAATGGTGGCGCAATCAGATGACAACCTTGTTGCCTTGCAAAACGGTTGTATTTGTTGCTCCCTCAAGATGGATCTCGTGGAGCAACTGCGCGACCTCTGTAATCAAACCGATAACCAATATCCAATAGGCGGAACGCCGTCCAATAGCGAAGCGTCCGAAAGCAGCAGAGCTGCTTATGACTATATTGTTATTGAAGCATCAGGTATTTGCGAACCTGCTCCTATTGCACAGACTATCTGCTCGTACAATAGCCTTATCGCCTCATCGCCTCTCGCCTCATCCCCTAAATTAGACGCTGTTGTAACCATAGTAGATGCTCTTCGTCTCCGCGATGAGTTTATCTCTCAACTCTCGTCTATTGCCAATAGCCAATTGCCTATTGCCCAAGGTGATGACCTCGCTTCCCTCGTAGTAGAGCAAATCGAATTCTGCAACTTGATATTATTAAATAAGGTATCAGAGGTGTCTAGTGAGGAACGTGAGCATATCCGCGCTATCCTTCGCGCTATTCAACCTAAGGCGAAGATTATTGACTGCGATTATTGCGATGTGCCTTTTGGCGAGATTCTTGATACCGAACTCTTTGATTTTGATGAAGTGGCTACCTCTGCTACATGGATTCAAAAAGTAGAATCCGATGTGGAAGAAGAGGAACATCATCACCACGATTACGAGCATGATCATCATCACGAACATGGCGAATGCCATGACCCACATTGTCATTGCCACGAGCATCATCATCACCACGATCACGAGTGTGATGATCCTCATTGCTGTTGTCACCACCACAATCATGGCGATGAGTATGGCATAACTACATTCGTCTATTACCGTCGCCAACCAATGAGCTTGAATCGTTTTGACGAGTTCGTAGCACGTCATTGGGATAAGAATATCATCCGTTGCAAGGGTATGTGTTATTTTGAGGAGGAGTATGATATGTGCTACCTCTTTGAGCAGGCAGGTAAGCAGTTCAACCTCAAGCAAGCAGGTACATTCTATGCCACTATGCCTCAGGAGGAACTCATGCAGATGATGGCGCAAGATCCTATGCTACAGCGCGACTGGGATGAGCAATATGGTGATCGTATGCAGAAGCTTGTCTTCATCGGTCAAAACCTTGACCGTCACGCCATCGAGCATGCACTAGACGAATGTCTGGTCTAACAATTATTGGAGTCCCGACTCTGGAGTCCCGACTTATACTTCGGACTTACAAGTCGCCATACCGATAAAAATAATAGCTCGCAAATCAGCGAGCTATTATTTTATCTTTATATCCAGCTACGATAGTAGCAAATGTGTCTTTGTATTGTGCTGGAATAGGTTCGGCAGGAGGGGATTGCATTTTGAGTGGGTCAATGGGACTACCATTTTTCCATACGCGGAAATCCAAGTGTGGACCAGTACTCGAACCTGAACTACCTACATAACCAATCACTTCGCCTTGTTTGACATGCTTGCCCACGGCAAGACCTTTGGCGTATTTGGATAGGTGTAAGTATGCAGTGGTGTAGGTGGAGTTATGTTTGATTTTCACAGTGTGACCACCGCCACCTTTGTATTGTTTCATTGTCACTACGCCGTCTCCGATACTCACTACGGGCGTACCCATAGGTGCTGCATAATCCACGCCTGTGTGTGGACGAACGACCTTATATATCGGATGCTTACGTGCGTATGTGAATTTAGATGATATACGTTTGTAGTTGAGTGGTGCCTTCAAAAAGGCTTTGCGTAGGCTATTGCCTTCTGCGTCAAAATAGTTGGCTATCTTATCTTGCTCAAACCAATATGCCTCTTGCCATCGGCGTGCATGATAGAAGTCGGCAGCGTAGATACGACCAATACCGATGCGCACGCTATCTACGTATTGCTCTTCGTAATATACACGGATAGAATCGCCCTTCTGTAACCCGAAGAAGTCAATGGTCCATGCGTAAATGTCACTGAGTTCAAGGGCTAGTTCGGTAGGCAGTCCGTTGCCTGCCATTGCGTTCCAAAGGCTTGACTCTATGACTACCTCGGCGCTGCGGTTAAGGCGTGTGATGGGCTTCTCAAAGTGCTCCACGTGCATACTATCCGTGAGATGGAGCACAACCGCTTCGCGAATATTGGGCTTGTAGATATAGTAACAAAGCTGCTCTACGCCAGCCGTATCGGTTTGAAATAGAGCGTAATAGGTTTTACCTGGACGGATGGATCGTACATCAAACTCGCTACGTGGCATAAGGGTGATACCTGTTATCTGTTTGCGTGTAGCGCCTAGTCGGTTGAGCATACCGCCTAGTGTCTCGCCATCTTTGACTACGCAAGTGTCTATGCGGAACGAATCAATCGGCAATCCGTATTCGTAACGAACAACAGGCTCCTCTGCATCTTTTCCATTGTGGTTGGGCGTGCACGATGCCAACATCGTTACCAACACTCCAAATATGTAGATATACTTTTTCAATGGTTCTAGTCTTTAACCTCTCAACTTTCAACTCTCAACTCTCAACTCTCAACTCTCAACTCTTCTGTGGATACTTGCGGGTTAGTGAACTGAGTTTCAGTTTGATGACGCCCAAAAGTGCTTCGGAGAAGATACCGCCAGACATCTTGCTTGTGCCCAATACGCGGTTAACAAAGATGATAGGCACTTCTTGTATTTGGAATCCACATTTATAGGCGGTATATTTCATCTCAATTTGGAAGGCATAACCCTTGAAGCGAATCTTATCCAACTCAATAGTCTCTAACACTTGACGGCGATAGCATTTGAATCCGGCAGTTGTGTCGTGGATATTTACGCCCAACACAAAGCGTACATACTTACTAGCGAAGTAAGACATCAATACTCGTCCCATAGGCCAGTTAACTACGTTCACACCACTCACATAGCGACTGCCGATAGCTACATCTGCGCCCTTGTTCGCACAAGCATCGTAGAGTTTGAGCAAATCTTCTGGGTTGTGTGAGAAGTCTGCATCCATCTCAAAAATATAGTCGTATTTATGCTCGATGGCCCATTTGAAACCAGCGATATATGCGGTACCTAGTCCTAGTTTACCTGCACGCTCTACGAGATGTAGTTTACCTGGGTACTTGTTCGCCATCATATCTTTGACGATGGCAGCAGTACCGTCTGGCGAGCCGTCATCGATGATGAGCACGTGGTATTCCAATGGTAAGTTCATCACAGCGGTGATGATCGCTTCGATATTTTCCTTCTCGTTGTAGGTAGGAATGATAACTAGTTTATCCATATCTTTGACTTTTAACTTTCGACTTTCAACTTTCGACTCTCAACTTTCAACTTTCGACTTTCAACTTTCGACTTTCAACTTTCAACTTTCGACATTGTTCAACACAAATGCAGGACTCGCTTTGAGTCGATCTAGCGGTGTAACGAACACATCTTCGCCTGGCATGATTCCCTCGTCTAGAAGAATATCCTTGATGGTATTGAGTGCCACATTAGGGTCGTTGTTCTCGTGACTGAGGTGGCAGAGGAATACATTACGCATTTCTGGATGCCAATTCTTGGCGAGCAGTTGTCCGCAGGTCACATTGCTTTGGTGTCCTTTAGGCGATAGGATACGCTCTTTGAGATAGGTTGGGTATGGACCATTGAGCAACATTTGCTCATCGTGGTTAGCTTCGATAATGAGATGGTTAGCGGTACTCATATACATCTCCATGGTGGCATTAGGTTGTCCACAGTCGGTCACGATGACGATGCGTTGCTCCATGAAATCGATGACATATCCCACACATTCGGTAGAGTCGTGTGACACACCAAAAGTGTTGATCTTCATACCGTTGAGTTCCCATTCGGTACCTTTCTCGAAGTATCGTTGAGAGGTACGTAACTTCTCGCGAACGCCGTAGTTGCGATCAATACCGTCGTGTATATCTCGGGTAGAGTAGATTGGTAGGTGTACACGCTCGCCTAGTGTGCCTACGGCACGAATATGGTCGGCATGGTCGTGTGTGATGAGTACACCCATGATATTGGCATAATCCAATCCCATCTCACGCAGATTCTTCTGAATAGTGCGTGCAGAGATGCCAGCATCAATGAGGATACCCCAGGTAGAGGTACCTAAGAAGTAACAGTTACCGCTACTTCCGCTAGCAAAACTTCTGAATATGAGCTGGTTATCTTTCATTTGTGCTTTTGCTTGGTTCTCGCATATACATAGATATGCAAAATACCGCTGCAAAGGTACAATAAAAAATGCACATACGCAAGTAAAGCGAGAAATTTTATAAGAAAATAATAGATTGCAATCTATTTCTATTGATTTCACCGCATTATGGGAGTTTACTCATAATAGTGCAGTGAAAGAAATAGAATAAGGCGTAGCCGATTTTCTTATAAAATCTTGAGCGAACTGTAGTATGGGCTGCATGGGGTGGCAGTAGCTACGGGGGAATTGGCTTTAGCCAAGGCAGTGTCCGAAGATACAAAAAAAAATGATATATGCAAGTAAAAAAAAAGAAACTTTATTTTTCTTGTGAATCGCCTGCTTGATTCATCTATTTTTTCCCCTCATTCCTCCCTCATTCCTCCCTCTTTCCTCCCTGTCTTGCCCGATACCACTCCGATACCACTCCGAAGGAATACCGAAGCAACTCCGAAAGAACTCCGAAGGATGAGCGAAGCGTTATCGTACCCTTGTGGCTAAGAACTCCGAAGCTTAATGAATCAAAAAAACTACCCTTGCGCAAAACTAGCGCAAGGGTTGCTAAAATGAAGGTATATCCTAAAGGATTATTCTTAACTATTTTAGAAATTCAAAGCCAAACCAATACCATTTTGACTTGATTGCACACTTAGACTAACAGCTGGTTGATTTGTCATAGAATAGTTCGCTGTATATGAGTAATTGCGTAAATCATAAGCGCGATTTTTCTTTGCGTAGCCCACGCTCAAAATAGGAATAGATGCTACAGTTGTCGTACTGCCAAGTGAGATGAGTGTGATAGCACTTATAAATTCTACAGGTAAAAGTCCACATCCAAGGATAAATGCTGAAAATCCAGTACCAAATGTCCACCAACCATCATTGACCAATTTTTTACCTTTCATGTAATCTACATATGCCCTTGAATTATTTTTATACAAGAACTGTACAAACTGCTTTTCATCCATTTGGGTATCACCATAGGAGTATTTTTTTACTCCCAATAATTTTTGTTCACTTTTTGAATTGATGACCAACATTTCTGTTTCAATTTCTACATTCGACATTTCAGGAATTTGAGTTGCACTAGCTTTAGAAGCAACCTTAGAAGATGTTTTGCTTGTAGATGTTTTGTTTGTAGGTGTGTTGCTGAAGAGCTTTTCAGACAATGTCTTACAGCCCTCTTGGATTTCGTCTGCGGTTGTTCCCATCATCACATTGTCTGTCATAATGGTTCGAGCGGTCTCTACATCCAATAGTTTGGCAGTAATAAACATGTTTTTGTAGTCCACTTGAACTGCCTCTGCCACGAGAATATAGTTCGCACCCGTCATTTCTCCCAATCGTTTGATTTGGTCGTTACTAACCATACCCGTGCGTTGGAAGTCCTGCTCGCTCATGATCGCATCTACATCGGTACGGTCATACGCCTCGTAACCCTCTGTTTGGGTAATGGCTTTACTCAAACTAGCGCGCAAAATAAGTTTGTTAGCATAACTGATCTTGTTCTCTTTATCCACAGTCTCCAAGATAGCCACACGCTTAACTTCTTGAGCAAACATCGCTGTAGAGAAAAGTAACAAAAATAAGATAAATTTTGTTTTCATTGCTGTAATTGTTTGATTATAAATGTTTATTGATTAATTATTTCTATGATCTTTGTGGTAATTGGATATAGGGTCGCTTGGTAGGCAGCACGTGCAGCTTCTTGTGTGTTGAGGGTATGTGACCCTTTTTCGCTGAATACCCCTTCAAAAATAGTTGTGCTTGCTGTTCCTTTGATAATCTGTAGATTAACTTCGGCAAGAACGAAAAACGCTTGGAAATTCGCAGAATGATGTGTGTTGTACTCGCGCGTGGTTCCTTGTATTCGTACCACCCAATCAGCCTCCTCTTCTTTCGCTGTGAAGGTGCAGCCAATAGAAGAAATCTCTTGCTTAACTTGCTGAATAAAAGCGGGATAGGCTTTCTCAAAAATACTCACTTCGCCACCGATATAGACAAATACCCCATTCTTCAGTTGCTGATACAGAGCACTTGCTAGTTGTTTGAGCGCAGTACTTTCAGCCATGGACAAGTCCTCCAGGACCACAGAATGATCAATGCTTTGAATCACTTTCTGATGTTCCTCTACTTCTTGCAAGTACTTGACACACTGTAAGATAGAGTTGCGTGAAGCGATTTTCTCTCCCTCTTTTACCAAGTCTTCTGCCTCTTCTATCGCTATCTCTGCCCGAGTGATCTTATTGATAATCTGTCTAGTTAACTTTTGTGCCAACTCAGACTTCTTTACCCAAGCAAAAGCACAAACCTGATTGTTGTCTGGGTTATGCCAACTTTCAATGGATAAGTTAGGAATATCTTGGATCGCACTATGAATACGAGTGGAAGTCACATAGAGTTCTTCTATCATTTCTTGGAAGCCACCTGTACCGCTTATCTGAGTACTTTGCGTGACGGATTGGGCATTGTAATCAATACTCGTTACGATGTTTTGTATAGCTTCGGCTTGTGCTTTTTCTTTGACACGTTGATGTGTTTGTTCTATGCTTTCGCCTACTTGTACTTCTCCTATTACAAATCCTTGAACATACAAGTCGCGAGGATAGCTAACCCGTCTCCAATCTTCATCATACCACATAGGAGGAGTGTTTAGACTATATGCCCAAACACTCCAAAAGATACATATGATGGTTACTAGTCGTTTCACTCAACCATTCCTTCTTTGATAAATTCACTGACTTGCTCCGCGTACTTTTGAGCTGCGGCTGATTCTCTGGCTGCATTTTCAAAAGCACGAATGCGAGCTTGAGTGGCTGCATCAATATCCACAATAAAGTATCCCTCAAACTCAAATGCGGCTGTACCATTGAGTTTTACATCGCGATACAAGCAGAAAGTGTTGTACAATTCGCCCTTAATTTCTGCGGCTACATTGTTCTCGTAAGCAGAATAAAATGCTTCAAACTCAGCCAACTCTTCTGGACTAATCTTCGAACCCATATCGCTAACAATGCGGCGTTTTACATTGCTGCCCATGGATTGTGCATATTGTGAACATGCGTTGGCTAACAGTTTCTCTTTTCCGATATTCTTGTTGGTGGAAGTGGTATGTACTACTATTTCTCGTTTTTCACCATCATTCAATTTATCGTAGTGCATAAGCAACGCTACCTCTAGAGTACGTGAGGTACCAAACACTTCCCAATCTTCTTTAGAGTACTTCTTGATTTTTAGTTTGTACTCTTTTTTGAGTTGTTTCTTCAACTGTCTGCTTTGTGCATTCATTGCAGGAACTGCCAAAAATGAAAGCGCCAAGATTGCTACTAAAATCTTTTTCATTGTTTTGTTGTTTTAATTAGTTTAACATATTGTGATTTCTGATGTAAGGTCTCAACCAATTGACACAACAAAAAAAGCGTGGATCCGACTATTGCCGTTCCACGAACTGAGGCCTTCGCATTGCCTTCCCAATAAAACGACAACGCGAAGCCCACGCCGAATATAAAATTACTCCCGTGCTACATCATAATTAAGGTACGCACGTGCGCATACGCATATGCGCAGAAGACGTACCAAAATAGGCACAAGAGGGATAACTCTATATCCCGTAGGACATCTATCGTTGCTATGTTCTTATTGGGATTGAAAGTTGCGAAGTTTCAGTTCATCAGAACAGAGCGCTAATAAACGCCTTTTTAATATGTCCGCTCCCTCCGCCAATGATGTCAGACATTCCCGGCGCAGGTTCACGGTGCAAAATTACAATTTTTTTTTTATATATGCAAGAGATTGTATAAAAAAATGTATTGCTATCTGGTAAAAGTCATAGGGATAGGTAGTGAATTGTGCGTTTATTGTGCGTCTATTGTCCGTGAATAGTGCGTGTATTGTGCGTAAATAGTGCGTAATTGTCAAGAGAAACGCAAATGAAAATCGCCACTTATGCGGAAAAACATAAATGACGATGTGTAACTTGTGGAATAGAAGAAATGAGTTATTTTGTCAGTAGGTGGATAATCTCCTCGCAGAGGGTTGGGATGGGAGTTGTGCCATCGTTATTGATCACAATATCAGCACGTGCTAGGACTTTCTCTGCTTCTTGTGCTCTCATGCGCGCGCGTACCTTATTCATATCGCTATGATCACGCGCGATAACACGCTCCAAACGGATATCCTCAGGAGCCGTCACTGCCACTACTTTGTCGCACAATATATCAAAACCCGCTTGAAACAAAATAGCACACTCAATGAAAAAAAGATCGCGCGGATGGCTGTTCAGAGGTTCAGAGGGTGCAGAAGGTTCAGAGATTACTCCTAAACTCCTGAACTTAGTTATAATATCTTGCTTGACTGCAGGGTGAACGATGGCATTGAGTTTCGCCAAAAGATTCTTGTCCGCAAACACTTGTTGCGCCACAAGGGCTGTTTGATACACACCATCTTGATATACTTCCTCTCCGAAGAGTGCAGTCATCTGCTCGCGAACAGTAGCATCTTCCACTATGATTCGTTTCGCCTCGCTATCCGTGTCATAGACCGAATAACCCATCTTGCGCAATTGCTTAGCAATCACACTCTTACCACTTCCTATACCTCCTGTTATACCGATTATCATACTAGAATTGGAAATATATAAATGCTTGCATATCAGCAGTAACGAATTGATACACCACCACAACCGTCAAGGCTGCAAGCAGGATAATCATCCATACGGGCAATATCGCAAAACGCACTCTGTACCAACGCTTAAAGCGAGTAGGTAACCAGTGAATAACCATACCCAAAACAAACAATATCACTACACTGCGATACTCCCACAAGAAATCAGGAATAATACTACTATTCCAGGCTCCACCTATCTGATTCACCATATTAGTGGCTGTCTCCCATGCCTCCTGATTTGCCGTCTCTGGATCAAGGTTACTACCCGAACGGAAGAACAGTCGTGTGAATGTGATAAACACGAAGGTTTGGGCGATTGCCCAAATAGTAGAGAGGCTATTGGCGATAAGGCGAAGAGGCGATGAGGCGATAAGGATAAACTCATACCACCAATAAGCATAGCGGATAGCCGTTCCAATCCATAGGGCTATGCCCCATACGAAGAACAGATTCCAGATAGGAGCTTGTAGCAAACGATACGCTATCCATAGACCAATCATCAAGAGCGTCATAAGCAGCATCTTGAGGTGCCAATTGAACTTCGCCCATATCTTATACACAATCATTCCTGCACCATTGAGTGCTCCCCAAATAACGAAATTCCAACTCGCTCCGTGCCACAGACCGCCCAAAAGCATGGTGATAAACGAATTGACATTGCCTGCTGTAATCTTATCTTTAACCTCCTTGCCAAGGATCTTGCGGTTGCCACCCAATGGGATATAGAGGTAACTCTTCAACCAACGACTGAGCGACATATGCCATCTGCGCCAGAACTCTTGCGGGTTGCGTGACTTATAAGGTGAATCGAAGTTCTGAGGGAGATAAAAGCCCATCAGCATAGCTATACCAATGGCGATATCCGTGTAGCCCGAGAAGTCCGCATACACTTGCAGCGAGTAAGCGAAAAGTGCAAAGAGATTCTCAAAACCCGAAAACAGGAGTGGATTCTCGAATACTCGATCAATGAGGTTGACCGCCAAATAATCGCTGAGTACAATCTTCTTAATCAAACCATTGAGTACCCAGAATACCGCCAAACCAAAGAGCCTACGACTGAGGCGGAAAGGGCGATATAACTGTGGAATAAACTCATTGGCACGCACGATAGGACCCGCTACCAATTGTGGGAAGAAACTGACATAGAATCCAAAATCAAGGATGTTCTTCACGGGTTTGACATGCCCACGATAGACATCAATCGTGTAAGACATCACCTGAAAGAGGTAAAACGATATACCTACTGGCAGAATGATGCTATCCACCATAAACCTTCCGCTCTCGCTGAATCCGTTGCCGATATACGCAAAGAGATCAAACACCGCTAACTCTGTTCCAAGTAGGTTATTGATCACATTCGTAAAGAAGTACGCATACTTGAAGTAGCAGAGCAGCCCGAGGTCAATGATGACACTCAATGCCAACCAGAGTTTGGCTTTGAGAGATCCTTGCCTTTCACCTTTCGCCTCATATATGCGACGCGCGATTAACCAGTCGGAGAGAGTGACGAAAAGCAATAAGAGTAGGAACAATCCGCTGGTCTTATAGTAGAAAAACCAACTCACCGCCATGAGGAAGACATTGCGTAGGTGCAGGCGCGTATTCCTGCCTTTTGCCTTATCGCCTTCTCGCCTTATCGCCTGTGCGCTTTGCGCACCTACTTCCATAATCAATGCGAACACAGCATAGACGATAGCGAAGAATGCCCAGAAATAGAACTGAGTAAACAAGAGCGGACTATCGCTATTGAAGGCAAATATGTGGTGTAAGAATTGCATTCCTCTGGATATCTTATTTTTGAATGTTTAAAGTGTCCACTTCTACTATTTCTGCAACTTTCAACTTTAAACTTTCCTCTTTAAACTGCAGTCTTTCGGCTTCTATCCATTTGTATAATTTCTTGCCGATATTATTGGCACCTGCTCGAGTGAAGTGCACATAATCGCTACCTGCCAACCCTTTCTCGTACCAAACTACCATACTGTTGTATCCACCCATCGCTTCATATATACTCCAGTATGCTATACCTTCTTCTTGCGCCATCTTTCTGAACTGCTGATCCATATATGGCACCAATGGATAGGTCGTCATCACACCATCGATATTGGTGGACATATCACTAGGACCGATCAACAAGATAGACGCTTGTGGTGCACATGCTTTGATATAATGTATCTGTTGGCGCATGGTACTTCTGACATAACCTCTAATTGTTGATGGATTTTCTGTTTGAGGAATCATGTTACCACCAAACTGCAAGATAATCAGTCGTGTATTCGTTTCACGGTAGAACGTACTGAGTTGGGTACTATCGATCTTCGTGAAAATATTACCCGAGCAACCACGCATAGGAATATTGTCCACGATGACTCCCTTATCCGTTTCCAAACTAACACCATACACATTGCCTATCCCTTGGAGAACGATATCGCAGTGAGTTGTGCTATCGGGCAGAAGAAAATTCTGACTCCTAAGTCCGGATTCTTGACTCTTAATTACGTTCAGTGAGTCACCACTCTTAATTCTTAATTCAAAATTCTTAATTGCGTATGCACTATCCGCAAGAATACGCACGCGATTAAAATAGTTGTGTGGTTTGCGTTTCTTGTCCAATGGCTCCACATGCAGCACGACACTATCGCTACCAGGCACAAGAGTCGAGTCCATCACTGCCACTTGTCCCATTACTCCATAGTCATCGCTATCCATTAGACGCATAGACTTAGGACCATAGACGATATAACGCTTAGGACCTTTTTGTGTCGTTTGCAGCACTCCATTGATGAACAATGTCTGGCGTATGCTGCGGGTAGGGATAGTCTGGTGCAAAGGTATAAGTCCAACGCCTCCACCGCCATATTGTTTTTGCCAATTCTCGCGTAGGATATTCGTGATACGATCTTCCTCTATCTGCGAGTCACCATAGTGCACCACGCGGATAGGCATAGAGGCAGCGCTATCCAATGCGAGGAAGAAAGCTGTGAGGCTATTAGGCGCGGTCAGCGACCGAGGCATAATAGGCGAGAGGGTATCAGCTATAGGCGATGGGCTATTGGCTATGGGTGATGGGCTATTGGCTATAGGTGATGAGATACTATCAGGCGATAAGTTGATAAGGCTATCAGATAATACGATAAGCGATGAATCAGGTATAGCCTCTCCATCCAAATCAAGGGCTTGGGATAGAGTCGGAAAACGCAAAGTGTAATCCCCTAATTGCCATCCATCCTTTGGCACTATCCAGCAAACTACGCCGAGTAACGCAATCACAGACCAAATGTATAGTGCAATCTTAAGGGGACGCATTGTGTTAGTTTACTTTTTCCAGAGGACACGGGTAAAGAGCAACAGGACTGTAAAGATCTCCAAACGACCAATCAACATGACAAAACTCATCACCCACTTGGCTACTGCAGGGAATTCGGCATAAGTACCTGAAGGACCAAACTGTCCAATACTAATACCCACATTACCAATTGCAGAAACGGCAGCACCGATAGATTCGTCAAAATTGACACCGCTCGCACAGAAAATCACCACCGTTATCACAATGATAAAGATATAGAAAATCAAGAATGCCATGATATTGTTGATGGTCTGCTGCGGAATAGCTTTCTCGTTGAGTTTGACAGGGATAATCGCATTAGGGTGAATACGGCGTTGGAACTCTGCCACACCATTCTTCAAAATGATAGATAGTCGTACCCATTTGATACCTCCTGCCGTACTGCCAGCACAAGCACCTGTGAGCATAAGAAAGAAAATCACTACCCATGCTACCACTGGCCAATACATATAGTCAGAGATGGTATAACCTGTTGAAGTCATCGCGCTGATGACGGTAAAAATGCTATCGCGGAACGAGCGTTCCATATGCATAGCCGTCCATCTTGGACGAGATATATACAAACCTATTGCCAGCAACAAAGCAAAGAGAATTACGGCCACTGTGTACCAACGAAGCTCCTCATCGCGGAAGAAGTTGCGTGCTTTACCTCGAACGAGATAGATGAGTATCACGAAGTTAATACCTGAGATAAACATAAAGAACGTAACCATATAATGTATCGCCGCCGAGTCATAGAACGCTAAACTATTATTCTTGGTCGAGAAACCACCTGTAGCAATCGTAGAGAATGAGTGGCACACGGCGTCAAAGATAGGCATACCGCACAACCACAATCCGAGTACCTCAGTAGCAGTTAGTATCAAGTAGGTACTCCACATCATTTTGGCCGTATCGGCAATGCGAGGCGATAGTTTTTCGTAGGTTAATCCCGATACTTCGGCAGCGTAGAGCTGCATACCGTTCAGTCCGAAGATAGGTAATATAGCGATAGAGAGCACGATGATTCCCATACCGCCAATCCATTGGGTAAGCGAACGCCAGAATAGCAATCCGTGAGTAATGACATCTAGGTCGGGGATAATCGTTGCACCTGTAGTGGTAAAACCTGACATACTCTCAAACCATGCATCCGTGAGCGAAGGCACTTGTCCGCTGAGATAGTATGGCAGCAATCCAAAAGCGGAGAACACCACCCACACCATTGCCACAATCACATATCCCTCTCTTTCGCCCATGCGCGATTCAGCGCGACGACCAATGCACAGACCTATCACACCCGCTAGCAATGTGATGATCGTAGAGATGAGAAAAATGCCCGTATCTGCTTCTCCGTACCATAAACTCACACCCATCGCTATAGCCATGAAAATGGCTTCTAGCAATAGCAGTGCGCCCATGGTGCGAAAGACCATTCGTGTATTGAAGGTACGTGTCATTTGAAGAACTTTTCGAGTTGTCTGATTACTTGATTCTTGCAGAAGACTACCACTTGGTCGCCTTGTAGAATTTGGGTATCACCATTGACGAGTATGCCCTCACCAGCGCGTACGATAGCACCGATATTGGTGTCTGCCGGTAAGCGCATGTCACGGATCTTGGCTTTGGTAATCTTACTACCTTCCTCTGCCATAAACTCCACAATCTCCGCATCCGCACTTGCTAGGTTGCGGACATTGAGTACACTAGCATCCAAGAGCATTTGGTAGATATAAGATGCGGCGATGGTCTTTTTGTTGAGTACCGCACCGATTTCCAAACCCTCCGCCATTGCGATATAGTCAATATTCTCCACTTCGGCAATCGTCTTCTTAACACCAAATCGCTTGGCTGCCATGCAGGCAAAGATGTTTGCCTCGCTGCTGTCAGTTACGGCTACGAAAGCATCAACATCCTCTATACCCTCATCTTTGAGTACCGTCATATCGCTACCATCGGCATTGATGATAAGAACATTGTTGATTTTCTCACTGAGTTGGTAGCATAGTTCGCGGTCTGCTTCTAGAATCTTAATATTGAGGTCATCTGGGAGATTTTGAACAGTCTTTTGGGCGATCTTTGATCCTCCGTAGAACATGATGTTCTTGATCTCGCGTTTTTGTTTACCCAATTGCTCACGCAGAATCTTCTTATTTTCGCGGGTACATACGGCATAGACCATATCGTCTGCCATCACTTCGTCTTGTCCGCCAGGAATGATGGTCGATTGACCACGCTTGATGGCTACAATGCGGTATAGACCGTGGTTGAAGTAACCCGACATAAATTTCTGTCCAATCACCTCTGCTCCCTCTCGTACTTTGACTACGCAGAGTTCCAATGCTCCTTCGCATAGGGTCAAGTGATAGCGCATCCAGTTGGTTTTGAGCGAGGATGCTATCTCTTTGGCAGCGAGCAACTCTGGATAAATCAGGTGGTTGAGTCCCATCTTCTCAAAGATGCGTTTGTTCTCAGGAATGAGATACTCGTAGTGGTCTATGCGTGCTAGGGTTTTCTTAGCGCCTAACTCGTTGGCCAACAAGCATGCGGTGATATTCTCAGACTCGGATGGGGTTACGGCAATAAACAAGTCCACATCCTCCACTCCAATATTCTTCAAGTCATTGATGGATGTAGGACTACCCACTTTGGTGAGCAGGTCGTAGTTGGCATCTAGATCGCCTAGACGGTCTTGACGCTCATCTATTAGACTAATATCCATATCTTCGCGGGATAGCAGTTTCGCCAAGTGGCGTCCTACTGCTCCAGCGCCTGCAATAATGATTCGCATATGCCTTCTTTATCTAGTTTTAACAAATGATACAATTCCTTGGTACTGCCATGTTCTACAAACTGGTCGTTCACGCCTAAACGCATGACTTGTACGCTATATGCATGGTCGTTCATCCATTCAGTAATAGCACTACCTAGTCCGCCATTGATGACTCCATCTTCCACGGTAACAATCTTCTTGAAGCGTTTACCTACCTCGTGCAACAATTGCTCATCCATAGGTTTGAGCCATCGCATATCGTAATGCGCTATTCTCGCCTCTTCGCCTTTCGCCTCTAACCTTTCGCCTAATAGCCCTATCGCCTCTACCACGGTATTACCGATAGCGCCAAGAGTCAATACTGCTACTTTAGCATCCTTGCCTTCTCTCAGGCATACGCCTTTTCCTATTCTTACTTTCTTCTCATCGCCTGCGTATTTATCTCCCTCCACGGATCTGCCACGAGGATAACGGATAGCTATTGGACCATCATAGTCTTTTGCTATGCTCATCATATCGCGCAGGTCGTTGGCTGTCATAGGTGCACCGATAACCATATTGGGGATAGGACGCAGATATGCCAAATCCAGTAGTCCGTGGTGAGTTGCTCCGTCATTACCCACAATACCAGCACGGTCAATACAGAACACCACGGGTAACTTAGGCAGTGCTACATCGTGGATAATATTATCGTAAGCACGTTGTAGGAAACTAGAATAGATGTTGCAGTATGGTTTGAGTCCTGCTTTCGCCATACCTGCGGAGAAGGTAACAGCATGTCCCTCTGCAATACCCACATCAAAGACGCGATTAGGTATCTCCTTCTGCATGATGTTCATACTACATCCGCTAGGCATAGCTGGTGTGACACCTACTATGCGCTCGTTCTCTTTGGCTAGGGCTAACAATTGCTCGCCAAACACCTCTTGCCATAGTGGCTCTAGTTTTTCGCCTTCTGCCTTTAATCGTTCGCCCGTTTCAACAAGAAACTCTCCTGGCGCATGCCATGTTGTTTGGTCGTTCTCGGCAGGCTCATAACCCTTGCCTTTCTTGGTGATGATATGCAGCACTTTTGGACCCTCGTAATCTTTAATCTCTTGGAAGATACGAACTAAATCCAATACATCATGTCCATCTGCTGGACCAAAATAGCGGATGTTCAATCCTTGGAAAATATTGTTAGGTTGCTTAGTCAAGATAGCTTTGAGGTTATTTGCAAAGCGTTGTACTTTTCCCTTATTGCTATCGTTGATAATATGCAACTTACGAGCCAAACGATAGATACCCCAACGCCACTTATTATAGCGTCTGCTGGTCGTGATATCCACTAAATATTGCGTAAATCCTCCCTTGATAGGGTCAATGGCCATATTGTTGTCATTGAGTACAATGAGCAGGTTATTGGGCAACATAGAGGTGTTATTGAGTCCCTCAAACGCCAATCCGCCTGTCATAGCACCATCTCCGATGATTGCTACCACACGCTTCTTTGACTCTTTATCCATAGCAAGTCCCAATGCTGCGGAAATACTATTGCTCGCATGTCCAGCGATAAACGCATCGTACTCGCTCTCTGCGGGAGTAGGGAATGGGGCTAATCCTTTGAATTGACGATTGGTGTGAAACCGCTCGCGTCTGCCAGTCAATATCTTATGAGCATAGGCTTGATGACCTACGTCCCACACCAACTGATCATTAGGGGTGTCAAAGACATAGTGTAATGCCACTGTCAACTCCACTGTGCCGAGCGATGATCCCAAGTGACCGGGATTGTGACTCAACTCTTGGATAATAAAATCTCTCACCTCTGCGCACACTGCAGGCAGACTCGCTACAGACAACTGCTTGAGGTCGCTAGGATAGTGTATTGTATGTAGGTATGTATATTCCATCTAATTATATTTAACAATGTTGGACGAGATTATATTGCATATAATCTAATTAGCCTGCAAAGGTACGACAAAAAAAACACATTTGCAAGAAAAATAGCGGAAAGTTTGTTTTATATGCTATTTTTCCTGCAAATGCACTAATCTTGAGTGGAATAATCTTAGGAGAATCGCTTCTGTATTTGGTCAGAAAGGAGTTGGTATATCTCTTTCAATTCATCATTAGGCAATAACTCCATATGATGCTGCATCACGCTCTGATCTGCTCTACGAGCAGGTCCCGTCTGTGCCTCGCGTGGGGATAGTGTGTGTATCTTCGCTGCGGTCTCATCTATGAGTGGCAGTAGGGCCTTGAATGGGATATGAGTACTTGATAACAGTTCTGCTGCCAGAGTGTACATGAGGTTGGTAAAATTGCAGGCATATACTCCCGCTACATGCAATCGCTCACGATCGTGTTGGGTGGTTTCATAGACATGATTGGTGATACTCAATGCCAAGGAATACACCGCACTAATATCATCTATGCCCTTTGCCTCAAAGAAGACAGGTATGGTAGAGAAATCCTCAATGATATGCGTTTTGCTGAACGTCTGGAAGGGATAGAATACGCCGGCGTGAGGTTTGTCCGCTCCAAATACGGACATCGGCATACTACCCGAAGTGTGGAGGTGCAGGGACCTCTCTTTGCCCTGAACCTTACTCACAACTTCTGCCAATGCCTCGTCGCGAACAGAGTAGATATATACATTAGCTACTGGCAACTGATCTAGTCCTTCGCGACTGCTAACCATCTGACATGCAATACCTTTCTTGCTAAAAGCATGATGCAGATTAGTGGCTACATTTCCCTTGCCTACGATGACGATATTCATATGAGTTTAGTGTTTAGAGTTTAGTGTTTAGTGCTTTGTAAAACTCAGTTACTGCCACGATACCATTCTCCCAGACCTCGAGATCCATAGACTCGTTAGGTGAGTGGATGGCGTTCTTCTCCAAACCAAATCCCATAAGGATAGTTTTCACACCAAGTATCTGCTCAAAACTGCTGATAATCGGAATACTTCCTCCTCGTCGTGCTGCCAATGGGCGTTTGCCAAAAGCTACCTCAAAACCATGCTCTGCCGCTTTATAGGCAGGGATATCAATAGGGCACACATATCCTTGACCGCCGTGCATAGGAGTCACTTTTACGCGTACACCTGCTGGCGCAATGCTTTGAATATAGTCCACAAAAGATTGACTGACTTTCTCGTGATCCTGGTTAGCTACCAATCGGCAACTGACCTTAGCATATGCCTTGCTTGGCAATACCGTCTTGCTACCTTCTCCTGTGTATCCTCCCCATATACCACAAATGTCAAAAGATGGACGGCAAGAGTTGCGCTCAAGGGTAGAGTAACCCTCCTCGCCAAATGTTGTATCCACATCAATCGCCTGACAATAAGCATCCTCAGAGAAAGGAATTTGTTTGATCATATCACGCTCCTCTTGTGGGATAGGCAGTACATCATCGTAGAAACCTGGGATAGTGATACGCCCCTTCTCATCTACCACTTGTGCTAGCATCTCTGTGAGTGCGTTGATAGGGTTTTTCACGGCACCTCCAAAGTGTCCGCTGTGTAAATCACGATTGGGTCCTGTAACCTCTATCTCCCAATAGGCAAGACCGCGCAAACCAGTGGTAATAGAAGGTGTCTCTTTGCCGATCATGGAGGTGTCGCTCACGAGGATGATATCGCAGGCGAGCAAGTCTTTATGCTCTTTGAGAAAAGCATCTAGACTAGGACTGCCAATCTCTTCTTCGCCTTCGAAGATAAACTTTACATGGCAGTTCATCAGTCCATGTTTAACGAGGTACTCAAAGGCTTTGACTTGTATCATCGCTTGTCCTTTGTCGTCGTCTGCGCCACGGGCATAGAGACGACCCTCACGGATATCGGGTTCCCATGGATTGCTCTTCCATAATTCCAATGGTTCTACTGGCATTACATCGTAGTGGGAATATACCAATACCGTAGGTATCTCCTCACCTTTTACCTCTAGAGGCGAATACTCTGCATAGACAAACGGATGACCCTCAGACGGCATTATTTGGGCTTTTTGTGCGCCTGCTTCTAGTAGCAATTCACACCAACGCTCAGCACAACGGAGCATGTCCTCCTTGTGTGCGGGTTGACAACTAACACTAGGAATACGAATCAAACTTGCCCACTCCTCCAAGAAGCGAGCACGGTTTTCTGCAATATATGAACGAATCATGTTATTATTGGAAGTATAAATGTTTTTCAAAAAAAATGCTGCACTGCTATTTACTCGAGAAAACTCCTAAAGAACAGGATTTGAGGAGTACAAACCCTTTGTAATCTAACCACCTCATCGCTACAACCCGAAGGCTGATCTCGGCGTAGAGTATTAGCACGCCATTGGAAAAAGCACCTACCTCGTAAGATAAAATTTGTTGAGTTTTCCGGTCTCTAAGCAGTGCAACAGTATTCTTAAGTTCGCTTTGCGAATGTTAGTGGCTTCACGTATCGTGACTCACTATGTTCGCATATTTGGTGTCGCGCAAGCGATGTACAATCATATTTACAATTTCTGTGCCAAAATAGCAAGAAATTCAATTCCTCTTAAAACCTCCACGCCAATGTGCCTACAATGCGATGGGTGTTTGTGTGGACGCCTGTCGCATTGCTTTGAAGCTCAGTAGCATACTGGTGTAGTAGTTGCCAACCGTATTGATAAGCTAATCCAACTACTAAATGGTCATTTCTATACCCAAATCCGGCACTAGCATATTGGGAGAATTGTGTAAAGCGATAGTCGGTATCTGTTCTAATCGAATTATATGCTAATTCCACTTTTCCATCTGGTGTAAAGGTGGACTCGTACACATATCCTGCATTCAAGTACCATCCTTTGCTTACTTGAACTTCTAAACCAGCTCGTAGTGTATGTATGTCATTCATTGGACTATAACCTAACTCTTTATCGCGTAAGGCATGTGCATAGTCGTATTGTAGTGAGAGCATACCGAGGTTTTTTAATTGAAATGCCACACTTGCGCTGCTGCGGAGTGGTGCAGCGTATTTCATATCAATAACTCCGCTCGCAGGAGTGAGCACTTCGTATTTTTGACCATTAATATTGCTATACACATCGCCTTCTGTCTGTACCGACATGGCTAGCATAGTAGGTGTGTGGAGTGAAACTCCGAGGCGTAACCATTGAGTAGGACGAGATATAAGTCCAAAACTTGCATTCACACCCACACCTGATGCATGGAAGAGGGATTTGAGTTCGGCATACTGTGAACCATTGGACTCGTATAGAGAGATTTGTTTGGTGTATGTGAGGGTGGGTATATTAAGACTGACTCCGATATACCATTGGTTGTTGATATTCCCTGCCCATGATATGGTGTATAGATCAGAAGAACCGCTTTCGCTGACTATTAGGTCGCCTTTGTTAAATTCCACGGCTGGTGTCCATTTATTGTCCGCTACGGGATCAATTAAATATCCGTCATATGCTAGAATGCTCAACCAACCAATCTCATAGTTGTTCCATATATCATCTATCCCCATGTCTGCCTCAGATAGTCCGTTAGTTTTGGCGCACATGGTTTGTAGCATTCCCGTGTTGGCCTCATTGATGTGTACCTCTCGCTTGTAGTTTTGTAGTCGATTGATGTTAAACATAAAATTGTTGTACACCAATCCTCGTTGTTTTTGGGAATTGCCCCATGCCCATATCGCCGATATTTGTGGCGCAGCAAAACGTGTACGTTGATAGGTATCGTTGCTGACAACTTGTTGGGTGTTGTCTATTGTCTCGTCAATCGAAACGCTGATTTCGCTGCGGCGGTACAATCCTAATCCAGCAGGGTTGACCATGGATGCGGACGGATCGCCTCCAATAGCGGTCATCGCACCTCCCATACCTACATAACGGGCCGTACCTATCGTACTCCGCTCGGCAAAACGCTGTACATCTTGACTATAGGCGATTGGTGATAGGCTATAGGCTAGGAGTAATATGAGCAAAATCTTCTTCATCTCTCTATAATGCGCATACGCACCGTATCTGATTGTTGGGTGGTATCTTCCAGGAAGATAAACTCGCGTATATTCCTATCATACACAGGCTCAGCAGACACGACCGTGTCTGCCTGTGGCCAGTAATAAGCATCATCCGTATAGGAGGGCGATTGGCAATTGGCGATAGGCAATTGACAAAAAGCGATGGATAGCAACAATATGAATACAATACGTTTCATTGTGTGTGAGGATTTTGACAAATACTGACAAAACCTGTGCCAAAGCCATTAGTTGCGGAAACCGATGATCTCTCTTACTTCGCGGATTGTCTTCTCAGCGCTAGCAGCAGCTGCTTCTGCACCTTCCTTGGCTACTTTGGCTAGGTATTCATCGTTGTTCTTAAAGTCGATGATACGCTCACGAATTGGTGCGCAGAATGCGTTGATATCTGCTGCCAATTGCTTCTTCATATCGCCGTAGCGAATAGCCATATTGTTGTATTGGTCATTGAAGTAGTCGTAGGTGTCTGGTGTTGAAACGAGTGCCATGAGGGTAAAGAGGTTTTGTATGGCCTCTGGTTTCTCTTGGTTGAGCATGGTTGGTCCTGAGTCGGTCACAGCACGCATCACTTTCTTCTTGATGGTTGCCTCGTCGTCACAGAGGTAAATAGCGTTACCCTCGCTCTTACCCATCTTACCACTACCATCTAATCCTGGTACTTTAACAGCTTTGTCGCTAAAATGGAAGGATTGTGGCTCTTTGAAGTACTCAATATTGTAGATACGATTGAAGCGGCGAGCGAACAATCGTGCCATCTCCATATTCTGCTCTTGGTCTTTACCTACGGGCACTTTGTCTGCTTTGTGCACAAGGATATCTGCGGCCATGAGGGCAGGGTAGGTCAACAATCCAGCATTCACATTATCAGGTTGTTTGCGTGCTTTCTCCTTGAAGGATGTCACGCGCTCCAACTCGCCTAGGTATGCGTTCATGTTGAGGTATAGATAGAGTTCCAATACTTGTTTTACATCACTTTGTACGTAGATTGGTGCTTTTTGTGGGTCAATGCCACATGCTAGGTATTCCGCCAAGATGGTTTTGACTGATGTACGCAGGTTTTCTGGTGTTGGGTGGGTGGTGAGTGAGTGCCAGTCTGCAATAAAGAACATACAGTTATACTCCTCTTGCATTTTTACAAAACTCTTGACTGCACCAAAATAATTACCCAAGTGCAGATTACCTGTAGGGCGAATACCACTAATTACTTTTTCCATTATATATCCTGTCTTTAATCTTTAAACTCTCAACTTTAAACTCTCAACTTTAAACTTTCGACTACTTAATCGGCAACGTACGATGAATACGTTGATCCAATGCGGTCAAAGTCTCGGTATTGGATACACCATGGATGCCCTGCAGTTTATTGCTCAGCAGATCCATGAGGTGCATATCATCGCGTGCGTATAGTTTTATTAACATAGAGTAGGTACCCAATGTAAAGCGACTCTCCACCACCTCAGGTATCTTCTCCAACTCCTCGCTCACTTCGTTATACATACTACCTTTCTCCAAGGTCAAACCTACATATACACATAGATTATAACCCAATGCTTTTGGGTTAACGGTATAGCCAGAACCCGTGATAATACCATTGTCGAACATTTTCTGTACGCGTTGGTGTACGGCTGCACGACTAATACCTACTGCCTCTGCAACATCCTTAAAAGGTTTGCGAGCATTTTGTGTGATGATCTGCAAAATCTTGCGGTCAATCTCGTCAATTTTATCTGCAAATTCCATGTTTTTGTATGAGTATTATGTGATTTTAATGTTAATTATAGCATTTTGACTGCAAAATTAGTACTTTTTTTGCATATATGCAAGTTTTTTTGTAATTTTGCAGGCAAAATATTATGTTTTATGGACATTTTGGAATATATCGAGCAACATTCTTCCCCCGAAAGTGACGCATTGAAGCAAATCGTGCACACAACGCATATAGAGATGATCAACCCCCGCATGATGTCTGGACACATACAGGGGCGTGTGTTGAGTATGTTCTCGCAGATGATTCGTCCTCGGCGCATATTAGAACTAGGCACTTTTACGGCTTATTCTACCTTATGTCTTGCCGAAGGATTATCGGATGATGGCACGCTCGTTACCTTAGAGCATAACGACGAACTCGAGGATATGATTCTCCGCAATTTGGCACTTTCGCCTTTAGGCGAGAAGGTGCAATTGGTCATAGGCGATGCCATGCAGTGGCTAGCTGCTCAGTCTTCTGATTTGCTCTATGATCTAGTGTTTATCGATGCGGATAAACGCGAGTATAGCGCCTATCTCGATGCTGTTTTGCCACTAGTCCGCCCAGGTGGATGGATACTTGCGGATAACACACTTTGGGATGGACATATCATTGAGGAGGCTTATGATAAGGATAAACAAACGCTCGCCTTGCGTGCGTTTAATGATAAAGTTGCGCAAGACGAGCGATTAGAAAAGGTGATCCTACCTCTCCGCGATGGACTGACCATTATTCGAAAGAAGTAAGTACTTCTCCTACCAGATAATTGCTGCCACCAATGAAGATGATATCTTCGGCGGTGGCTTCTTTTTGTGCCCTAGATACTGCCTCTTGGGCGTTCGTTATTGCTACTGCATGACTTCTGCCCATTTTCTCCCAACGTGCCAACAGTTCTTCCGCTGCCATTGCGCGTTGTGTCTTGGGTTGTGTGAAGTAATATGCCGCATCCTCAGGCAATAGAGCCAATACATCATCTATGTCCTTGTCATTCACCATGCCGAGTACAATGCGCAATGTCCCTCGACTTTCAACATTCAACTTTCGACTTTCAACATTCAACTGCTTCACCACATACTTAATTCCGTGACTATTATGTCCTGTATCGCAGATCGTTAAAGGCGATTGAGATATAATCTCCCAGCGACCACGCAGACCCGTTAAAGTGCATACCTTAGCAAATCCCTCTGCGATGGCTTCTTTACTCACCCTCACTCCGCACACATTGCGCAGGGCTTGTAGGGCAACGAATGCTGTTTGTAGGTTGTTGTCTTGATAGTGACCTTTCAGTTGACATTCGGGTGCTTCTTTCTTTCGGCGTTTGCGCATGTATCCGCATTGATCGGCCAACCATATACGGCAGTCTGTTGTCTCTAGTCCGTCGCCGAGGATCTCGCATGCGCGCGCACGCTCCATGAATATAGGAACAGTCTCCTCGTGTGTCTCTCCTATCACGCAAGGCACATGATGTTTCATGATGCCGGCTTTTTCTGCGGCTATTTGCGCTAGGGTATTGCCCAGAAACTCCGTGTGGTCAATGCCAATATTCGTGATTACGCTCAGTAGTGGGGTGAGGATATTGGTGCTATCCAATCGTCCGCCTAGTCCTACTTCTATCACGGCTATATCCACTTGTTGCTGAGCGAAATACCAGAACGCTAGCGCCATCGTAGTCTCGAAGAACGATGGTTTGAGTTCATCCAAGAATGCTTTATGTTGGGCTACCCAATGGACCACGGTCTCTTGTGGAATCATTTGTCCATTGATGCGTATACGCTCCCTGAAATCTACCAAGTGTGGCGATGTGAATAGTCCCACTTGGTATCCTTCTGCTTGTAGTGCAGCGGCTATGAGGTGGGAGGTTGAACCTTTGCCGTTGGTGCCTGCTATATGTACTGCACGGAGTTGAGTGTGCGGGTTGCCCAGGTGTGCCATGAGGGCATAGGTATTATCTAGTCCTGGTTTATATGCAGCAGCGCCCACCTGATGAAAGGCGGGCTGCGATGCATAGAGGTATTCGATCGTTTGTTGATAAGTCATATTAGTCTTTGACGATAAAACTTTCTCCTACGGCCATTTTTTGTTTGATACTAGGGTTGCCTTGGTAACTGATTTTGCTAGCGCCTGCGGCTTGTGCCCAGAGTTCGCGTACCACATGTACTTCTGCTTGACTAGCGCCTGCACAATTGATATGCATGTTTTGCACAATCAGGTCCTCTGCTTCCACTTTGCCTGCTCCTGCAATCGCTATTTCCACATTCTCAGCGCTACCTTCCAGTTCTAGTTTGCTAGCGCCTTTGGCTTCTATATTGAGGTTTGTAACCGCCAGTTGAAGGTCTGCTTTGGCTGCGCCATTGAGGTCTAGTGTTAGCTTCGGTTGGCTGAGTGTTTGTCCATCTGGGGTCTCTATCTTGCTCGCTCCGTAGATGCTTATTTTACGCAACTCAGGAGCTGTGATGGTGAAGCTGGCTACGGCTTCTATTGGCAGATTACCTGGAACATCAATATAGAGTACACTATCGCGCACTTGAGCATTGATGTTGGTCTTATCTGTTATTAGTTGCACGAGATTCGTGCGTAGCGTAGTCGATGCTTGCTCTGCGTTGCTCACTTGCAACTCGGCTGCTCCAGTGAGGACGATGCTGTGATAGGCATCCAATTGTAGGGTAGAGGTGGTCACGCCCTCATCGTTAATGTCCATCTCATCCAAAATCATTGTTTTCAATATCTCAGGTGCGTTGTCATAGGAGTGGTATAACTTGACTAGTGCAGAACACCAGAATACGATAGATGTAATCCACAAGAGAATAGTGATCCACCAGAATCGTGGCTTAGGACCGCGGCGTGTGCGCAGTTTGGTCACGATAGCATATACAATCATGATGATCGGCAGCACGACTATCGCTATCAGTGCAACCATGAGCAATGGAATGAGTATTGCCCCGCCATCTACCAGGATTTCTGCGAATGCTGGGAATACTGGTAACACGGCAGCCGCGCTAGTCGTTCCTGCCACAGCTACGCCAAAGAGGGATAGTATGATGGCAAATAAGATAATCATACCAATGAATATCACGGGCAATGCCAATATACCTAGGATAACGGTCATTAGTATTCCTGCTATGCGTCCGCATCCGGTGTTTTGTGACTTGTCCACTTTCACTTTCGGACGACTATTCTCGCCAAATTCGGATGGTGCACCTATTTGTTTTTTTACACTCTCCACAATGGTAAGGTTGATCACCTGTATGTTCTTGGCAAAGAGCGCATTCTGAAATAGTTCAGCTATACGTGCTTCTATGTCAGCGATGATCTCTTGGCGGTCGTTCATAGGCAATCGCAATTCGATGTCCTGTATGTAGTCGCGCAAGGATTGGTAGGCGTCATAATCAATATGATACACCATTCCATTAAGATTGATAGTACGAGTCTCTTTCATATGTCTTTTTGTTCGTTAGATAGGTTTTTATTCAACGTTTATGGTTGCCACTGCTTTTTGAATGGTCTCCCATTCCTCGTGCAGTTGGCTTAGTAGTTCTTGCCCTTCTTTGGTTAGTGCATAGTATTTGCGAGGAGGTCCGCTGGTGGACTCTTGCCATCGGTAGGTAAGTAGTTCCTCGTTTTTCATGCGTGTCAGGAGAGGGTAGAGGGTGCCTTCTACTACGAGTAGGTTGGCCTGCTTGAGGGTATCTAGGATATCCGAAGCATATGCCTCATCCTTGCTGATGATGCTTAGTATGCAATATTCCAGCAGTCCTTTACGCATTTGACTCTTGATGTTGTTTATCATACTTGGTCGTAATTAGGGATAAAGAGTAGTAGAATGAGGTAGAGTAGCAATCCTGGGAAGGCAGCGGAGAAGAAACTCAGTACGATATACAATACGCGTACCACAGTTGGGTCAATGTTTAGATACTCGGCAATTCCGCCACATACTCCCGCCAAAATGCGGTTACTCGAACGATACAACTTTTTCATATTATCTTATTTTTACACTTTACACCCTAATCATCCATTCCCAGGAAGTTTCCATCGTTGTCAAACACCAGTTCCCAGTCGTTGTTCAATCCCACTTTTTGGTGTCTCAATTCCACTTGGTATTCTACGATAAAGAGTTCAGGGTGGTGTAGCTTTACATACTCTGTAATGATTTGTGGTATGATACTTTGTGGCACAGCTTTTCGGTGGCAGTCGATGGATTGTAGGTTGCCTTTGTTGTCAAATTCTATCTCCGTTCTATCCTTTAGATAGATTTTGTATTCGTTGTATAGTATGTCTTTATCTTTTTGGACATAGCTTACATCGGTAGGGGTGTAGTGTTTTTTAATAAAGTTTTGTGCCAATATTGGTAGTTCGCCAAACGGTATCATGTGTTCGTTAGCGCATGCGGTCCCTGCCATTATTAGGATCACCGCTAAGGTTAAAATCTTTTTCATTGTTGTCATATTTATAAGGTTAATATTATTTGTTCTTCACCACTTATCATGCAAAAACTATGCCAAATTGTCTTTTCCCACCGCAAAGGTACTGCTTTTTCTAGTACTATGCAATACAAAGTACTAAATATTTGCAATTATTCTCTATTTTGCAAAGTCGATTTAGCAAAATAGCCATAAAAATACCCAAAATCTTGCATATATGCCAAAAAATTCGTACTTTTGCACGTTTAATTTGCCTATAAACTATAGCCTATTGCCTATAGCCTATAGCCAATAACCGAAGAGTATATGGAAAATTACATCGTATCAGCCCGTAAGTATCGTCCTACGACTTTTGAGTCGGTGGTAGGTCAGCAGGCTTTGACCCAGACTTTGCGCAATGCTATTCGTAGCAATCGTCTCGCGCATGCGTATCTGTTTTGCGGTCCGCGTGGAGTGGGTAAGACCACCTGTGCGCGTATTTTTGCCAAGACCATCAACTGTCTCACGCCTACTTCTGAACACGAGGCTTGTAACCAATGTGAGTCATGTTCTGCCTTCAATGAGCAGCGTTCGTTTAATATCCATGAGTTGGATGCTGCATCCAACAACTCTGTGGATGATATCCGTTCGCTGATTGATCAGGTGCGTATCCCGCCTCAAATTGGTAAGTATAGTGTGTATATCATCGACGAGGTTCACATGTTGTCCCAAGGTGCGTTCAATGCCTTGCTCAAGACATTG
The DNA here is from genome assembly GCA_045532335.1 of Paludibacteraceae bacterium. Lineage (GTDB taxonomy): Bacteria > Bacteroidota > Bacteroidia > Bacteroidales > Paludibacteraceae > Colicola. Next base: position 262,763 of record JAZSFR010000008.1, read on the forward strand.
GAGGAGCCACCATCATATGCTATATTCATTCTAGCAACGACGGAGAAGCATAAGATTCTCCCTACTATTTTGAGTCGTTGCCAGGTGTACGATTTCACTCGTATCACGGTAGCGGATACCATTCGTCATTTGCAGTATGTGGCTAAGCAAGAGGGTATCACGGTAGGTGAGGAAGCGCTCAATGTGGTCGCTCAAAAGGCAGATGGTGGTATGCGTGACGCCTTGAGTATTTTTGACCAATTGGTGGCGTTCTGTGGCAAGGAGATCAGTTACGAGCAAGCCATTGAGGTGCTCAATGTCCTGAACTCTGACTATTATTTCCGCATGATCGATGCTGCATTACAAGGTGCTGTCGGCGAGTCATTATTGCTTCTCAACGAGGTCTTGCAGAAGGGTTTTGATGCGGGACATTTTATCACGGGCTTGGCGCAACATTTGCGCGATGTGCTGGTGAGCAAGGATGCAGCTACTGCGCAACTTCTAGAGACATCGGATGCCATTCGTCAGCAGTACCAACAACAGGCTACTCGCTGCAATGCACGTTGGATTTTCAATGCGCTAGATATAGTCAATACCTGCGATGTGCAGTTCCGTACGGCTAAGAACAAACGCTTGACAGTTGAGTTGGCATTGGTCAAACTCTGTCGCTTGGTAGAGGCTCCCGTAACCAATACCCAAGCACCTATAGCCAATAACCCATCGCCTATAGCCAATAGCCCATCGCCAATCGCCAATAACCCATCACCTCAATCGCCTTCTCGCCCTATCGCCTCATCACCTCAATCACCCAAACCTGCTCCACCGATGGCTATGCCATCTTTGGGTAATTTGGGTACTCTTGGTGTGAAGAAGGAGACTACTGCGGCGGCTGCGCCTGCGGTAGAGAAGGAAGTGCCGGTTACTCCTACTCGTAACAACCCTTTTACGGCTGACCAGCTCTTTGACGCGTGGGCTGGTCTAGTATTACACTTCCCTGGTGAAGAGCGTCTTATTGCTATGTTGAATACGCTTGTGCCTGAGTTGGTGACTCCCGAGTTATGCCGTATAACGGTGGCTAATCCGTGGCAGAAACAGGAGTTTGCTAAGTTTGGCAAGCGAGTGATGGATCTTGTGCGAGATGCCTTGAAGAATGATAACCTCAAGTTAGTGGTAGAGGTAGGTGAATATAAGAAAACCACCCGAGCCTATACTGCCGCTGAGAAATACAAGGTCTTGGTGGATATGAATCCTCATGTCGCTGAACTCCGCACCCGCATGAACCTCCAATTAGAATAACTACTTTCGACTTTCGACTTTCAACTTTCGACTTTCAACTTTCGACTTTCGACTTTCAACTTTCGACTTTCAACTTTCAACTTTCGACTTTCAACTTTCTATGACCCTCTTATCAGTTCTTCTCTTTACTTTTGCGCTCCTCACGGATACGCATATTTCTACCTCCAATCCCAAACCTATGGAGGATCTTCAACGCTCTATTGCGGACATCAACCGCAATCCAGATATTGAGTTTGTAGTTGTTACGGGCGACCTGACCGAGTCGGGCGACCGTGCTTCTATTCAAGCTATCAAGGATGCTTTGGATCAGCTTCGTGTGCCATATTATGCGGCATCGGGCAACCACGAGACCACTTGGTCTGAGTCGGGTGTCATGGATTTCACCCGTATTTTCGGTGATAGCCGATTTGCTTTCGCGCACGCGGGCGCGTATTTTATAGGGTTTAACTCAGGTCCGGTCATCCGTATGGCAGATGGCCACGTGGCTCCACAGGATATAGCATGGCTCAAGCATAATTTGGATAGTATCTCTCAACTCTCGACTCTCAACTCTCAACTCTCAACTACACCTATCTTTGTGTTTACCCACTATCCATTGCGCAATGGCGATGTGGATAACTGGTACGAGGTAACGGATGTACTCCGTGAGTATAATGTACAATGTGTGATGGGTGGTCACTACCACCGCAATCTCGTTTTTGACTGCGATGGTATTACGGATGTGCTCAATCGCTCTAATCTCCGTGGCAATGACACTATCAATGGTTATTCCATTATCTCTGTCACCGATTCTATCCGCTTCTACGAGCGCACTCCATCAACCTCTACTCAACACTACTCAACACTACTCAATACTACTCAACCATGGTTGACTCTGCCATTTGGCAAGAAAGAGTACGCCCCTTCCGACGAGTCTCTTCGTCCTGATTTCTCTGTCAATGAGCAGTATCCTCAGGTCACTCGTGCATGGCATAAGTCTCTCAAGGGTGGTTTGTATTCTACGCCGGTGACGGATGGTGAGAGTCTTTATATTGGTGATGATGTGGGTATGTTCTATTGTTTGGATCTTGCTACGGGCGCTACTAAGTGGACATTCGATACGGGTATGCGTATTGTTGGTTCGCCTGCGGTTGCAGATGGGGTAGTGGTTTTCGGTAGTGCTAATTATAATGTGTATGGTTTGGATGCTAAGACCGGTACGCAACTCTGGAGTTATACGACTAATCAAGCGGTTATGGGCGCAGCCACTATCCACGAGGGTGTGGCGTTTATTGGTGGCGGTGATGGCAGAATGTTTGCTTTTGACCTTAAGACTGGCGCTGTTAAGTGGTCGTTTGATGAGTTGAAGAATTATGTGCTTACTCGTCCGTTGGTATATGGTGACAAACTCTATTTCGGTGCGTGGGATACCTATCTCTATGCTTTGAATTTGGAGGATGGTTCATTGGTATGGAAGTGGAGCAATGGTAAGTCCAATCCTAAACTCTCTCCTGCATCGGTATGGCCTGTGGCAGCGGATGGTAAGATTTTTATTACGGCTCCTGACCGCTATTTCACTTGTTTGGATGCTGAGACGGGTGCTGAGATTTGGCGCACCAAGGAGTATAAGGTGCGTGAGACGGTTGGTCTGAGCGAGGATGGCAAAACAGTCTATTCCAAATGTATGTGGGATACGGTGGTAGCGATTAGTACCCAATATCCTATATCCCATAGCTCGCATAGCGAGCGTCCTATAGGCGAAACGCCGTCCAATAGCCCAACTCCCCTTTGGACCTCTCATGCGGGCTTTGGCTACGAGCATAATCCTGCTATGCCATTGGAGAAGGGTGGAGTGCTTTGGGTTAGTACTAAGAATGGATTGTTGTTGGGTATGGATGCTCAGACGGGTGTTGTTTTGTGGCGCCATAAGATAGGCAATTCCATTTTGAATACGCCATTGCCATTATCTGGTAAGGAGTGTATCTTTACGAGTAGCGAAGGTACCATCACCCGTATTCGAGTGCGATAAGTATTAACTTGACCGCGACTACGTCGCTGAGCGACCGCTACGCTGAGCGACCGCCCTACGGGCTGAGAGACCACTGCGTTGAGAGACCGCTTCGCTGAGAGACCGCCCTGCGGGCTGTGAGACTCATCGATCCCTCAGTGAGCGAAGCGAACGCTCTCTCAGTGAGTGTAACGAACGGTCCCTCAGTGAACGAAGTGAACGGTCTAACAGTGAGTGTAACGAACGGTCCAAACAAAAAAAATATGTCCTGCTTACGTGTAATATTAGCAATTTTCTTCCCACCTTTGGCCGTTATTGACAAGGGGTGTGGTTCAGTTTTGATAGTCTTGTTGCTCACCTGTTGTGGTTGGGTACCTGGTGTTATTGGTGCTTTGGTTATTTTGAATAAGAACGAATAGTAATTCCCCCTACATTGTATATAAAACAATAGAGGACGCATATGCGTCCTCTATTTGTGTCATGTAGGGTAGGGATTAGTCGTTCGAACTAGGAGAACCATCTCCTGGTCCTAAAATGAATCTACTGCTTCCAGCCATGATGGCGTTTTGTCCAAGCAATTGGATTGCTTCTGTTGTTGGTTTGTTATATATCTTTTTCATACTTAAAAATAATTAGTCAATTCGTTGTCCTTGAATATTATATTGCTCTTCACCACGGATAATGATGATTTGACCATCCTTCATGATCTTGCGAACCTGAGTGTCAGTTTCTACTCCAACTAATGGAATAGATGTAGCTTCATTATCCTTCAATACCACGCGTGCACGCACTGGCAATGGTGAAGAAGACACGAAGTATGCACGAAGACCTTTAGAAGTCATATTGTAAGTTCCTGCACAATACAATCCGCCCTCCCATACATAATACTCACTTGGATCTTCCATTAGGTAACCATTATCCAAAACAGGCATCATTGTTACTGCACCTACTTGCACAGGTTGAGGAGTAGTAGAAATGATCACATCCTCAATCATAAATCCATCGTTAGCATCGAAGCTGCCAGAAGGAGTTACTACGAGGCAAGGTTCACCAGCTTGGATAGAAGATGCGGGTATAAACTCAAGGTAGAGTTCCTCTGCATTCTGTTCTACAATATTGTAGAAGTTATATACAGTGGCGTTGCCGAATACATCTTCTATTTGTGAAGCATTCATATCGAATGGCAATGTGAGTGTATAGCACTTGTTCGGTTCAAAATCACGTTTAACAGTGACTTTGTCTACTCGTTGACCCTCGTATGGAGCAAGTGCTGTAGTGTTGTCAGCATCTTCATCTACTACGACCTCTATGTTAATGGTAGTTTCAAAAGTGTAGATTGTAGCATCTACTACCAATGTGATCGCCAAATCAAAACCATTTACTTTGACTGCAGTTGCAGCTGCACTACCTGCTACAGGGGTAGCAAGATCAAGTTTGTCTATTACCTTTGCAGCAGCTAGACCATTGTTGATGTCTAATACCTTGACCCCAGCTACTTTACCACTTGCATCCGCATAAGGAGCAACCATAAAGTGCATTCCATTGATATTTAGATAAGTAGTTCCATTGTATTTAGCAGGCAAAGTACTTGCATTTATACGCTCAAGGATAGTTACATCTTCTTTATGAGCATTAATTTGGAATTCTGAAGGCACCACATTCCCTGCATCCATCATAAATCGTCCATCACCATATGGAGATACAGATAAGTACATGTCTTCGCCTATGGTATGAGTGTTATAAATTGCATCTTTACTCAGCGTGTTACCGAAATATAAACGAGATGGCTTATTACCCCCTTCTATTGTAAAGTAGTTCATGCGAACTGAACCATCAGAACTACCAGCACCACTTGAATTATAATGACGACCAGTAACGAGAATATTGCAATCAGTAGAAGAACCGTTCAGTGCCATGGTGTATCCCATATCTGCACGATATGAGTTAGCTGCAAATTGATCAGTAAACCATTCTCTTGGATTGCCTGTGATATCATCCCAAATATAAAAACGGTTGGTGCCTCTCTTGTAACCATCATCAACTTGTTCTTCTCCGTACTGACAACGCACATAGTTGCATGCCACTAATTTACCATCTGTGGTAACAGCAATATCAGATATAGAGAGATAATCACCCTTATTTTCTGGGTCACGCGCTACTATACCGTTTTGTGAGATAGGAGTCATTACATCGCCTACTACATTGTAGATATATGGTGTACCATCCGCATCGTGTGTAAGAACGATAGTGCTCTCGCCCAATTGAACAGCGCGTTTCACTACGCCATGAGCCTCTAACTCAAACGCATACTTCGCTGCACATGGAGTTGTTACAGAACCTGAGTAAGGCATAGCAAATGCGATGATCTTCTCACCAGAGTTACCTACTACATAGAGGTTCTCTCCGTAGTCTACTGCAAACTCGTTCAAGTTACGACCAATATGGTTAGCTTTAACACTCCATTTCTCGGTTAAAACGAGATTTCCACTTGCATCTTTGCTTATTGTATAAACACCGAAGTTACCTGTCTTAGCATCTGTACGAGCTTTACCTTTGATTAGCATTCCGTTGTGCAACAAGATACCATCACCGCCATAGAATTTATTACTCTCAGAGTAGTAATCTCTATTTCCGTTTTTGTCGAAGTGTACCAAGTTTGGCTGATTAGCATTATTGTCACGACTCGCACCAAACCAGTAACCACCTTCGCCATCATAGATTATGTTGACGTTATTGTACATTGATCCATACTTACCGCTAAAGCAAGTAATTTGTGTTGGTTCTTTCGAATTATCCCACTTCGTGGCTTCTCCCAGTGCATATTCATCCAAACGGAATAGGCTTTGTGTTTGTCCTGTTATACCAGTTCCACTCGCAGAGTACAACAAGAGTTTCAAATCCTTTCCACTACCAATCACATCCATACTCAAATTCATTCCCGCTAAGAATAGACCCTCATCTGTAGTAAATGCATTACCTTTCATCGTAGAACTAGATTTTTCCTGTCCACGAGCAAGAACTTCGGTCCAAGTATTCAAATCCTTAGATAATTCCCAAACGAATTTACCATTCAAGTCACAAGAAGAAACAAAGATACGACCATCTTCAGAAATCTTCACACGCCATGGTTGATAGCCATAAGATGCCCATTGACGAGTAAAATCTTTTGCACCGTTATAAACCTTACCATCTGTTGCAAACTCAGGGGTAAACACATATATACCTGCACCTTTACCAGATGATAAATAGCCTGTGGCAGGAACGGCTTGCATGCCCTCTACTGCCAGAATACGACCAAAGTATTCTGATTCTGGATTTTTGTCTATTGCCAAACCGTGAGGGCAATAGAGTGAATAATATGTAGAAACTTGTGTTGGAACAGATTTAGAAGTCCCATCTACCTTAATCTGCCATGTCAATTTTAGACCAACAGGCAGTTCGGCTGTTGGGATGGCTACACTATGCTCGCCTCTTGTGATACCTGTACAAGCAAACGACTTTACCTCCGTTTCGCCATTCATAATAACAGCTGATACCGCATTGGCATTAGCATTGAGCTTATAATGAATGGTCAAAGTCTTTTTATCGCTTGATAATTCAGAAGACAAATCATACGCATATGGGTTCAACTCGGACGCCTTAGCCGTTTGTGCTGCAGAATTGATAGTAAACGCATATTTTGACGCACAAGGTGTAGTAGCAATATCATCCGCAGTACGAGCAAGAGCGTATGCACGAATCCATTCTCCGCTATTGCTAACTGCATACACATTATCAGCAATATCCCATGCAAAGTCATTCAAGCTAGCACCCATGTCAACCATACTTATATACTTCCATAATGTCAATGCTGGAGTACCCTCTGCGCTTTTTGAAACATCATAAATTCGTGCATAACCATCGTAACGAGCAGTTCCAGCAGTATTACGCCCATCAGCGATAATCACCTTAGTAAAATCTTTATTGAAACAGAATCCTGCATTTTTTAAATTATCAATCTTTTCTTTATAGTCTTCTACACCCAGTGCGTTGATATGCACTAGTGCAGGTTGTGCATCTGTTGATGTTCCACGATTCTGAGTAAACCATATACCACCCTCATTATCATATTGTACTTGACAACCTGTGAATGAGATTGCATACTTTTGTTTAAATTTAATTTCTTTTGATGGTGTTGAATTCCATTTTTTATTTTCACCTAAATTATATTCGCTGCATGTGAAAAAATTTTGGTTAGCTTGCATACCATTAATATTAGCAGACAGCATTAAAAGTTTCAAATCGCTACCTGAACCACGCACATCAAATCCAACATTAGGACCAGCAATAAAATTGCCAGAAGCATCTACTAAATCATATAAGTCACTCTTTTTAGCATACTCAAAAACAGGAGTCCATTCGTCCAAATTATCAGGATTTACTTCCCAAAGATATGCATTTTGAGTTGGGTTTAAAGAAGTTACAAAAATACGTCCATCATCAGAGATGCGAATTCTACGTGTTACATATGCTGTTTGTGCCTTAGAGCCATATAGACTATGCGTGTTTACAAAATTATTACCACCATTAAAACCAGGCTTGTCACCGTTGTCGATTGGCTCGAAAGCTGGAGTAAACGCATAAATACCAGCACCAAAACCAGCACTAAGATATGTATCGGTCTTAGAAGCAACGGACTGCATAGCCTCGTTACATAAGATACGACCGAAATGCTCTGACTCAGGGTTATTGTCGATATCCACACCTGATGGGTGATAGAATTGATAACCACCATGATTATCGGTTGTGTTATGTGCCTTACCCTTTACCTCTAGTTTCCATGTGAGTTTTTTGCCAAGAGGCATATTAGGGTCATCAAGAGCAATGGCTGCTGTGTACGTTCCTTTATCAAGACCTTTGCCATTCAGATTGACAGTCTTAATCACCTTATCGCCATCCAAAAGCACAAAATCCACGTTAGTAGCGGTGGCATTCAGCGAGTAGTTCATTGTCAACTCTGTCTGATCTGCGTTGAGCGTTGAAGACAGCCCATATGCATACGGGTTCAGCGCCGCAAATGACATTGCGCTAAATAGGGTTGCAATTAAAAATAGAGTAAATTTTTTCATGTTGTATTAGTATTTGATTAGTTTACCTTTTATTATTTGCGCACAACGCGCACACAAATGTTTTCGCGACAAAATTAGTAATAATTTTTGGAATACACAAGTAAGACCTCATTTTTTTAAATTTATATACCTGTTGACACGTTTATTGTTGCCGCCATATTCCATAAGATTCAGCCATTGAGCCCCAAAAGTCCCTTCACCTCAAACTTCATTTTGGTGATGTCGTTATAGATCGTTTGCTCGGATACATCAAAGTGTATGGATGTATCTTGCACCAAGTGAAAATGCGTTTCATTTGGATGATTTTTCTCTAATGCGAGCAGATAACAATAACGCTCAAAACTAATCTTCATACCGCTACTCATAATGTGAAGACTGAAAAAATCTTCAAACTGATCACTCTCTTTTGAGAGACATAATAACTCGTAAACACTCATAGTACTTCTGTCGTTTTTTGGCGACAAAAGTACTATCTTTTTATGGCTTAACCTTAAAGTCTTTGGCTTTAAGGTCATTTCAAAAAATAGTAGTATCTTTGTAGCGGGAATTTGAAAATCAATTCGTTATGAATAAACAAGAGTGTGCCATGAAGTTTATCGAAGACAACTACCTACAATTTTCTCGTCTTCGCCATGATGTCATCAGCGATAAACTACAAGTGCGCGTTGCGCACCCTATAGGCGATAGGCTAGAGGCGAAAGGCGAGAGGCAAGAACAATGGCGGGAAATGACCAAACACGACATCAACTCTATCGTCTGCCATTGTGCGCAAGAGTGCGATATGAATATCACTTCGCGCGAAGTAATGACTGCCCTACAATCGGACCTCATACCCGATGTACACCCCTTGCGCGAATATATCCTCTCACTACCACCCTTTACCCCCGATCAACCTGATTGGATTGATTGGGTTGCTCAGCAGGTGACGGTCTCACCGTCACCGTTGAGCAACAGTTTAGAGGACGCCGCAAGCGGCTACAGTTTAGAGTTTAGAGGCGAGGGAAACAATACTACACCATCCTATACAATTCTACACAATCCTACACCAAGCGCAGACCGC